>OY762897.2:0-590000 GCA_963666515.2 Binatia bacterium
AGGTGCAAGCGGACAAGCAGTATCACCTTGGGGTGAAGGGGGTGAGCCGATCGTCGTTGGCGCGGGTGAACGAAAAGCAGCCGTATACGTTATACGAGGCGGTGTTCGGCAAGTTGCTGGGCCGCTGTCGGAGTCAGGCGCCGGGACACAAGTTTCGCTTCAAGAACAAGCTGTACTCACTGGATGCGAGCACCATCGACTTGTGTCCGTCGCTGTTTCCGTGGGCAAAGTTCCGTACCACCAAGGGAGCGGTGAAGGTGCACATGGGATTGGACCACGACGGTTATTTGCCGACCTTCGTCAACATCACCGACGGCAAGACTTCCGACATCCATGGAGCGCGGGCGCTGACCTTGCCCCAGGGCAGCATCCTGGTGGCGGACCGGGGCTACGTGGACTTCAGTTGGCTCAACCACCTGTATTCACAAGGGATTTTCCTGGTCACCCGCCTCAAAAGAGGCGCCTGCTACCGCGTCTGTGAAAGCCGGCCCGTCCGCCCCGAACAGGGCGTGATCTGCGATCAAACCATCGAACTCACTTCCAGCCACTCCAAGTATCCCCGCCCCCTCCGCCGCGTCGGCTACTACGACGCCGCCACCGGCCAGTTCTACGACTTCCTCACCAACCACTTCTCCCTGGCCCCCAAAACCATCGCCGACATCTACAAAGACCGCTGGCAAGTCGAACTCTTCTTCAAGTGGATCAAGCAGCACCTCAAAGTCAAAAGCTTCCTCGGAACCTCCCGCAACGCCGTCCTCACTCAGCTCTGGATCGCCCTCTGTGTCTATCTCCTCATCGCTTACATCAAGTTCCTCAATCGTATCTCCCTCTCCCTCTACCACATCCTCCGCCTCCTCCAACTCAACCTCTTCGACCGCCGCCCGCTCCTTTCCCTCCTCTACCCGCCGCCCCCGGCTCCCCCGCCACCCCAACTCCCCCTCCCGGGTACCTAAAGTTTGTGGGACAGCAGTGTCTCTGGGTAGTCATTTCGAGGTATGTTGTACATCCAATGTCGAAACGCCGCATCCACGTCAGGTGCATTGTGTCGCTTGATTTCCTCCCGTTTCGATCCAATGACCGAGTTAAGGAATACGCGTAGGCCCGGTTTACCGTTGTCGGACAGTTGCAAGTGCTTAACGAGTTCTCTATAGACATCGAGCGGACTATCGAGACTCACTCCTTCGCCACACGCGACATAGGAGACCGCGAATCCTTCTTGCAGAGCCCGCTCGCCAAGAGTCAGCAAGAAGTGGGTTTTGCCACCACCGTAAGATGCCAACACCAGTTTGAAATGCGCGGCTTCCCGGCAAAGGTCCCGCAGATATCGAGTTGTCAGCCTGTCGATCCAGGGGTTGATTCCAGCCGTATAGCTTGAAAGGATGCGAGAGGCGTTCGTAAGGTCTGTCGGCGCCTTGCCTTCCTCACCCAACTTGGCCCATAGTTGAGATGCATCATTGTAGTCCATCAAAAACCTTTCATGCAGTGCCGTGCTCCAAGCCCTGTGCAACCTCCGTGGCCGCTGCCTTTACGAACTCACGCACACGGCCTTCATGGATGCTGTTGAGATGCTCTGTGGTGAGGTGCGTTAGCGAAACGATAAGCTGGTTCGCGGCATCAGCAGTCAATCCAGCATCGCGTCCCAATTCAATGATGCGCCCGGCCAGTTCCTCAAAAAACTCGGGCGTGTCTGGTCCAGGCACTGTCAACTCGTCGAGCCCCACCCACACTGCACGTGGATTACGTGTTTCACGCAGTTCCGGTACGCTGGTTCGTTCAACTCGATTGTTGCAAAAACCACGGCTGAATTTAAGAGTCAGGCGCGGGGCGTGAGGGCTGCGAGGGCGTGACGCAGTTCTGCTTCGAGATTCGGATTGGTATTCATCGACAGGATGAGCTTGCCGGCGGGGCGAATGATACGTCCGGCTCGTTGAATGAGGGTACGGCGCAGGGTTCCGATTTCGCGGAAGCACCACAGGGCGGGGCGCTTGGCTGTGGTGGAACGCTCACGGGGGTGGATTCGCATCTGGAGTTCGCGGGTGAGGTTGTGAGCGAGGATGCTGGCGAACATGTACAACTGGTTCCCGACGCGTGTTTTGACGGGCACGTAGCCCATTTGGCAGTGGGACTTCAACTCGGCGAAGATACCCTCTTGGGATCCCCGTCCTTCGTGGAAGAGCGCCACGTTGCGTGGGCGGATTCTCTTGTTGGTGACGATGACCTTGAACTCGTACCCATGGGAGACCGGCTTGAAGAGGTCGAGTTGGATTTCCTCCTTGTCCTGGTATCGGACGGGTTTTCTGATGAAGACGAAGCGATAGCGGGTGTTCCAGGACTTGGGCTTCCAGCGGGTCTCGAAGTAGCCGAGTCCATTGGCCATGGGCCGCCATCGTTGTCTGCCTTCGATCATCCCCTTCAGTTCGGCCAAGCGCTCGAAGGGCACCGAGACGGTGAAGGTGACACCCAGGGAGTGAAGCCGGTCGACGATATCCCTGCTGAAGAAGGCGCTGTCCATGCGCACCTCGATCCTGGCCCGGGGCAGGCTTGCGCGCACGGTGCACACACAGCCCTGGATGAAGGCATCGGCGCCCTTGGAGTCATGGACGTTTCCCGGCCGATGGTGCACGTCGAGCACCTGGTCGGTCTGGGCCACGGTGCAAAACAGGGGGTAGTAGCTGCGCGCCCCTTTCTTCTTCTTGTTGAACCCCACCGCGGTGCCCTCGGCGTGGCGCCCGGTGCTCAAGACCGAGCCGTCGAAGTCCAGGGTGATAGTCGCGAAACCTTCGGCCACCAGGCGCTCGATGACCACCGTTCTCGACTCGGCGCGGACGTTGTCGACGCTGCACGCGTCGGCACTCTTCAGCGAGCGGCTCACGGTAGACACGTCCGGCAAGCGTTTCAGCCCAAGCAACCGCCGGACCAGTTCATCATCCCGGTAGTACGCCAAGTCTTGCAACTGTCGGTGTCCGATGATGAGATGCACCACCAGCAGCAGCAACACGACGTGGTGACCGTAGATCGGATTGGCTTTCAGGTGGCGGAAGCACCGCCCCAGCCGCTCCTTGAGACCCAGGTGGGAAAAGAAGCACTGAAAGAGGATGAGCCCCGAATACGATGTCAGTTTCTGCGGCTCGAATCGAACCTCCATGCCCAGCGTGGCTTTACCTCGAACCGCGGTTCTGCTAAGTTTCATTTCGTGGTCTCCGTTTCATCGGGTATTGGGATGATACCAACGATGATTATATCAGTTTCGGAGACCACATCCTTGAGCTCACCTCGTTTTGTTCGAAAAAATGTCGCAACAACCCCCCTCGATTTTATCTCACGGGCGGCTGTGGCTTAGCTTCACAGATGGTGAGCCTGAGCTATTTGCCGTATGACACCGGAGAGCCTTTGTAGGACGGCCTGAGCGGGCTCTTCAAGAGGGCGTTTTGCAACTGACGGGTACACTTGCTGACGCTGGCTGAAGGGGCGACGCGCCGTCAAATGGATTACCGCCGACAGTCGGTTTCACAATAGCGGGCCTTCCGTGAAGTTCACGGGCGAGCTCTTCGAGTTTCGTCGGATAATCTGAATCCTTGGAGAAGTCGATGTACATTTCTTCGTCCAAGCCTTTGAGGCAATTGGCGCCCCGGGTTGTCTCGCATGATGGGCAGGAACCTTTTGGTATCGGTTAAGTTGAACAGGTCCGAGGAAATCATCATGTCTTCATAGCCGACTCCGCCGGTCCCGCTGTTTGCCTTGTCTACGTAACGCTTCGTGCAGACAAGGATCACTCTACTTGCTGAGGAAATTCCTGTCCTCATGAACGCCGTAACGTCTTGTCCTGCGGTCAGATCCCATTGGTCGAGAATCGGATCGATTCCTAGGTGGCAGAGGTCTTCTGCGAGATTACGGACCCAAGTCTTATGTTCTATGGAGTCATGTGAGTACGACACAAAGATCACTGGGGCGCGTCGTTTCACAGTAGTCGTCTCTTCCCTTGGACTATCGACCATCGAGTGAATCCTCGAACATCTTGTTGCGAAAAACAGCCTCGATCGTTTCCGCGGTCCAGTTATCCCCGCGTTGCTTCATGGAGTTCAGGGTGTGGTCTCCGTTGACGTAGATTAGATCAAGTGACTCGGGGAACCGTTCTCGGTTGCGAACGAACCATGCATCCAAGGCGGAACAATCCACATTGAGAGTGCGCCAGAGGATAAGGCACTTCCGCCTCTCTGCGTCCGTGCCGGTGATAGTGGTTATGCTGTCGATCCGACGACGAGTTTCTACACGCAGCCCGATCAGATAGTTGAAAGTCTCAGGGAGGTCGACTCGCGCCTCACGGCGCTCGCCGTCGCCCAAAACGGACAGCGTGTGGGCGAACGGATCTGCGAAATCACGGTCCTGCAGACCGGCGTTTCCGGATATCTCTACGCCAAGTGCGTAGCGCAATCGGTAGTCCTCTGCCAGATGGAAGTCTTCTTCCAGCAACCTGGTTTGGTCGTCGGACGGCGGCGTAAGTTCGAGGCTGTCCAGCGTGTCCTCATAGGATTCGAGGCGTAGGTACTTGAGCAAGTGTGCGATGCCCTCGCGCGAAACAGGCTTGCCACTTCTCCAGTTGGGCGAGTAGACTACCTTCTTAAGACGAGGTAGCAGTACCTTCTCGAAATGGCTGCCAATCTCGACCAGAATGTACTTACGCCGTTGGCCGTCGTCTCGATTCAAGTTGACAACCGCGTGGCCGGTAGTGCCAGAGCCAGCCAGGAAGTCAAGGACGTATTGGTCTCTCGTAGCAATAAAGCCAAGAAGGTTTACGAGCAGTTCTACTGGCTTCGGATTCTTGAAGACCTCGCGCGAGCCGAAGAGCGATTCCGGGGCGTTCGCACCGACTCTACTGTCGAGTTCGATGAGGCCCTTCAGGCCGCCGTCGTAGTCGCGCAAGTATTCTTTGATCTGAATGATCTGAGTCTCATCGGTTCCAAAAATGATCTTGTCATTCTCAAGAAGCTTCGTCATGGTTTCCAATGGAAACCGATAGCCTCGTGCTGGTTCTACACATGGTCTGCCAGTCCTTGGGTGAATGACGTCGTAGCGATAGCCCTCCCTTCCTGGATTGTGAACTCTCCTGCCGCCCGTGTAAGGCCCATCCTCGTCAACGCGGTCGTAGTGTGTCAGGGGTGACAATACTTCCCGATTGTCCTTGATGAACTTTCGGAAAAGAGCCTGAATTTGGGCCAGTTCGTCGTACGAAGCGTGAAGTCGCTCCCATTCCTCCAAAATAAGCGTTTTTGCCTCGTTGGCGGTGCTTTTCCAGACCGGTGCGGTGGACGCGAGTGCTTTGGCGTACCAGACGAGATACTCGTGTTCGGTCGTAATTCGAGTTGGGTTGTTGTCTGTTGCTCCCTTCCACACCATGTTTGCGATACGATTGGCTGAACCGAAGCTTTCGTCCATGAGCAAACGAAGAAGGGGTTGCTCTATGTCGTCAATACTCGAGAAAAGGATACCTTCCACCGAGAGCAATTCGCGGGTGAGGGACAATCTATCCTTTAGCATCGTGACCCAGGATGAGTGCTGATAGCTGTCCCGGTAAGCGAAACCGTCTTCACCGGTGTTGTACGGTGGGTCGAGGTAGGCACACTGTATTTGTCCCCGATACCGCGCCTCAAGCAGACTAAGCGCCTGAAAGTTCTCCCCGTGCACCAGCAGCCCGTCCAGCTGTTCGTCCAGGGGGCCGGCCTCGGAAAGCCAGTCCAACAACCGGTCGGTAAAGTTGCCGTCGAAGTGCCGGGTATCCAACATCAAATAGGGGTTGGCCTTGAGGAAATCTACGCTCGGCGGGTCCGTCCAGGTCGTGCTGCCGTTCGCCAAGTGGCCCGCTATTTCATCCACGGCGTACAGATTGACCCATTCCTCGCACTGAGCCCGGTTGGCAGCGATTTCGGGGTACAGCGTTTCGGGTACGCGGTCCAGGGTGACGCACCATTGTGTCTCCAGCACGAACTTCTTCTTGAGCCAAAGCTGTTTCTGGAAGTCCTCCAGTTGCGCCAGAAAGTCGATGATCTTGCCACCCACCTGGCGTGTTGCCCGGACGCGCGCCAGTGCCCGATCCAGCCGGGCCGTGTCGCCCCGTTCCAGATCGTTCAGGTTCAGGACCTCGGTGTTCAGGTACAGGTCCAGTTCCCGGCGCAGGAAACCGCCAAGGTCCTTGTGGATGAAGTAGTCGAAGCTGTTCTTGGCCGTGTAGCGGTCCACGTGTTTCGCCAGTAACGTCCGGTCAGGGTTGGCGTCGGTGGGGTCAGGTGCAGCCAGGAGAGGCAGCCAATCCGGGCCTGCGGTCTTGAGTATTCGGTCGGCGGCAGCCTCGTTGATCCGGCTCTGCTGGGTCCCGCCGTTGCCCGGCCAGGACTTCTTTTCGCCCTCCGTCAGCGGCCGGTGCTCGAAACGCGCGACGAGTTCGTCGCCCTCGATGGCGACGGCGCCGTTGCCGCCGACGAGCACGAAGCGGCGTTGTCGCCCGTCAGGTTCCTTGACGTTGTCCTTTCATTGTCGGCTGCCGCAATCTCGAATCGGATGCGCCGCGCCGACTCTCCGACACCCGCTTTGAACGCGTAGCTGGCGTAGTTCTCGGTCGTTTTGACGTAGTATTGATCGGAGTTCGCCCAGTGCAGCTTCACCTCTTCGCCGTCGTAGGGAATGAGATAGGCTGACCGGCCGCCGCTGGAATAGCGGCGCTGGGAGATGAAGTCGCCATCGGTGTAGTAGCGGGCGAAGAAGTTGGCGAGGTGGTTGTAGACGTCGGCCTCGGCGTCCACATCCTTCTTCATCTCGGCGAGTCTTCGGTTCAACTCGACGATCTTGGGCGGAGGATTGGTTTCGGGATCGACCCCCAGCGCTCGAGCCTGTTCGCTGGCCGCCGCCAACTCTTTTTCCAGTTCCGCCCGTTCCTCGTCGCCGGTGAGCTTCAGCGCCGTCTTGACTTGTGGCAACAGGTCCTCGTCCAGAAACGTGGAAATCTCTGCGGCCTTCAGGTTCATGATTCGATACAGGCCGAAGTCCAGGTCGCCACGGTCGAGTTGAAACATCTCCCGTAGCAGGATCTTCAGCCGGTCGAGTTTTTCTCCCGGTACGGAAGCTGGCGGGTTTTTGGAAGGCGTCGACTCGTTCATGGGCGGAATTGCAGGTGTCTCGTGTCGTGTGGTCAGTTTGAGATGTCAGGGTCGGCTTCTCAAACATGTATTGAACTGTAACTAATCTATAACCGTTACCGAAGCGGTTCAAGCTTGTCCCTGAGTAACACGGGCGACTACCACCCATTAGGACGGGACGACATCCGTCGCCTTGAGGTCCAAGGGGCAGATGCGGCCCAGGATATGCTGCACAATCTGCAAGTAGTACTTGCAATCTGTAAGTTCTACTGGTAGCGTGGTGGCATGATCGAGCGCGAGATCATGCCCCGTTTGACCGCGCTGTTCCGACAGTACCCCTTCGTGACGGTGACCGGGCCGCGGCAGTCGGGCAAGACGACGCTCTGCCGTGCGGCTTTTCCCGATCTGGCGTATGCCAACCTGGAAGCGCCCGACCAGCGGGATTTCGCCGAATCGGACCCCCGGAGCTTTCTCGCGCAGTTCGGTGAGGGGGCCATCATTGATGAGGTGCAGCACGTTCCTGCGCTGCTTTCTTATCTTCAGGTTCTTGCAGACGAAAGAGGCCGCAACGGCCTCTTCGTGCTCACGGGCAGCGAGCAGTTCAGGCTCTCCGATGCCATCAGCCAGTCGCTTGCCGGACGCACGGCGCTGCTCCGCCTGCTGCCGTTTTCCCTGGCGGAGCGGCAGCGCACGGGCGCGAGCGAGGCCATGGACGACATCATCTACTCGGGGTTCTATCCCCGGATTCTCGACCAGGGGCTTGAGCCGCATCAAGCGCTCGGCGACTACTTCGAGACCTATGTCGAACGTGACGTGCGGCGTCTGGGTGAGATACGAAACCTGTCGAGTTTCAGGCGTTTCGTGCGCCTGTGTGCCGGGAGGGTCGGCCAACTGGTGAATCTCAGCTCACTGGGTTCGGATGCGGGCGTTTCCCACACGACGGCGCGGGAATGGCTTACCGTCCTGGAGGCGAGCTACATCGTCTTCCAGTTGCCGCCGTTTCACGCCAATATCCGAAAGCGCTTGATCAAGTCACCCAAGTTTTACTTTTACGATGTAGGGCTGGCCAGCTACCTGATCGGCATCGAGAACAAGGGGCAGGTCGCCGCTCATCCCCTTCGCGGCGCCCTCTTCGAGAACGTGGTCGTTGCCGAGGCGCTCAAGCACCGCTTCAACAGGGGCCGCCGGTCCAATCTCTCCTTTTTCCGGGATGCAAGGGGGTTGGAGTGCGACATCCTCTACGAGACCGGCCGCGGCATCGGCGCCATCGAGGTCAAGTCCGGCTCCACGGTTGCCTCCGACTACTGCGACTCGCTCAACCGCATTGCCGATCTGATGTCGAATATCTCCGCCAAGGCCGTCGTGTACGGCGGAGAAGCCCGTCAGTCCCGAGGCGATTGCGAGATCGTCCCGTTGGGTGACCTCAGCGGCACCCTCGAACGATTCGATGTTCCCCATTGAATGATGCAGCTTTCGTGGGAAGGAAAGACGGTCGGCCTCCGGTCCGCCTTGACACCGGCCGGGCTCCTTCGATATACGACCGGTTTCAACCGTAACACACGAATACTTAAGGAGGTTTTCATGAAGCCAGCCGTTGGGGCGATCGTTGCAGGAATGCTGTTGTGCGCCGCGGTCACGGCCGTAGCACCGACCGCCCAGGCCGTGGACTTCTCCGGCAAGACGTTCGTGGTGATGGTGGCGTCGAACCCCGGCGGTGGCACGGACACGACCGCGCGGCTGGTGGCGCGCTACTGGAGCAAGTACCTGCCCGGCAAGCCGGAGGTCGTGGTCCGCAACCGGCCGCTTCAGACCGCGGCCGCCAACTTCTTCCAGCGCAAGGCGCGTCCCGACGGCCTCACCACCGCGGTGTTCGCCGGCGGCGGGAGCCTGTCGCCGGTGGCGCGCAAGGCGTCGTCGGTGCGCTACGACCCGTTGAGTTGGGAGTACATCGGCTCCATCGAGCGCGGACCCTCCGTGCAGTTCGTCCGCAAGAGCGCCCTGGCGCGGCTCAAGGACCCCGGCGCCAAGCCCGTGGCCGTGGGCTCCGCGGGACCGGGCTACCGGCCGTCGGACGCCATGGCGGTGTATGGAGCGGAGTACGGCGGCTGGAACATCAAGATGGTTCACGGCTACCCCAGTTCCCGTGATGTCTACCTTGCCTACGAACGGGGCGAGGTGGACATGTTCGGGTCCGGCACATCGAGGATCATCCGGCGTTTCCTCAAGGGCGACGCGGTGGCGCTGGCGGTGCACGAGAAGAGGGCAGACTTCCCCGAGGTGCCGACTCTCCAGGAGCTTCTGGGCGACAAGTTGCCCAAGGGCATGGCGCGGAAAGCGTACCGGATCTGGTCCGGCCCGAGCTCCGTGGACAAGTATTTCGTGCTGCCCGCCAAGACCCCTGCGGCCGTGGTGAAGGTGTTGCGGGTTTCGTTCGACAAGGTGCTGGCCGACCCCGGCTTCCAGAAGGACGCCAGGAAGATCCTCGGCAAGGGATACCGGCCGTTGACCGGTCCCGAGACCAGGCAGTTGGTCAAGGACTCGCTGGTCATTCCCGCCGAGGTCGCGAGCTTCAACGACAAGCTGCGCACGAAGCACGGCCTGCCGATCCAGAAGTAGCGGCCGCGACGCTCGTGGGTCGCCCCCGGCGCGCTCCCACCCCGGACGCGCGCCGGCGGGACCCTCTCCTGAACCTCTCCCGGTTCGTCTTGCGGACGGCGGACCATCGAAACCATGCTTGACGCTGCTTGGCAGGGCCTTACGGGCATACTGGCCCTGGAGCCCATGCTGCTCCTGCTCTTCGGCGTGCTCCTGGGCACCTGGGGCGGCGCGCTGCCGGGCGTGGGCGGGCCGTCGCAACTCGCGGTGCTGCTGCCGTTCGCCATGGTGATGGAGCCCTTCAACGCCATCGCCTTCCTCATCGGCGTCACCACCGTGGGCAACACCGGCAACACCTTCACCTCCGTGCTGGTGGCCGTGCCCGGCGGCTCCGGTGCCCAGGCCACGGTGCTGGACGGCTACCCCATGGCCCGGAACGGCGAGGCCGCCCGCGCCTTGAGCGCGGCCTTCATGGTGTCCATGCTCGGCGGCATCTTCGGCGCCTTCGTGCTGTTCGCCTCCCTGCCGGTGCTGCGGGAGATCGTGCGCAGCTTCGGCTCCCCCGAGCTGTTCATGTTCACCATCTGGGGCCTCAGCATGTTGGGGACCATCAGTTCCGGCGCGCCCCTCAAGGGGCTCACCGCGGGCATCCTCGGCGTGCTCCTGTCCACCATCGGGCAGGACGACAAGTCGGGAGTCATCCGCTTCGATGTCGGGCTGCCCTATCTCTGGGACGGCGTCAGCGTGGTGCTCATCTCCCTCAGCATCTTCGCCATCCCGGAGATGATCGCGCTGGCCGGGTGCAAGGGGCGCGTGGCCGAGATCCAGAAGCTCGGCGGCGGCCTGCTGCAAGGGATCAAGGACGCCTTCCGTCACTGGTGGCTCATGATCAGGTGCTCGGCCATCGGCGTCTGGGTGGGGGTTCTGCCCGGCCTCGGCAGCGACGTGGCCGACTGGTTCGCCTACGCCCACGCGCGCCAGACGGAACGAAACAGCGAGAGCTTCGGGCGCGGCGACGTGCGCGGCGTCATCGCGCCCGAATCCTCCAACAACGCCAAGGAGGGCGGGGCGCTCATCACCACGCTGGCGTTCGGCATCCCCGGCAGCACCTCCATGGCGCTGCTGCTCATCGCCTTCGTGGCGGTGGGCCTGACGCCCGGGCCGGAGATGCTCACCGACCAGCTCGGCTTCGTCTTCAGCATCATATGGGCGCTGGTGTTCTCCCAGATCCTGGCCTCGGCGGTGTGCTGGATCCTGGTGAAGCCGGCCGCGCGCATCTGCTTCCTGCCGTTCTACGTTCTGGTGCCGTTCATCGTGGCGCTGGCGTTCCTGAGCGCCTTCGCCGCCAACTTCGACATCGGCGACCTGGTGGCTCTCCTGTCACTGTCGCTGCTGGGCTACCTGCTGAAGACCTTCGGCTGGCCCCGGGCGCCGGTGGTGCTGGGCTTCGTCCTGGGCCGCAAGATGGAGCTGTACCTGTGGCTTTCGGTGGCGCGCTACGGCATGGAGTGGGTGCTCCGTCCCGGCGTCATCATCCTGTTCCTGCTGGTGCTGGGCACGCTGGCGTATCCGATGATCAAGGCGTGGCGCGCGGAGGCTTCATGAGGGTCCGTCCATGAGATTCAGGCCCACCGACTACTTCACGCTCTTCATCGGGCTCGCCATCCTGGCCGCCATGATCGCGGCCTGGGACTGGCCGCTCCGCGCCTCCATCATCATCCTGGTGCTGGGCAGCGCCGGGCTGGTGATGGTGGCGGCGCAACTGGCGCTGGATCTGACCCGCAACCGCAAGCGCACCGTCGAGCCGAAGCTGGCTTTCGAGATACCGTCCTTCGAGGAAACCGACCCCGGGGCGTTCCAGCGCGGCACCCTGGAGATCTGGGGCTGGCTGATCGGGTTGCTCGTGACGGTCCTGTTGATCGGTCTCCCCGCGGCCCTGGTCCTGTTCGTGTTCCTCTACATGAGGACCTACGGTGCGGGCTGGCTCTTGTCCCTCGGCATGGCCGCGGCCATCGCCGCCTTCGAGTACGGCGTCTACGACCGCATCATGCACGTCTACTGGCCGGAAGCGCTTATCTGGCGCCTGTTCGAGTAGCGGGACGGGCAACCGGCCCTCGGCACCGTCATTCCGGCGAAAGCCGGAATCCAGGTGGGGTAGGGCGGGATAACCGGGAGAGCTGGAGTCCAGGGGCCGCGGATGGGCTTACGCGGCGGTTCCCCACACCCCGTCGATGTAGCCGCTGTCGTCGATCTCCCGCAGGTAGTGCAGGTCCCACATGGCCAGGGGGTTGAAGCCTTCCACTTCGGGGTGGCGCCGGACCGCCAGCGCGAAGACGTTGCGGATGGCATCGAGGGTCGGGTAGGGCTTGGGCTCCAGGGTGGCGACCTGCTCGTCGTAGAACGCCGCGAGTTCCTCGTCCGTTTCGTACTTGTCGCCGCAGTGGGTCTTGATGATCTCCAGGGTCTCTTCCCGGTGGGTCTTGAAGAAGTGGACGGCGTCCACCAGGGCGCGGATCAGGGCGCGGACCTCCTCGGGATGACCGTCGACGTAGGTCGTGGTGGTGGTGAGGGTGACGCCCTCGATCATGGCCATGGGCGGGACGTCGATGAGCGTGGCGCCCAGGGCGCGGGCGCGCAGCTTGTCCACCGCGCGCACGAAGGTGGCGCCGTACTCGCCCGACATGACGCCCCGGACCCGTTCCCGGGCGTCCTTGGGTCCCTCCACCAGCTCCACGTCGCGGCCTTCCTCCAGTCCGTGGAGCCTCAGGTAGAGCCAGACGTTGAGCCCGGTGTGGCCGTCGAAGTCGTCCATCACCACCCGCTTGCCCTTGAGGTCCGCCAGCCCGCCGACGCCGTCTCCCGCCACCAGGCAGTTCTCGCGCCACTGGTTGTTGGGCTGGGCCAGGTGGACGAACGGCTCGTTGTGCCGCGCCCGGCGCACGTAGAGGTTGTGGTGGTTGCCGGAGACGATGTCGATCTCGCCTGCCCGGAGCCCCTGCATGGCCTTGCCGCGCATGCCCTCCATGGAGCCGAAGTCCATGGACGCGCCGTGGCGCTCCAGGAAGCCGCCGTACTCGATGACCTTCCACAGCGGCACGTGGCTGGAGGCCCGGTAGTAGATACGCATCTTTTCCATGGTCGTTCCTTGTGATGGATGGCCGGCGGGCCGTCAGCCCGACACCGCCGCCATCTTCGATTGCAGACCTTCCCTGGCCAGCTCCGACTCGAAGATCTCGCGGATACGGGGATCCTCGTCCTCGTACTCGATCTGGTCGCCGCCTTCCTTGACGCTCTTGTCGGTGCCGAAGCCCTTCTCCCGCATGGGGAACTTGCGGCTGTTCCAGCGCAGCGCCAGGTACCGGGCCGGCGTGCCCCCGGAATTGAAGTGCTGGTGGAACCACATCTCCGGCGGCACGATCACGCTGCGTTCGTGCCAATCGAACTTCTGGATGTTCGACCCGCCGGGCCACATGAGCGAAAACCCCTTGCCGCCGAGGACCACCACGTGGGCGCCGGGTCCGTGGCGGTGGGCCTTCTTGTAGGTGCCCACCGGGAACTCGGCGATGTGCGCGGTCATGGAGTTCTCCGACAGCTCGATGCCCAGGAACCGCCCGCCGGCGCCCCGGTTCTCGCGCACGTAAAGCTCGATGGAGCGCACGTCGGCGATGAAGTTGGTGTCCCACACCTTGATGGCGCGGAAGTCGTACTGCTCGCCCTTGCCGGAGAAGTAGTCCTCGGGGCTGCTGAAGCGGTCGTCGAAGGAGAAATGGTTGTCGAAGACGAAGTCCGGGTTGTGGAACAGGTTGATGACCAGCGGCGCGGAGGTGACCGCGAAGAAGCGCGCGGGTTCCGAGCCGCTGCCGTTGAAGTGCTGGCGCCAAGTGTTCAGGGGAGGGGAGAACACGCTGCCGGCGCCCCACTCGAAGGTGCTCTTCTTGCCGTCCTCGTTCCACACCGAGGTGGCGCCGTGGCCGCTCACCACGTAGATCATCTCCTCGAACAGGTAGCGCTGGGGATGCAGGCTCTTGCCCGGGGGGATCTCGCAGATGTACGAGTCGTTGCTCTCGCCGGTTCCGATGAGGTTCAGGTAGGCGCCTAGGCCGCCCTTCCATTCCCACGGCTCCAACTCCACCGTCCCCAGGTCCTTCACGTAGAACTCCTTGAGGATCGGTATGCCCTGGGAGGCGATCCACTTCTGGTACGGAGTGCTTCCGCCCAGCTCGGCTTTCTGACCCTTCAGCACGTCGCGCGCTCCTTTCTGCGCCAAGTGGATTAGGCTATACCGTTGCCGGGTCGAAGAATCAACGCGATGCGAGCGTGAGGGGCGACGCGTCCTCCGCACCGTCGCCGGCCCGCCACCCATTCATGCTCCGAAGAATCAAAGACGGGCTGCAACGGGCAGGAGGATCGCTCGCGTACCGCGAGTTCCGGCTGTTCTACGTGGCGGTGGTGAGCGCGTCCATGGGCAACCAGATCCAGCGCATCGTCGACCTCTGGGTGGTGTACGAGATGACCGGCTCGACGGCTTACCTGGCGCTCACCGGCCTGGCCCGCGGCATCCCCATCATCGTCTTCTCCCTCGCCGGCGGCCTCATCGCCGACCGCGTCGACCGCAGGGGCTTCATCATGGTGATGCAGCTCGGCAGCGCCGCGGCGAACCTGCTGCTGGCCGGGCTGATCCTGGCCGGGTCGGTGCAGTTGTGGCACATCCTCGTCATCTCCATGGTCAGCTCGTCCTTCGTGGCCATCAGCGCGCCGGCCCGCACCGCCATCACGCCCGCGCTGGTGCCGCGGAACCTGCTGGTCAACGCCTTCGCCTTCACCGGCACGGCCTGGAAGCTGGCGCAGATCATCGGCCCGGCGTTGGCGGGGCCCATGATCGCCATCGCCGGCAGCGGCGTGACCTATGGGTTCAACGGCTGCGTCTATCTCCTGAGCGCCGGGGTGCTGCTGTTCATGAGCTACCGCTCGGTCCCTGCCACAACCGGCCAATCCGCGCTCAGGAGCCTGGTGGAGGCTTTGTCGTTCGTCAAGCGGGAATCGGTCATCGCGGTGCTGGTGTCCATGGACGTGGTGGCGGTCTTCTTCGGCGCCTACCGCATCCTTCTGCCGGTGATCGCGGTGGATCTCGGCATGGGAGCCACAGGCTTCGGCCTGTTCTCGTCGGCGCCCGCGGTGGGCGCGATCCTCGGCGCCGCCGCGATCATGGCGTGCGGAGACATGCGCTACAAGGGCCTGGTGGTGGCGGGAGGCATCCTCGGCTACGCTGCGTGCCTCGCGGGTCTTGCGCTGTCGCCGTGGTTTCTCATGTCGCTGGCCGTGGTGATGCTGCTGGGCGTCTTCGACGCCGTCCAGACCATCCCGCGCAACGCCGTGATCCAGTTGGTGACCCCGGACGCGCTGCGGGGCCGCGTGTCGAGCTTCACGCGCATGCTGAGCGTCGGCATGCCCGGTCTCGGCGAGGCGCAGATGGGCGCGATGGCCGCTCTCCTGGGCTCGGCTGCGACGCTGCTGCTGGCCGCGGTGGTCTGCGCCGGCGCCACCCTGGGGATGCTCGGCTGGCGCCGCGACTTGCGTGGGGCCGACCTGGGAAACTCCTCGCGGCTTGACTCCGCGCCCGCCGCTCAATAAGAGAACAAGCTGGTCCCTCGACACGAGCAGGGACTCGGCCGAAGGCCGTGTTGATGACAAGGGAGGTTAACGAAATGGCAGACCTGTCGCACCAAGTGATTCACGAAGCAGCGGGGGAGCTGCTTTCCGAGTTGGCCAACGAAACCGGGCGTCCGGTGTCCTGGGCGGTGTTGAACGCCCACCGGGAGATGTTGCACTACACTCGCATGGACGGCGCGCCCTACCGCTCCAGCGTCCTCTCCCACAACAAGGGATATTCCGCGGTGTGGTTCGGCCGCGACTCGGTGGAGATCGAGAAGATGGTGGGCACCCGCGGCATCGCCGCCTACGGCGACCCGAACCTGACTTCCATCGGCGGCGGGGTGCTCATCAAGGACAAGGACGGCGCCGTGGCGGGCGCCATCGGGGTGAGCGGACGCACCATGGAGGAGGATATCGAGGTAGCGGTGCGGCTGGCGGACAAGATCAAGGCGAAGGCGGGGCTGTGAGGCCGCGCCGGCCAAAGGAGGGGACTCCAATGAAGATGTTTCGTTCCATGATCCTGGGCATCGCGGCGCTGTTCCTGGTGGCGGGGGTCGCCGGGGCCGCGGATGCGCCGTTCTACAAGGGCAAGACCATCCGCATCGTCGTGGGCTACAGCCCGGGCGGCGGCTTCGACACGTTCTCCCGGCTCCTGGGCAGGTTCCTCAGCAAGAACGTGCCGGGAAATCCCTCGGTCATCGTGGTCAACATGCCGGGCGCGAGCAGCATGGCCGCGGCCAACCGGGTCTACGCCATGCAACCGGGCAACGGCCTGACCATCGCGGTGTTCAACGCCGGCACGCTGATCCAGGCGGTGAACCGGGACCCGAGCGTCAAGTTCGACCCGCGGAAGTACATCTGGCTCGGCGACCCCGCCATCGGAAGCCTTCCCGAAGTGCTCTGGGTCCGCAGCGACCTTCCCGTCAAGACCTTCGACGACTTCAAGAACTCGAAGAAGGTGCTGCACTCGGGCTCCACGGGCATCGGCTCCGCGTCCACCGCGGCCACGCAATTCCTGCGCTACCTCGGTTATCCCATCAAGGCGATCATGGGCTATCGCGGCACGGCCAACGTCATGGCCGCCATGGAGCGGAAGGAGTTGGACGCCCGGGTCATGTCCCAGGCCACCATGCAGGGCAACTACCGGCGTTACATCGAGAGCGGCTTGGTGCGTCCGATCCTGTCCATCGGAGACGAGCCGCGGGTCAAGCCGATCCCGGGCATCGCCACCACAAAGGACCTGAATCTCAACGCCGAGCAGCAGAAGATCGCCGACTTCATGATCGGCACCTGGAAGCTGTTGCGGCTCTTCGCCTTGCCGCCCGGGACGCCGCCGGACCGCGTGGCGACGCTTCGCAAGGCTTTCATGGATACGCTCAACAGCCCGGAGCTGCTCCAGCAGGCCAAGCGCCAGAAGCTCATCATCTCCCCGGCCTCGCCGGAGTCCGTGGAGAAGACCGTCGCCGGGCTCTACACGGCGTCGCCGGAGCTTCTCGCCAAGTACGACGAGATCGTCAGGGGAAAGTAGGCGCCGCCGAAGGCGCGCTTCATCATCCCGCCAGGCCGCGCTCCATGATGTAGCGGGCACTCGCCCGGACGCATTCGGCCGCCGGGATGAAGTCCATGTCCAGGAGTTGCCGCGCCCGGGCGTTGTCCAGTTCCTGGCGCCGGCCGAGCAGCGGGACGATGGAGCGGAGGGTGCGGTCGAAGAGGCCGGCGAGGCGGATCAGGAAGTCGGGCGCGGTCCTCAGGGGAATTCTACGTTCAGGGTAGGCGGCCTTCAGGAGTTCCGCGATTTCCGCGATCCACATGAATTCCGCTGCCCCGATGACGCGTTTTCCCGCCGCGCCGGCTGCCGTCATGGCGCGCACGTGCATCCGGGCGACATCGGTGACGTCCACGATGCCCATGCCCATGTGCGGAAGCAGGGGATCCTTGCCTCGGAGCAGCCGTTCCACGAGACCCAACGAAGCGCCGTAGTGGTCGTCGAGGGGACGGCCGAGGACGAGACAAGGGTTTATCGTGGTGAGTTGCATTCCCGGCGCTTCGTTCTCGACGAAATCCCATGCCGCGCGCTCGGCCAGGGTCTTCGACCTGGTGTAGGGCGTCATTCTTGCCCACGATGGGTCGCTCCAGTCGGTCTCGTCGAATCTGTGCCTGCCGGGGCGGGCAGCCCTGTTGGTGACCGCGGCGGTAGAGGACGTCAATACCACGCGGCGGACGCCGGCCGCGTGGGCGGCCCGCAGGGCGCGCAGCGTCCCGTCCACCGCGGGTCGGACGAGTTCGTTCTCGTCCCGCGGCTGCGCCATGGGCAGGGGCGACGCCGTGTGCATCAAGACGTCGATGCCCGACATGGCGTCGGGCCAGCCGTGGTCCTCGTTGAGGTCCAGGGTGACGAAGCGCAGGCGCCGGTCGAGGTCCTCGTCCGATTCGAGGCGCGGCCGGACTGCCTCCCGGACTTCGTCGCGGCGCGACTCCGTCCGTAGCGAGCCGACCACGCGACAGCCCGCATTCAGCAGTTGGAGAACGATGTGCTTGGCGATGAAACCGCTGGCGCCGGTGACCAGGATGGTCCGTGTGTCTCTCACTGGCGTTGGGTTTCGGTCGTGGCGCTAGTTCTTGCGGGCCCCGAACGCCCCGAAAGCCGTGGGATGGTTGAACACTCCTCCCACCTCGCCATGGTCCGGTCCGTAGAACCGGCCCGCGACTTGCCCGTTGCCTTCGAACCTGAAAGATCCGTCGGCGAACACGGAAACCGGAGGCCAAGGCATGTCGGGATGGGCGTTACCCGTGTCAGGGTTCTTGATGTTGACGAATCTCACGTCGAGAGAGCCTACCGCATTGGCTTCAAGAGCGGGGTTCTCGCCCAGGGTGAACGCGACGTTCGCGTCGCCTCGAATCGGCTCGATCTGTCCGTGTCTCGTGTTGCCGATCATCACCCCGGTCCAGGTCGCATTGCCGCCGGGACTCGTTCCGGTATCGTTCCCGAAGGACATGCTGTAGGCCGTCTGCAGGTTTGTCCCGCCGGCCCCTGTGGCGTTGCCGATGCTGGTTTCGAGGCCGCTATAGGTGAGCCAGGCGCCGTAGTTCGAGAAAGTCCACTCGTCTCCGCCGCGGGTCGAGGTGAGGCTGTATTGAGCCACGTCGACCCCTTGGTGCTTGCCGGGCTTCGTATAAGTGGTGCGGGGATCGACCGTTAGCCCGGCGAGCGCCCGGAGGGGCTCGATCCTGGGCGCACTATCGGTCGGATTCCGCGTGCACGTCTGTCCGGTGCAGTTGTATCGCGTCAGAGTCGTCTTGTCGCCGTTGACGGAGAATACATCGCTCACGATCAGGGTATCGGACTGCAGGACGATACTGCTTACCCGGGCAGCTATGTCGACGCCTTGGAGAATCTTGATGACCTTGCTGCCATCATCCTTGGCGCAGGCGGCCAGGAAAACCACCAGCACCAGTGCGATGCGCCACATAGAGAACCTCCTTGATCGGGTTCGAGTCGTGGAAGCCGTTGTCTTGATTGATTAACAGAGAAGCCCGTTGGCTGCAATTCGGTTTTGGACGGACCCTCGTCGCCGCCCCTCCCAAAGAACGGAAGGGGTTGAATGCAAGGACGAAAGGGGAGTAAATGGAGCGGTGCTCGCAGGATTCCATTGAGTGGCGCGGGATGCGCTCCATTCTTTCGTCCGCACGCCTGGAGGAAAACTTATGAGAAGTACGAACAGAGTTGTGATTGTCACGGTTGCGGCCGCCTTGTGCCTGGCCGCCACCGCCCAAGCGGCGCCGGACTACCAGGGCAAGAGCCTGCGCATGATCGTGGGCACGTCGCCGGGCGGCGGATACGACACCTATGCCCGGGCCATCGCGCGCCATATGTCGAAACACCTGCCCGGGAAGCCGAACATCATCGTGCAGAACATGCCCGGGGCGGGCAGCCTCATCGCCGCCAACTACCTGTACAACGTCGCCAGACCCGACGGGCTGACCTTCGCCATGCTCATCAGCGGCTTGGTCATGGAACAGACCATGGGCACGGAGGGGATCAAGTTCGACGCCGGCAAGTTCCACTGGATCGGCGCGCCCAGCGTGGGCATGCCGGTGTGCGCGTTCATGGGATTCAGCGGCGTGACGAAACTCCAGGACTTGGTAACGTCGAAGAAGCCCATCACCATGGGGGCGGCCGGCAGCAGCACCCGCGAGCAACCGAGGATTCTGAAACAGTTGATCGGCGCCAACGTGAAGCTGGTGCCCGGCTACCAGGGCACCGCGGGCATTCGCGCCGCCATGACCCGGCGGGAGGTGGACGGCGCCTGCTGGCAGTGGGTGTCCATGAAGATCACCGCCCGCGACATGCTGAACGCCAAGGGAGACGACCGGCTGATCCCGGTGCTCCTGCAGGGCGATTCCAATGACCCCCAGGTGAAGGGGCTTCCCAAGTACACCGATTTCATCAAGGGCGCGGAGGACATGGAGGCGTTCAACGCGTGGATGGCCCAGTACCGGTTTTTCCGTCCGTTCGCCGCGCCGCCCAAGGCCCCGGCCGACGGCGTCGAGGTCCTGCGGCGAGCCTTCAAGGCAACGCTGGAAGACCCGGACTTCCTGGCGCTCGCCAGGAAGACGAGGATGACCATCGATTACGTGTCGGCGGAAGACGTCGCGGCCCAGGTGAAACAGGTGTTGGCCGCCTCGCCCGCGGTCAAGGCCAAGCTCAGGGACATCATCGGAAACTGACAACGCCCCCAGGGGGACCCGTCAGAAAGGAGGATACGCATGGCACGGCCCAGGATACGGCACATCGCCATCAACACCCACGACCGCGACAAGGTGGCGGACTACTACAAGGAGCACTTCGGTCTGGAGGAGAAGAGCCGGGGACCCAACGGCACCATCTACCTCTCCGACGGGCACGTCGACGTGGCCCTGATCAGCAGCCCGAACCTGCCCTACGGCATTCACCACTTCGGCTTCGTGGTGGACAGCGTCAAGGCCGTCGAGGAGTCCGTGAAGGCCACCGCCAACGCCAACACCTACGGCGCCATCGCGGAGAGCTGGATCACCGATCCCGAGGAAAACCGAGTGGACGTGTCGGAGCACGGCTGGCCCGTTTGAGCCGGCTGGGTGTCGGGGCGAACGGAGGTACCCATGAGCGAGTGGACGAAAGCGCGCACCGTCGTCGACGACATGGTCAACCGGCATTTCGAGAGCGCCGAATACCGGCGCATCTTCGGCGTCCGTCTCACCCCGGCGCGCCAGGCCATTCTCGACCTCCACTATCCCCACTACATCAAGAGCCGGCGCGACTGCTGGGCGGTGGCCGCGGGCAAGGCGCCGCTGGACGTCAAGCGGGCCATCTGGGAGCACGAGAAGGACGAGCTGATCTTCGACGAGCGGCTGGGCGCGGCTCACCTCACCGACGAGGACATGGCCGGGGCCACGGACGAGGCCAACCTCTTGCCGGGGGCGCGGGCGGCGTTCTGGGCGTGGTTCCACCTGTGCTCCACGCGTTCGTGGATCGAGGCCCTGATGGTCAACCACACCACCGAGCGCAAGAACAACAACGAGATCGTCAAGGGCGGCGGCTTTACCCACCGCATGGCCATGAAGAAGGCGCGCGAGATCGTCGGCTCGGTGGAGAAGCTCGACGCCAACACCCAGCTCCACATGACCGCGGACATCGGCCACTCGGACATGTTCGATCCCGTGTTCGAGAAGTACGTGCGCGACGCGGAGACCGGCGCGCTGATCATCCGGGCGGCCCGGGACTGCCTGGCGCTGGACCGGGCGTACCGCGGGACGCTGGGGTCGGCGATGGTGGAAGTGCCGGAGACGCAGGCGGCGTAGTCCGCCGGACGGCAGGCAAGACCCGGCGGAAGTACCGCGACGGGCCGGCGCATTCACGACACGCTACCGGAGAACTCATGGGCACGGTCATGGGCAGGAACGGCATGGTCGCCTGCAGCCAGCGTTTGGCGTCGCTGGCGGGCGTCCAGGTGCTGGCGGAGGGCGGCAATGCGGTGGACGCGGCCGTTGCCACCGCCGCCATGCTCGGCGTGCTGGAGCCCATGTCCATCGGCATCGGCGGCGACGCCTTCGCGCTCCTCTACGTCGCCGACACCGGCGAGATGAAGGCGCTGGACGCCAGCGGCCGGTCTCCCTACGGCGTCGATGCGGAGGCCTTCCGCAAGGAGGGTCTGGACGCGGTGCCGCAGACCGGCATCCACTCGGTGACGGTGCCCGGCGCGGTGCACGGGTGGGAGACGCTGCTCGAAGCCCACGGCACGCGCACGCTGGCGGCGGTCCTGGAGCCCGCCATCCGCTATGCCGCGGAAGGCTTCCCGGTGAGCGCCTTCACCAGCGAGGAGTGGCGCGGCCTGGAGGGCAAACTCCGGAAGAACGAGGAAGCGGCCGCGGGCTATCTGGTGGACGGGCGCGCGCCGCGGCCGGGGGAGATCTTCCGGCAGCCGGACCTGGCCCGGACGTTGCGCGGCATCGCCGAGGGGGGCGCCGAATACTTCTACCGCGGCGAGGTGGCGGAGAAGCTCGTGTTCTGCTCCCGCAAGCTGGGAGGCGCCTTCAGCATGCGCGACATGGAGGAACACGCCTCCGAGTGGGTGGAGCCCATCCACGCCTCCTACCGCGGCCACGAGGTGTACCAGTTGCCACCGGCCACACAGGGGTTCGTGGCGCTGGAGATGCTCGGGATCCTGGAGGACTACGACCTGGGTTCCCTTGAGCACAACGGCGCCGACCACCTGCACCTCTTCATCGAAGCCAAGAAGCGCGCCTTTGCCGACCGCGAGCTTTACCTCGCCGACCGCGACAGCATGACCGTGAGCTGGCGCGACCTTCTGTCCGGAGCACGCATCGGCGCGATGCGGAGCGGCATATCCATGGACGCGGCGGCGGCGCGCGTGGACGCGGCGCCGGTGGAAGGGGACACGGAGTACGTGGCCGTGGCCGACGGCCGGGGCAACCGGGTGTCGTTCATCCAGAGCCTGTTCATGGGCTTCGGCTCGGGCGTGGCGGTGGAAGACACCGGCATCGTGCTCCAGAACCGCGGCCACATGTTCTGTCTCGACGAAGGGCACCCCAACTGCCTCGGCCCCCACAAGCGTTGCAGCCACACGCTCATGCCGGGCATGGTGTGCCGGGACGGGCGGCCGGTGCTGGTGGTGGGGCTCAAGGGCGGCCACGTGCAGGCTCAGGTGCAGAGCCAGATCATCGCCAACGTGGTGGACTTCGGCATGGACGCGCAGGAGGCGCTGGCGGCGCCGCGCTTCAACCACCTGTCGGGGCTGGAGGTCGCGCTGGAGCCGGGAGTCGCGCCCAACACCGTGAGCGGCCTGAAGGCGCGCGGCCACCGCGTTGTGTCCGGGACGCCCGAGAGCTTCGGCGGCGCCCACGCCGTCGCCATTGAGCCGGAGACCGGCGTGCTGATGGGCGGGTCGGACCCGCGCAAGGACGGCTGCGCCATCGGGTTTTGATTCGTGTCGAGTCCCGGTGACGCCAGTCGGGAGGGATCGAGCATGGAAGTTCACGAGTGGCGCAAGGCCATCGGCGACATCGTGCGGGAGCATTCTGCTTCCGACGTCGTGACCCGCTACTTCGACCTGAAGCAGACGCCGTTGCGCGCCCAGGTGATCGTCCGGGAGCTGGCCCACTTCATACGCCACCGCCGGGACTGCTGGGCCCACGTGTCGGGGAACTGCCCGGTCTGGTCGGTGAAGCAGAAGATCCTGCAGCACGAGTACGGGGAGGTGATCAAGGACGAGTTCAGCGAGCACGGCCACATCACCCTGATCCTGAACCAGGGCAAGACGGTGGGACTCGAGCCGGAGGACATCCTGAACGCCGACCCGCTTCCCACCACCCGCGCCGTGCTCTACGCCTGGGGCTGGATCACCCGCGAGAAGCCCTGGCTGGAGGGGCTGGCGGCGCTGACGGTGACCGAGTGGTGCAACGACGACCGCCTGCTGGGGGACCACGGCGGCGGCCATTCCACGCGCATGGGCCGGCGCTGGAGCGAGGACATGGGCTTCAAGATGAAGGAGATGCCCAACTTCGACGTCCACTCGCAGGCCGACGAGGAGCACAGCGACATGTTCCTGCCCGATCTCGAGAAGCACGCCACCGGCCCTTTGCAGGAAAAGACGCTGCGCGCCGTCAAGGAATCCATGGAGCTCATGACCATCTATCGCGCCGGCGTGCTGGAGGCCATGGAGCGCATACCGGTGGACGGCTGAAAGGAGTGACGGGATGGATGCGACGGTAGCAGGGTACGACGAGTCCTTGAACCAGTTGACCCGGGACGCGTTTGCCGTCCCCGAAGTCCAGGCGTTCTATGAGATGCGGCTCACCCCGCGGCGGGCGCAGATCATCGCGCAGCAGTTCGGCCTGTTCGTGCGCGGCCGGCGCTCGGCCTGGGCCTACCTCATCGCCCGCTGTCCGCACATGGAGGTCAAGAAGGAGCTGCTCGCCCACGAGACCGAGGAGATGCTGTTCGATCCGCGCTGCGGCTCGGACCACTACACCCTGTGGGTGCGGCACGGCGAGGCCGTGGGCCTCACCGCGGACGAGGTGCACGACGCGCGGCCGCTGCCCACCACCCGGGCGGCCATCTGCGGCTGGAGCTGGCTGGCGTTCAACCTGTCGTGGCTCGAAGGTCTCGGCGGCGTGGCGGTGCTGGAGAGGGTCAACCTCGACCCGATCATTCCCGGCGGCGCGCACCAGACCCGCGCCCAGGAGCGCTGGACGAAGGACCTCGGTCTTACCCTGGAGCAGCTACCCAATTTCAAGCTGCACCGCGAGGCCGATACCGACCACAAGGGCCAGACCATGGAGCTGTTGGCCAACTACGCCAGGACGGACGTCGAGTGGGAGGGCATCCTGGACGCCGCGCGCCAGTCGCTGGAGTTCTGGCAGGTGTTTCTCGGCGGCGTCGGCCGCGCCATGGAAGCGGTCGAGTGACCGCGTCCGGTCCAGCGGAAAACATGCACGAAAGAGAAAGGGAGCAACCATGACACGATTGAGGCACATCGCCATCGCCACCAAGGATCCGGAAAAGACCGCCGCGTTCTACCAGAAGGTGTTCGGTCTCAAGTTCGTCAAGAAGGTGCCCGACTCGCCCCGCGGGGGCGGCGTGTTCCTCTCCGACGGGCACATCAACTTCGCGTTCCTGAACTATCCTTCGGACGAGGCCGCGGACATGGTGGGAGGGGCCAGCTACGAGGGGCTCCACCACATGGGGTTTCAGGTGGACGACCTCAAGGAGGCCAAAACACGGCTGGAGGGGACGGAGGCGGAACTGCTCGGCGACGCCGTGGGCTCGCACCACAGCTTCTACTTCGAGCAGAAGGTGCGGGGTCCTCACGGCATCATCATGGACATGTCCACCCAAGGCTGGGACCTGGAGCCGCCGGAGGCCGCCCCCGCCGAAAAGAAGGCCTGAGGGTGTTCGCCGCGCGGGCCGTCAGACGCCGGTGGCCTTCAGGGCGTCGGCGACGGTCTGCATCGCTTCCTCGGTAAGCTCCTCGGAAGGCCATCGCGGGTAGCGCTTGATCCTGAAGCCCCGCGCCCGCATGGCCTCGCGATGGGCGCTGCGGCCGAAACGCTGCCCCAGCCGGCCGATGGTCCGGCCGAAGTCGTCGGCCTTCTTCTGCAGCGGAATCGCTGCCGCGTAGTCCTTCCGCTCCAGCGCCTCCCACAGAGCCACGCAGATCTCGGGGATGGCGCTGGTCAACGGCGGGATGGCGCCGCTCAGCCCGTGGGGCGTCGCCGGCAGCAGGTCGATGCTGTTGCCCGACATGACCGCGAAGTCCTCGGGCATGGCCTCCAGATAGCCCATTAGCGGCCCTTGGGCGTAGTAGCTCGCCTTCATGCCGCACAGCGAGGGAACTTCCTTCTGCAGGGCCTTGGCCGTCGCCGGCGTGAAGGCCCAGCCGGAATACTTGACGTTGTCGTACAGGAACAGCGGGGTGCCGTTGACCGCGGCCGCCACCGCCTTGTAGTGCGCGGTAATCTCCCACGGCGTGTGGTCGGTGTAGTAGTACGGCGGCACCACGGCCACCGCGTCCACGCCCAGGCCCTGCGAGTGTTGAGCCAGCCGGCAGGTGGTCTGCACGTCCGCGGCGCCCGCGTGCATGATCACCGGGAGGCGTCCGCGCCCGCGCGCCACGACGAATTCCGCGGTGGCGAGTCGCTGTTCCGTCGTCATGGCCGGTCCCATGCCGGTGGAGCCCAGCACGAAGAGGCCCTGCACGCCGGCTTCGATGTTGAACTCCAGCATGTCGCTCAGCACGTCGAAATCCACCTCGCCGTCGTCGTCGAAGGTGGTCAGGGTCGGGATGAAGATGCCGCGGAATCGGGGTTTCATGAATGCCTCCCTGCACGGCGCACGGCTGATGGCAAGTGTCCGTGTCGAGTCTTCAGGAACGGCTCCCGCCGTTCCCAAATCAAGAGGGGCATGCCTCCGAAGCCCGGAAGCATGCCCCTTTCTTCGCTTGCGGGAACCTGTCCCGCTACTTCACCCTGATGTCCATGCCGTAGATGCGGGAGTCGGCCGGGGGCTGATAGTCGATGCCTTGCGACATGCCCCACAGGAACTCGTGCCGCCACTGGAAGCAGGCGGGCGCCATGTCGGTGATCAACTCCATGGCCTCGGAGAGGTACTCGTTCCGCTTCTTCGGATCGAACTCCTGTTGCTCCCTGTCGAGGGCTGCGTCGATGGCGGGATGGGAGAAGCCGATCCGCGGCGAGCCGCCCTTACGGAAATACTGGTGGAACGCCGAGCTCGGATCGAGAACGCCGCCGCGGCCCATGTAGAAGAACGGCACCTTGCCCTTCTGGACGTTGGCCCAGAGGGTGGGCCATTCCGGCGTCCGCAGCTTGGCCTTGAAGCCGGCGGCGTTGAGCATCGGGATCATGGCCTCGGTCACCTGCTTGTCCAGGATGTAGCGGCCGACCGGGGTCTGCAGCTCCACCTCGACGCCGAGATGCCCGGCCTTGGTGAGCAGCTCACGCGCCTTCTTGGGGTCGTAGGTGTAACGGGCCTTAAGGTTAGGGTTGTATCCCAACTGGCCGGGGCCCAGGGGCCCGTCGAGCCGTGCCGCCTGCCCTTGCAGCAGGGTCCTGATGATCTTGTCCCGGTCGATGGCGTAGCACACCGCCTGGCGCACTTCCTTCTTGTCGAAGGGCGGCTTGGGCTGCATGCCCAGGAACATGATCACGAGGGATTGGATCTTCACGATCTTGTGGTTCGGAGAGCCCTCCACCGTCTTCATCAGATGCGGCGGGATGAGCTGCGCGACCTGCACCTCGTTGTTCATGAGGGCCGCCACCCGCTGCTCGGTCTCGCGCATGACGCGGAACACGACCTCATCCGGCGCGTCGGGATTCCTCGACATGGCCGGGTGATCGGGCCGCTTGCGGATGACCATGCGCTGTCCCTGCACCAGCTCCACCAGCTCGTAGGGGCCGCCGCCCATGTGGTGCTTCCGGTCGGCCTCGGCCGGGCCGTACTTGTCGTAGGTCGCCTTGCTGGTGATGATCAGGCCGTCACAGAGGAAGTCCAGCAGCGGGGCGGTGGGTTTGTGGGTGGTGACCTGCACGGTGAAGTCGCTGAGCGCCTTGACCTCCTTGACCGGCCGGGCCACGGATGCCTTCTGCTTGCTCTGCGGGTCGTTGAAGATGCGCCAGATGGAGTGGACGATGTCGTGGGCCGTCACCGGGCTGCCGTCGTTGAACTTGTAGCGCTGGTCCAGCTCGAACACCCAGTTGTTGGGGTCGACAACCTTCCAGCTCTTGGCCAGCCGCGGCTCCCAACTGCCGTTGCTCCAGTTGTACTTGCACAGGGGGCCGGCCAGCTCGGTGTAGATGCCGTAGAGCAGCGCCACGCTGTCGCCGTACGGGTTGTGGGTCTCCATGGTCTCGGTGGCGCCGATGGTGACCCGGGTCTGCGCCAAGGACACCGTGGCGGTGAGGCACAGGGCCAGGGCCGCGACGAACAGCGCCAGGATTGTGGTCCGTAAACGATTTTGCATGTCAGTCTCCCTTCCGATGGTTGACGATAGATACCCACCTTGGGTGATTCGGCGCTTCTACCAACGTGCCGTAGAGTTGTCAACCACTACACTGCGCTCTGTGCGGCCGGACGGCCCGGTTGCAAGGGGCGGTTTCGAACGCGCCCCTATAGCAGCACCGCGGCAAGGCCGCCGGCCACCACGACGCCGGTGGCGAGCCAGCGAAACGCCGCCACCGAGACTCGCGCCCGGAGCCACGCCCCGGTGAAGTAGCCCAAGGCGATGCCGGGCAGACCGTACAGCACGAGCCGCCCGACGGCCGGAGTGAGCAGGTCCATCTCCCAGTAGAAGGGCAGCGAGAACGCAGAGATGATCAGGAAGTAGGCGATCAGGGTGGCGCGGAAGCGGGCGGGGTCCCAGCGCTGCTTGAGCCCGAACAGCACCAGGGGCGGTCCGGACACCGAGGTGCTGGCGGCGAGAAAGCCGGCTATCAGGCCGGTGGCTGCGCAGGGCGCGAACTCCCGCGTGAACGGCGGCCCGGGTTTCACCTGCAGCAGCAGCGCCAGGACGATCATCAGCAAGCCGATGCCCCGTTGCAGCGTGACCGTGTCCACCTCTCGCAGTACGACGGCGCCCAGCGGCACCATCAGGGCCGAGCTTGCCGCGAGGGTGGCGAGCCGCCGCCGGTCGACGTCGCCGCGGAGCTGGATGATCTGGGCGATGCCCAGGGGCAGGTAGAGGAGGACGATGCCGGGCACCACCACGGTGGCGGGCAGCGCCACCACCAGCGGCGGCACCGAAAGGATCATCATGCCGGCCCCGGTGATCCCTTGCAGGCTCGCGGCCGTGAGCACCACGGCGAAGGCGTAGAGTCCCGTTTCCCAGCCCACCTCAGCGTCCTGTTCCACCAGGCGGCACGCCGTCAGCCTGCGAAGTAACCCAGGTGGCGCAACCAGACGAACTGAAGCGGCAGCGTCACGACCCACGCCAGCAGCGTCAGGGCCAGCAGCAGCCGGGTGGCGTCCGCGACCCGCATCCCGGCCATGCGCGAGGCTACCACCAGCGGCGGCAACTCATAAGGGAAGGGGACCATGGACCAATTGACGGCCTGCGCCAGCAGCACGGTGGCCACCGGCCAGCCGGTGACGGCGCTGAGGTCCCCGGCCAGGGTGGCGGCGATGACGGGCTCGCCCGGAACCGTGGTGGCCATGCTGATGATCATGCCCACGGCGCTCATGGCGGCGAGATTGAACAGGTCGCGGCCGGGCTCGATGGGGAGCTTGTCCAGCAGCCAACCCCCCAGCAGGTCTCCCAGGCCGCCGTGCGCCACCACCGATCCCATGCCGACGATGCCGCATATGAAGAGCCACGGCCCGAGGTTGACCTTGCCGGCGAGGGAGGTGGCCGGCATGCAGCCGACCCGCGGCAACAGGCACAGTATCCCCGCGCCCAGCGCGATCCATGCCGGCGACACCCGGTGCCAGTGGTCGGTCACCCAAAGCGCCAGGGCCGTCACCAGGATCAGCAGCAGGTTGCGTTCGGCCGTCGTCCACGGCGCGCCGCCGGCCGGCGCCTGGGCCGGTCGCAGGTCCGCGGGGAACATCGCCGCGATCAGAAAGGGCAAGGCGAGGAGATTGACGACGCTGATGACCGGGAAGTGCAGGAGGAAATACTCGCCGTAGGTGATGTGGATGCCGTGGATGCTCTCGGCCGCTCCCAGGAGCACCACGTTGGGAACCGCGGCCGTGAGGATGCCGAAACTCGGATAGATGCTGCCGGCGGCGACTGCCAGGGTGATGCCGGTGCGGCCCTTGCTGCCCGGTCCGAACCCCAGCCGCTCGCCCATGCTCAGAAAGATGGGCAGCATGACCAGCACCCGGCTCATGTTGGAGGGCACCAGGAAACCCATGAGGGCGGCGGTGAGGACGATGCGCCAGAGGAATCCCCGATAGGACCTGCCGAAGTAGGCCACCGCGGCCGTGGCGATGCGTGCTCCGAGACCGGTGCTCTGCACGGCCGCGGCGATGATCAGACCGCCGAACACGAGCCAGCCCGCGGTGGAATAGAAACCGGCGAAGACCACCTCGGGCGCGGCGCCGACCAGGGTCACGGCCAGGAAGCAGAAGATGACCGCGGTGAGGTACTCGGGGACGGCCGCGGTGGCCCAGAGGCTGATGCACAGCACCACGACGCCGGCGGTGGGCAGTATCCCCGCGGGCAGTCCTGCGGGTGCCGGCGTGAAGGCCAGCGCCATGCCCGCCACGCAACCAACGGACGCCACGAACCGGTGCGGAGCTACCTTGCGGGACACGACTCCAGGGTCATTCGGCGTCGGGCTGCCGCTCCGGAGCCTGGTCCGCGAAGGCGGGGAGCCGCATGCAGTTGTCGTAGACGCGGCCCAGGGTCGGGTAGCGGGCCATGTCCACGTCGAAGCGCCTGGAGTTGACGACTTGCGGCACGAGGCAGACATCCGCCAGGGTGGGGTGGTTGCCGAAACAGTGGTCGCCGGCGCGCGGGTCGTCCTTCAGCATGGCTTCCATGGCGGCGAAGCCGTCGTCGATCCAGCGCCTCGCCCATGCGGCTCTGGCCTCGTCGTCCAGGCCGAGGTCCTTCTCCAGGTATTGCAGGATGCGCAGGTTGTTGATCGGGTGGACGTCGCAGGCGACGATCTGGGCCAGCGCCCGCACCCAGGCGCGGTCCGCGGTGGCGGACGGAAGAAGCGGCGGTTCCGGGAACCGTTCCTCCAGGTACTCGATGATGGCAAGGGACTGCGCGAGCACCGCGCCGTCGTGTTCCAGGGCCGGAACCAGGCCTTGGGGATTCCGCTCCAGGAACTCCGGCGCCCGCTGCTCGTCGCGGCGCAGGTGGACGGGTTGAAGATCGTAGTCCAGCCCCTTGAGCGACAGCGCGATGCGCACCCGGTAGGAGGCGGAGCTCCTGAAGTAGCCGTACAGTTTCATGAATCCTCCGATGCACGGACAGGGGGATTAGATTAACTAGCATCGTTTCCGGCGGGAATACAGGGAAGCTCCGGCGTTGACAGTCCAGGTGGTTTGCTCCTATTCTCGGCGGGACCGTTCGGGGAACCCGTGGGAGGAAAGTCAATGAAGAAGATCGATGTCGTCGACGCGGACTCGCACGTCATGGAGGTGCGGGAGACGTGGGACCATCTGGACGAGGAGTTTCAGCACCGAAGGCCGGTGGTGGTGCAGGGCGAGGGGCTGGCCACCCATTCCCACATCGACGCGTGGTGGCTCATCGACGGCCAGATACATCCCCGCCTGTGGGGTAAGGGCACGACCTTCAGCGGCACCCCGCTGGAGATGAAGTTCGCTCGGGACAAGACCTTCAACCTCGGCAGTCAGGGCATGACGGACATCGACGCCCGCATCCGGGACCTGGACGCCTTCGGCATCGACATCCAGGTGATCTTCTCGTCCATCCTGTTCCATCGCCTCACCGAGGACCCCCGTTTCGAGGCCGCGTTGATGCGCAGCTACAACACCTGGATATCGCAACGGTGCGGCGAGCGGCCGGACCGGCTGAAGTGGGCGGCGGTGATTCCCATGCGGGACCGGGACGCCTGTGTCGCCGAGGTCCATCGCGCCCGGGAGCTGGGCGCGGTGGGTCTGATGATCGGCGGCACCGCCGGGCAGACCCTGCTGCACCACCCCGACCTGTCGCCGTTCTATGCCGCCGCCTGCGAGGTGGACCTGCCGGTGTGCATCCACACGGGATGGAGCGCCCCAGGCCTCACGCAGACCTGCGAAGACCCCTACGCGGCGTTGATCCTGAGCTTCACGCTGCCGGTGCTGATGGGTTTCTTCAGCATCCTCGGCGGCGGCGTGCTGGACCGCTTCCCGAAGCTCCGGGTGGCGTTTCTGGAGGCGGGTGCGGAATGGATACCCTACATGGTGGGGCGGATGGACCACTACCACCCGGTGGTGGCCATGCTCGGCAACCGCTCGAAGAAGCTGCCCAGCGAGTATCTCAAGGAAGGCCGGGTCTACGTGACCTGCGAAGCGGAGGAGCCGCTCCTGCCCCAGGTCATCGACTTGGTGGGGGAGGACCAGATCCTCATCGAGGGCGACATCCCTCACGCCGAGGCGCGGGAGACGGGCATCGAGGAGTTGCGTGAACGCGCCGACATCCCGGAAGCGGTGAAGCAGAAGATCCTGCGCGAGAACGGGCTCGCCTTCTACAACCTGTAGACAATCGTCACGGCCGGCTCAATCGTTCGACGGCAGGCCGTACTTCCTGAGCTTCCGGTAGAGTGTCGCACGACTGATCTTCAGGGTTCGCGCGGCCTCCGCCACGTTGTGGCCCGTGAGCGCCAGCGCGTGGGCCATGGCCTCGCGCTCCGTCTCTTCCAGCGACAGGACCTTGCCGGTCTCGGACGGCGCCCCCGGCCCGGCGCCGAGCGGCGAGAGGTGCGGCGGCAGGTTGTGGACCTGCAGCACGTCCGAGGTCTCCAGCAGGACGGCGCGCTCGACGGCGCTTTCCAGCTCGCGCACGTTGCCGGGCCAGTCGTACTGCAGGAAGAGGCGCAACGTCGCGTGGGAAAGGCCGCCAATGGTTTTTTCGGCGCGTTCGGCGTGTTTCTCGAGAAAATGCTCCGCCAGCAGGGGAATGTCTTCCCGGCGTTGTCTCAGCGGCGGAATCACGATGGGGAAGACCGCCAGGCGAAAGTAGAGGTCCTGGCGGAAAGCGCCCGCCCGGACCGCCTCCTCCAGGTCCTTGTTGGTGGCGGCAATCACCCGCACGTCCACCGGCCGGGTTTCGTTTCCGCCGAGCCGCTGGATATCCTTCTCCTGCAGCACCCGCAACAGGCTGGCCTGGAGAGCCGGTTGCATGTCGCCGATCTCGTCCAGGAAGATCGTTCCCCCATGGGCGCGCTCGAAGGCTCCGGCGCGCTGTTGCGTCGCGCCCGTGAAGGCCCCTCTTTCGTGGCCGAACAGCTCGCTTTCGATCAGGGCCTCGGGAAGGGCCGCGCAATTGATGGCCACGAACGGTCCGGTCTTGCGCTGGCTGTCGAAGTGGAGCGACTTGGCCAGCAGTTCCTTGCCGGTGCCGCTCTCGCCCCGAACGAGCACGGTGACGTCGCTTTCGGCCCCCAGCTTCATCAAGCCGTACACCTGCTTCATGTGAGGGCTGCTTCCGACGATGCCGGCAAACGAATAGGTCGTCTCCAGCTCGCTGCGCAAGCGCAGCACTTCCGCTTTCATCCGCTCGACTTCGATCTCCTTGGACACGTCCCGGTACACGATCAGGTTGCCGATCACGTCTTCTCCCCCGTCGTGTACCGGCGCGGTGGAGCGATAGAACAGCCGGCTGCTCGACAGCTCGCCGGCGGTGGTTTCGTCCACCACCTCGCCCTGCTCCCCGAACAGGAACTTTCCTTCCTGGTCCGCGAGACCGGCTTTCCCGAACCGCTCCATGAGCGCGTCCTGCGAGATCTCGTTCAATTCGTCGTCCGCCACGTCGAACAGGGTCTTGAACCCATGGTTGGCAAACACCAGGCGTCCGGCGGCATCGTACATGGCCATGGCGTCGGCCGTGGCGTTGAGCACGGCCTCCAGCCGCTGGTGGCTGTCGGTGAGCTGGCGCCGGTTCTCGTTCAACGCCTGTTCCACGTTCCACTTGCCGACCAGGGACAGCGTCATCTGCTGGATCTCCTCGCGCGTGAAAGGCTTTCGGATATAGAGGGTCTTGTGCACGAGTTCCATGTCGTCGAGAATTTCCGGCAACGACCTGTCCGTGTACGCGGTCATGATGACGACCTCGATGTCGCGGTCGATCTGTCTCACCCGGCGGACCGTTTCAATGCCGTCGATGCCCGGCGGCATTCGGATGTCGATGTAGGCCACGGCAATGGGACGGTTCGATTCCTTTGCCGTCCGGATCATCCCGCAGGCTTCATCTCCACTGGCGGCGTGCGCAAGCTCGAAATCCGGCAGAAACCGGTTGTCGGTGTCCTTGACGAAGGCCGCGGCCAGTTCGTCCGTCGACCGCTGTGGCAGTTTGGGGCACAGCATTTCCACGAAGTCGTCGTGGATCTCCGTCTGGTCATCGACGATCAGTACGCGATGGTTCTCCTGCTCCTTGAGTTCCATGGACCATCCCTTCGTAAGGATACGTTACGTGGGCTTGTATTCGGGTTCCTTGACGGGCGTGACGGACGAGAGCCGCAGCATGACGCGCATGGTCGCTCCATGGCCGATGCCGTCGCTCAGCGGATGGATCTGGCCGCCGGAGCCGACCACGAAATTGGCGGTGGAATGGAGGCCGAGCCCGCTGCCCTGTTTCTTCGTGGTGTAGCCTGCGGCAAAGATCAGCCTGGACGTCTTCGTGTCGATGCCGATGCCGTTGTCGCTTACGTCGAGGTTGAGAAAATCCCCCTCGACGTAGGCTCGAATGCCGACGCGCGGGGCTTCCGCAAGTTCGCCCGAGGCCGCGCGCTCGTCGATGGCTTCGATGGAGTTCTTGACCAGGTTCACCAGCATCTGATTGAACCGACTCTCCTGGACGCGGATTTCCTGCGGCGCTTTTTCGCAGTCGACGGCGACGGCGATGCCTCTCTTGTCCAGGGACTCCTGCAGCACCTTGACGGCGTCCGAGAGCGCGTCGGGAAGGGAGATGTCTTTCCGGTCCATGCTGGAGTTGCCGAGGGCCTTCTGGCTGCGGACGATGTCGGTGATGTGCTTCGCGCGTTCGCTGACGCGCTCGACGGTCTTGATCAAGTCCGCGTTGTCTTGTGCAAAGTCGTCTGCCAGGGCGATGATGAACGGCGCCACCTGCCGGCCTTGCGGGTCGTTCAGGACGTAGTCGCTCCAGTCGTCCTGATGGGCCTTGACCGCGCCGGCGAGCGCGGAAAAGCGGTTTATCAGCCTGCTCTCCGCCATGCTCCGTTGCACCGTGTCGACGCCGATGGTGACGCTGTTGATGGCGTTGCCGATGTTGTGGAGGATGGTTTCGACGATCTCCAGCCGCCCTTGCGCGAACGCACGGGTCAGCGCTTCGTCGGCGATGACCTGCTCGGTGACGTCGCGAGAGATGATCACGCCGCGCCGGGTCTCGCCGGAATCGGTACGCAGCGGCCGCGCGCTGACGCGGATGTAGACGCCGCCCTGTCCCGTCCGGCTGGGTATGAATACATCCTCGTCGTCAACGGCCTCGCCGTTGAAAATGGCCCGGGGCATGGGGAGGTCTTCGTTCTTGATGGGGGTCACCCGGTCGGGGTAGTAGAACTGCACGGGCTTTTCCGCCCAGGAGCCCGTCCGCCTTTCCTCGCCGAAGGTCTGTACGGCCTCGGGGTTCATGTAAAGGAACTCTCCGTCGGCGTCGGCCACGATCACGCCGTTGCTGATGCTGTTGAAGACGGTTTCCAGCAGTTGGGTCTTTTCGCGCAATTCATCGATGGTTTGTTTCAGTTCGGCTTCCGTCCGTTTGATCTCCGTGATGTCCCGAAAGACCACGACGCCGCCTCTCGTCCCGCTCTCGGCGACCTCCAGGGGCCTGCCGCTGACGCTGAGGTAGGCGCCCTCCGGGTTCTTCGGACCATGCACGAACATCTCGACGTCGTTGACCTCCTCGCCTCGGATGGCGCGCTGGAGCGGCAGATCGTTCAGTTGATAAGGGGTTTCCCCGTCGGGCATGTAGAGGCCGTATGCCTTGGCGCGTTCCATCGGATCCATGTGGAACATTCCGGAATCGCGGAAGCGCTCTTCTGCGCGTGGATTCATGAGCAACAGGCGGCCGGTCGTGTCGGCGACGATGACGCCTTCGGCCATGCTTTCGAAAACGGCCTTCATGAGCTGTGTCTGGCGTTGCAACTCGTCCGTGGTATGGCCCAGCTTGGCCGCTGTCTCCCTGTCCACGGTGAGGTCGCGGAAAATGATGATGCCGGCCACCACCTCGGTCCCGTCGTTGCCCAATATCGGCAGCGCGCGGCAGTCGATATAGGTTCCCGTGGGGTTTTTGCTGTTGCAGATGAAAAATTCCATTTCATCGGTGGTCTCGCCGCGCAGCGCGCGCACCATCGGAAGCCGTTCGAACGGGACCGGTGTCTTGACATCGGGATAGAACACCCCGTACGTGCTGGCCCAATCGGCCGGTTCCGGGGCCACGAGCCGCCTGCCGAAGATCCGTTCCGCAACCTTGTTGCCGAACACGACCCCACCTTGCGGGTCGGCGACGATCAAACCCTCGCTGATGTTGTCGCAGATGGATTCCATGAGTTCGACGCGGTAGCGCAGCTTGTCGAGGACACGTTCCGGCGTGGACTCCGACTCGCCGTTCCCGGCAACGTCCGGCGCCCGTGTTTCCCCGTCCCCGGTGAGGTCCTGGACGATGGCCACGCCCGCCCTGACCCTTTCGCCGGCGTCGTCCCGCAAGGTCCGCCCGCGGACCCGGATCGCCGTCCCGGCAGGGTTGTTCCGATTGTGCACGAACAGTTCCATGTGTTCCGTGTCCTCGCCGCTGACGGCGCGTACGAGCGGAAGCCGGTGAACGGGAACCTGTGTCCGTCGGTCCGGATAGAAGAGGCCGTAGGCCTTGGCTCTTTCGCTCACGTTCACGTTCAGGACGTCGGAGCCGTAGATGTGCCGGGCGCTCCGATTCATGTACACGAGGCGGTTGGTTGGATCGGAGACGAGAACGCCGTCGTCGATGTTGTCGAGGACGTATTCCATAAGGTAGTTCCGATCGCTCAACTCGTTGACGTTCTGTTCCAGTCTGGCTTCCGCTTCCTTGGACCGGGTGGCGTCGTGAAAGACCACCACGCCCGCGCTCACGCCGTTGCCGTTGCCCTTGATGGGTCTGCCGCTGACCCGGAGCAGTCGGCCTTCCGTCTGGCCCTGATTGTACGAGAAGACCTCGACGTCGTCGGTGGACTCGCCGGAGACCGCACGCGAGAGCGGCAGATCGGCCCTTGGAAACGGCGTGACCCGGTCCGCCATGAACAGTTTGTGCAGTCGGGATCCCCGACTCTGCCCCGTGCCCGGCAGATAGGTTCCCAGTATTCGTTGCGCGCTCGAATTGTAAACCAGGTACTTGCCGTCGGAGTCGGCGGCGATGACGCCCGCGCTGAGGCTGTCGAGGACACGTTCCAGGACGTTGGCCTCCTGCCGTCGTTGTTCGGCGGTCTGCTCCAGCGCGCGCTCGGTCTCGCGGTGCCGGCGCTCACTCTCGTGCAGGGAAAGGGCGGTCTGGAGGCTCAGGTGCAGTTGCCGCTCGTTGAACGGCTTCACCACGTAACCGAACGGACGGGTCGTCGCGGTCCGCTGCAACGGATATTCCTCGACGCCGTTGGTGAGGTAGACCACGGGGACGTCGAGGCGGCCGCCGATCCGGTCGGCCACCTCGACGGCCTCGTCATCCCCCCGGAGTCCCAAGTCGATCAGCGCCAGATCGGGACGTCTGTCAGCCGCCTCTTCCAGGGCCTTTTGCCCGGACGACACCCGGGCGCACACCGTATAGCCCAGGCCCGTCAGGCACTGTTCGAGGCCGGTGGTGGAATCATCGTTTCCGACAATCAGTATGCTTGCGCCGGTCATCGCGCTCGCTTTCCTCTTGGAGAATCGGGGGCGAGTTCCTCGACGGGCGTGACGGACGAGAGCCGCAGCATGACGCGCATGGTCGCTCCATGGCCGATGCCGTCGCTCAGCGGATGGATCTGGCCGCCGGAGCCGACGACGAAATTGGCGGTGGAATGGAGGCCGAGCCCGCTGCCCTGTTTCTTGGTGGTGTAACCCGCGGCAAAGATCAACCTGGACGTCTTCGTGTCGATGCCGATGCCGTTGTCGCTTACGTCGAGGTTGAGGAAATCCCCCTCGACGTAGGCTCGAATGCCGATGCGCGGCGCTTCCGCGGGTCCGCCCGAGGCGGCGCGGTCGTCGATGGCTTCGATGGAGTTCTTGACGAGGTTCACCAGCATCTGGTGAAACGGACTCTCCTGGACACGGATTTCCTGCGGCGCGTTTTCGCAGTCGACGGCCACGCTGATGCCTCTCCTGTCCAGGGATTCCTGCAGGACCTTGACGGCGTCCGAGAGCGCGTCGGGAAGGGAGATGTCCTTCCGGTCCATGCTGGAGTTGCCGAGGGCCTTCTGGGTACGGACGATGTCGGTGATGTGCTTCGTGCGCTCGCGGACGCGCTCGACGGTCTTGATCAAGTCCGCGTTGTCTCGCGCAAAGTCGTCGGCGAGGGCGATGATGAACGGCGCCACCTGCCGGCCTTGCGGGTCGTTCAGGACGTAGTCGCTCCAGTCGTCCTGATGGGCCCTGACCGCGTCGGCGAGCGCGGAAAGGCGGTGTATCAGCCTGCTCTCCGCCATGCTCCGTTGCACCGTGTCGATGCCGATGGTGACGCTGTTGATGGCGTTGCCGATGTTGTGGAGGATGGTGTCGAGGATTTCCAGCCGCCCTTGCGCGAACGCCCGGGTCAGCGCTTCGTCGGCCATGACCTGCTCGGTCACGTCGCGAAAGACGACGACGCCCCGGTGGACCCCGCCGGCGTCGGCACGGAGCCGTCGCGAGCTTACCCGGATGTACACGCCGTCTTCCGCCTGGCCGGGTACGAAGATGTCCTCGTCGTCTACGGCTTCGTCGTTGAAAATGGCCCGGGGCATGGGCAGGTCTTCGTTCTTGATGGGCGTCACCCGATCCGGGTAGAAGAACTGCCCGGGCTTGTCCGCCCAGCGACCCTCACGCCGGGCGGAGTAGGCTTCGACGATCCGTTCGGCCCAGGGGTTCATGTACAGGTACTGCCCGTTGGCGTCGGCGACGATGATGCCTTCGTTGACGCTGTTGAAAGTGGTTTCCATCAGATCGTTCTGATCCTGCAACTCCGTCATCGTCTGGCGCAACTGCTCCTCCGCCCGCTTGCGGTCGGTGATGTCCTGGAAAACCACGACGCCGCCGCCGGGGCCGCCGGTTCCCCCGCTCAGGGGTTGCCCGCTTACCCGGAGGTAGACCCCGTCGGGTTTCTTCTCGTTGCGGATGAACACCTCCATGGCTTCCACGGCTTGGCCTTGTACGGCGCGCACGAGCGGAATCTCTTCGGTGGGGACGCGGGTTTTCTCGTCCGGGTAGAAGATGCCGTAGGCATCCGTCCACGCCTCCGGCGGCTGGTCCACCATGCCGACGCCGACGATGCGTTCGGCGCCGGGATTGAACAGCATGAATTTCGCCTCGGCGTCGGCCACGATCACGCCGTCACTGATGCTGTTGAATACGGTTTCCATGAGATGGGCCTGTTCCTGGGCTTCTCGCAGCGCTTGCGCCAGCTTGTCTTCCGCCACCTTCTGCTCGGTCATGTCGTGAACGACGCTCACGGCGCCGACGATCTCTCGACCGTCTTCGCTGTATAGCGGCCGCGCGCTGGCGCTGATGTACCTTCCGGCCGGGATGTTGTCATTGCGCACGAAGAAGTCGAGCTTGCCCGTTTCTTCCCCCTGCAAGGCGCGCCAGAGCGGGATTTCTTCGGTCTGAACGAGCGTTTCCCGGTCCGTGTGGAACATGCCGTACGTTTCCGCCCATAGACCGGGGTCGACATCCTGGACCTCCATTTTGAAGATGTCCTTGACGCCCCGGTTGACGAGCAGCAATCGGCCGTCCTTGTTGGCGACGACGACGCCGTCGTTCATGTTTTCGAACACGGTCTCCATGAGCTCGGTCTGCTGACGCAACTCGTCGATGGTCCGTTTCAGGTCCGCTTCCGCCCGCTTGATCTCGGTGATGTCGCGAAAGACCACCACGCCGCCGTTCCTGCCGGTGGCGTCGAGGCTCAGCGGTTTGCCGCTGGCGCTGACGTACATCCCTTCCGGTTTTGCCTGGTTGCAGATGAGCATCTCGACGTCGGTGGTCTCTTCACCGCGGATGGCGCGCTGGAGTGGAAGCTCATCCGGCGAGAACAGCCCCGACCCGTCGGGGTGGTAGAATCCGAATCGCGCCGGGCGCTTGGTGATGTCGTTGTTCGGTATGTTGTCGTAGGTGACCTTCAGCGTCGTCGCATTGGCCATCAGGTATTTGCCGTTTTCGTCGGTGGCGAAGACGCCGTCGCTGATGCTGTCGAAGACGACGTTCGTGAGGTCGATCTGGCGTTGCAGTTTGGCGATGGTGCTTTCCAGGTTGAATTCGGTGCGCTTGAGCCGGGTGATGTCGCGAAAGACGAGGATGCCGCCTCTCTCGCCGTTCTCGTCGATCTCGATAGGCCGGCCGCTGACACCGAGATAGAGACCTTCCGGGTTCAATCGATTGCGTACGTGCACCTCGACGTCGGTGATCTCCTCACCGTGGAGCACGCGCTCGATCGGCAGCTCATCCAGCGCATGGGGGTTTTCGCTGTCGAGCTTGAAGAGATCGTACGCGCTGACCGGTTCGCCATTTTCCACGTCGGACGCCCCGAAGATGTCTTCCGCGATCGGGTTCATGAACAACAGGCGGCCGGCCGCGTCGATGACGGCGACTCCCTCGCTCATGCTTTCGAAAACGGCCGTCATGAGCCGGATCTGGCGGTTCAATTCGCCGGTGGTGTCGCCCGGTCGGGATTCCGCGTCCCTTTCGCCGATCAGTGTCCTTGCGTTTGTCATCGGGTTCACATCCTTCGTCGAGAAAACGCACCGAAAACTCCCCGGCTGCTCAGAGGCCGTAGAATTTCGCCGGATTGTCCGCCAGTATCTTCTCGATGATGCGGGGCGGAACGTCCTCGCGTTGCCGCATGACGTCCACCATTCGCGGCTCGTTGGCGGGGTCGGTGTGACCGTAGTCGGAGCCGATGAGGAGGTTGTCCTGGCCGGTGTAGTCGAGCAGGTAGGGCAGGTCCTCGTCGGCCTCGCAGGCCACGTAGATGCGGTAGTCGCGGAACAGCTCCTCGTTGGTCTCGTGCTTCCACCGGGGGCGCTGGATGGCGTTCCGGCCGCCCGCGGTCGCGGCTCGGGACTCGCGCCGCAGTAGGTGGATGAGATAGGGGATCCAGCTCGCCTTGGCCTCGATGAAGCCGAACCGCAGGCCGGGATACCGCGCCGGCAGGTGGTTGGCGACGATGTCCCGGAACGCGAACAGGGGCACCACCACCTGGTTGGCGAACACCGAGCTGATGGCCAGGTCGAACAGGTTGAGCAACGTGCGGGAGCCGGAGCCCGTGTGGATGCAGATGGGCAGGTCGAGCTTCTCGGCCTCCTCGTAGAGAGGAGAGAAGCAGGGATCGGCGATGCTGCGGTCGCCTTCCAGGCCGCGCAGGGTGACCCCCACCGCGCCGCCGGCCTTGCCCTTCCGCATCTCCTCCAGCGAGGCGTCCATGGAGTGGAGCGGCGGCACCACCACCCAGCGGAGCCGCCCACGGGACTTGGACCACACGTCCGCCATCCAGTCGTTGTAGGCCCGGCACAGCGCGGTCTCCAGCTCCGGGTCGTCGGTGAGGTAGACCAGGAACAGGGTCGGGTAGATGACCTGCACGTCCACGCCCAGCTTGTCCATGTCCGCCAGCCGCGCCGGCACGTCGGTGATCTCCCGGCAGGCGATGAGCATGTCCTTGCGGCGCGTCTGGCCCTTGGAGCGGGACGGCGTCACCAGCCGGAAGCCGCCCCGGCCCGCGGGCTTGGGAAAGAGGTTGCCGTCGATCAGCCACAGGACGTTGATGTCCGCGTAGAGCGTATCGTCCGGCACCTCGGTCATCACCGGCCGGCGGGGATGCATGGAAGGCTCCATCAGCTCCCACATCCCCTCCGACTCGGATATGTGCGTGTCCGCGTCGATCACACCGGGCATGTTGTCCCTCGTTCGGTCAGGTGGGCTGTCCTCGTTCGGATATCGCCGCCCGAACGGAGATGGGCGACGCGCTCTTGCTACTTCTTGAGCGCCTTGCGGATGGCGTCCGCCTCCTTTTCCACGTGGGAGATCACGTTGCTGGCCGATTTCACCGCGGTAGCCGCGTCGCCCGGATTGATGGGGGTGCCGCTCTTCTTAGCCCAGTCGGTGAACACCGGGTCGTTCATGGCCTTGACCACGATCTCCTCCAGCTTCTTCGCCCGTTCGGGAGGGACGCCGGGAGGCAACGCCACCAGCCGCAGGATGCTGCTCAGATACCCCAGGCCCAACTCCTTGGAGGTGGGCGTGTCCGGACAGGCCCACGAACGTTCTGCCGCCAGGTGGACGATGCAGCGGAGATGACCGTCTTTCGCCAGCGGTCCCACCGTGGAATGCTCGCTCGGGTTCAGCCAGGTGACGAAGTCGCCCCGCATCAGGCCGGGAACGCTGTCTCCGGTTCCCCGGTAGCCCGTCACCAGGTCGAAGCGCAGCCCCAGGTTCTTGGCCGCCAGGTAGGACGGCAGCCATCGTCCGGTTCCGATCCCCTCGACTCCCCAGGGCAGCCGGTCCAGCTTCTTGAGATCGTCCAGGGTCTTGTGCGGGGATTTTCCCGACACGAAGATCGTATAGGCGTCGCTCCCCATGCGGGCGATCCACTGGTATTTGTTCAGGTCATAGCCGGGGTTCTTTGCGGCGGTGATCGTGGGCGGGATCAGGCCCAGCAGATCGAGAAGCCCCACCGTGTGGCCGTCCGGCTTGGACCGGTACAGGTAGATGGCGCCGCGCCGCCCGCCCGCGCCGGTGACGTTCTTGACGATGACGCGAACGCCCTTGGGCAGATACTTGTCGAGGCTGCGGGCCAGCGCCCGGCTCATGGCGTCATAGCCCCCGCCCGGCGGAAACTGCACCACCCAGTTGATGTTCTTGCTGGGGAAGTCGGCCTGCGCGGGCGCCGCGGCCAGTGTGAAGGCTGCCAGGAAGAAGAACAACCCGGTGAAACGCACGATCGCTTTCATGAGTACCTCCTCATCGTTCTCTAGGAGCCTGTCCGAGTAGTCGAATTTCAGGGGGCGACCGCGGGTCGCCCCTACACATGCCCCAGCGGAACCCATGTAGGGGCGACCCGCGGTCGCCCTAGGCTTCCGCCTTGACGTTCAGTTCCATCACGCCGATCTTCTCGATCTCTCCCCTGAGCTTGTCGCCGTCCAGCAGCGTGTGCACCCCGGCCGGCGTCCCGGTGGTGATGAGGTCGCCGGGCCGGAGGGTCACCACGCTCGACAGGAAGCGAATGTGGTCGCGCACGCCACAGATCATGTCGCTGGTGTGCGAGGTCATCACCTGCTCACCGTTGTGCCAGGCGCTGAGTTTGAGGTCCTGCGGTTCCGGGATCTCGTCCGCGGTGACGATCCAGGGGCCGAGCGGGCTGAAGGTGTCGAAGCCCTTGCGGATGTTGCGGGTGTTCTGCTTGCCGCGGCCCCAGGGGTCGCGCTGGCTGATGTCCCAGCAGATGGTGTAGCCGAACACGTAGTCCAGCGCCTGTTCTTCGGTCACTTTCCGGGCGGTCTTGCCGATGACCACGCACAGCTCGCACTCGAAGTCCACGTCGTGGGAGACCTTGGGGATGATCACCGTGCCGCCCGGCCCGATGATGGACGACACCGGCTTCAGGAAGTCCTGGGACATGTGGTCGTCCTTGTCCGGCAGCGCCTGGTGGCCGCCGCCCATGCGCGTCTCCATTTCCTTCCGGTGGTCCATGTAGTTCGCCGCCGCCGCCCACAGCGAGGTGGGGTTGTCGATGGGCGCCCGCAGGGTCACCTGGTCCAGCGGCACCGAGTCGCCCGACCGGATGCATTCATCGACACAGGGTTGGGCGTCCGGGTTGTCGGTCATCGCCTCGATGACCTGGACCATGGTGTAGCCCTCCTTGAGAATCCCGGCCGCCACCATGGCCGCGCCCACCGGATAGACCTTGCCGTCCGCCACCACTCCCGCCTGCTTGTCGTCGTAAGTGCAGAATTTCATATGGTTGAAGTCCTCCGCGCTGGAATCGTTGCCTTATACCATAACGGGCGAGGGGTGGGACAGCGGAGTGACCGCGCGGCGCGCCGGGCTTGACACCCGCGCGGAAATGTTCGATCCCGATGGCGTCCCCAGGGGCTCATACCAGCGGGAGGTCCACCATGAAGACGCGAATCCGGCACATTGCCCTCAACACGGAGAACTGGGACCGGATGGCCCGGTTCTACCAGACGATCTTCGGCATGAAGAAGATCACCACCGGCATGACCGACGAGAAGGGCAACTACAACCCCAACCGGGGCCACATCAGCGACGGCGTCATCGGCTTCGCCATGCTGCAGAAGCATCCGGGGAACCAGTCCGGGCTGGACCACTTCGGCTTCGAGGTGGAGGAGATCCCGCTGGTGCTGGAGCGCATGCGCAACGACTATCCCGAGCTGCTGGTGGCCAAGAGCCTGCCCCACGTGCCGTTCTCCGTGTCCCGCGGCACCGACCCCTGCGGCACCCAGTACGACATCTCGCAGAAGGGTGTGGCCAAGGTCCGCGAGGGCTACTTGGAGGACGGCTGGGACCAGCCGCGGCAGATCAGCCACATCTCCATCCGCTCCAAGCAGCCCGAACGGGTCGCGGAGTTCTACCACAAGGTGTTCGAGTTGGACGCCGGCGAGACACCCGGTCCCGACGGCAGCTTCCGCATCACCGACGGCAAGGTGGAACTGCTGGTGCGCCCGTGCGACAACTCGCTCTACCGCGGCATGCGCGAGGGGCTCGACCACATCGGCTTCATCGTGGAAGACCTGGAGCGCACGCGCAAGGAAATCGAGGAGTTGAGCGAGTCCGCCCCCGAGTCAGCGCCCGCCAACCTGGACGCCGGCCGCTTCGGCCCCATGACCCGCGCCGACCTGGAAGGCTGCGTCATCGGAGAGTATGCGATGGCCGATCCGGACGGTGTGCTGCTGGATATGACAGAGGCGTAAAGCGCTCTCCTACGCCGCGTTGCTCAGGGAACTCGAACCGCAAACGGCGAAGCTGGAGGGAACCCACGGCCGTCGTCCTCTCCTCGGAGGCTCGACCGTGGCGGCGGTCCCGAAGATCACCGGGGCTGCATTATGCGGGATCGAAACTGATCCTAAGCTTGGTGCCCGTAGCGCGGGCGATCCTCTCCAGGGTCTGGGTGGACGGATGGATACGGCCGCTCTCCAGGCGGACCACGACCGATTGCGTCGTCTCCATGCGTTCGGCCAACTCGGCCTGGGTCAGTGCAGCACGAGTGCGGGCCTCGATCAGCATGTGCGACAACGCGAATTCCGGCTCAAGACGATCATAGGCTTCCCGGTACTCCGGGTCCTTGCTCCATTCCCGGTGCAACTCCGATACCTTAGTTAGTCATGACCATATCTCCCCGGCGCGCCTGAGCGCCAATGCGATTTCCCGTTTCGGTGTCCGTCGCATTTTCTTGAGGAACGCCCGAGCCACGATCACCCGTCTGTCCCCGGCGGGGACATAGAGCGCTCGCGACGTGCCTGCACGGCCGCTCATGCGCATTCCCAGAGCGGGCCGGTGAGGTGCCTGACATGGGGCGCGTCCATGCGTTCAAGACCAACCGCGGGATCAACTGACAGATGCGCGCGAAGCGCGCCGGCATATCGTGCGGCAACGCCCGCAACTCCGCGTCCACGGTTTCGTTGGGGGTCTCGACGGTCCATTCCATATTCCGTCACTGTATCGCGTGTTTGCTATGAAGGCGGCCGGAAGGCAACCGGTAGGGATGTCGTCAAGCGGCGGTCAAATGAGGATTGCTTCCGAGCTTGCCACGACTGCAGATAGCTTCGATTGTGTCGGTGCGCCAACACAAACCCAATGCCGCTTCGCTTTCCGATTGCATAGCACGACCGCTGTAGCATCCAACGAACTGGGTGCCCTGGCTGCCCCAGATCGCAACGTCGTCTCTATTCCAGAATCCCGGTTCGTCGGGATCAACCTTGCGATATGGATCTTTCATATCCCAAGCGCCGTAGTAGCGGGCAAACACCGGGGACCCTGACATGCCGGCTCGCGTTTGCGCGTCTAAGAAGAACGCCGGTATGCGTGTGCCGCCTGTCAATCCGCCGTACGCCTGCGGCTTTCCGGCAAGGTCGATGTCATAATATGGTTCCGAAGCGATATAGCCTGACTTCCACAACGGCAGGCCGAAGGCAACGCTAATGGCCTGTGGGAAGCCGATAATGAAGACCGTACATCCGGGCTCAAGCGGTACTTCGTCTTCGCTGATACGGTTTGCCGCGTTGTGCATGAACTCGGGACATGATTCAGGTCTTGCCATCGGGATCGCAATCACGTCACAAGAAGGGCCTAGGTCAGGATGTTCAAGCCACACCGGATGCTCTCCGTCATAGAGTCGGATGGGATGTGGCACGATTCCGAACTTTCTGCTGTCAGGATCACCAATCTTGTATGACGACAACTTGGCGGTTAGACTGATGGGTTCTCGGAATGGATGGATCAATGGTTCGCGGGTCAGGAAATGGCGGCCGCTGACGATGTGCCAATTCGTGATGAGAAACCAGTTTCCGGCCGTCTCGAAGAAAAAGGCGCTACCTGACGACAGCACCGCCTCATGCTGATCGTGTGTCAGCAATTGTAAGGGGCATTGCGAGTAGGTGCTCCTGATTCCGTACCTTGGCATAACTTCGTCCGCCTTCGTTGGGTACGATCATGTCAGGTCCGACGGCAGGTTTCTGGAGTCAAGGCATCCGGATCCGACTGCGAGTCAACTCGGCGCTCGAACAAGTCCAATATCCGAAGGTCCGAAATCGAGTCGAAGAACTGCTCAATCACGCACCCGAATTCTCGATTCCTCAACGATCCAGAGTTGGCCGTCGAGGGAGCCGGCGGAAAGTCGATGAAGAAATCGTGCTCCGATTTCCAGAAGATGGTCGCGTGCTTGATTGTCCAGTCGAAACACGACGATTCCCGGATATGCGCCGGGCCGATATGTTCGGATGTCCGAGAAGTCACCATCCAGCGTCACGATTGCGCGGCGCTCCTGAACGCAGACGGTCGCCAGATCCGGATCGCTTACGCCGCCCAGTTGCTGATCGAGAACGGTCACCGCATCGTGACCCGCCCTATTGAACAAGTCCGCCATTTCTGCGGGGAGGTTTTCGTCCAGCTTGAATCGCACCAGGGCCATTCCCTACTCGGATAGTGCTACCGTCCGCTCCTTGGCCAACTCCGCGGCGTAGCACACCGCTGCCTGCACGGACTCCCTTGTGATGGAAGGATAGCTCTTGGTGATTTCCTCTGAATCCAAGCCCGCTGCCAGATTGTTGAGGATGGTGGTGACCAAAACCCGCGTGCCCGTAATGCAGGCCCTGCCGTGGCAGACTTCGGGATCGACGGTGATGTGCTCTCGCCAGTTCATTTGGCCGGTCCCCCTTTCATATCCTTGGTACGCCAAAACGTCCTCAGTTCCAACAAGGCAATGTTGGCTAAGTCAAGAGGACCACTTGGGGATCCAGGGACTGCGGCAGCGGATCGCGCCGTGGACCGTCGCCGCCTCTTACGCCGCGCTGCTCAGGAACTCCGCCAGCCGTTCGCCGATCACGTACACGGTGGAGTTGGTGTTGGCGCGCACCACCTCGGGCATGACCGAGGCGTCCGCCACCCACAGGTTGTCCAATCCGTGGACCCGCAGCCGCTGGTCTACGACCGCGGCCGGGTCGTCGACCGGTCCCATCTTGCAGGTGCCGCTGGCGTGTTGATAGCTGTCGTAGGTCGAGCGCGCCCAGGTCGCCCAGTCCTCGTCCGGCGCCGGGTTGCGCAGCTCGCCGTAGAACTCCCGCATCGGTGGCGTCCGGGTCAGGTCGCGGATGAACTCCATGGCGGCGACCATCTTCTCCACGTCCGCGGGGTGCTCCAGCAGCCCGGTTTCAACGGCCGGGAAATCCTTCGGGTCGGCGCTGTTGAGGCGTATTCGCCCGGGCGCCTCCTGCTCCAGCAGTTGCGCGGACAAGGGGAGCAGGGAGCCGACGTCCTGGATCTTCGTGGGCGGGCGCAGGGTGACGCTGAAGTCGCCGTGGTCCAGGCCGGCGGCGCTCCGGGCCATGAGCCGGAGCCTCGGCAGGGTCCAGTCCACCTCGAATTCCCTGGCGGCCGCGAAGGTCATGTGGATGGAGGCGTGGTCCTGGAAGTTCCTCCCCACGCCGTCCAGCGCATGAGTGACCTCGATGCCGAGGGCCTCCAGTTCCGCGGCCGGGCCGACACCCGACAGCATGAGGATCTGCGGGCTCCGGTACGCGCCCGCCGCCAGCACCACTTGGCCCGCGGTGTCGGTGTGGACCCTTCCGTCCTTCTCGTAGCGCACCCCGTCCACGCGGCTGCCGGACAGGGTCAGGCCCAGCACCGGCGCTTCCGCCTTGATGGTGAGGTTCGGACGCGCGCGCGCCGGGTCGAGATGGCTCACCACCGCGGACTGGCGCACGTCGTCCTTGATGTTGCAGACCCCGGGGCCCACGCCCACGGGATCGGGGAGGTTGGTGTCGGGCAGGCGCGGGATGCCCATCTCCGCGGCGCCGTCGATATAGGCCCGGACCACCGGGGCGAGGTCGGAGTCCAGGCCGAAGGGGCGCTTGACGTACACCGGCCCGGCGTGGCCGTGGTCGGGGTCGTCCGGGAAGTCCTGGTCCGCCTCGATCCGTTTCAGCACGCCGTGGACCGTTTCCCAGGACCAGTCGGGATTGCCCGCCGCCACCCACCGGTCCATGTCGTGGCGGAGCGGCCACACCCAGCCCATGGCGTTGACGGACGAGCCCCCGCCCATGATCTTTCCGGCCATGGGGTAGAACCGGCTGCCGTCGATGGGCCGCTCGACGGTCAACGTGTCGATGTAGGGACTCTCGAACCAGAGCCGGTCCCGGCCGCTGGCCAGCCGGACGGTGTCGGGCGCCGGCCGGGGATCCGTCGCGGCCTCCAGCAGCAGCACCTTGCGGCGCGGATCCTCGCTCAGCCGCGCCGCGGCCACACAGCCCCCGGAGCCGCCGCCGATGATGATGACGTCGTAGTGATCGGACATGGGTTCCTCCTTCTCACGCCGCGCTGCCCAGGAACTCCGCCAGCCGTTCGGCGATGACGTAGACCGTGGCGTTGGTGTTGGCGTGGGTTACCTCGGGCATGATCGAGGCGTCGGCCACCCACAGGTTGTCGAGGCCGTGGACGCGCAGTCGCTGGTCCACCACCGCGCCGGGGTCGTCCGCCGGCCCCATTTTGCAGGTGCCGGAGGCGTGGTGGTAGCTGTCGTAGGTGGAGCGGGCGAAGGTCGCCCAGTCCTCGTGGGGTGCCGGGTTGCGCACCGCTCCGTAGAACTCACGCATCGGCGAGGTTCGGGCCAAGTCCCGGAGGAACTCCATGGCCGCCACCATCTTCTCCACGTCCTTCGGGTCTTCCAGCAGGCCTGTCTCCACGACGGGAAAATCTCTGGCATCCAGGCTGGGGAGGCGGATCCGTCCCGGCGCTCCTTGCTCCAGCAGTTGCACGGACAAGGGCAGCAGGGTGCCTACGCCCTCGATCCTGGTGGGAGGCCGTAGCGAAGCGCTGAAGTCGCCGTGATCGATGCTGGGGGAAGTCTGCGCCAGGAGGCGAAGCCTCGACAGGGTCCACGCCACCTCGAAGTCCCTGGCGGCCGCGAAGGTCACGTGGACGACGGCGTGGTCCTGGAAGTTCCCTCCGACGCCCTCCAGCCCGTGGGTCACCTCGATGCCCATCCGTTCCAGCTCCGCGGCCGGGCCGATGCCCGACAGCATGAGGACCTGGGGGGTGCGGTACGCTCCCGCGGCCAGAACCACTTGGCCGGCGGTGTCCGTGTGGATGCGGCCGTCCTTCTCGTAACGCACGCCGTCCACGCGCCTGCCCGACAGGGTCAGCCCCAGCACCGGCGCCTCGGCCTTGATGGTGAGGTTCGGCCGTCCCCGTGCCGGTTCGAGATGGCTCACCGCCGCGGACTGACGTACGCCGTCCTTGATGTTGGAGACCCCCGGTCCCACGCCCACGGGGTCGGGGACGTTGGTGTCGGGGAGGCGTGGCAGGCCCATTTCGACGGCGCCGTCGATACAGGCCCGCACCACCGGGGACAGGTCCGAATCCAGGCTGAAGGGACGCTTCACGTAGACCGGTCCGGCGTGGCCGTGGCCCGGATCGTCCGGGAAGTCCTGGTCCGCTTCGATGCGCTTCAGGACCCCGTGGACCGTTTCCCAGGACCAGTCGGGATTCCCCGCAGCCACCCAGCGGTCCATGTCATGCCGGGTCGGCCACACCCAGGCCATGGCGTTGACCGACGAGCCCCCGCCCATGATCTTTCCCGCCAGGGAGCGGAACGGGCTGCCGTCGACGGGCCGCACGACCGGGACCATGTCGACGTAGGGGGTCTCCAGCCAGACCCGGTCACGGGCGCTGGCCAGCCGGATGGTTTCCGGGATCGGTTGCGGGTCCGGCGCCGCTTCCAGCAGCAGCACCTTGCGGCGCGGGTCTTCGCTGAGCCGCGCGGCCGCGACGCAGCCGCCCGAGCCGCCGCCGATGACGATGACGTCGTAGCGATCGGACATGGGGTTCTCCTTGCGGAAACTCCGATTATTGTCGCCGGGCAAGATGGCGCCCTTCGACTTCGCTTCGCTACGCTCAGGGCGAACGGTGCCATCTTGATCAGAGGTAGAGGCCGTTCTGCAATACGGATGGCCACCCTACACCGCAGTCGGCGTGGCCGCCCGGGCGAGGGCGCCGGCATCCTCCAGTTCCGCCGCCCCCCGGCAGGCGTGAATCATCGCCTGGGTCGAAGCCTCTCCCAGCAGCGGGTCGGCTAGGGCGTGGACCTTCGCGTCCATGTCTTCATCGGATAGCGGGCATTCGTGGCTTCCCGAGGCCTGCTCGACGACCTCCTCGACGGTACGGCCGTCCTTCAGCCGTATCGTGACCACGGCGCCGGCTTCGCGGATATTGCCGTCCACCACCGCGGTAACCCGGTCGCGCACGGCCGTGACGCGCGGGTCTTGCACCACCTCGTCGGTGAACTCGGCGACGCCGACCCGCCCCAGCACGAGGGCGGCGCCCACCGCGTGGTACACGCTGAACTTGCCCTGGAGCCCGGTCTCCGGGGTCTTGTTGCCGGTCAGCTCCAGCACCAGCGGATGCACCCGCAGTTCCACCGACTCGATGTCGTCGCCGGTGAGTCCGTGCCGCCGTTTCAGGCTGATGCAGCCGTCGAGGCTCGGGTGGATCACGACGCCGCAGGGGTAGGGCTTGTAGGTGTTAAGCAGGGTCTCGTAGGTTTCGCCCAGGCCGTCGCAGATGGCGCCGTAGTCCTGCTTCGTGGACAGCACCCGGGCGAAGCCGCGCGGGGCCTCGATGGCGCGCTCGGAGCCGCTGAGTCCCTCGGCGGCCAGCAGCGCCGCGGCTAGGCCGTTCTGCGCCGCCCGTCCGATGTGGAAGGGCTTCAGCATGGTCCCGAACATCTCCCGCAGCCCCGCGGCCTGGGTGGCGGCTCCGGCCAGCGCCCAGCACATGCGCTGCACGTCGAGTCCCAGCAGGCGGCCGGCCGCAGCCGCAGCCCCGAACACGCCGGCGGTGCCCGTGATGTGCCAGCCCACGTCGTAGTGGTCCGGGTAGACGGCGTTGCCGATGCGGCACTCCACCTCGACACCGAGGATCAGGGCGTGGAGGAAGTCGCGCCCGGAGACGGGTCGGTGCTCCGCCAGCGGCACCAGCGCCGACGCCACCGGCCCGGCGGGATGGATGATGGTCTGCAGGTGGGTGTCGTCGAAGTCGAACACGTGGGAGCCGATGCCGTTCAGCAGCGCCGCGTGCAGCACGTCGACCCGTTCCGTCCGGCCCAGCACCGAAGCCTGCGGCTGCCCCATGAAGGGACCCAGCGCGCGCAGCGTGATGTCCACGGATTCGTGCCGCGATCCGCCTACGGCGCAGCCCATCCAGTTGAGCAGGGTGCGCGCGGCCTCTACGCGCACGGCGTCGGGGACGGTGTCGAAATCCGACTCGCAGACCCACTCGGACAGCCGTCGGGTCACTTCCATATCCGTGTTGCTCATGTGAGGGACTCCATAGTGGGGCTTGGCTGGAGGTTCATGCGCCGGCGAGCCGCACGATCCTTGACAACGCGCGTCGGGGTCTTCAATGTTGGTCTTTTGTCCTGTCAATGTAAACCGAATCAACGGAGGTGAGAAATGGACTGTGTAGACGCTGACGGCCACGTGGAAGAGTGCCTGGAGACTTTCGACGACAAGTACCTGGACCCCAAGTTCCGCAGCCAGCGGCCTCGGGTGGTGGGCGTGGACGGCATGGCCTACTGGATGATCGACGAGCAGCTCTTCCCGCGCCGGGTGGGCCGGGGCTGCAACAACCTCGGAACGCCCCTGACCATCAACGGCGAGCTTGCGAAACACTCGGTGGGCAAGGTGGACAGCGTCGGCAGCCAGGAGCTTACCAACATCCCCGAGCGGCTGGCGATCATGGACGAGGAGGAGATCGCCGTGCAGGTGGTGTACACGACGCTCTTTCTCGCCTATCCGCTGACCGACAACGTCCCCCTCGCCACCGCGCTGTGCGACTCGTACAACCGTTGGCTGGGAGACCGGTTGGCCGGAAACGACCGCATCAAGTGGTCCGCGGTGGTGAACCTCGACGATGTGGACGGCGCCGTGCGCTCGGTGAACGAGGCCGCGGGGCTGGGAGCCGTGTCCGTCATGGTGCTGGGGACCGCGGGAGACCGGCTGCTGGACGACGACGCGCTGCTGCCGTTCTATGAAGCCGTGGAGGGAAACAACTTGGCGTTGGGGGTCCACGTGGGCTGGTCCTGCCCGTCGGTGAACAACCTCTACTCGCACATCTATCCTTCGGGCGTCATCGCTTTCCACATGCCGGTGCTGATGGCATGCACCTCGCTCATCGCCGGCGGCGTCCTCGACCGGCATCCGGACATGCGGGTGGTGTTCCTGGAGGCCGGGTGCATGTGGGTGCCGTTCATGCTCGACAGGCTGAAGCACCGCTACGAGAACCAGGGAGAGCTGCTGCTCAAGTTCCTCCCCGAGTGCGTCCCGAATCAGGCGCTACCGGCCATGGACTACGTGAAGAAGGGCAACCTCTTCTTCAGCGCCGAGATCGAGGACTCGCTGCTGCCGCAGGTCATGGACCTGGTGGGGCAGGAGCAGATCGTCATGGGGACCGACATGCCCCACGGCGACCGCGAGCGCTTCGCCGCGCGCATGCTGCGGGAGCGCACCGACATTTCCGACGCCGCCAAGGACGCGATCCTGGACGCCAACCCCCGGCGGCTCTACGGACTGTAAGCCTTCAACGGCGGACCGCCTGCTCCGCGTCAGGAAAGGAGCGGGCGGTCCCGCATCGACTCCCGGGAGACACGCATGGCACTGAAAGCCTCCATGGGCGCCACTTACGGCTGGCGCGCGCGCATCGGTTTCGTAACTCCAAGTCCCGGCCACGAGAACAACGGCTACGAGTTCTATCTCATGGCCCCCGACGGCGTCACCATCGTGATGACGTCGCTGCACGTTACCCAGTTGACCCAGCAGCAGTATGACGACGCGGTGAGCCGCATGGACGCGGCGGTGAAGGAGCTGGAGGACCGGCGGGTGGATTCTATCATCCAGGCCGGGGTGCCGCTGGTGGTGACCCGGGGGTGGGGATTCGAGGAGAAACTCCTGGCCGAGGTGGCGCGTCAGACCGCCATACCGTTTGCCACGGACATCGGCTCCTGCATCCGCGCCATGCACACCCTGAGCATGGCCCGCGTGGTGATGCTCACGCCCTTCGACGACGTCATGCACCGGCTGCTCGCCGAGTACGTGGGCCACGCCGGCATCGAGGTGGTGGCCACCCGCTCCCTGTGGCCCTCCGACGAGGCCGCCATGTCACGCCGCTACGGCGTGTCCACCATGCCCCTGGCGGAGATATACCGCGCCGCCAAGGACCTCTTTCTCTCGACGCCCGGCGCCGACGGCATCTGGATCACCGGCGCCCTCATGCCCAGCGTCGCCGTCATCGACAGCCTGGAGCAGGACCTCGACGTCCCCGTGGTGACCAGCATGCAGGCCATGATGTGGGCCGGCCTGGGTCTGGCGCACGTGGACTCGGAGGTGGAAGGATACGGCCACCTGTTCGACTACGTGTACGGCGCCGAACCGGTTAACGATGACGGATATGACCCGGAAGCGTGAAGTGCTTGGTTTGGTTCCAGTAACTCGCGGGACGTAAACCGGCAATGCGCGAGGTTCGTCAAAGGACGGGCTTTCTTGGAGACTCTGATGCCGTTTTCTCCCGGCCAGATCGTATGCTTGGCGTCCAACCCATCTGTTACGGGAGCCGTCGTCGACATCGTGGCAGGATCGTCCGAAGACTCCGTCAGGGTTTTTGTCAACGGCGATATTCGGACGTATTTCGCCTCTCAATTACAGGTTGCTGATCCAGCGGACCACGCAACGCCTCTGTCTGCAAGGCACTTTCAGGCCCGCCTGACCGCCCTGCAAATACGCCATCCCAACCTCTCGACGCTGTATTCGCTCAATGCCGCCCGTGTCGATTTCATCCCCTATCAGTTCCGTCCGGTGCTGAGATTCATCCGTTCCGACCGTCCGCGCTTGCTGATAGCCGATGGCGTGGGGGTGGGCAAAACCATCGAGGCCGGGCTGATTCTCAGGGAGTTGCAGGCTCGGCGGGAGGTCAAGTCCGTTCTCATCGTGTGTCCCCGTCCGCTCGTGACCGAGCGTAAATGGGAACTGGAGATGAAACGCTTTGACGAAAGGTTTACCCATTTGGACGGTGCAACATTGCGATACTGCATCAACGAAATGCACCTTGAGGGCGAATGGCCCGACCAGCATCGGAAAACGATCCTTCCGTATTCGCTGTTCGACGAGGCGCTTCTGTACGGTCCCGGCGGCAAAAAAAGCCGGAAACGACAACGCGGCAATGGTCTTTTGGATCTGGATCCGCCCCCGCGCTTCGACCTCGTCATCGTGGACGAAGCCCACCACATCCGCAATCCGGACACCCATAGGCACGCGGCGGTACGGTTTTTCTGTGAACATGCCGAAGCAGCGGTCTTTCTTACTGCCACCCCTGTTCAGCTCGACAGCCACGACCTTTTCGTGTTGTTGAACGTGTTGCGTCCCGATCTCGTACTGGATCAGGCCAGCTTCGAGCACATGGCGGAGCCGAACCCGTTCATCAACCAGGCCGTGCACCATGCCCGTACGCAAGGGCAAGGTTGGACGGGGCGCGCGACGGCCGCCCTTGAACAGGCAGCCGCCACCGCCTGGGGCCAAGCGATACTCAGGGACAATCCCGAATTCGGGCGGATCAGGGACAGGCTTGCCAAGGGGAGCGTCGCTGCCGACGAGAGGGTTCAATTCATCACCGACATGGAAGCCTTGCATACGTTTTCGGGCATTATCAACCGTACGCGTCGGCGCGATATCGGCGCGTTCACCATTCGGAAGCCGGAAACGTTCAAGGTTGCATTCACGCCCGACCAACAACGGCTTCATGACGAGTTGCTCCGTGTTCAGGCCGAGATATTCAGCCGGTTGCATCCAAGCGCCAACGTCAAGTTCATGATGACCACGATTCGACGGCAGGCTGCGAGTTGCCTTTATGGACTTGCTCCCTTCCTCACGGATATCCTGAATCGTCATCTCGATGAACTGGAATGGGAGGAGGTCGACGATACGGGTACGGTTCCGTGGAGCGATGTCAACGGCCCAATCCGCGCGCAGATCGAAACCATTCTGGAGCACGCCCGCAACCTTGACCCCGAAGACCCGAAACTTGAGACGTTGCGTAAAATCATCCGGGATAAGCAGGCCCTGCCTAACAACAGGATCATGCTGTTCAGCAGCTTTCGGCACACGCTTGCCTATCTGAACGGACGTCTCAGAGAGGATGGTATCCGCGCTGGAATGATTCACGGTGGTACGCCGGACGACGAACGTGTGGTACTGCGCAACCGCTTCGAGAAGCCACGTGAAGACCGTGACGCCCTTGATGTCCTGCTGTTCTCGGAGGTTGGTTGTGAAGGTTTGGACTACCAGTTCTGCGACTGCATCGTGAACTACGACCTGCCATGGAATCCCATGCGAATCGAGCAGCGCATCGGCCGTATCGACCGTAAGGGTCAGCGGAGCGAAAGCGTTGCCATCGTCAACCTGATTATCCCCGGAACGGTCGATGCGGACATTTACGAGCGCTGCCTTGTCCGCATCGGCGTGTTCGAGAATGCCTTGGGGGGCAGCGAGGCGATACTTGGCGACATCTCCACCGAAATCAAGAATATCGCCGAAAACTATTCCCTTAGTGAGGTAGACCGCCGGGAGAAACTGCAACAGTTGGCGGACAACAAGATTCGGTTGGTACAGGAACAGGAAAGGCTCGAGGAGCAGCAGTCGGAGCTCTTCGGTATTCGTCTGCCGGAAGATCAGATGAAGCAGGAGATCGAGGACGCATCGAGTTTCTGGCTGTCTCCGTCGTCGCTCCGCAAGCTGGTCACGGTGTATCTGCAAGATACCTGCGGGACGGCGCAGGAGTTCATCCTTGGCGAGAAATCCCTTAAAACATTGCGCCTTTCCCAAGATGCCCGGAATCACATGCTGCGTGACTTTCAGCAGCTCTCTGGACGGAGGAATACACCTGCCTATCGCGCCTGGGAAACTTGGTTAAAGGGAAGTGACCCACACTTGTCCATCACCTTCGATGCGGATTGCGCGAGCCAGAATCCACGAGTCACCTTCATCATGCCGCTGCACCCGCTCGTCATCCAGGCCGCCGGATCGCTTGTCGCAAAGCGGGTGGTCAGGACTACATTGAAGGCCAAGACTGACCGAATGCCTGCAGGGCGCTACGAGTTCGCCGTCTACCAATGGCAGTTCCACGGTATCCGGGAAGATCTGGTGCTCAAGCCGATTGCTGCATCGCGGGTTCTGACACCAGACCTTGGTCGTTTGCTTGAGAATGCGGTGGATGTCGAGCCGGACAGATGCGACAGTGTGGCTACCGAGTGGGACGAGTTGGATGGACGGCACCACGACCTCTGGTCCGAGGCCCGTAGACAGCATCAACAACGGACTCGGGAACTCGCAGCGTACCGAAGGGAGAGCTTGGCCACCAGCCATCACGCGCGCTTGGCGCTTCTAAGAGATCAACACCGAACCGCCGGCGACGACAATATCCGACGAATGCGTCAGTCGCAGATCGATTCTGCCGAGGCGGACTACAATCGACGTTGCCGGGAGTTGGATTCGGCCATCGAGAGAGCGGATGTTGTCGCCGAGCCCGTGGCGTATGGGATACTGTATATTGAGCTATATTGAGCGGGTCGAGAGGACACAATGAATCTCGAAGAATTACGACAGAGACGCCTGAAATGGGTGGAAGCGAATCGCGAAAACGACTTTGAAGACGGTATCAGAGCCCTTCTCACGGACCTCTATCCGGACAATGCACATTTTATTTACGAGCTTCTTCAGAATGCTGAGGATGCCCAGGCAACGGCAGTTCGCTTCGTCCTCAAGCAGGACGGCGTTGAATTTGAGCACGACGGGAAGCTGTTTTCGATCCAGGACGTAAAGGACATTACAAGTATCGGAAATAGCGCAAAGAAAGACGATCCGACCAGCATCGGCAAGTTCGGGATCGGTTTCAAGGCCGTGTTTGCCTATACGACGACGCCGGAAATCGCATCTGGTCAATTTCATTTTCGCCTCCGTGACCTGGTGGTGCCAGAAACAGAGGGATTGGCGCCGCATCCACCTGATGGAGAAAAGACCCTGTTCGTCTTTCCTTTTAATAACCCTGCAAAGTCGCCCGAAAAGGCCCGTGATGAGATTGAGAGAAACCTCCGGCAGTTGGACGAATACGCCCTCCTTTTTCTGAAGAGTATCAAGAAAATAGAGTACCAGTTGCCCGATTCGTCCCAGGGGTCTCTGAGGCGGAAGGAACCAAAAGGTGACCGGATTGAAATTTTCATCGAGCACCCTGAAGAAGCAGGGTCGAGTTCACGTTCATTTCTCCGGTTCGACGGGTCCGTTGAAGTCGATGATGAGGACGGCGAACCCAAGGTGTGCCGCATTGCCGTTGCTTTCGGCTTGGAACGGAGCCAGGACCCGGAAGCGAAACGGTCCGGCGGCAAGAGAAAACCACGGGTAGGCCGTTGGAAGATAGCGCCGTTGGAGCCGGGGAAGGTTTGCATCTATTTCCCTGCGGAAAAGGAAACATCCAATCTTCGGTTTGCGTTGCACGCGCCTTTTGCCTCGACCGTTGCGCGCGACAGCGTGCGCGATTGCGCAGCGAACGATGCCTTGCGGGATCACTTGACGGATCTCATCGCGGAGTCAATGACCAACCTGCGCGATCAGGATTTGTTGACGGTGAGCTTTCTTGCGACGTTACCCAACGACAAGGACAATTTGCCTCCATTCTACAAGCCGATCTTGGAAAAGCTGGTCGAGGTGTTCCAGAGCCAGAAGCTTACACCGATGAAGGATGGCAGTCACGAGGTCGCAAATGGGGTATTTAGAGGTTCCAGGCAGCTATCCGACCTCATAGGTGATGAGGATTTGGCGACAATCCTCGGACAGGACGATTATTGCCCGCCGATGTGGATCGCCAATCCCCCTCAACAACACCAGCGTGAAGACAACTTTCTTTCCCTGCTGAGCGGCATCTCTGAATGGACGAGGGAAGATCTCGTCCAGCGGCTGTCCACTCGACCGGAACAGGTCGCCAAATGGCTGACGAACAAGTCGGCTCATTGGCACCGAAAACTCTACGCGTTCCTGGGTGACTTCTTGACAAGCGCGCCAAATCGTCGGGAGGAAGCAGATCGTAAACGCAAGCTGGAACAGCTCCCCGTGGTTCTCTGCAGCGATGGCGCGCACAGGGTCGGGCAGGAATGTTACTTCCCTGGCGACGAAGACGAGGGCGACGACGGGTTCCCACGTGTGGCCAGACACACCTATTCTTCTGGCGACAATCCGCAAGAGCAGAGGAAGGCCCGTGAGTTTCTTGACGTTGTTGGGGTTGGTGAAGTCGACGAGGCTGAAAGGGTGAAGGCGATTCTGAAGGAGCGATATTCGGAGGGCTCAATCGAACCTCGCCAACAGGATATGGAGAGATTCATCAGGCTCGTCGAAGGATACGAGCGGTGTGCGGACATGTTCCGGGAACATTGTATCTTTCAATTGGAAACAGGAGATTGGGGGAAGCCAAGCACGGTCTTTCTTGACTCACCCTATCGAGACACCGGCCTGACGGCTTACTATGAGATACTCGGTGAAGCTCAGGGAAGGAGACGGGCGCTCTCCACGAAGTATGACGCGTTTGGCATAGAGCCAACACGGTTGGGGGAGTTTGCTGAGGCGGTAGGCGCTCAGACAGAGCTACGACCCAGCAAACAAAGGATTCCCCCTAGCCATCCTGAAAGGCGCAGGCTAAGTGACGGAGGGGGATGGTCAGAGAAGTACGGAATAGATAAGGACTACGATATCCCGGAGTTTGACGTGCTGTTGGGGCAGCCCAGCTTGGACAGGTCGAGGTTAATCTGGCAAACGATGACAGAACTGCCTGGTGCGTGTCTGAAAGCGGAGTATCGGTCCAATAGCTGGCATGCCTCGAAGGTTGCCGAGTCCACGCTTGTCCACAAGCTCAGAAGGCGCGAGTGGGTTCCGCAAACACAGGACGGCGGAGAGAGCATCCGTTTCGTGACGCCTGCTGAAGCCGTTTCTGACGGTCTCCTTAAGGGCTTTGCATTCGACCCGGGAGTGGAATGGCTGGAAGCAATCGAGTTTGGAAAGTCTCGACGAGATCGAGAGAAGGGTGAACGTCAGAGAAAAGAACAGTCTGCCCAAGACTTTCAGCGACAAAGCGAGGCATCTGAGGTGTTGGGGTTTCGGAGCGTTGAAGACGCGCTAGAGTTGGCACAGATGTTGCGTCAAGATCCTGGGATAGTGGAGCGATTGAAGAAAGACAAGCAGAAACCGCCATTTCCTGAAAGGGTGGCCCGTAACGCCGGTCGTGCGCGGGCACGGCTCATTGAAGATGTCGCTAGCCGTCCCGAGAAGGAATACGGTACGCGACCCAGAAGCGTGCGGGTCACAAGGAACGAGATCGATCCCGATACCTGGTTGAGGAACCAGTACACGAACGAGGATGGACAGATGGTCTGCCAGATTTGCAAAGACGCAATGCCGTTCATGAAACGGGACGGCGAGCACTACTTCGAGGCGGTGGAAGCCTTGTCCAGAGATTATTTTCCCAAGGAGCACGAAGAACAATTTCTGGCCCTGTGCCCACTTTGTGCCGCGATGTACAAGGAATTCGTCAAGCGCGACGAAGATGTCATGAAACGTCTGTATGAGTGGTTGAAGGATTCAGATGAGCCTGAACTGCCACTGACGTTGGGACAATGGAGTGCGAGTCTCCGGTTCGTGGAAACTCACCGGCAGCGCCTGAAGGCGATCTTGGCCGTCGTGGACCACGGTGACGCGTGGACCGTGCAAGATGAAAACGATCTGACCACTGCCTCCTTGCGGTACGCGGAAGGGCGCTACCCGGAGGAGGACGTTGTTTAAGCCGAGCGATGTGGTAGTGCTCGACTTCCCTGGGGTGAGGGGTGTCAAACGCCGACCGGCAGTGGTCGTCTCCTCATCTGTTTACCATGCCTCCCGACCTGACGTGGTGGTCGGCCTGATAACGAGTCGCACCACCAGACTTGGCGCCATGGACTATGTCCTGCAGGATTGGGCACAGGCCGGCTTGAGGCTCCCTTCCGTTTTTAGGTGTTTTTTCGCCACGTTGCCCGGCACCCGGGCTAGCGTTGTCGGCGAACTGTCGGGCCGCGATTGGCGGGGCGTACGCGGGCGCGTAAGAGTCGCTCTGGCGCCATTGGCCACTCGGAAGCATTAGGGATGTCGCGTCCGTCAGGACATCGTACGCGGATGTGAGGACGGTGCGTAGTGGGGAAACTGCTGTTGCGGCGGGGAGTTACGCGAGCCGCGGCGCCACCTTCTCGGTGAGCAGACGGATGGAGTTGAGGACCTGTTCGTGGGGGATCTGGCCGCCGTGGTTCATGTCCAGGATCAGGCCGGTGAGTCCCGTGCGCTCGCGGAATTCCTCCAGGCGGTCGACCACCGACTCGGGCGAGCCGAAGATGACGCGGGTGTTCAGGAACTCGTCGTAATCGTTCATGAACCTCTGGGCCTGGGCGACGCGGTCGGCGGCGTTCATGGCCGTGGCTTCGGCGATGACCCGGTGCAGGTCGTGGACCACGCTGGCTCTCGGGGTCTCGCGCGCCAGCTCTTCCGACTCGGCGACGAAGACGGGCACGCGCACATGGATCTCGGGCGGGTCGGCGTGGCCGGCGGCCTGCCATTCGTCGCGGTAGATCTGCAAGCGGTCCTCGTAGTAGTCGCCCATGAACCACAACACCACGTTGAAACCGCGCCGGGCGGTGGCGGCGAAGCCTTCGGGGGTGCGGACGGCCATGTAGATGGGGGGATGGGGCTTCTGCAGCGGCCGGGGTGAAATGCTGACGTCGTGGTACGAGTAGTAGTCGCCCTCGAAGGAGAACGTGTCCTGGGTGAAGGCGCGCATGACGATCTCGAACGACTCGGTGAAACGCGCGGTGCTTTCCGAGTAGGGGATGTTGAAGCCGTCGTAGAACTTGGGGATGCTGCTGCGGCCGACGCCGAAGTCGAACCGTCCGTGGCTCATGTGGTCGATGGAGGCCACCTCTTCGGCGATGCGCAGGGGGTTGCCCAAGGGCAGCACCTGCACCGCGGTGCCGATGCGCACGCGCTGCGTGCGCGACGCGATTGCGCCGGCCACAGCCATGGACGCCGACAGCACCGAGGCCTGGGGCCGGAAGTGGTGCTCGACGATCCAGATGGAGTCCAGGCCCATGGATTCGGCGGCATCCACCTGCGCGAACAGCTCGTCGAAGGCGAGCGTCTGTGTCTGATCCTTCCGAACGTGACAGTCAACCAGCAAGCCGAACTTCATTCGAATGATTCCTGTCGTGTTACCCGGAGCCCCCGGTCTCCGGGTAAGCGAATCCGCCCGAGCGCAGGGCAGTGACACTGCGCCCTGCCTCGTTCCGGAGCGCGGTTTTTCCGAACTCCGCCCCTACGCTGCCTGCAGATCCTTGTAGTGGGCGTCCTTGGAGATGGGCGCCAGACCGCTGGCGATGACCGACCAACTGTCCCCGGCGTCGTCACTGCAATAGACGTCCCCGTTGGTGGTGGCGGCGAACACCGAGACGTCGTCCCCGGCCGCTTCCAGGCAGAGAGCCTCGACGCTCGCCTGCAGCATGTCCGGGAGCCCGTTGGTCAGGATCTCCCAGGTGCGCCCGCCGTCCGTGCTGCGCGAGATGCGCGCGTCGGCCGAATGGGTCTTTCGCCACTGTCCCGGGTTGTATTGAGCCGCGCTCAGGAACATCAGGTCGGGCCTTTGCGGATGGAGCACGCACCCGTCCGGATAGTTGCCGATGTCCGACGGCCGCGAGAGCCATTCCTCGAAGCTCTTGCCGCCGTCCAGGGACACGTACAACCCGCGCCCGGTGACGACGTACAACCGTTCGCTGTTCTCCGGGTGGATCACCAGCCGGTGCGCGTCCTCGTAGATGCCGTGGAGCTGCTCGAAGGACTCGCCGCGGTCCGTGCTCCTGAGCAGGCCGCCCACCTCCACGCTCACGTACACGGTGTCGGGATCGTGGGGATCGAAGTTGATGTGCTTGGCGTGGGCGATGTGGGGCGGAACCGGGAAACTCCAGTCGGGCACGCTGGGCACCGACCGCAGTGCCGGCAGCTCGGTCCAGTGTCCGCCCATGTCATCGCTGCAGAACAGGTGCGCCGGCTCGGTGCCGGCGTACAGGCGGGTGCCGCCGTTGTTGCGGGAAGACGCGATGCTGTAGACGTCGTTGGAGGTGAGCCCGTTCTCCCGCGCCTCCCAGGTGGCGCCGTGGTCCGCGCTCACGTGCAGCCCGCCGTGGAACGCTCCGGCAAAGAACATCCCGCTTCCTGGTTCCTGGTGTATGGCGCTGATGTGCTTGTCCTCCAGCATGTGCCGGGCGAGGCGCCAGCCGCTGCCGCCGGACTCGCGCTCCAGCACGGCTATGCCCTTCCGGGTCCCCACCCAGACCTCGTCGGAGCGGGAAGGGGAAGAATAGATGGTGGTTCCACCGTGGGAAAGTGCGATGGTCATGGCCGTGCCTCCTCGCGAGTATCGGGCTCTGGTTCCGGGCTTGCCGAATCAACCGTACGACGGTGTTGAACCGGCCCAGCCCTTCTATGCAAGGCGGTACACCTTCGCTATGGTGGTGTCAAGTTCCGCCGGGCGAGGCCGCGTGGGACGTGGCCGGTCCCGGGGGTGGGAACCGGGGAGGCATGATGAAAGTGACACGGTTAAGGGTCCTGTACGGGGTTCTCGGCGAGGGACGGGAAAGCGTCGCGCGCGACCCGACGGGCTATCTGGGCATCGAGCGGGGGATATACCGGCGCCGCGGGCTGGATCTGTCCTGGGACCACGTTCAAGGCACGGACGAGCGCAACCAGGCGCTGGCGTCGGGCGAGGCCGACCTGTCGCTCGTCATCGGACGGGCGTCGTTGCAGCATTTCCTCCGTACCGGCGCGACACGGCTCATCGGCTCTTGCATGAACAGCAGCCCCTACCTGCTCATGGCCGCCTCCGGGACGCGCGCGCTTGCAGACCTCCGAGGCAAGGCGCTGGCATGTCGCCGCATCATCGCCGATACCGCGCCGCTGGCCGGGACGCTGCTGGACCGCGCCGGCCTCGCGTTGGGCGCCGATGTGCGGCTCGAATCGGTGGACACGGATCAGCACGCGCTGGACCGTCTGACGGCCGGTTCGGCGGGCGCGGCGCTGCTGCCCCGCCCGTTCGACTTCGTCGCCAGGGAGCGCGGTTTCCTGCCTGTCTCCGACTGGCCGGAGGTGGCGGCAGATCCGCTCCCCATCAGCCTCGAGACCATGGCCTCCACCCTGCGTGACAAGGGCAACGCCTTGAGGATGTTCCTGGTTTCCCACCGGGAGGCGATCCGTTATCTGCAGGGCCACCGGAGCGAGACCCTGGCCATGCTCCAGCGGGTGTTCGGGTATGCGCCCGATCTGGCGGCGGTGCTCTACGACGACTACCTGGGGCTGCTGGACCCGCATATGACCGTGGACCTGCCGCAAGTGGAGAGGCTGTTGCGCTTGACGGCCCCGGATGCCGGCGTCGAAGTGGCGGACCTGGCGTCCCGCTGGCTTGCGCCGGGAGCCGCCAGCCCGGCGCCGGCATCCGGCGTCTCGGAGTGACGCGCGCGCAGGGACCCCGATCCGGTGCCCGCGGAAGCCATAGCCCTGATGGCGGCCTTCGCCTACGCGTCGGTCTCGGTCTCCTCGCGGCTGGGGTTTCGTTATTCCACACCCCTCACTGCCACCTGCATGGCGATGGTAGTCCGGATGACGCTGCTCTGGTGCGCCGTGCTCGCCACCGGCGGCGTTCCCGCGGTGGCATCGCTTGCGGTGTTGATCTTCGTGCTCCTGGGCGTCATGCAGACGGGCACGAGCTACCTGACCTTCACCGGCGTCGCGCGCATCGGCGCTTCCCGCAGCCAGCCGTTGCGGACCACCTACCCGCTCTGGAGCGCGGTATGGTCCGTGGCGTTGCTGGGCGAGAGCCTGACTCCGGGTGTCATGGCCGGAACGGTGCTGGTGGTGGCCGGGACGATCCTCATATCGTGGAGTCCCGACCGCGGGTCCCCCAGCTATCGCTGGTGGCACATCCTGTTCCCGCTGAGCGCGGCGTTCCTTGCCGGCATCGCGTTTCCGGTCCGACGCTACGGCCTGGACATCTCGAACGAGCCGCTCTTCTTCGCCGCGGTGCTGGCCACGGTGGCGTCCGTGTGTCTCGCCGTTTCCCTGTCGGCGGGCGGCACGCGCGACCGAATCGCCTGGGACCGGCGCGCCGTGCTGCCGTTCGTGGCGGCGGGAGCCTTCGAGACCGTGGCGTCGCTGTTCTCGCTCATCGCCGTGAGCATGGGCAAGGTGGTGGAGGTGGCCCCGCTGGTGGCCACCTCTCCCTTGTGGACCCTGCTCCTGACCCTGGTCGTGTTGCGCGGCGTGGAACGGATCAGCGCGAAGTCGGCGGCGGGCACCCTCGCCGTGGTCGCCGGAACCATCACCATCATCGCTACAAGCCACTAACCGGACTTAGCCGTCATGCCGCCCGAGCTCATCGCCATCCTGTCCGCAATCCTCTATGCCCTGAGCTTCGTCCTCGCCCGCAAGGGCATGAGGTATTCCAACTCGGCCACCGTGACGGTGGTCTCCCTGATCGCCATGTCCGTGATGTTCGGTATTCCGGTGGTGATCCTCGGAGTGCCGTCGTGGCACTGGACCGCCCTCTGGCTGATCGTCATCGCCGGGACCTTCCAGCCCTTCATCCGCCACTTGACCTACCAGGGCATGCAGATGATCGGCGCGGCGCGCACCGGCCCCCTGCGCGCCACCCACCCCTTCTGGGCCGGGCTCATCGCGGTCACGCTGCTGGGAGAGGTGCTGACGCCGCGGGTGTTCCTCGGCAACGTCACGGTCATCGCCGGCATTATCGCGATTTCCTGGCAGCGCGCCCAGGCGCGGATGGAGGTCTCGCGATGGTACGTCCTGTTGCCCATGACCGCGGCGTTCCTGGCCGGCGTCGCCTTCCCGTTGCGGCGGGCGGCGTTGACGCTCACCCCCGAGCCGCTGTTCTTCGCCGCGGTCATGGGCGTGGTGGGACTGCTGGTCGTGGGCATCGCCCAGGCCGTGCCGCGGCTGGTGCAACGCTACGTCTGGGACAGGCGGGCGCTGTGGGCGTTCGTGTGGGCCGGCGCCTTCGAATCGCTGGGCGGCGCGGGCATCCTCTACGCCCTCAACAAGGGGGAGGTCATCGTCGTCGCTCCCATCACGGCGACCCTGCCCATGTGGATCCTGCTGGCCACCGTGATCTTTCTCCGGGACATGGAGCGGGTCACCCGGACCACCGTCCTCGGCACGGTGCTGGTAGTCGTCGGCATCATCCTGGTGACCACGGCCCGCTGAGCGCCGCCGAAGGGGTCACGGTTCCGCCAGCTCGAAGTCGATCTCGCCCTGAAACAGCTTGACCCGCGCCACCCAGACGGTGACCGGGTCGCCCATGCGGAAGCTCCGGCCGTGGTTCTGGCCCTTGATGAGGTGGGCGGTGTCGTAATAGTGGTAGAAATCGTCGTCCAGGGACTTGAGGCTCACCAGTCCCTCCACGAACCAGCGGTCCAGCTCTACGAAGAAGCCAAACGTGGTCAGATCGGTGATGACGCCGGAGTGCACCTCGCCGACCTTGCCGGTCATGAACTGGGCCTTCTTGAGGTCCACCATCTCTCGCTCCGCGTCCATGGCCAGGCGCTCGCGCCGGGAGCTGTAGTCCGCAGCCTCCCGGAGGTAGGCGTCCAGATCTTCCCGCGTATTGGAGTCAAGCTTCGGGCCGGTCATGGCCCGGTCGAGGAGCCGGTGGACCATGAGGTCGGGGTAGCGGCGGATGGGCGACGTGAAATGCAGGTAGGCGTCGGACGCCAGGCCAAAGTGGCCGATGTTCTCCCGGTCGTAGGTGGCCTGCTTCATGGAGCGCAGCAGCATCCGGTTGAGCACGCGTTCCTCGGGCTTGCCGCGGCACGCTTCCAGGACGAGCTGGAGCTCCCGGGACGATATCTTTTCCCCGCTCCGGTGGAGTCGGTATCCGAGGGTGGAAAGGAACGGGCCGATGGCGTCCAGGGTGTCCTCGTCAGGGCCTTCGTGCACCCGGTACACGCACGGAAACTTGCGCTTACGGAGGTGCGCCGCCACGGCTTCGTTGGCGGCGATCATGAACTCCTCGATCATTCGGTGGGCGATGGTGCGATCGGCGCGGCGGATGTCGGTGGGCAGGCCGTGGTCGTCGAGCAGGATTTCCGTTTCCGGGAGCTCGAAGTCCAGGCTTCCGCGAGCGCGCCGCCGGTCCATGAGGAGGTGCGTCAGTTCCTCCATGGCGCGGAGAGAGTCGATCAGTTGCGGGTACTGCCCGATGACGGAGGCGTCCCGGTCCACCAGCATGCGTCCCACCTCGGTGTAGGTGAGCCGGGCGTCGCTAAGGATCACGGACCGGAAGAACTCCGTCCGCTCCACCGCTCCCTTGCCGTCGAACTCCAGCAGCGCCGTGCGCGCAAGCCGGTCCTCCCCCGGCTTGAGGCTGCAGATGCCGGTGGACAGCGCCGGCGGCAGCATGGGCAGGGCGCGGTCCGGGAAGTACACGCTGGTGCCGCGGGCGTAGGCCTCGACGTCCAGAGCGGAGTCCCGGGGCACGTAGTGGGCCACGTCGGCGATGGACACGTAGAGTCGGTAGCCGTCGCCCGTCCGCTCGATGCCGACGGCGTCATCGAAATCGCGGGCGGTCTCGCCGTCCACGGTGAAGGTGGTGAGGGCGCGCAGGTCGCGGCGCCCAGCCAGACTCGCCGGGACCCCGGCCGCGGCGTGGCGCTCCGCCTCCTGCCGCGCGTCCTCTGAGAAATCCTCGGGAAAGCCGTAGCGGAAGATCACCGCCCGGGCCTGGACCTCGGGGTCGTCCGGCGAGCCCAGCAGCCGTTCGAGCCGGGCTTCGGCGGGCGTGTAGCCGCCGCCGTAGCGGGTCATCTCCACCGCCGCCACCTGGCCGTCGGGCAACGGCGCGTTCGCGGCCAGCGGAATCGCGGGGGCGATGCGCGGGTCCATGGGCACCACCAGCGTGCGGTCTCCGTCGGTCTGGACCACGCCAACGATGCGGCGCTGGCCCCGCTCCAGCACTTCCACCACGTGTCCCTGGCTGTCCCCGTGGCGCTTCTTCTCCGGGCGCACCAGCACGCGGTCGCCGTGCATCACCCGCCGCATCTCCCTGCGGCTGAGGTAGATGTCCTCCATCCCCTTTTGGTCGGGAATCACGAAACCGAAGCCGTCGGGATGCCCCTGCACGACCCCGGACACGACGCTGGCGGCCTTGGCGAGGGTGTAGTGGTTCTTGTGGAGGCGGATCACCTTGCGCTCGTGGATCAATTCCTTGAGCGCATCGACCACCGTTTCCCGGTCCGGCTTGCCGAACCCTTTTCGTATCTCTTTCAGGCTGAAGCGGTGGCCCGGCCGGGCCAGCATGAACGAAAGGATGCGGGGCTTGAGGGTGGAGGGGTCACTCATGGGGCGAGATCGACCAGGAGCCAGTCATCGCCGAGATCCGCGGGCCGCGGAATCTCCTCCAGGTCCACTTCATCGGCCAGGGCGGCCAATACCTCGCGGGCCAGGGTCAGGGAGTCCTCCAGCACCAGGAGGACGATGACCGCCTCCACGGGGTCCACCGTGCGGATGATGCCGAGCAGCTCGTAGGACTCCACGATGAACTTGATGTACGCGATGTCCTGCGTGCGTACACGGAGATAAAGCTCGTGGACATCCATGCCTGTCAGGGGAACGGGTTGTGGGCGCGGCGGCGCGAAAGAGACCCGGGCCGAGCCCGGCGCCGTTCAGCGCAGCATCTCCCGGAAGCCCTGTCCCAGTCTCTTCCACAGGTTGAAGCCGCCATTGGGGTCGGTCCTCGGCGGCCTCTCTTCGGCGAGCTTGTCGTACATGTAGCGGGTGAGCTGCACGACGTCGGGCCGGGCGGTCACGTCGGGGATGTTGCCGGTGAGCCGGAAGGGCAGGCTGACGCTGTCGGTATCGAGGAGATAACGGACGTTGCGGTAGCGTCCGCTCAAGTCACGGGAGAACGCGGACGACAGGACCAGGGTGGCCCGAAGGTCCACACCGCCGTCTGGGTCCGCCCAGCCTCTTCCGACGATGCTGTACTCGTCGGCGATCAGCAGCAGATCGTTGCTGCGGAGCCGGCCGTTGTCGATAGTCAACGTGCCCTCGGCGGTTCTGAAGGATGCCCGGTCGTCCCGCACCAGCGAGACGAACGCGGGTCCTGCCGTGTCGATGCGGTCGATGCCTTCTACGGTATCCAGGGCCGCAAGCACGCGGCGGACAAGGTTGAAGTTGGAGAAGACGCCCTTGTCCAGGGTGAAACGTCCTCGTCCGCTGAGGTTGCGGACTACGGACGGCCAGTCTTTTCCGGAGATACTGAACCGCCCCGTCAGGTCCAGGCGCGCTTTGAGGGGCTCCTTCGTGCCGAGAGGGAAGAGAGCGAGAACGCTCGCTACGTCCACGTCCTCCACGGTCGGGTTCAACTCGATGGCGAAGCCTTGGCCGTCGCGGTGGGTTAATGCGCCGTCACCCCGGATCCTGCCCCCCAGCGTCTCGACGTCAAGCCTGTCGACCTTCACCTCGGCCCCGGTCCAGCGCACCATACCCCGCAGATTGCGGTAATTGATGCCCTTCAGGCGTCCGTTGCTCGACGCCAAGTGCCCCTTGACGGACAGCACGCCCTTGGTGAACCCCGCGGATCCTTCGCTCACGAGGTTGTTGAAGGAATCGGCCCGGTGCGCCGCGTCTCCGGTGACGTCGGCAAGGTTCAGCAGACTGGACTGGAGACTGTAGTGCAGGACAGGCCGGCTCAGGTCCGCCAGCAGCCCCCGTACCTGGAGGTCCGACAGCCCCGACCTCCACTGAAGCTTTTGGATCTCGATGTCCCGCCCACGGAACTCCAGCTCTCCCTGGAGCCCCTGGATGTTCCTGTGCGTCCCCGGCGGGCCGATGACGTTGACGTTGGCCAGCCGCAGGCCGCCGGTGATGTTCGGCGGTTCGTTCCGCGGAGCCGACTTCCGCTCCAGCGAGAATCGGGCGCTCACGGTGCCGTCGAGCCGGTAGCCGTCGCTTGCCGGCACCAGGGCTTGCCATCCCGCCAGCGGCAACTCGCCGGTCTCGACGCGCAACCGGACCACGTGATCCGGGTCCTCACGGATGGAACCCGAAAACGTCACCGTCCCGTTGTGAAACCGCGCCCGGGACTCGTTGATGAGCAGGTGGTCCTTGCGCAACCTCATGGCCAGATCCACGCGGGCAGCCACCCCGGGCGCTTTGTGGAGCCACTTGCCGTACCGGACCGCGTTGGCGTCCGCGGTCACCGACGTGTGAATCTTCAGGTCGCCGAGCCGTCCTTCGATGTCGTTGGAGAGGGTAAGGTCTTCGTGCACCACCAGCGCCGCCGGCAACACGCGGTCCACCCAGGGAATCTGCCGGATCTGGTCGAGAGTCACCGGCCCCAGTTGCAGCTCGGCCTTGACGCGGCCGCCATTCCACGATGCCGCCTTGGAAAAGTCCACACCGCCGGCCAGCGTGGCATTGTCGGAGGCCTCGCCGAACAGGCGTCCGGTGACGCGCATTTCCGACAACCGGGGCCGGTGCAGCTTGCCGGACACGCGCGCGGTCACGGCCAGAGGCCCGGAGGGGCGAAGGTAGCCGGGCAGATGATTTTCCAGCAGCTTCCAGCCGCGCTCGGCAACCACTTGCGGCAGCGACGCGGCGTTCAACTTCAGGTCCACCGGGTTCTCGGTCCACCTGGACAGCGGCCGTGACGTGCCGACTGTGCCGGTCACCGAGAACGGCTGCCCGCCGTCGGAGTCGAGGGATGCGGAGAGATCGACGTGAATACGTTGTTCCCGCGACCATTGGAGAGCCGCGGCGAGGTGGTGCAGCCGCAGTTCCTCGGGTTTGTCCGAGGAGCGGTCGATGAAGTAGAGCCTGCCTCCGTTGGCGCGGACCGTGGTGCCGGCCCGGTGCGCCGATTGGAACCCCGATTCGAGGGGCTGTGCCGGAGTGAAGATGTTGACGTCGCCGTACTCGTTGCGGATGACCTGGATCTCGGGCTGGCTCAGGACGATGTCGGAAACCGTGGGGTTGCCGGTGAGCAGGGACCACCACCCCAGAGAGATGGTCGCCTGGTTCGTGTGCACCAGCGGGGTGGCGGCGAACTTCGGGTCGTCGGCGACACGCAGGTCGGTGACCGTGATGCCGAGGCTTCCCGGGTGCCCGAGGAAACTGAGGTGGACCGCGTCGAAGGTCACCGCACGGCCGACGGCGGCCTCCATCTGCCGGCGTATAGCGTCCTTGCGGCTATCCAGAAACGCTTCCAGCCCCACCACCGCGACCACCGCCAGAACCGCGGTCAGCGACAGGAAAACCAGGAGCCTGGATACCTTGCTTTTCATTCGTCGAGGTCTTGCGGCCTGCTACCCCCTGAACGAAATCCTGCTCCAGTCGAGGAGAGGCCGTCTAACGTACCAGAATATATAACATTCGATGGCGCGTCGCCAATCCATTTGTCATGGCCGCCGAGGGCCGTCAGGCCCTTTCCACGATGGTCGCGATGCCCTGTCCCACGCCGATGCACATGGCGGCCATGCCGTAGCGGCTGCCCCGCCGTCTCATCTCGTGGATCAGCGTGGTCATGATCCGTGCGCCGCTGCAACCCAAAGGGTGCCCCAGGGCGATGGCGCCGCCGTTGACGTTGACCTTGTCCGGGTCGAGGTCCAGCTCCCTGACGCAGGCCAGCGACTGGGACGCGAACGCCTCGTTGATCTCCACCAGGTCCAACTGATCCGCGGTGAGCCCCGCCCGCGCGAGCGCCTTGCGGCTGGCCGGTATCGGCCCGATGCCCATGAAGGCGGGGTCCACCCCCGCCACCGCGGAAGCGACGATCCGCACCATGGGCTTGAGCTTCAACGCTTCCGCCTTCTCGCGGGAGGCCACCACCAGCGCCGCGGCGCCGTCCGACAACGGCGACGAGTTGCCCGCGGTGACCGTGCCGTTCTTGACGAAGGCCGGCCTCAAGGCGGCGAGCTGTTCCAGGCTAGTATCCGGCCGCGGCCCTTCATCGCGGCCGTGGACCACCGGGTCGCCGCGCCGGGCGGGCGCGGCCACGGGAATGATCTCGTCGTCCAGGCGCCCGGCCTCCTGAGCCGCCACCGCGTTGCGATGGCTCCTGAGTCCGAAGGCGTCCTGCTCCTCCCGGCTGACCGAGTACTTCTCCGCCACGTTCTCCGCGGTCTCGCCCAGGCTGATGAGCGGGTACAGTTCGCCCATGCGGGGGTTGGGGAAACGCCACCCGAGCACGCTGTCGTAGACCGTGACGTCGCCCCGGGCGAACGCGACGCCGCCCTTGGGCATCACCAGCGGCGCGCGGGTCATCATCTCCACGCCGCCGGCCACGAACAGGTCCCCCTCCTCGGCCCCTACCGCCCGTCCGGCCTGGTTGACCGCCTCCAGCCCGGAGCCGCAAAGGCGGTTCACGGTGGCGCCGGGCACCGAGTCCGGAATGCCCGCCAGCAGCGATGCGTTGCGGCCGACGTTACGGCAGTCCTCCCCGGCCTGGTTCGTGCAGCCGAGGATCACGTCCTCGATGGTCGCCTTGTCGATGCCGTTCCGGGCGATGAGCTTCGCGATGACGTGCGCCGCCAGATCATCCGGGCGGATGTCCTTGAGGATTCCTCCATAGCGCCCCATGGGAGTGCGGGCGGCGTCGACGATGACGGCTTCGGGCATGACGTGCCTTTCGGGCGCCTGAAAGGCGCCGGTCAGAATGAATATTCCAGTAATAGGGTCCGGCGGTCAAGCGGCGCCGCCGCCCTTTTCCCCGTGCTGGTAGAACCCCCGTCCGGTGGTTTCGCCGAGATGGCCGGACGCGACCATCTTTCTGAGCAGGGGCGCGGGCCGGTAACGGTCGTCGCCGGTCTCTTCCTGGAGCCCTTCGATGACCGCCAGCACCTCGTCCAGGCCGATCTCGTCGGCCCAGCGGAGCGGTCCCTGGGGGTAGTTGGTCCCGAGCCTGAGTGCGATGTCGATCTCCTCCGCGGTGGCGATGCCCTCGTCCAGGCTGCGCGCGGCTTCGTTGATGATGAGGCTCAGGATCCGCGGGAACACGAGGCCGGGAGCGTCCTTGACCTCGGCGCTCTCCTTGCCGACGCTGCGCACCAGGGATTCCGCGGCCCGGAAGGCTTCGTCCGCGGTGTCGAGCCCGCGCGCCAGCTCGATGACGTTTCGTTGCGCGAGGGGGTGGAAGGTGGCGAAACCCACGACCCTCTCCGGCCGCCGGCTCCAGCAGGCGATGGCGTTGGCGGACCAGCGGACGCACGAAGTCAGCACCAACGCGGCCCCCGGCGCCGCGGCGTCGAGTTCCTCCAGCAGCCGCCGCTTGTCCTCGTACGCGTCGGCCAGGGTGTCCACCACCACGTCGGTTGCCGGATCCACCTCCGCGCCGCGCGCGTATCGCGCGCACGTGATGTCGCTATCGGCGGCGAGCCGCTGCCAGTCATCCGCCAGCCGGTTGGTCCCGAGGATCGCAACCTTACTTGGACTCATAGTCGTAGAAGCCCTTCCCGGTCTTCCGTCCCAGGTGTCCGGCGAGATACAGCTTCTGCTGCAACGGGCTCGGCCGGAATCGCGGGTCCTCGAAGAAGGCCCGGTACAGGGTCTCGGTGGCGGTGAAGTTGATGTCGATGCCGATGAGGTCCTGAAGCTCGAAGGGACCCATGCGGAAGCCGCCGGATTCCCGCATGATCCGGTCCACCGTCTCCACCTCGACGCCGCCGTCGCTCAGGATGCGCAGGGCCTCGTTGTAGAAGGGCCGTGCGATGCGGTTGACGATGAAGCCGGGCGTGTCCTTGGCGCGCACCGGGGTCTTTCCGAACCTCCGGGTGATGTCCGCGGCCTTGGCCACCGTCGCGTCGCTGGTCAGCTCGCCCTGCACCACCTCCACCAGCCGCATGAGCGGCGCGGGATTGAAGAAGTGCATGCCGAGGACGCGGGAGGCGTCCTTCACCGCGCCGCCGATGGCCGTCACCGACAGCGAGGAGGTGTTGGTGGCCAGGAGCGTTTCCGCGGCGCAGGCGGCGTCCAGCTTCTGGAACAGCTCCCGCTTGACCTGGAGGTTCTCCGTGGCCGCTTCGATGACCAGGGCGGCGTCGGCAAGGTCCTCCAGGTCCAGGGAGCCGCCGAGGCGGGACAGGATGCGCTTCTCCTCGGCCTCGTCGATGTTGCCCTTCTCCCGGCTGCGTCCGATGAACCCGCGGATCCTTGAAAGCCCCCGGTCGAGGAACTCCTGGGAGATGTCGTAGACCACCGCCTCGAAGCCGCCCTGGACGGCGACCTGCGCGATGCCGGCGCCCATGGTTCCGGCGCCGATCACCCCGATCCTGTTCTCGTTGACCATGATGGATTCCCGGAGCGCCGAGACTTCCCCCGGAGCCTACTCCCCCTTGAACACGGGCGCGCGCTTCTCCATGAAGGCCCGGACGCCTTCGTCGTAGTCGGAGGTGCGGCCGGCGATCTCCTGGGTGCTGGCCTCGTATTCGAGCTGGGCTTCGAGATCGGCGTACATGGACCGGTTGAGCGTCCTCTTGATCAGGCCGGCGCTGCGGGGCCCTTGCGCCAGCCGCTCGGCCATGGCCCGGGCCTCCGCGGCCAGCTCGGCTGCCGGGACGACCTTCGCCACCAGCCCGTAGCGGAGCGCGTCCTGCGCGCCCAGGGGCTCTCCCAGCAGGAACATCTCGGTGGCCTTGCTGAGGCCGATGAGCCGCGGCATGAAGTAGCTGCCGCCGCAGTCCGGTCCCAGGCCCACCCGCACGAACGCTTCGATGAAGCGGGCGTTGTCCGAGGCGATGCGCAGGTCGCAGGCCAGGGTGAGGTTGCATCCCGCTCCCGCAGCCACGCCGTTGACGGCGCAAAGCACGATCTTCTCGGTCCGGCGGATGGCGAGGATGATGGGGTTGTAGCGGTCCCTCAGGGACTCGCCCAGGGACCCCTTCCGGTCCGGGGAGCGTTCCTTGAGATCCTGTCCGGCGCAGAACGCGCGGTCGCCGGCCCCGGTGAGGACGAAGCAGCGGACCGCCTTGTCCCGGTTGCCGTCCTTGAGGGCGTCCAGGAGTTCCCGGTTCATCTGCGGCGTGAAGGCGTTGAGGGCCTGGGGCCGGTTCAGGGTGATGGTGGCGACGCCGTCCCGCTTTTCGTAGAGAATGGTTTCGTAGCTCATGTTCCCTTGAACTCGGGCTTGCGCTTGTCGAGGAAAGCCTTCATGCCTTCCCGCCGGTCCTCGGACGCGAACAGCGTGTAGAACGACTTGCGCTCGAAGGCAAGACCTTCGTCAAGGGGCGTGTTGGCGGCCTTGAGGACGGCTTCCTTGGCGAAGCGGATGGCGATGGGCGGCTTGCGCGCGATGGTGTGGGCCATGGCCCTGGCTTCGTCCAGCAGCACCTCCACCGGCACCACCTTGTTGACCAGACCGCAGCGCTCGGCCTCGGCCGCGTTCATGAACCGGCCGGTGAGCACCAGCTCCATGGCCTTGTGCTTGCCCACCAGGTGAGTGAGCCGCTGGGTCCCGCCGGAACCCGGGATGACGCCCAGGTTGACCTCGGGCTGGCCGAAGACCGCGGACTCCGAGGCGATGATGATGTCGCAGCTCATGGCCAGCTCGCAGCCGCCGCCGAGGGCGAAGCCGCTCACCGCGGCGATGACCGGCTTGGCGAGGTGGTTCAGGCGGTCGCGCAACACCAGCCGGTCGTGCGCCGTGCCGGCGAACGGTGTGGCGTCCACCATCTCGTTGATGTCGGCGCCGGCGGCGAACACCCGTTCGCCCCCGGTGATGATGAAGACCCGCACGGAGTCGTCGCGGTCAAGCTCTTCGAAGGCCGTGCACAGGTCCTTGCACAGGCCGTAGGACAACGCATTGAGCTGTTTCGGGCGGTTCAGGGTGGCGACGGCCACGGGACCGTCCCGGTCGATCACGATGTTCTCGAAGTCCATACAGAGTCAGAGCTATACACTATGACATATGGGGATTCAACGTAAGGCGGTTTCGTTGACTTCAAAAACGCCATCTGACAAGATCCGTGCTGATGCCGCCCGATTCGGGATCGAACACGACCCACCACGACGACAAGCTGCAGCAGATTCTCGAGCATTCCGCCAGGATATTCGCGGAGAAGGGATTCGACGGAACTTCCATCCGCGAGATCAGCCGCGCCACGGGCATGAGCCTCGCCGGCCTCTACTACTATTTCCGCACCAAGGAGGAGCTGCTCTGCCTGATCCAGGAGCGCTGCCTCGTGACCTTGCTGGAGAACGGGCGGAAGATCGAGGAATCCGGCAAGACCCCCCGGGAGAAGATCGCGCTGTTCGTCCACAACCACCTGGGCTTCTTCCTGCACAACATGAACGAGATGAAGGTGATGTCCCGGGAGGACACCGCGCTGACCGCGGACTACGAGAAGCGCATCCTCGATCTCAAGCGGCGTTACGTGAAGGCGCTCGTCGACATGGTGGAGGAGCTTCAACGGCACGAGCAGGCCGCGAAGCTCGACGTGCGGGTGGCGGCGCTGGCGCTCTTCGGCATGATGAACTGGATCTACACCTGGTACAATCCCAAACGGGACCCGCCCCTCCGGCCCCTCATCGAGCAGATGCTTCAGATATTCTTCTTCGGCGTGCTGAGCCGGGACGGGGAGGGCACGGGCGTCCGGGACGGGCTCTTCCAGTCCTTCCTTCCGGGCGACAGGAGCTTCGGGTTGTGGCCGGGGTCCGTGTAAGGGCGACCGCGGGTCGCCCCTACGTGCCCAGCGATGAACCCCGTAGGGGCGACCTGCGGTCGCCCTAGGCGGCGGCGCTGGGGCGGGCGCTGACCCGCTCGTACCAGTCGGCGGCGTGGCGCAGCTCGGCGGGCAGGCTCATCTTGATCCAGCCCGCGAAGTCCACCGCGACCTGGGCGGTGATGTCGGCGATGGTGTAGCGCTCGCCCGCGACGAAAGGACGGCCGGCGAGTTGCGCGTCGAGTTCGCGGAAGAACCGCTCCACTCGCGCGCGCCCGCGCTGCGCCAGCTCCGGGATCTGCGCGACGCTTTCCGGCCCGGTGAGCGCCCGGCCCGCCAGCCCCCTGGCCTGGTTGCGGAAGGCCTCGGTGACGGCCAGGAAGCCGTCGATCTCGAAGCGGTGCTCCCACATGGCCACCAGCGCCCGGTCACGCGCGTCCACGCCCATGAGCGGCGGCTCGGGATGGGCGTCCTCCAGGTACCGGCACACGGCCACCGCCTCGCTGATGGCGGTGCCGTCATCGAGCTCCAGCACCGGCACCGTGCACCACGGATTGAGCCGGCGGAACGCCTCCGTCAGGTGCTCCCCGTTGCGCAGGTCCACCTGCACGGTGGGGATGTCCAGGCCCTTCTCGGCGATGAAGATGCGCACCCGGCGCGGACTCGGCGCGGTCTGGCAGTCGTAGAACTTCATGGTCGGTGTCCTCAACTCACGCTTCGAACCGGAATGCCGTAATGCTGCAGGGTGGTCTGCAGGGTCGGACGGCCGAGCCGGAGCCGCCCGTCGTTCAGCAGGTACGAGAACAGGTAGCCGGCGCCGAGCATCAGGATTCCTATCAGGAAGCAGTACATGACGGCGCGGTCGGGATACGAATCCTTCAGGTATCCCACGTAGAGCGGGCCGAAGATGCCGGCCGCGGCCCACGCGGTCAGCACCACGCCGTACATCCTGGACATCTTCTCGGTGCCGAAGACGTCCAGGATGTACGGCGGCATGGTGGCGAAACCGCCGCCGAAACACAGCAGCACGTAGCACACGAGCACCGAGAAGACCCACGGGTTCTCTTCGGTCATGAGGACTCCGAACACCACCATCTGGCTGGCCAGCAGGATGCGGAAGACCTTGACCCGGCCGATGCGGTCGGACAGGAGGCCCCAGAACAGCCGTCCGACGCCGTTGCATACGGAGCTGGCGGCGATCAGCGTGGCGCCGTACTCGGCCAGCACCGCGGGCTCGACGGTGGGGTCGGCCAGACCCCAGACCTCCTGGAGCAGCTCCGACTGGAAGCTGATGACGGAGATGCCGGCGGCGATGTTGAAGAAGAACACGGTCCACATGATGATGAACTGGCCGGAAGTGAGGTAGGGCAGGGTGGAGTCCGGCTCCTCGACGTCGGCGCGCGTCACGGACGCGCCGACCTTCATCGGCGCCACCGGGTCGCTCAACATGAGGCTGCAAGGGACGAGAATGCTCGCGAATATGATGCCAAGCCACAGGAACACCAGGGCTAGGTCGCCCTCCGTGCGCACCACCAGGAAAGGCGCCAGCCCCTTGCTCAGGAGCAGCGCGCCCACGCCGAAGCCCATCACGACGATGCCGGTGACCAGTCCCTTCATGTCGGGGAACCACTTGGCTACGGTCGCCACCGGGGTCACGTAGCCGAGCCCGATGCCCGCCCCGCCGATGACGCCGTACCCGATGTAGAAGAGCGGCAGGTGCTCCAGCCAGAGCGCGGCGCTCGCGATCACGTAACCGCCGGAGAACATCAGGCTGCCGGTAAGGGCGAGCCGCCGGGGTCCCAACCGGCCCAGCGCCGAGCCCGCCCACGCCGCGGACGTGCCGAGAGAGAAGATCGCGATGCTGAAGGCCCACGCCGTCTCCGTGTGGGTCCATCCGGACTGGCGGACCAGCATGGTCTGAAAGAAGCTCCAGGCGTAGACGGTCCCGAAGCATATCTGCAGCATGGTGCAGAAGAGCGCGATGCCGATCCTTTGAATGCGCACCTCGAAAACCTCAGGGACCAGGTGGTTCGAACGGCTAACGAGCGCCCTCGGCCCCCGGCGGAGGCGACTCTCCGGATGCGGTCTCGCGCTGCGCCACGTGAAGCAGCAGCCGCGCCAACTCCCCGGCCTCGTCGTCGCGCGCGAGGATGCGCTCGTCCTGCTTTCCGTCCGGCTCCTCCTGCCTGGCCAGCTTCACGGCGAAGGCCAGCAGTTCTCCCAACGGCCTGGCGGCGAGGTTGACGAACCAGATGGAGCCCAGGACTCCCACCAGCAGCAGGATGGAGATGAGGTAGACCTGCTGGCCGATGGCCCGCTGGATCTTGAGGCCGATGACGTCCAGGTCCATGCCCACGTGCACGGTGCCGGCGAAACCCGCCAGGATCGGGCTGCCCACCTCCACGAACTCGCCCATTCCCGGCAGCGTGCGGTTCACCGCCTCGGTCTCATCGGGGTCGCTGTTGAGGATGACCTCGGGAATGCCGGGAACGAAGGTGTGGGCAAGGAATTCGCCCGTGTCGCTGGTGATGTAGACGTAGCGGATGCCCTGGATCTCCACGAACTGGTCGATGAGCGATTGGAGCGTGGCCAGATTGCGGTTGAGCAGGATGTCCACGCTGGCGTCGGCGATGGTCTTGGCGATGTTCCGGCTGTTGCTCTCGTACTCCGCCGACAGGTGGGTCTGGACGGTGTAGATGGTCAGCGCCGAGGTGGACAGCACGATCAGGCCGAAGAGCCCGAAGATGCCGAACTGGGTCTTCTGAAAGAGTTTCCTTATTTTCATGATCACCCGAACTTGGCCTTCCAGTCGTCCAGGGTGACGAACCGGCCGTCATCGACGACTGTGTAGTAGACCTTCTGCAGTCCCTGCCTGCGTTCCGGCCCGAAGGATACCGCCTCGCCGATGCCCAGGTCATAGTCGCGCACCGAGAACACGGCCTCCTCCAGGCCCCCTCTGTCCGGCTTGCCCTTGAGGCGCCGGAGAATCTCCACCAACAGCTTCGCGTCCAGGAACCCTTCCAGGCTGACGAAGCTGTGGGGAAACGGCTTGTAGGCCTCCTTTACCAGCTTCTTCGGCACCTGGGGGTCGTAGCGCGCCATCAGCTCGCGGTACTCCTTGACCGCCGGGATCGAGGTGTCCTCGTAGCTGGGCACCACCTGTGAGTTCACCAGGTACCGGGTGTAGGCATCGGCGTCCTCCTGACCCTCGGACAGCAGGTTGAGCAGGTTCTCGCTGCCGACGAAGGATAGGTTGGCGATGGGGACCCGCAGGCCCAGGTCGACGGCGTCGCGGGCAAAGCCGGCGCACGCGGCGTAGGCGCCGACGCAGATCACGGCGTCGGGAGAGGCCTTCTTGAGGATCTCCACCTGGGCCCGGAAGCTGCCGGTGAACCGCGACCCCCGGCGGTAGGTGGCCTCGCCGGCGATCTCGAAGCCGTGCCGGGCCAGGGCCGCCCGCACGCCCGCCCAGCCGCTACGGCCGTAGGCATCGGCCTGGTAGAACATGGCGATGCGTTGCCGGCCGATGCCGACGAAGTTGTTCACGAGGCCGGCGGTCTCCTGGCGGTAGGAGGCCCGCAGGTTGAAGGCGAAGTCGCCGTAGGGCGGCTCCCGCTGGGGCTGGGCGCCGGTGAAGGGGAAGAACAGGTAGACCCGTTGGGCCTGGAACTTCTTCAGCATCGGCAGCACGCGGGTGACGGTGGGGGTGCCCACGTAGCCGAAGAGCAGAAAGACCTGGTCCTCCAGCATGAGCTTCACGGTGTTCTCGACGCAGGGGTCCGGCTGGTAGCCGTCGTCGTAGAGCCTGAGGGAGATCTTGCGGCCGTTGACGCCGCCGTTCTCGTTGACGTGGTTGAAGTAGGACTTGGCGCCGCGATACAGCTCGGTGCCCAGGCCGCGGGAGGGACCGGAGAACGCGGCGGACACTCCCAGCACGATCTCGCCGCCGGGTCCGATGCCTCTCACCGCGGCGGCTCGGGCGCCCGCGTTCGAGGAGTGGAGCCAGGGCGGCGCCAGCACTGCCGCCAGTCCCGCGCCGAGCACCTGTCTGCGCGTCAGATGAGTCCTGGTACGCATGCCGTTGGGGCTCCTCACGTTCCGCTGCGGAAGGAGCGCAGCAGCTCCAGGGTTTCCTGGTCTTCCTTCAGGTCCTTGCCCTTGGGGGTTTCGAGGCACATGGGGAGGCCGAAGAAACGCTTGTCGTTCATCAGCAGGCGGAACGGCTCCACGTCGATGTGCCCCTTGCCGATGATCTCGTGGCGGTCCACCCGGCAGTCGAGTTCCTTCTTCGAGTCGTTCAGGTGGAAGGCGGCCAGGAGCTTGACGCCGATGGCCTCGTCGAACTCGGTAAAGGTCCGCTCGTAGCCTTCGCGGGTGCGGATGTCGTAGCCGGCGGCGAAGGCGTGCTGGGTGTCGAAGCACACCCTCAGCCGGTCGCTCTCCCTGGCGCTGTCGATGATGTTGCGGATGTGCTCGAAGCGGTAGCCCAGGTTGGTGCCCTGTCCGGCGGTGATCTCCAGCGCCACGCGCACCTTGAAGCCCGCGCAGCGCCGGTGGATCGCGTCCAGGGAGCGCGCGATGGTGCGCAGGCCGGCGCGTTCGCCGGCGCCGGTGTGGGCGCCCGGATGGGCGATGAGGCAGGGGATGGCCAGGGCCTCGCACCGCTCCATCTCGTCCACGAAGGCTGTGATGGACTTCTGCCGCAGGTCCTTGTCCGGCGCGCCGAGGTTCAGCAGGTAGGAGTCGTGGGCCACCACCGTATGGACCCCGCTGGCCTCCTGCGTCTCCTTGAAGGCCCGGATGTCGTCGTCGCTCAGGGGCGCGGCGGCCCACTGCCGCGAGGACTTGGTGAAGATCTGGATAGCTTCGCAACCCACGCTGTCGCCGGCGTGCAGCGCATTGTGGACCCCGCCGGCGATGGACATGTGGGCTCCCAGCAGGGGGCGGTCCCTGGGCTTCTTCTTCCGGGGCGTGGACGCCATGGCTGCATATGTACCACAAGGACGCCGCCCACTTCACCCCGAAGACGGGCGGAATGTTGCCACGCGGGCCGGATTGCAGTATTTCAAGACGACGCCGAGCAAGGAGGGACTACGATGGCCAACTGGCTGCTCAAGACCGAACCCAGCGTTTATTCCTTCGCCGACCTGCAGCGGGACAAGTCCACGATCTGGGACGGCATCAAGAATAACCTGGCGCTCAAGCACCTCAAGACCGTGAAGAAGGGCGACCGCTGCATCATCTACCACACCGGCGGCGAACGGATCTGCGTCGGCCTCGGCACCGCCACCACCGGCGCCTATCCCGATCCCGAGAAGGACGACCCCAGGCTCCTGGTGTTCGACATCAAGGTGGGCAGGGCGCTGAAGCGCGAGGTGTCGCTGGCCGAAATGAAGCTCAACCCCAAGCTGGAAGGTTTCGACCTGTTCAGGCTAGGCCGGCTGTCCTTCGTGCCGGTGAGCGACGCCCATTACGACGAGATCCTGGAGATGGCCAAGGGCTGACACCGCGCCGGCCTGGCCGTCGCGTGCCGCCCGCAGGAGAGAAACCATGAAAAAGGCAGACTTCCGCCAGTTCTACCGCGATGCCCACGCCGTCGAGTGCCTCAGCGAGCGGGAGAAGATATTCCTCGGCCTCGCCGTCGCCATGACGCGCAACTGCGATCCCTGAGTGGACCGCCGCCTTGCGGACGCAAGGAAAGCAGGGATCCTCGAGGAGGACCTTGACGCCGCGGTGGACGTCATCGCCGCGGTGGACGCGGGGATTCTGCAGTCGCTGAACCAGCGCATCAAGCAGCGGCACAAGGAGCGGGAATAACCTGTCCGTGGCGGCCCCCGCGTTGTTGAAACCCGCCCTCCAAGGTGGTAAATGTCAAGGTCCACAGTGGTCGCATAGCTCAGTCGGCTAGAGCGCTTGCCTCACATGCAAGAGGCCGCAGGTTCGAGTCCTGCTGCGACCACCATCACTCCCACAAGTGACGCACCCTCTTGACCAAAGGCCTCATCGGCCTTGACATCCGGGTTAGTACTATTATAGATACTATTCGTGTCGTCCTTGGAAAGCCTTCGTCGGAATCCAACAGGGGTCAGATATGCTGACTTGGTCAAGATTTGCGACCACTACTTCGGTGAGCCGCGCCAGAAGGGCAGCAGTCATCGGGTGTACCGTACCCCTTGGCTCGGAGACCCTAGAGTAAACATCCAGAAGGACAAAGGAATGGCGAAGGCCTATCAGGTTCGTCAGGTAATCAAGGCGATAGAGAAACTGGAGGCTCAAGATGGTTGAACGCTATACGTACCGTATCACTTGGTCCCCGGAAGACGGTGAGCACGTCGCCTTGTGCGTTGAGTTTCCATCGTTGAGTTGGCTGGCGCCCACTCCGGACAAGGCACTGGCAGGAATCCGCAGGTTGGTGGCCGACATCTTGAAGGACATGCGAGCCACCGGAGAAAAACCGCCGGAGCCGCTGGCGGCCCGTATCTACAGCGGAAAATTCGTAGTGCGGGTTCCACCGGAAATGCATCGCCAACTGGCCCTTCAAGCAGCAGAAGAGGGTGTAAGTCTGAATCGGTTGGTGAACGCGCGGCTGGCCGGACCGTGACCGCGCGATATGGTCGGACCCTTGGAGACAGCTCGTGGTGAACAGTTGCACGCGCGCAACCGCGCACGCATCGGTGGAACTTGCACCGCGAGAATTCACGGGTTAATTTCGGGGCAACTTGCGCCTCGGAGGACAGGACATGAGTACTGATTTGAAGATGTTTCTGTTGACCGCCGACAACCTGGTGCGGTGCCACTGGGACGGCCGCTCCAGACAGGTGGACGTGCTGGATCGGGTGCTGGAGGGCGAGGTGCTGCGGGAGGTGGCTCGAGACGCGGGGGATACGGACCGGCTGTATGCCGCGACGGGCACCGAGGTGCACGTGAGCGAAGACGGCGGCGAGAGTTGGAAGTGGATCCCGTCCGGCGGCCTGGATTACCGGGATATCTGGACCATGCAGCCGCATCCCACCCGGCCCGGTGAGATCTACGTGGGCACGCTGCCCGCGGCGGTGTACGTGAGCGAAAACGGCGGGCGCTCGTTCCGTGAATTGACGGCCTTCCGCAAGATCGAGGACTACGCCCGCTGGACTTTTCCGCCGCCGCCCCACACGCCGCACATCCGCTGCATCGTGCTGGACGGCCGGGTGCCGGACGAGATTGTCGTGGGGGTCGAGGAAGGCGGCGTGGTGCGGAGCCGCGACCGCGGCGAGACCTGGGAGGACATCAGCGGTCCGGGGAGCGGCGCGGCCTACCCGGAGGTCAACGACCCGTCGGGCGTGCTGCCCTACCAGATGGGCGCCCACGAGGACGGCCGCGTCTATCGCGACGTCCATTGGGTGATGCGGGATCCCGCGAGCCTCGATACGCTGTACGCCACCACCGGCATCGGCACCTACCGCACCGACGACGGCGGCGCATCCTGGCGCAAGCTGGAATACGACATGGGGCGATCCTACGCCATTCCCTTCGACATCCACCCCAACGCCCCGGAGCGCATCTTTCTGGGCGCGGCCGAGAACGGTCCGACCTCCTGGAAGGGTTACCGGACGGTCCGCCCGGGACCGTACAACACCATCCGCTTCAGCCGCGACACCTCGGAGGAGCTGGGGGGCGCCAAGTCCGCCATCCTGCGCAGCGACGACCGCGGGGCGTCGTGGCGCAAGCTCGAAGGCGGTCTGCCCCTTGGCCACGCCCACATGACGAGCTGCGTGGCGGTGCACCCCGGCGATCCCGACACCGTGGTCATCGGCTACACCGACGGGTCGGTGTACGCCAGTCACGACGCCGGCGAGGCGTGGGAGAGGCTGGAACTGCCCGAGACGCGGCTGTACGGGGTGCGGCTGCTGTCCGATTCCTGATCTACACTGAACGAAGCGGACGGGGCTCCCCGTCCGCTTCTTGGCCAAGTATCTTCAGCCCGAACAGAGCGTGTGGGTCACGGTGATCCGCGCGGCCCTGTAGAACTCGTTCAGGAAGTCATCCGGATCGTCATAGCGGCGGTTCGGCACCAGCCGGGCGGGGAAGCTGAACACCAGGGGATCCACCGCGAAGGGGTAGGGGTCGAGGACGGCGCGGTGCTCGGCCACCGTGTCGATGTGGATACGCACGGGAGGCGCGCCTTTCCTGGTGGGCACGTCCACGTCGTTGAGCGTGTCGCTGGGGCCCAGCTTCCGCTTCTTGCTGTTCAGGGGATAACGGTTGCAGACGTACTGGGCGAGCTGGTCGAAGACCTCGATGTAGTCGTAGTTGGTCCAGATCTGCTCCTCGGAGGTGTAGGCGCCGAACTCTTGGGACTCCGCCAGTTCGGCGGCCAGCCGTTTCCTCAAATCCTCCTGGTGGTCGACGTAGGCGCGCACCCGCGGGTCGGCTGTGCGATCGGGCGGATGGGTGTACTTGCCGTAGCCGGCGTTCATGAGCGCCACCCCGTGCATGGCGATCAGCATGGCCGCGTAGGGGTCCCGCTGGAGGACGTTGTCCACGACGTTCTTGTAGAAGTCCAGCCTGAGCTGCCCGAGGAACTTGAAGCTGCCGTCGTGGTAGTCCATGGGGAAGTTTTCGTCGTTCAGCGTGGACGGTCTCATCTCCCATTCCCACCAGCCGTGATCGTGTTCCTGGGCCGCCAGCACCACCGACGCGTACGGCTCCGGGCGGTCGAACTCCTCGTTGCCCCAGTGGGCGGCGAAGAAGCCCGCCACACGTGAGTGATCGAACTGAAGCGCCAGCATCAACTGCGAATCATTGTAGGGATTGACCATCATGGCGAATCTTCTCCTGGGCTTGTCCGGGGGGCCTCCGTGGTCCGGCTACTTCTTCTTGAGCGCGTCCAGCATCGGCTGGCGGTACTTGCTGTAGAGGTCCACGAACACCTTCATGTCGCCGGCCGCCGCCGCGGCGTTCCCCGGCACCAGCGGGATACCGAAAGAGGCCGCCCAATCCTTGTACGGCTTGCTCTCCATGGTCTTCAACAGCAGGCTCTCCCACTTCTTGTGGAGGTCCTTGGGCAGCCCCGGAGGTCCGACCATGGCGCGAAACACCTTGACGATCAGGTTCTTGTAGCCCAGCTCGATGGCCGTGGGCGTATCCGGCGCGTTCTTGGCGCGGGATTCGCCGAGGTTGACGATGGGCACGATTTCGCCCGACCGGATGTACGGCAGCGTGGAGGGGTGGTCGATGGGCTGCGTGAACACGTCGAAGTCGCCCCTAAGCAGGCCCGGCAGCGTCTCGCCGGTGCCGCCGTAGCCCGCCACCACGTCGAACGGGATCTTCAGCTCGTTGGCGGCGAGAAACGCGTGGACCCAGCGCGCGATGCCGATGCCCTCCACCCCCCAGGTCACCCGCTTGGCCTTCTGCAGGTCCTCGACGGTGCGGTAGGGCGATTCCCGGCGGACCAGCAACGCCTCCGCCTCCTGCGAGCTGACCACCGCAAGCCAGGTGAACTTGTCGATGTCGTAGCCGACGTTGCTGCGGATCATCTGGGTTCCCAGCATCCCGTCGGCGTAGATGTGTCCGATGGTGTAGCCGTCGGGCCTGGCGCGGTACATGGCGACGGTGCCGGTGATGCCGCCGGCGCCGACGACGTTCTTGACGACGATGTCGACGTTCTTCGGAATGAAGGGTTTCATGTAGCGGCCCAGGGCCCTGGCGATGGCGTCGAACCCGCCTCCGGGCGAAGCGTGCACGAGAATCGTGACGGTCCGGTTGGGGAAATCGGCGTGAGCGGTGTTGGCGAATACGACGAGGCCGAAGGCGGCGATAACGGCGGCGAAGGTCCTTTTCATGTCACCCTCCTTGATTGCGGTTGTGCGGTTGAAGCGAAACGGGCCGCATTATAGGGTCGGGCCGAAGGCGGTGTCAACGATGGCGTTTCCAGTTCCGTGCCCGGAAAGGATGGCGCAACATGAACATGACCAGACGAAATTTCATCCAGTCCCTCGGCGTGGTCGCCGGGGTGGAGGCCGCTCACCGGACCATGCAGGCGCTGGGGCTGTCGGGGGCGGGCGAGGGCCACGCCGCTTCCCTGGAGTTGCCGCGCGGCTCGGGACAGGGAAAGAGCGTCGTCATTCTCGGAGCCGGCATCTCCGGCATGACCGCCGCTTACGAGCTGTCGAAGGCCGGATACCGCTGCACGATCCTGGAGGCCACGGGCCGCGCCGGCGGGCGCAACCTCACGGTGCGCGGCGGCGACGTGATCGAGGAGACCGGCGGCCGGCAACGGGTGCACTTCGACCGCGGAGACCACCTCTACGCCAATATGGGGCCGGCCCGCATTCCCTATCACCACCGGGCGGTCCTCGGTTACTGCAAGGAGTTCGGCGTCGATCTGGAGGTCTTCACCAACGACAACCGTGCGGCTCTGTTCCACAACCGGGAACGCTTCGGCGGCAAGCCCGTGGCGGCTCGCCAAGTCATCACCGACACCCGCGGCTACGTCGCCGAGCTTCTCGCCAAGGCAGTGAACGCCGACGTCCTGGACAGCGAACTGACGGGCGAGGACAAGGAACGCATCCTGGAAATGCTGGTCCGGTACGGCGGCCTGGATCCGGACCGGCTCTACAAGGGCTCGAACCGCGGCGGCTATCGCGGCACGCAACTCCATGCCGGCCTCAAGGCCGGGGAGGTGAACTCCCCGCTGGACCTGAGCGAGCTGCTCAAGGCGGACTTCTGGCAGTACAAGCTCCACTTCAGCCAGTTCCTCAACCAGAACCCAACGCTGTTCCAGCCCGTCGGCGGCATGGACGCCATCGCCAGGGCCTTCGAGCAGCGCGTCGGGCCGCTCGTTCGGTATCGAAGCGTGGTCAAGGAACTTCGGAAGACCGCCGGGGGCGTTCGCGTCGTCTACAGGCAGGCGGGACGGGACGCCAACGACGCCGTCGACGCGGATTTCGCCATCTGCACCATACCCGCTCCCGTGCTCAAGGACATTCCCAATGACCTGTCCCCGGAGACCCGCGCGACCATCGAGTCGATCGAGTTCGTGTCCGCGGTCAAGGTCGCCTTCCAGGCCCGCCGCCGCTTCTGGGAGGAGGACCACGCCATCTACGGCGGCATCTCGTGGACCGACCAGGACATCACGCAGATCTGGTATCCGCCCTACGGCTATCACCGGGACAAGGGGATCATCGTCGGCGCCTACATATGGGACGAGGAGCCGGGACTGCGCTTCGGCGCCATGACCCCGGCGGAGCGGCTGCGGGCCGCCGTCGCCGAGGGCGAGCGCATCCATCCGGAGTATGGCGCGGAAATGGAGTCCGGGATCAGTCTGGCCTGGGCCCAGCGGCCCTTCCAGAAAGGCGGCTGGCCGAAAAGCCGTCACAAGTCGCCGGAAGCGCTGCAAAAGCCCGACGGACCCATCCACTTCGCCGGCGATCAGGTGACCGGCCTGCCCGGATGGCAGGAGGGCGCCGTGCTGGGAGCCTACATGGCGGTCAAGGCCATCAACGCGCGGGTTACGGCAAAGTAGAAGGGGACTCCGGATGCAGTGGGCAACGAGTTTCTCCGGGCAGCGTCAAAAATCGCACGTGACACCGTTGACCCGGCCGGTTTCGATGCTTACCTTTTCTTTCGACAGGGAGCTCCACGGAATACGCGAAAGCATTGCAGCAAAGGGTTTCAGGGAAGGAGGAATGGAAAATGTTGGGACGTGAAGTGACAAGATGGCACCCGTTCGTATTCGGCGGACACCGCGACCTGGATGCCGTGCTCGACCGGTTCCTGGGGCGCCGCGAGCCGGACGCCGGCTGGACGCCTCCGATGGACGCGTACGCCAGGGACGGCCTCTATGTCTTCCGCGTCGATCTGCCGGGAGTGGACCCCAAGGACCTGGACATCCAGGTGGAAGGACGAGTCCTGACCATCAGGGGCGAGCGGAAGGCCGAGGAGAAGGACCACTACCACAAGGAGACCTTCCACGGCAGGTTCGAGCGCGCGGTGCGGCTGCCCAACGGCATCGACGCCGACAAGGTCGAGGCCCGGTACAGCAACGGCGTGATCGAGGTTTCGGTGCCGCTGCCCGCCAAGGCAGTGGGGCGCAAGGTGCCCATCCAGAGCGAAGGCGGCGAGGCGCCGTCCATCGAGCACAACGCCGGGTGAGCCGCGGACGAGCCGGCTGAACCGGCGCAGACACGGCAAAGGGGTCTCTCGAAAGAGAGGCCCCTTTTTGCTTTCTCACACTTCCACGATGGGCTGGCCGATGATCCACCGGCTGAGGCCGATGATCCACCGGCTGAGGCCGATGATCCACCGGCTGAAGACGGTGTAGCCGACCGGCTCATTGACAAACGAGGTCAAAAGACAATACAGGGAAACCAAATCAACATGGAGGTGGAACCATGGGTAGCGCGACTTGTGTCGATACGGATGGGCACGTCCTCGAACGGCAGGCGGATATCCGCAAGTACCTGGAGGCGCCTTGGAACGAGCGCCCGACGCCGCTGTGGCCGGGAGACCAGCCTTGGGACCCGAACCTGTTCAACGGCTTCAAGATGTCCGTGAACTGGGAGGGCCTGTCGCCGGAGGAGCAGGTGCGGCGCTGGCACACGCTCATGGACAAGCAGGACATGGAGGTGGCCATCTGCTTCCCCACGGGCTCGGGCAACATCGCCAAGAACCAGGAAGTGCCGTACCAGATCGCGGTAACCAAGGCCGCCAACACCCACTTCGCCAAGGAGTACAACGCGCTGTCGAACCGGCTGAGCTGCGTCGGGGTGCTGCCCATGAGGGCGCCGGAAGAGGCCGCCAAGGAACTCCGCCGCTCGGTCAACGAGCTCGGCCTCAAGGGCTTCGAGATCCTGCCCACGGGGCTGCCCATCGCTCTCGGCGAGACCTACTACGATCCCATCTACAAGGCGGCTGAGGAAGAAGGCGTGGTGCTGGGCGTCCACGGCACCCGCAACACCTCACGCGAGCTGGGGGCCTCCATCCTCAGCACTTTCGCCGAGGTCCACTCCTACGCCTTCACCGCCGGCATCCTGCTGCAGTTCACCAGCATGGTCTGCCAGGGCATCACCGAGCGGTTCCCGAAGCTCAAGATCGCCTTCCTGGAGATCGGCGCCACGTGGCTTCCCTACTACATGGACCGGCTTGACGAGCACTGGGAGAAGCGCGGCGCCCACGAGATGCCGCTGCTCAAGCAGAAGCCCAGCGACGTGGTGCGCGAGTCCAACATGTACTTCAGCCTGGAGTCCGGCGAGTCCCAGCTTGCCGCCACCGTGGACTACATGGGCAGCGATCACTTCGTCTACGCCTCCGACATCCCGCACTGGGACAACGAGTTCCCCGAGAACCTGCACCATCTCAGGAACCACCCGGACCTGTCGGACGAAGTAAAGGAGAAGATCCTCCGCAAGAACGCCCAGCGGCTGTTCGATCTCAACTGACGCGGGGTGTGTTGGAAAGACGGCGTGCAGGGGCGACCGGCCGGTCGCCCCTGCATCCGCTCGGAATGAACTCGTACCAGCTTCTGGAGGCACAAGGATCTCGCATGCCGGCCATTTCCATGTTTTACGGTATCATCGTCTACATGTACTTCCTCGACAACCGGGGACACAGCAGGCCGCATGTGCACGCCAAGTATCAGGGTCATGAAGCGGTGGTTGCGATACCGGACGGGGAGGTCCTGGAAGGCGAGATCCCGAATCCCAAGATGAAGCTGTTGCAGGCATGGATCGAACTCCATAAGGAAGAGCTGGAGGCGAACTGGGAACTTGCCGCGTCGGGACAGCAACCCTACAAGATCGACCCCTTGAGGTGATAATTGTGAACCCCAGAGTGTCGGAAGTCACGGTATTGGGCAGGAAGAGACTGAAGCTCCGGTTCGACAACGGCGAGCAGGGCATCTACGACTGTTCGGGCTTGTTGGACTTCGGGGTCTTTCAGGAGCTACAGGACGATAAGTACTTCCAACAGGTAAGGGTTCTGGACGGGACCGTTGTCTGGCCCCACGAACAGGACATATGCCCGGACACGCTCTACATGGACTCGACAATGATCGTGGGCACCCATTCCCGATGAGGATAGCCAATGCTCGTCAACTTTGAACGAGTTGAAGGTTCATTAGCCGGTAGGTCATGGCCTGCGTACTTACCTCAAATTTCCTTGCCAGGATTTCTAGTCCATCGTCCTCGGTCAAATCGAAGGGCTGTTCCTCAAAAGCCTTGCGGACCCAGTCGGCAGGCATGAGTAAGGCCGCAGCGAAGATGTTGGCGTCGATTTCTTCCTGCTTCGTGCCTGATCCAGACTCAAGGTCGCGGAAATTTACGCGATACCCCTTGTCTACATAAGTGTCCCCGTCGTGCAGGAGAAAATGACCGATTTCGTGTGCGATACTGAAACGTCGCCGGTTCGTATGGTGACCCCAGTTGACACCAATGGTAGCTCCTTCGGCGTTACGGACAAGCACACCCGAACAATCCTCGCCAAGATCTGCCAATCTTATCTGTATTCCCAGGTGGTCCGCGATTCGGTCCACGGCAACCGGGGCGCTACGTACGCCCACCTCTGCGAGCAACTCCGCAGCTCTGCTTTCGGGTGTCTTCGACATTGCCGCTCACCTCTTTAGGTTTTCGGCGATGAACGAGGCGACTTGGTTGTGGCTGTCGCCTGCCACCTTCTTTTGTCGACTCGAAATTTTGAGTTTTTTTGCACGTGTTTCGCGCAGTGAGGACTCCTCCCGCCCTGGCAAGAGTGAGCGCAAGTCAATCCCGAGTGCATCGGCTAGCAGCCAGAGTGTGTGAAGGGTTGGCCGTTGGTTTCCACTTTCGATGTTGGCGACAGAGCCCCTGGCGAGGTTACAGCGATTGGCAAGCTGGGTCTGAGAAAGCTTTGCCTCACGTCGCCGCCGTCCTAAATTTCTTCCTACGAGTTCATAGAGCCACTCGGAATCGGGTACCCGTCGCATTTTCATCACAACTATACGAGATTTCCTGTGGTGTCAACCAATAAAAAGCGGGCGGAGAGCGTCCCTGTAGTGTGTGTTAATACAAAGCAAAATCTGCCTTTCATTAGTTGACACTCGCTGTCAAGGACACTAGACTACCAGAAAGACGAAACGGCCGAGGTGACGCTCGACCGTTTCGATAGACCCCGGGAGGGTCTCGCACAAGGATTGAGTAGCTTTTTCTTGTAGCGCACACCCCTTGTCCCGTCAAGGCCCTCCCTCAACCAAATGGAGGGCTCCATGGCCGATATATCTCATCCACCTCCTGTAGAACCGGATCAGAAGCCCGGTCTGTTCGGGAGACTCAGATCGCGCAAAACAGTCGAGGACAAGATCAAACTCCGTCGAAGTAAAGTACGGGTGGTTGTCACCTATGGTGCGGCTGCATTTCTCTTCGCCGGCGGAGCATTGTTCATCGGCTATCTTGTTTTGTACCCGGCGGAGAAAGAAGTGGTGACGCTAACCCTGGCGAAGGAAATATTCTTCGTTCTCGTCCCTGTCGCCACGTCCATCGTCACCTTCTGGTTCGCTGGCCAAAGGGGGGAAGACACAGGTACGCAACCACGTCCGGATGACGGGAGCCAGGGCTAAACCTGTCACGACCTGTGCCCAGCACGAGCAGCTCCACTCGCCGTCGGGGCCCCGCCGGTCATGGGCGTGGAAATGATGAAAGGAGGTTATGAAGATATGTTGCCACCCTAACGAAGAGTCCGGTTGTCGTTGTTGCGGGGATTTTGGTCACAATTTCGCCCTCTACTTTCCCGAAGTGGATAGCGGACAAACGGGCTTGGGCGTCCTCAAAACCCTGTGCCATTATTTCTAAGCACCACTTCTTCCCTTGGTAGTAGTAGGTGCACTCAAACAGTCTATAAGGAGACTGATCCATGTACTTCACCATTTATCGAGACTCAGCAGGAGAGTGGCGATGGAACCTCAAGGCGGGAAACCATGAAGTCATCGCTTCCGGAGAAGGCTATGTGAACAAGAGCGACTGCGAGCATGCCGTCGGTCTCGTCAAGTCCTCCTCCAATGCCCCCGTTCGCGAGGCATGACCCGGATCGGGCAGCAGGCACCATAGGCGGACCTGCTGCCCGTTCACTTCCATTTCGAGAGATGGGTCTCAGTAGTTGAACGTCTTCTTCAGCACCGGCTTGTTCGCCTCCGGGATATCCACCATCTGCGCCACCAGCGTCTGCAATTCTTTGCCGTGGAGCGGGTTGATCTGTATCCGTACCTTTGCGGCGTCCTTGAGGAACGCCGGGTCCGTCATCACCTTGGCGAAGGCCTGGCGCATGGTCTCCACGCGTTCCGGCGGCACTCCGGGAGGCATGGTCCAGGGGCGTCCCACGGAGAGCTGCTTGTTGTAGACCTCCAGGATGGCCTTCTTGTCGCCCTTGGCGAGGTCGGACGCCAGCGGAACGTCCTTGAGGCCGGGGTGCTTCTCGCGCCCGACCTGCACCAGGATGCGGATGGCCTTCTTCTCGAACCAGTCCTTCTTGAGCGCCCGCAGCGAGGCGTAGCCCCAGCCGCAGATGCCGTCCACCTCGCCCTTGTCCACGGCCAGGGCGGTGGCCATGATGCCGCGGTACCCGGAGGTCACCTTCATGTTGGCGCCCATCACGTTGTTGAGCATCAGCGGCACGATGAAGATGTCGGAGCGCGGCTGGGTGGCGGCCATCTTCACCGGCTCCTTGGCATTGACCAGGTCCTCGGCGGTCTTGTACTTGCTGTCGGACCGGACGAAGCAGGACGCGGTCTCCTGCACGGGCGTGCCGATCCAGTTGAACTTCACCGGATCGAACCGCGCCTGTTTCACGCCCAGGGCCTGAGTGAGCGGCAGGGTGCGGTGAATCGCGCCCATGGTGAGGCCGTCCTTCTTGGCGATGTTGTAGAGCCAGTTGGCCGCCACCATGCCCGAGGCGCCGGGCATGTTCTTGACCACGATCCTGGGGTTTCCGGGAATGTGCTTCGACATGTGCCGCGCCGCGGTCCGCGGGTAGAGGTCATAGGACGTGCCCGCGTCCGCGGACACGACGATCACCACCTGCTTGCCCTTGTAAACCGATTCGTCGGCGAGCACGGCTTGCGCGAGACACCCGAGCACCATCGAAGCCACGAGGAAGTTGCGAAGAAAAGCCATCGTTGTTCTCCTTCTGTTGCGCCGTCTGTCGTGAAACCGTTCACAGTGACTTGTCGTCCACTTGTGCTCCGTTTGTCAAGCCGGCCATGGCGCGCCGGTGACGACACCAACCCGCGTCGGGCCGTCCGATTTTGTATGGCGGGACGAAGTGTGGCAATCTCGGCGGTGCCGTCCGTGCGGCGTTCGTCACCGCGGGAGCTGCCCGCGAATCAGGGCCAGGAGGAAAACGGCGGTGCTTATCCGGTACGTCGCCATGCGCCTCGTGCAGTTGGTCCCCATGGTGCTGGTCGTCACCATGGTGGTCTTCTTCGTCATGAGGATCATCCCGGGAGACCCGGTGCTCGTGATGCTGGGCGCGGTGGAGGGGGCGGCGATCTCCCAGGACGTCTATGACGCCATGCGCCTGCGACTCGGTCTGGACCGGCCGCTGATCGTCCAGTATCTCGACTGGCTGTGGGACATGGTGCGGGGCGACCTGGGCGACTCCATAACCTACCGGGTTCCGGCCCTGGACGTCATCCTTCTCCGCCTGGTGCCCACCGCGTACCTGATGGTGGGCGGCGTGGTCATGGCGGTGGCCATCGCCGTGCCCGGCGGCGTGCTGGCCGCCATCCACAACAACACCAAGTGGGACCACTTCGCCACCGGTTTCGTGATCCTCGGCATCACGGTGCCGACCTTCTGGCTGGCGCTGGTGGCCATCCTCGTCTTTGCCGTGTACCTGGGCTGGCTCCCCGCCATCGGCTATGCGCCTCCGCAGAAGGACGTCGTGGAGTTCCTCCGGCACCTGATCCTGCCCATGACCGTGGTCGCCCTGAACGTGGCCGCCACGGTGTTGCGCTTCCAGCGCCAGGACTTTCTCGAGCAGATGAACCTGGACTACGTGCGCACCGCCAGAGCCAAGGGTCTGGGCGAGAGGGTGGTGCTGTGGAAGCACGTCCTGCGCAATTCGCTGATGACGACGGTCACGGTGGTGGGTTTGCAGATGGCCTACCTGAGCGGTCTGGTGACCGTCGTCGAGAACGTCTTCAACTATCCCGGCATCGGTTTTCTGCTCTTGAACTCGATTCACACGCGGGACTTCGTGGTTGTACAGGGTGTGGTGCTGTTCATGGTTTTCCTGGCCATCGCGGTCAACCTGGTGGTGGACATTCTGTACGCCGTGCTGGATCCACGGATCCGCTATCGGTAGGAGCGTGTGGTGGAATCCCAAGCTGCATATCCTCCCGCATATCCGCCGTCCGCCCCCGGCCCGGGGTTGCGTTTGTGGCGCGCGTCCCGTCGCGCCGCTCGGGCCGCGCGCCACGACCCGCGGACGGCGGTGGGCGTCACGCTGCTCTTTCTGTACATTCTGATCGCCTTGGCAGGGCCGGCCTTCTCCCCCTACGATACCACCACCCCCAACATCAAGGTGCGCATGCAAGGCCCGAGCGCGGCGCACCCTTTCGGCACCGACCGCATCGGCAGGGATGTCGCGACCCGCATCATCGCGGGCTCGCGCGTGAGTCTGCAGGTGGCCACGGGCGCGGTCATCGTGGCGTTGCTGCTGGGCGCGCCTTTGGGCGCCCTGTCGAGCTACGTGGGCGGAACCTTCGACGCTCTGGTCCAGCGCGTGATGGAGGGCATCATGGCCTTCCCGTCGCTGGTGCTGGCGCTGGCTCTGGTGGCGCTGGCCGGGCCGAGCGTCCCCATGCTGTGGTTCGCCATCGCCTTCAGCTCCATCCCGCGCTACGCCCGCATCGTCCGAAGCGGCGTGCTTACGCACAAGGAACGGGAATACGTCGAGGCCGCACGGGCCATGGGACAGCGGCCCATGGGCGTCCTGACGAAACAGATCCTGCCCAATATCATGGCGCCCATCGCGGTGCAGATCACCCTGGACTTCGCCCGCGCCATCGGCGTGGAGGCGGCTCTCAGCTACCTGGGCCTGGGGCTGTCGGTGCCTTACATCAGTTGGGGCCTGATGGTCCGGGAGGCCCAGGACTTTCTCGAGGTGGCGCCCTGGCTGGCGGTGTTCCCGGGAATAGCCCTGGCGGGTGTCATCCTGGCCTTCACCCTGGTGGGGGACAGCCTGCGGGACCGCATGGACCCGCGCACGCGCCTGCCCTTGAACCGGCGCGGACAGTAACGGCCTGGAGGGCCTTCCGGCTCCGCAGCGCAAGTTGACACCCGCTGCCCTGCGGTGCGAATATGCGCAAGCATGATTGCAGATCGTAAGATCGTAGTATGCGAGCCGCCACCACTGCAGGAGCAGGGTTCAAACCCGCCCGTGCGCGGCACTCACCCAAGGAAGGAGCCGTCACCATGAAGGTCGATACCCGGAAAGGCATTGTGCGCGTAACATTGGTCGGCGCGGCGCTGGTGTTGTCATTGGTTGTCGCTTCCCCTCACGGCGGCGGTCCGCTGGCGTTGAGCGCCACGGCCGAGGCCGCGGACAAGCCCAGCATCGGGGGAACGCTGAGACTCGGCAACGCCAAGGGCATCGGCACGCCCATTCCCTTCGTGGCCTTCACCTCCATCCCCGAGTACATCAAGAACAACATGTACGAGCCCCTGGTCATGTACGACCAGAAGGGCGACATCCACCCGTGGCTGGCGGAAAGCTGGTCGCCCAACGCTGATTCCAGCGAGTGGACGTTCAATATCCGCAAGGGGGTCAAGTTCCATAACGGCAAGGAGCTGACCGCCGAGGACGTGGTCTGGTCCGTAAACCACATCAGGGACCCGGCCAACGGCGCAGCGGGCCAGGGACAGTTGGCCGACAACGTGGCCTCGGCCACGGCCGTGGACAAGCACACCGTGCTGTTCAAGGCGCCCGGCCCGCGCGGCCTGCTGCCCGAGGTGCTTGCCAACACGTCGACCCTTCACATCGCTCCTGCGGGGTCGCTGGCGAAAGGCCAGCAGAAGATGAAGGGCGGCGCGCCGCCGGCGGGCACGGGACCTTTCAAGTTCAAGTCCTGGACCCCCGGGCAGGAACTGCACGTGGTCCGTCACGACGACTACTGGGGCGGCGCTCCCTACCTGGACGGCGTGCGCTTCATCGTGATCCGGCAAAAGGCGGCCCGGGCCGCCGCGGTGCAGGCCGGCGACGTGCACCTGACGGAGCGCCTGGGGCCGACCTTCGTGCAGCGCATCGACAGCAAGCGCATCAAGGGGCTGCACTACATGCCCATCGGCGCCGCCGGACTCAGGATTCTCACCTTCAACACCCAGTCGGCGCCGGTGTCGGACCCGCGCGTACGCCGGGCCATCGCGCTCTCGCTGGACAAGGCCGCGATCCTCGACGAGGCCACCTTCGGACTCGGCGTCCCGGTGCTGACCTGGGGGGTTCCGAACACCGACTGGGAGACTTCCCTCGGCTTCAAGTGGAAGCGGAACGTCGCCGAGGCCAAGCGTCTGCTCAAGGAGGCCGGGTACAAGGGCCAGCCCATCACGCTGGGAGCCACCCGCGGCCAGGGCGATCCCTGGACCGAGCCCATCATGCGGCAGGCGGCCGAAGCGGGCATCAAGTTCTCGCTCCAGAACCTGGGCGGAGCCGAGCTGATCAAGAAGACCATCGCCGGTGAGCTGCACGTCTCCGTCTACGGGGCGGGCGGCACCGGCGAGCCGCTTGTGGCCAACGTCCAGCACCTCGGCTGCACCGAGGGCAAGCACGGCGTCAGCAACGTCACCCGATACTGCACGCCCGAGCTGGAAAAGCTCGTGACCCGGTACATGGAAGAGCCGGACCGGGCCAAGCGTCTCGCCATCTGGAAGAAACTTGCGCGGACCTACTTCGTGGACGAGGTCATCCACTACATCATCGGCTGGTCCAACATCCGCAACTACGTGTGGCGCGACGAGGTGAAGAACTGGGAGCGGGGTCCCACGCAGGAATACTGGCACGCCAAGGGCGGCCTGTGGCGGACCTGGCTGGAGCCGTAGCCGCGTGGATTGACGGGGACCGGGGCCCGGAGTACATTCGGTTCTCGATTCGAGTCGGAACCGATGGGCTTGACTGGAGGGCAGGAGGTCTATGGCAACCCTGAAGATGAAATACGGCGTCGTCTCAGCGGACGATCACATCCAGGAGGCGCCCGACGTCTGGACCAACCGGATGTCCAAGGCCAAGTTCGGCGACGACATCCCGCACATCGTGGAGCTGCCGGACGGCACCCAGACATGGTCCCTGGGCGGCAACACCAAGGGGTTCGGCGGGCTCGCACGGGTCTCGGGCGTCAACCCCAACGTGAAGCGGTGGGAGGACGTGCCCCCTTCCACGTACACGGTTTCGGAGCGCCTGAAGATCCTGGACCAGGAGGAGCTGGACGCCTCGGTGCTCTTCCCCAACATCATCGGCATCACCAACCAGAATTTCCAGAAGGAGGGCAGCGAGGCCTTCCGTCTGGCCTGCATCCAGGCCTACAACGACTGGCTCATCGACGAGTGGCAGGACGTCACGCCCCGGTTCATCGCCCAGTGCGTCACCCCCATGTGGGACGTGGACCTGTGCGTGGCCGAGATCCATCGCGCCGTGAAGCGCGGCCACAAGGCGCTGGTGTGGCACGGCGCTCCCCACATCCTGGGGCTCAAGCACTTCAACGATCCCTGCTGGGACCCGGTCTACCAGGCGTGCTGCGACCTGGACGTGCCCATCTGCCTGCACTCCACGGCGCTGCCCGCGCTGCCGCCCTGGGACTCCCTGGAAGCGCGCGCCAGGCTCGCCCTGGGCGTATCCATGACCTTCGTGAGCCACATGGAGATCGTCTCCAACATCCTGTACTCGGGCGTGTTCGAGAAGTTCCCGAAGCTCAAGACCATAAGCGTGGAGAGCGGCGTGGGCTGGCTTCCCTACCTGCTGGAGGAGCTGGACCACGAGTTCGAGGAGCGCGACGTGGCCGAGAACTCCACCCTCACGCGGAAGCCCAGCGACGTCTTCCAGACCAACATGTGGGCCACGTTCTGGCACGAGCGCCACGGCATCCGCAGCCGCGACGAGATCGGCGTGGACAAGATCATGTACTCGGTGGACTACCCTCACGGCACCACCACGTGGCCCAGGTCGGTGTGGTGCCGCACCCACTCGCTGCAGGACGTCACGTCCGCGGAGGAGCGCAAGAAGATCCTGATGGACAACGCCATCGGGCTCTACAAGCTCGACGTGGACGAGTCCGGCATCGACCAGCCCCTCTACGAGCCCGGCCCCGTCACGGTCGGCCCGCGGCCCGAGGCGGCGTAGCTTTCCAGCCAGGAGTGCCATCCCAGGGGCGACCGCGGGTCGCCCCTGCATGGGGTTCATCGCTGGGGCATACCCGGACAGGCCTACTCCGCGTACGCGGGGTCGCCGTAGGTCATCAGCTCTATGAGGTTGTCGTCGGGGTCGCGGACGTAGAGGCTCGTGCCGACGCCCTCGGAACCGGTGCGGGCCACCGGGCCGGAGATGACCGGAACGCCCGCCTGCTCGAGGAAGTCCCGGGCTTCCTGCACGGTTCCCTCCCAGCGCAGGCAGAAGTCCGCGCCGCCGGTGGCGAAGTTGGGCGCGTGGGTCGGGCTCTCCGTCGTGTAGCGGTCCACCACGTAGAGGTTGATCTTCTGTGTGTCGCTGATGCGGATGATGGGACGTTTGCCGCGCCCGCCGGGACGCTCCTGCCAGCCGGCGTCGAGGCCCAGCTTGCGGTAGAAGGCGAAGGTCTCCTCCAGGTCCTTGACCACCAGGACCCAATGATCAATGGCTGCAATGCTCATGGTCTGTCCTCATTGAATCGGTTCCGATACGTTGATACTTCCAGAGTCCGTGACGCAGGACACTAGGGGAATCGGATCGCGATTTCAAGGGAAGGACGCCCATGTGGGAAGCGGCTCTCAGCGCGGTAGAGAACATCTTCGGCTGCCCGTGCGTCGCCGACGTGATCCCGCGGAGCCTGGCCTTCCTGGTCCTGGGCGTCGTCATGGGGCTCTCGCTGGGCGCCATCCCCGGCTTGGGCGGGCTCGTGGGGCTCGCCATCCTGCTGCCGTTCACCCTCGACCTGGACACCCTGAGCGCTTTCGCGGTCATGATCGGGCTCATCTCGGTGACCACCACGTCGGACACCATCCCGTCGGTGCTGTTCGGGGTTCCCGGCACCGCCGCGTCGCAGGCCACCATCCTGGACGGCCACCCCATGGCCAAGAAGGGCGAGGCGGGCCGGGCCTTCGGCGCCGCCTACATGGCGTCCATGATGGGCGGCCTCTTCGGCGCCCTGATCCTCGCCGTCTCCATCCCCGTGCTCCGTCCCATCGTGCTCGCGTTCAGCGCCCCGGAGTTCTTCATGATGGGGATGCTGGGCATCTCCATGGTGGCGGTGCTGAGCGGCGGCGCTCCGCTCAAGGGGCTGGTGGTGGGCGCGCTGGGGCTCATGGTGGGCATGGTGGGCATGGACTACCAGGTAGGGGAGATGCGCTGGACCTTCGGCCAGCTCTACCTGTGGGAGGGGGTCCCGCTGGTGCCCGTGGCCCTGGGCATCTTCGCCATCCCGGAGATGGCGGACTTGGTGATCCGCGGCACCCGCATCGCCGACGTGCCCAAGGATGCCTTGAGAGGCGTCACCGTGGGCATCCGCGACGCCTTCCGCCACTGGTTCCTGGTGCTGCGCTCCAGCGCCGTGGGCGTGTGGGTGGGCGCCACGCCGGGTCTGGGCGGCGCGGTGGTGGACTGGTTCGCCTACGGCCACGCGGTGCAGACGGAGCGCGGCGCCCGGGACTCCTTCGGCACCGGCGACGTGCGCGGGGTCATCGCGCCGGAGAGCGCAAACAACGCCAAGGAGGGCGGCTCGCTGATCCCGACGCTGGCCTTCGGCGTGCCCGGCAGCGCCGCCATGGCCATCCTGCTGGGGGTGTTCCTGATCCAGGGCATCAGCCCTGGCCCGGACATGCTCACCAAGCACCTGGACGTCACCTACACCATGGTCTGGAGCATCGCCATCGCCAACATCTTCGGCACCGGCCTGTGCCTGCTCCTGACCAACCACCTGGCCCGGCTCGCCAACGTCCGCGTCCACCTGCTGGCGCCGCTGGTGATCGTGGTGGTGTTCCTGGCCGCGTTCCAGGCCAAGCGCCACTTCGGCGACCTGATCCTGCTGCTGTCGTTCGGCCTTCTCGGATGGCTCATGAAGCGCTTCGGCTGGCCCCGGCCGCCGCTCATCCTGGGGCTGGTGCTGAGCAGCGTGCTGGAGAACTACTTCTTCATCTCCGCCAGCCACTTCGGGTTTGGCTGGCTCTGGCGCCCCATCGTGCTCATCATCGGCGCCCTGATCGTCGCCAGCCTGGTCTACGGCCAGAGGTGGACCCGGACGGGCATGCCCGCGGACGAGTCCGCGCCCGCGGCTTCGTCGTGGCGGTTCCAGCTTCACCTCAGCGTGCCGGCGGTGTTTACCCTGGCCATCCTGCTGCTGGTGCTCAGCGGAGCAGTGACCGCCCGGGATTGGCCGGACCAGGCGCGGCTCTTCCCGCTGGTGGTAGGCTTCGCCGCGACGGGCATGTGCGCGGCCCAACTGTTCCTGGACCTGTTCCGCGTCTCCGAGGGGGGCGCCGCCCGCGTCATGGACCTGGAGGCGGAACGCGGCGTTCCGGGTCAAGTCATCGCCCGACGCGCCGCCGACGTCTTCGGCTGGATCCTGGGGCTGCTGGCGTCCATCTGGATCATCGGCTTCCTGTTGAGCGTGCCGCTGTTCATGTGGCTGTACCTGGCGCTGCGCGGCCGCGCCGGATGGCGGCTGTGCCTCGGCTACACGGCCCTGGCGCTGGCAGTCCTCCTGGGCGTGTTCCACTATACACTCAGCATCCCCTGGCCCCAGGGCGTGTTGGCCGGACCGCAGGAACTGGTGCTGCAATGGCTGGGAGGGTAGCCCCCCGGCTCACCGCCCCTGGCTGGCGATGAACCCCCGCAGCACCTCGTTGAACTCCTTCGGGTGTTCCCGGAAGGAGAAGTGGCCGGCCTCGTTGATGATGTGCATGCGCGAGCGGCGTTCCCGCATGCACAGCAGCTCGAACAGGCGCATTCCCTGGGCCAGGGTGGCGGTGGGATCGTTGTAGCCCCATACCAGCAGCGTGGGCTTCCCCATGCCGCGCTCGCGGATCCAGCCCAGGGTCTCCTCCTTCTCCATCGAGTGCCGGGTCAGGAACAGGCTCTTTCGCAGGCCCTGGGTGATCATCTTCTCGACGCTCTCCCGGTACTTCGGCAACTGCGCCATCTCGGTCACCGCGTCCAGCCAGTCGTCGGTGACGTGGGCGCCGCTGTAGGAGTAACGCTCCAGCACCCAGCGCTGGCTCTCCCGTGAGAGCCTTGGCTCCGGGGTGTCGGCGAAGACGATGTGGTTGCGCCCGAAGCCCGGCGCCAGCGTGTTGGTGTCCACCGGGATGCACGACCTCACCAGGTCCGGCCGTTCCAGGGTCATGCGGGCGGCCACGTAGGCGCCGCGGGAGTGACCGACGACGTGGATCCCGCCCAGGCCGAGGGCTTCGACGAAACCGATGGCGTGGCGGGTGGTCGCGGCCATGGTGTATTCGGCATCCGTGGGCGGGTTGTCGGTGAGTCCCTGCCCCAGCTTGTCCAGCGCATGGACGTGGAACCATTGGGACAGGGCGTCGAAGTTGAGCGCCCAGTCCACGCTGCAGTCGGCGGCGTCGTTGGAGCCGAAGACGCCGCCGTGGATCAGCACCACGTTCTCGCCGCTTCCCTTCTCGAAGTAACGCGTGCGGATGCCGCCCACGTCCACGAATCGCTCGTCTGCGGGTTTCACCAGGTTCCTCCTGTGTGCGGTAAGGGGTTTGTCCGTGTGCCCGTCGGCAGGGGCTTCCGCCGCGCGCTCCCGGTGGCAAAGTATCCGGTTCTTCGTTAACAAGCCCAACGAAGGCATCCATCTTAGTTCCATGAGAATCGCCGATGCAAGGAGCACGTCTCGCGGTCCAGGAGAGTCTATGGTCAAAGCGCACACGAAGATTTGCGAGGTCCTGGCCGAGGCGCGGGTGGACTTCGTCTTCGGCATACCCGGCGGCAGCGCCATGCGCATATTCGATTCGCTGTCCCGCTACGCGGACCGGGTGCGTCCGATCCTGGTGCGGCACGAGCAGGCGGCCTCGGTCATGGCCGACATCTACGGCCGCCTGACGGGCAAACCGGGAGTGGTCCTCGGCCAGGGGGCGTTCATCGGCACCAACGCGATCTTCGGGACCCTGGAAGCCCACTTGGCGGGTTCCCCCATGGTGGTGCTGGCGGATACCACCGAGGGCGGCGACTTCTCCCTGAACCCCAGGAACGCCAGCGGCTGGGGGCACTACGGGGCGTTCGACCTGAGGAACCTGTTTTCCGGCATCACCAAGTTCTCGGTCCTCGCCGCCACCCCCAAGGAAGCGGTGCTGGGTGTTCAGATGGCCATCAAGCACGCCACCACCGGGCGTCATGGACCCACCGCGGTAATCATGCGCCAGACGGCCATCGCCGGCGAGCTGGATCCGGACAAGCCGCCGCGGGTCCACTCCACCGAACACTGGCTCCAGGGGGTCACGACCATGCCGGCGGTGGCGGAACTGGTGTCGGCCATCGAGCTGCTGGAGGCGGCCGAACGGCCCGTCATCATCGCCGGCAACGGAGTTCACGCGGCGAAGGCCTACGATGAGCTGGCGGCCATGGCCGAACTGCTGGGAAGCCCGGTGGCCACGACCTACAACGGCAAGAGCGCGTTCCCGGAGAACCACCCGCTGGCCCTGGGCATGATGGGCCGGTACGGCCAGCCGGTGGCCAACAGCGTGATTCAGGAAGCGGATACGATCCTGGTGGTGGGCTCCCGGCTGGCCCCCAACGACACCAACAGCGAGCTGCTCATCGACCCGGCGAGGCAGAAGCTGATCCAGGTCGACATCGAGCCCCGGAACGCGGGCTGGTCCTATCCCGCGGCGGTCTCGCTCATCGGCGATGCAAAGGCCGTGTTGAAGCAACTGCTGCAGATGGGCGGAGAGGGCCTTCAGCGGGACGGCCGGCAAGCGGCGGTCGGGCGGCTCGAGGAACGCAAGCGTACCGAGAAGTTCTTCGAGAGCCCCGCCCTTCACTCCGGCGCCGTTCCCATCATGCCCCAGCGGCTGGTCAGGGACCTCAACGAAGCACTGGACCCGGAGACCATCGTCACCCTCGACGCCGGCGGCAACCGGGTGTGGATGGCCCACTACTACCAGACCCGGGCGCCGGGGACCCTGTTCGTGCCCGGCGGGCTCGCCGGCATGGGCTGGGGCGCGCCCGCCGCGGTGGGGGCCAAGCTCGTGCACCCGGACCGGCCGGTGGTGAGCGTGACCGGCGACGGCGGGTTCTCCATGTCCGTGCACGTCATCGCCACCGCGGTGCAATACGACCTGCCGGTGGTTTTCGTGGTCATGAACAACTCGGGCCTCGGAATGATCGCCACCGGAGACCTGGGCGGCGATTCCCCCGCCGCCTTCAACGACACCGACTTCGCTGCGGTGGCCCGGGGCTTCGGCGCCGAGGGTCTGCGGGTGGAGGACCCCGCCGAGATTCAGGACGCGGTAAAGGAGGCCCTGAAGAAGGGAAGGCCCACGGTGGTGGACGTGATCACCGACGGCGCCGCAGGTCTCCAGAGCATCAGCAGCGGCGCCACCGTGGGCTGATGCCGGCGCCGGTGTCGGATCCGCGCGCCTTTCTGATATCATATCTGATATGAGTGAATTTCGGTACAATATTCCCTCCACCAGCGCGTTGATCGCGTTCGAGGCGACGGCGCGACTCGGCGGGGTGATACGGGCATCCGAAGAGTTGAACACTTCCCAATCGGCGGTCAGCCGTCACATTCGCAATCTCGAAACGGTGGTCGGCGAAAAGCTGTTTCGGCGTCAGGGCCGGGGCGTGATACTGACGCCGAGCGGCCAGGACTACTACGCCGCGGTCAAGTCGTCCCTGGACAGCCTGCACGCGGCGGGCAACGGGCTTCGCACGCAGACGCCCACCGTGCTCATCTCCTGCACCCAGGAGATTTCCCATCTCCTGCTGTTGCCGGTCTTTCCCGAGATCAAGCGCGCTCTCGGGGAAGATGTCCGTTTGCGCATTCTGACCTGCGACTACGACATGGTTCAACTGCTGTTGCCGGCGGGGATCGATGTCTTTTTCGCGGCGTCGGCCGCGCCCGTGGACGCAAGCGCGGTGAAGGTGCTGGACGAGGAGGTCGTTCCGGTGGCGTCGCCCGCCTTCGTGAGACGTTTCGAGCGGGTGCTTGCCAGGCATCCTCGACGCTGGTCCCAGGTTCCCCGGCTGGAGCTTGGCCAGCGCGGCCACAATTGGGCCACGTGGACGACCTGGTTCCGCGCCCATGATTGCGACCCGCCGAACGCGCCGGTGAAATCGCACGAGAACTACCAGTTCCTGCTGGAGGCCGCGGCCAACGGCGACGGCATGGCCATCGGCTGGAACGGCTTCGTGAACGCCTACCTGGAGACCGGGCGGCTCGTCAGGATCAGCGACAACTGGTTGCGGTCGCAAATCAGCCTGTACGCGGTGCCGACCCAGACCGGCAACGGCAACCGGAGCGCGGCTCGCTTCCTGAGAGCGCTCGCGGCCCTGGGGGAGGGACTGGCCGGCGCGAAACAGGCGTCCCCGCAGCGACAGCCGACCGGCGGTCACGGATCACTGCTTCAACGGTTGTGAAGACCTGACGCCAAGCCCCCCCGGGCGCGGACGCCGCCGCTTCCGCGCGGTTCGCCTGCCGCAATCCCCACCTCGTGAATCACGGATCGCCCGCCGTGTCGAAGAAACGCCGAAGGACCCGGCTCAGGTTGAAAGCGTCCATCGCCCCCGCCAGCTCCCGTACGGAGTGCATGGCCCACTGGGGCACGCCCACGTCCACGGTGCGGACGCCGGTCTCGGCCGCGGCCAGGGGCCCGATGGTGCTGCCGCAGGCCATGTCGCTGCGCACCACGAAGGTCTGCACCGGCACTCCCTCGCCGGCCGCCAGCCGCCGGAAGGCCGCCGCGGTCTCGCTGCTGGTGGCATAGCGCTGGTTGGCGTTGACCTTGATGACCGGGCCGTGGTTCAGCAGCGGCCCGTGGTTGCCGTCGTGCCGGTCGGCGAAGTTGGGGTGGACGCCGTGGGCGTTGTCCACCGATATCAGCATGGAACGGGAAAGGGCGCGGTTGCGATCCTCCGGCACCGGCAGCAGGCGTTCCAGCATCTGGGTCAGCATCGGCCCCCGGGCTCCCGCGGCGGTGGTGCTCCCCACCTCCTCGTGATCGTTGCAGACCAGCAGCGCGCCGGCGTCGCCTTTCGCTTCCAGCAGTGCGCGCAGCCCCACGAAGCAGCTCAGCAGGTTGTCCAGCCGCGCCGACGCGATGAACTCCCGTCCCAGCCCGACCAGGGCCGGCCGCTGGGTGTCGTAGAGCACCAGCTCGTGGTCCAGCACCTGGCCGACTTCCGCGCCGGCGTCGGCCTCCAGCCGCTGCCGCAGCAGGGTCTTGAGGTCGAAACCCTCGCCCTGACGGCCCAGCACCGGCGGCAGGCAGGTTTGGGCGTTGACCGAGCGGCTCTCGTTGGCGTCCCGGTCCAGGTGAATGGCCAGACTGGGAATCACCGCCACGGGCTCCTTGAAGTCCACGAGGTCGTGCGCGACGGCGCGGTTGCGGTCGAGATAGCTCACCCGTCCCGCCAGGGACAGGTCCCGGTCGAACCACGGGTTCAACAGCGCCCCGCCGTAGACCTCGACGCCCAGTTGCAGATAGCCGTTCCGGTGAGACTCCGGTTGCGGCTTGACCTTGAGACAGGGTGAATCCGTATGCGCTCCCACCAGGCGAAGCCCGTTCTCCGAGATGGGCGACCCGGCGGGCACGGTCCAGGCGATGATGGACGAGTCGTTGCGGGTGGTGAAGTAGCGCCCGCCGGGTTCCAAGCGCCACGCGTCGGCCTCCGGCCGGGGCTGGAAGCCGGCGTCCGCCAGCCGCCGCGCCAACCCGCGGACCGCGTGGAACGGCGTGGGCGATGCGGCCAGGAAATCCATCAGCTCGTGGTTGAAGCGTTGTTGGCTCATGGTGGCTCCGGCGGCGGGCCAAGGCAGACGTTCGGGCGCGGCGCTCAGGACAGCCGGTACTCTCTCGCCGGGTTGGTCACGGCAATCGCGTGGATGGACTGCCGGTCCAGGCCGGCCTTTTCGAGATTGCCCAGGGGGTCCGGGTCGCCCGGCGGGAAAGGCGCGTCGCCGCCCAGCAGGATGCGTTCGATGCCTACCAGGTCCCGGAGAAACAACAGCGCCTCGCGGCTGTGCAGGATGCTGTCGTAGAGAAAGCGGCGCAGGTAGGCGCTGGGCGGGTTCGCCGCCACGTCTCCGGTTACGCTCCCGTCCGCGGCCTCGTGCATGCGGTCGAAGCGGCCGATGAGGTAGGGCAGGTTCCCGCCGCCGTGGGACAGCAGGAGGCGCAGTTTCGGGAAACGGTCCAGGGCGCCGCTCAGGATCATCGAGCCCACCGCCAGGGTGGTGTCCAGGGTGTAGGCGCAGGTCTGGTTGAGGCTGAACTTCTCGGCGCGGGGCAGCGGCTGGGGCAGGGAAGGGTGCACGAACACCGGCACGTCCAGGGCCTCGCAGGCGCTCCACAGCTCGTCCAGGGGCGCCTCGCCCAGGTTCCGGCCGTGAACGTTGGCGGAGACGATGACGCCGACGGCGCCGCCGTCAACGCATCGTTCCAGCTCGCGGGCGGCCGCGGCCGCGTCCACCAGCGGCGCCGACGCCATCCACGAGAACCGTTCCGGCCGGGCTGCGCACAGCGCGGCGATGGCGTCGTTCAGGATGCGGTGCCATTCGCCGCAGCGGGCGGCATCGAGGCCGTAGCCGAAGATGTCGGTCCACACCGAGAGGACCTGCCGCTGCACCCTCTGCCGGTCCATCTCGGCGAGCCGCGCGTCCAGGTCCAGGAGCCCCGGGAGGAACGGGCGCACCTCCAGGCCGTCGTCGAAGCGGCAGCAGCGGGCGCCTGCAGCCTTCTCCACCAGGGCGATGCCCAGCTCGGCGCCCCTGCCGGCCAACGTTTCCAGGACGCCCGGCGGCACGAAGTGCGCGTGGACGTCAGTCGCGGTCACGGGAACGATCCATCAATGCCTTTTCCTGGCCGCCGTCGATCTCGATCATGGTGCCGTTGACGAAATGCATGAGCGGGGAGGCCAGCATGACCACGAGGTTGGCCACTTCGGACGTTTCGGCAATGCGTCCCAGGGGGATCGAGCGGGGCGCCAATTGGTCGGCTTCCTCGTAGCTCAGGCGCATGTCGCGGGACATGGCCTGCACCAGGCCGGTCCAGCGTTCGGTGCGCACCGGACCCGGATTCACCGCGGCGAAGCTGATGCCGTACTTGCCGTACTGGCTCGCTAGCGACTTCGTCAGGTTCTGGCCGGCGGCGTTGGCCGCGCCCGGCGCCACCTCCCAGTAGGACGTCTTGACGCCGTCGTTGCCGATGAGGTTCACGACGCGTCCGCCGCCCTGCTCGCGCATGATCGGGAGCGCGTAGCGCATGCAGCGGACGTACCCCATGAACTTGAGCTGCAACGCCAGCGCCCAGTCGTCCTCGGTCAGGTTCTCGATGACCCCGCCCGGCGCCGCCCCCGCGTTGTTCACCAGGATGTCGATGCGCCCCAGCGCCTCGGCCGCGACGTGGATGAACCGGTGGGCGGCGTCATCGTTGGTCAGGTCCGCCGGAATCGGGACGATCTTGCGGCCGGTGGCCTTTGCCACCGCGGCCGCGGTCTCTTCCAGCGGCCCCGCCCGCCGCGCGCACGTGGCCACGTCCACGCCCTCCCGCGCCAGCGCCTCCACGATGGCCTTGCCGATGCCCTCGCTGCCGCCGGTCACGACGGCCGTCTTTCCCTGAAGCTCCAGGTCCATTTCATGTTCTCCCTGCTGATGAGTCGCCGCGGGCCGGGTTGCGGCTCCATGCGCGGCGGTCTCGAAAACCGTCGCTATGCGTCGTCCCGACTTTTCTCCGATGACGCGGGATCTTCCGTGTTCTCTCCCGCGGCGAACAGGTCGCGGTACCGCTCCCGCAGCCCCGCCTTGGCCACCTTGCCGAGTTCGTTGCGCGGGATCGACTCCACGGCAAGTATCCGCTTCGGCACCTTGTACGCCGCCAGTTCCGTCTTGAGATAGCCGATGCACGCGCTTTCGTCGAACGGTGCGGGGGCCGAAGACTCCACTACCGCCACCACGGCTTCCCCGAAGTCCGGATGGGGCACGCCGAAGACCGCGGAGCCGGCAACGGCGCCGGACCGGTCCAGGGCGTCTTCCACCTCCTTGGGGTAGACGTTCAGCCCGCCGGATATCACCACGTCCGTCTCCCGCCCCAGGATGCGGATGCACCCGGCGGCGTCGATCTCGGCCACGTCGCCGGTCACGAACCAGCCGTCATCGGTGAACGCCTGCTCCTCGGGCCGGTTCCAGTAGCCGGCGAAGACATTGTGCCCGCGGGTCTCCAGGACGCCGGCGGCGCCGCGTTCGTATCGCCCGTCGTCGTTGGCCACCCTGACCCGCACGCCCGGCAGCGGCCAGCCCACCCAGCCGCGCCGGCCGGCCGTGCCGGGCGGGACCGCGGTGATGATGGCTGCCTCGGTGGTGCCGTAGCGTTCGATGATCTCCATGCCCGTGACCTGCCGGAACCGCTGCGCGATGTCCGGCGGCAGCGGCGCCGAGCCGGAGATGGCCAGGCGGAACGCGCCCCTGGCCGCGGCGGCAAGACCCGGCTCCTTCAGCAGCCGCCCGTAGTGCGTTGGCACCCCCATCATGACGGTGCAGCGAGGCAACTCGCGCAGCACGTTCTCGGCCTCGAACCGGGCGAGAAAGCAGACGGCGCCGCCGGCCGCGAGCATGACGTTGATGGCGGTCAGAAGCCCGTGTGCGTGATAGGCCGGGAGCGCGTGCATCAGGACGTCCTTCCGGTCCAGTTGCCAGACCCTCACCAGCGCCCCGGCGCTGGCCGCCAGGTTGCCGTGGGTGATCAGGGCTCCCTTGGGGCGGCCGGTGGTGCCGGAGGTGTAGAGCAGGGCCGCCGGCGCTTCCTCCGGCAGCTCCGCGGTGTCCGGCACGGCGTCGGAAGCGCGCGCCAGTTCGGCAAAGGAACCTAGGTCCCCGCGAAGGCTCTCCATCCGAAAACCCTCGCGGGCGGCCGTGGCTCCAAAGGTTGCGGCTTCGTCGGGGTCGCAGACGAACAGAACGGGTCGCGCGTCCGCCAAGAGCTCCTCCACCTCGCGCGGCGTGTAGGCCGTGTTCATGGGGTGAAGGATGGCTCCCGTCTTGAAGCAGGCATGGGCGAGGAACACGGCCTCGACGCATTTCACGACCCGGACCGAGACCCGGTCCCCCGCCTTGACGCCGCAGGCTGCCAGGGCGGCTGCGGCCCTGTCGATGGCCGTCAAAGCCTCGCCAGTGGACAGGGAAGGGCCATCCGGCACCACGAAGGCCGGGTCGAGACTCGCACGGTGGCCGTACAGGGCGTGAATGAGATTGCCGCTCGTCATGGTCGGCTCGCTAAAGAAAGTAATTGACCGGTCGATCTATGAATAGTAGATTCTACTCGAACGGAAGGAAGCGTCATGGAGGCACTGAAAGAATACGCAGGCGTGGTGACGGCCCTGGTGACCGCCCTGGTTACGGTGATGGCGGCCCTCGGCGCACTGGGCTTGTGGGCCATCAATGCCCAGGTCACGCCCGAGATCAACCGGCTGGAAGGGCGGATCGACGGGAACCAGTTGCTGCTTAGACAGATCGACCGCAAGATCGACGGCCTGAATGCAAGGTTCGAAGGCATTGATGGGAAGTTTGAAGACATTGATGCGAGGTTCGGAGCGATCGATGCGAAGTTCGAAGCGATTGACGCGAGGTTCGACACCATCGACGCGAGGTTCGAAGCCATTGACGGCAGGTTCGAGGCCGTTGATGCCAGGTTCGGGCGCATCGACGGCGAGTTGAAGACCATCCGCAACGACATCAAGACCATTCTGTTGAGGCTTCCAAACAAGGCAGCGGCTCCATAGGCCGGTCAGTGGCCCCGGAACTCGGGCTTGCGCTTTTCCCCGAACGCCGACAGGCCCTCGGCATAGTCCGTGCTGGCATCGGCGTCGAGGGCCCGCCGGCGGAGCGCTTCGCTGCCGCCGTCCTCCCCCCGCGCCAGGGCGTCGAGCGCGGCCTTGGCCGCGGCCACGGTCAACGGCGCGTTCCCGGCCATGGCGCGGGCCAAGCGCCGGCCTTCCTCGATCACGGCCCCGGGCTTGACCAGGCGATGTACGACCCCCTGGGCGTGGGCTTGGCGCGCCTCGCACCGCTGGGCGCCCAGGAGCAGTCCGTGCGCCGCGGAGTCCCCGAACACCCGCACGAAGCGGGCGATGCCGCGGGGGTCGTAGCCCAGTCCCAGGCGCGCCGCGGGCACCATGAAGTAGGCGTCGTCCGCGGCGATCCGGAGGTCGCAGGCGCAGGCGAGCGACGCTCCGGCGCCGACGCAGGGGCCGGCGATGCAGGCGAGGGTCGGCTGCGGCACCGCCTCAAGGGCGCGCAGGGCGCTCTCCACCAAGTCGTCGTATTCGCGGGTGGCGCCGGGCGCCCGGAGCACGGCGAACTCCCGGATATCGGCGCCGGAGGAGAACACCGTCTCGTCGCCGGCCAGGAGGATCACCCGCACGGCGCGGTCGTGGGCGACGCCCTTGGCGAAGCGCCGCAGTTCCGTCCACATGGCCGAAGAAAGAGCGTTACGGCTATCGCCGCTGCAAAGCCGCAGCTCGGCAATGCCTCCGGCTGCGGAGAGCCGCATGGCTCCCGCGGCCAACGCCTCGCCGCTCACCCCTCCCTCCGATGCGCCATCCAGGCGCCGTCGGCGACGGCGCGGAACAGCTCCGCCAGCGCTGCGTTGACCGCCGCGGGCTCTTCCAGCGTCAGCGTATGGCCCGAGCGCGGGATCACTACCAAGGCCGCCATGGGCGCGGTGCGCTTGAGGAACAGGCTGCCGTCCAGGCACGGGTCGTCCTCGTCGCCGACGATGACGAGCAACGGGACTTCGAGCCGCGACAACGGCTGCTCCATATCCCACAGGGTGGGGCGCCGGCCCTGGACCTGCGACATGGTGAGCGCCAGTCCCGTGGCGGAATGGTCGGCGAGGGTCTTCTCGAACTCGGCGAAGCCGCGCGGGTCCTTGGCCTCGAAGGCCTTGCGCATGGGGTAGCGGGCGTACTTGGCCGCCGCCTCGGCCATGGGCTCTTCCCGGAACATGCGGGCGATGTCCTCGCACATGGCGGCCCGCTCCTCGCGTTCGTCCGGGTTCGACCCCCAGCCGCAGCCGATGGCGGCCACGGACAGGCACCGTCCGAGGTGTTGGATGGCCACGTGCAGCGCGGTATAGGCGCCCATGGAATGTCCGACGATGTGGGCTTTCTCGAGTCCGAGACCGTCGAGCACCGCCACGACGTCGTCGCGGGCGGTGTCCTGGCCGTACGCTTCGGGCTTCTCGGGAACGTCGGACGGCAGGTAGCCGCGGGCGTCGAAGGCGATGCAGCGGTGGGAGCGCGAGAAGTACCTCACCTGGGGCTCGAAGCTTCGATGGTCGCCGGCGAATTCGTGGACGAACACGATGGGGACGCCCCGCCCGGACTCCTCGTAGTGGAGCCGGGTTCCGTCGGATGCGGTGATGCTCGGCAAGAAAGCGCTCCTGTATCTTCCTATCCCAGTTCTTTCCGGTGCAGGCTGAGCAGCACCGCCGAGCCCAGTGACACCCCCACCGCGACCAGGGAGTACATCACCGCCAGCACGACGTCGGCGCCCGATGGCGGCGGGTTGTTGCTCCAGTACAGGAACAGGTTCACGACGACGTAGAGGGCGTAGGCGTGCGCCATGCCGACGACAAAGCGTTTCATGCGCCAAAGGCCGAGGCCGTAGACCACCAGATAGGCGCCGAACACGAGGCTCCACAACACGGCGTCACCGCCCGTCAGGCGGTTCCCGAACAGGACGAAACCGCTGTGCTCGCTCAACTGAAGGGGCTTGGCGAAGTTGGAGATCGCCAGCAGCCAGAAGCAGATCGCGAGCCCGCGAAAGATTCGGTCCGGTCGTGTCCCGGTCATGGTTGTCCTCCTTCTCCGACGGCGACGGGATCCTGCGCATCTTAGCACACGTCCCCGCGGGACAGGACACCGGGAGCCCTGACGGCCGCCGCCGGTCAGACCTCGCGCAGGACGGTGGCAGGGGGCGTCCGCACGAGCTTGCGGGTGCCGAGGTAGCCGACCGCGGCCACCATCAGAATGCCGAACAGCGGCCCCACCGCCCAGATCTGCGGATGCAGGCTCGTGGGGAGATCGAAGACGAAACGGTTCAGCGTGAACGTGGTGATTTCCGCGCCGACGACGGCCACGGCGCCGGCGAACGCGCCCAGCGCCGCGAACTCCGCCACCAGCGCGCCGGTGATGAGCCGGCGCGTCCCGCCCAGGGCGCGCAGCAGCGCCAGCTCCCTCAGGCGCTGGTCCCGGCTCGACTGAATCGACGCGATCAGCACCAGCAGTCCCGCGCACAGCACCAGAGCCAGCACCAGCTCGACGGCCTGGGCGACCCGGGCGATGATGCGGCGCAGGTGCATGATGATCTGGTCCACGTCGATGACCGAGACGGTGGGATGGCGGGACAGCATCTCGTTCAGGAACGGCTTCCGTTCCGGCGGCAGGTAGAAGCTGGTCATGTAGGTGGCGGGCTGGCCGTCCAGGGCGCCCGGCGACAGGATGATGAAGAAGTTGGGCTGCAGGCTGTCCCACGCCACGCGCCGGGTGTTGGTGACGGTGGCGGTGAGCGGCAGGCCGCCGACGTCGAAGGTCAGGGAGTCTCCCAGCGCCAGCCCGAGGGCGGCGGCATAGTCCTCCTCCAGCGACGCCGACGGCGCGGCGCCCGCGGACCACCACTCACCCTCCACCACGACGTTGCTATCGGGCAGGTCCGCCAGGAACGTGAGGTTGCGCTCGCGCCGGATTCCGGGACGGCCCCGTCCGCCCGGCCCGTCGCGCTCGTTGCCGACTTCCTCCCGGCGCACGCGGCGTTGCCGCTGCCACGCCGCGGCGTCGGTTCCGTTCACCGCGGTGATGCGCCCGCGGATCATGGGGAACATCCGGCCGTCGTAGCCGGCGCGGGCCTTCAACATGCCTTCGACGGCGCCCACCTCGCCCGGCGCCACGTTCATCACGAAGTGGTTGGGCGCCCGTTCCGGTATCCGCGCCTTCCATTCGTCGATGAGCGCCGTGCGCACCAGCAGCATGATGAGCAGCAGCATGACGGCCACGCCGAAGATCACGATCTGCCCCACGTTCTCGCGGTGGCGGCGGTGCAGGCCGGCCAGAGCCAGCCGCCACACGTTGCCGGCCTGCATGCCCAGGGCGCGTCCGCCGCGCAGCAGGACCAGCGCCAGTCCGGCGAACACGCTGACCGTGACGGCCGCGCCCGCCAGCGCCCAGGCCGTGAGCGACGCGTTGCCGCTGTACCAGACCAGGAGCGTCAGGCCGCCGACAGCCGCGCAGCCGTAGGTCAGCGCCGAAGCCGTGCCCGGCGTCAGGTCCCGGCGGATGACGCGCATGGGCGAGACCGCGCGCAGGCCCAGCAGCGGCGGCAGGCCGAACGCGAGCACGCAGATGAAGCCGGTCGCCACGCCGACCCAGACCGGCCGCGCTCCCGGCAGCGGCAACGACACCGGCAGGAAGCCCTGGAGCGCGGCGATGATGCCGAGATGGGCCAGGGCGCCGAGGGCCAGGCCGGCGACGGCCCCCGCCACGCCGACGACCAGGAGCACGAGGGTGTAGCCCCACTGGATCTCCGCCGGCGTGGCGCCCAGGGTCTTCAGCACCGCCACGTGGTCGTAGTGGCGGCGCGCGTAGCGGTGGGCGCTGAGCGCCACGGCGACGCCCGCCAACAGCACCGTCAGCAGGCCGCCGAGCAGCAGGAAGCTCTCGGCGCGCTCCAGGGCGCTGTCGATGCGCGCGTTGGCCGCGCGCACGTCGCGCCAGCGGTAGCCGGGCGCCAGCTCGTCACGGATGGCGTCGTGGAGGGAGCGCAGCCCGTCGTCGCCGCCCGCCAACTGGAGGCGGTAGCGGATGCGGCTGCCGGGCTGGATCAGCCGCGTGGCCGGGATATCCTCCGCGCGCATCAGGAGCCGCGGCGCGAATCCCAGGAAACCGCCGCTACGGTCCGGTTCCGACGCCAGCACCGCGGCCACGGTGAACTGCGCGTAGCCGACCGCGACCGCGTCGCCGACCTTGACGCCCAGGGCGGGAAACAGGCGCGAGTCCAGCCAGACCTCGCCCCGTCCGGGCAGAGCGTCGGTGCGCCGGCCGCGCCCGAACGGCTCGTCCGCGACCCGCAGCGTGCCGCGCAGGGGATAGCCCGGCGTTACCGCCTTGAGGCTGGCCAACTGGCTGCGGTCGGTGGCGTCCGCGGACACCATGGACGGGAAACGGATGACGTCGGCCAGGGCGAGCCCGCGCGCCGCGGCCAGCTCGCGGAAGCGTTGCGGAATGGCCCGCGAGGAGTCGATGACGCGGTCCGCGCCCAGGAGGGTCGCCGACTCCGCCACCAGCGCCCGCTGCAGGCGGTCGACGAACAGGCTGACGGCCGTCACCGCGCCCACCGCCAACAGAAGCGCGACGAGCAGCAGGCGCAGCTCCCCCGCGCGCCAGTCGCGTATCGCCAGCCGCAGCGCCAGCGACAGGGTCACGGCGCGGGCTCCCGCCGCGGTTGCATCCGGCTCCTTCCGCCTGAGGCGGGCATCGGCGGGAACCTCCGCGTCACGGCGCGCCCTCCCGCACGCGGCCGGCTTCCAGGGTGACGGCCGCGCCGCAACGGCCCGCCAGCGCGGCATCGTGGGTTACCAGCACCAGCGTGGTCCCGGCCTCCCGGTTCAGATCGAACAGGAGGTCGGCGATCCTGGCGCCGGTGGCGGTATCGAGGTTGCCGGTGGGCTCGTCCACGAACAGCACCTTCGGGCCGCACGCGAACGCGCGCGCGATGGCCACGCGCTGCTGCTCGCCGCCGGAAAGCTGGCGCGGGTAGTGAGTGGTCCTCGCGGACAGGCCCACGCGTTCCAGGAACTCCAGGGCGCCTTTGTGCGCCTGCCCTTGGCCGCGCAGCTCCAGCGGCAGCATCACGTTCTCCAGCGCGGTCAGGCTGTCGATGAGCTGAAAGGACTGGAACACGAACCCCACGCTGCGTCCGCGCACGCGGGCGCGCTGCTCTTCGTCCAGCGCGGTGATCTCGTCGCCGTCCAGCCACACGGCGCCGCTGGTGGGAAGGTCGAGGCCCGCGAGGATGCTCAGCAGGGTGGTCTTGCCGGAGCCGGATTCGCCCACCACGGCCACCTGCGCGCCCGCTTCGACGGCGAGATCGATGCCGTGCAATATGGTCAATTCACCCTCGGCAGTGGGCACGCGCTTGACCACGGCGCTGGCCCGCAATATGCATTCCGGCATGAGGCTGCGTCCTGACATGAAGCGTCTCTTGATTGGACGGCGGCGGGTTTCCCTGAAGGGTCTGTTGCGAGGTTTCCTGCTGATGGCCGCGCTCTTTGCGGGCGGCGGGGCGCCGGCGGCGGACGCCGGCAAGACCGTGCTGGTCTTGGGAAACAGTATCAGTGCCGCTTACGGACTTCAAACACAGGCCGGCGAGCCCGGCTGGGTGCAACTGCTGCAGGAGCGCCTGGGACCGCGCCACCGCGTGGTCAACGCGAGCATCAGCGGCGACACCACCGCGGGCGGCCTGGCGCGTCTTCCCAGGACCCTGGCGCTGCACAAGCCCGACATCGTCGTCATCGAGCTGGGCGGCAACGACGGCCTGCGCGGCTACCCCGTGGCGTCCATCCGCGCCAACCTTTTGGCCATGACCCGCGCCGTCCTCGCCGCCGGCGCCAAGCCCGTGCTCGCCGGCATGCAGATGACCCCCAACCTGGGGCCGCGCTACACGAAGGCCTTCAGCCGCATGTACCCCGACGTCGCCGCCGAGACCGGCGCCGCGCTGGTGCCCTTCATCCTCGACGGCGTCGCCCTGGACGAGAAGCTCATGCAGCACGACGGCATCCATCCCAACGCCAAGGCCCAACCGGTGCTGCTGGACAACGTCTGGCCGGTGCTGGAGCCGTTGCTGAAAGGGGATTGAGGGGTTGAGGGCCATGACCAAAGTACACGTGCGATCGGCAACTTTGGCGGACGCGGAGCGCATCGTAGCGTTCCAGCAGGCGATGGCGCTGGAGACCGAGGGCAAGAAGCTGGATGCCACAACGTTGCGGCAGGGCGTGGCCGGCGTGTTCGATGCGCCGGAGAAGGGCTTCTACCTCGTGGCGGTCGCGGACAGCGCCGAAGGCAGCGCCGTTCCGGTAGTGGGAAGCCTGCTCATCACCCATGAGTGGAGCGATTGGCGCAACGCCACGTTCTGGTGGATCCAAAGTGTTTACGTGGAAGCCGGCTGGCGGCGTCAGGGCGTCTATCGCGCGATGTATGACCACGTGTTGAGCCTTGCGCGCACCCGCGGCGACGTCTGCGGCATACGGCTCTATGTGGAGCGCACCAACGCCATCGCCCAAAAGACCTACGACAGTCTGGGCATGCACAAGTCGCACTACGACCTGTACGAGGTTGACTGCACGTCATGAGCGGCGTGACGGCTCTATCGGGAAGACCTGCCGTCAGGTTAGACTGCGGTTGGCGACGAGGGGTGCGTCGTCACGGATGATCACGGTCGGTGAAACAGGCGGCGGTCCACCATACAGGGGTCTCCAGCCCGACCTTTATGGTGCCGAAGTCGGGATGTCGGCAATTTATCACGACATTGCGCTCCATACGGGCGACGACAGACGGGACGATCAGTAGCGCACTCCGGCGCTCCTCATACCATTGGCGCCCGAAGCGGCGGGCGGCTTCCCCGTCGGAACTAAAGCATTCGGGTAAATTCTGTGGAGTGACCACCTCGTACCGGGTACCTTTGGGTATCGTGATTTCTACGAAGTGTTGGTTCGGTGGCGGTGTTCCATTCCAGTGAACGAGTTGTTCCAGCATGGCTGTGGAATAATTCTCGGACGCGTAGATGACTTCGGAACCAGCTTCGTGCCATCGCGCGGATGCCAGTTTAGCCCCTTCGGGGCTCCAAATCGGGTACAGTCCTGCGGGATCACCGATACGATAGGCGCGTAGCGTGTCGGGCAGGCGTCGAGGAGTTGTCGGGAGGATGCTTTGTTTGTTTTCCATGCACCCCCCGGAAATATAAGCTGTTTAGCAGAACAGACGGTTGTTTAGACGGCGACCCCGGCTTCGGCCCGCCGAATGAGATTGAGGACGGCTTCGGCGCCTGCTGAACTGGACCGGGCCATGTCGAAAGGCGTCTCGCCTTCCAGCAACGGATGCGGTCGATTCAGGAACTCCTCAATGGCGTTCCGGTCACCATGGTAGGCGCGGCTCACCGCATCGACGACCCGTCCGATTTCATAGAGCCTTTCGCTGATCTCCCGTGACAGTCGCTTGTTGGCCTTGCGGGCGCGCCTTAGCGTCGCTTCGGGGACGACGGGTCCAACCACACGCTTGGTGCCGAGGATGGCAGCCAGTGCCGTTACGGATCGCGCAGTAAAACCCCGGGAAACTCGTCTTGCAAACTGAACGTCATTCAGGTTGTCCGGTTCATCGAGATCCAAAAGACGAGCGACCCGCGTTACCTCGCTCCCGGAAAGGCCTGCTGTCAAGTAGGATTGGGCTTGGGGTTTCATGGAGCGTCTCCTATCCGTCACTTGACGGATATACGCTAGTCAACTGACTATAGCAACCATGAAGGCGCATCAACCCCTATCTCTGAGCGAGAAAAGTCGTCTGGCCGTCTCGGCCTCGGGTATGGATAGCTTACCCTCCCACGCCAACTCGGCAAGCAACCTGCCGGTGAGGGGAGCGAACTTGAAGCCGTGGCCTGAGAAACCGGCGCCGATGGCGATGCGTGGATTCTCGGGGTGCAGGTCGATGATGAAGTCCTCGTTGGGTGAAACGGTGTACAGGCAGTGCTCGGCGCCCGCGAGAGTCCAGCCCTTGGTGCTGAAGAACATGGCCATGAAACGGTTCAGTTCGCCGACCCTTTCCTGAGCGACGGAATCCGGCGGGTCGTCGGGGTCGTCATTCCTCCCGTACCTTACGTGGCGCGCTACTTTCACGCCGGTGCGGCCGAACTCCGGCATGCCGTAGAACACATCGTTCTCTTCCTCTCCCATGTACATGCACACCGGGAAGCGGCCGGGCCGGTAGTCGTCGATGTTGTCCCGGGGCACGAAGTAGCCTACCGTCTGACGGGCGACTTGGAGCGTGGGCTTCAGGAACGGCAGCAACTGTCCCGCCCATGCGCCCGCTGCCACGATCAGGCACTCGGCTTTGAGGACCCCGGCGCTGGTCTCGACGGTCACGGGCTCGGCGCCGGGGTCGAGCCCGTGAACGACGGTGTTCTCGAATATGCGCACGCCGTTCGCGCGGGCCAGCCGGGTGAGTGAGGCCATGGTCTCTTCGGCGGCGACGATGCCCGCGGTCCGATCGAGGAGCACCCGTTCGACGTTGTCCAGGGTGAACTGGGGGTACAGCCTGCGCGCTTCGTCCGGCGTGACGACCTCCACGTCCGCGCCTTCCTGCTCCACCGCGCGGATGTAGCTGTTGAAACCCTCGCAGGGAGCCCCGGCGAAAAGCCCGGGATTCGGGTGGACGAGTCGGGCGCCGGCGTCCTTCTCCAGCCGGGGCCATTCCTCCGCGTGCACCCACTGCATGAGGCGCACGTACTCCGGCGCGGTGTAGGCGCTGCGCGTGATACGCGCCGCGCCGTGCGAGCTGCCCCGCTCGTGCCCGATGGAAAACCGCTCCACCAGCCCGAGTCGCCCCACGCCGAGCCGCGCAAGGTGATACAGCGCCGAGAGCCCGTTGACTCCGCCGCCGATCACCAAGGCGTCAAAGGCGCCACTTTGCATGTGAACTTGGTCTCCCCAAATGGGTTGCAGTGGACCTAATGAATTGACGCGCGGCTCGACAGACAGCAGAGTGGTGTCAGAGAGCGGCGCCCGCTTGGGCGCGACGAACCAGATTCAGGACGGTTTCCACGCCTGCCGAACTGGAACGGGCCACGTCGAAAGGCGTCCTGCCCTCCAGCAAGGGGTGCGATCGGCTGAGGAACAATCGGACGGCATTCCTATCCCCGTGATATGCCCGGCGGACCTCCTTGACGACGCTTGCCAACTCGTGAATTCTCGCCGGACCGTATTCAGAACTCATCGGTTGCTCCCCCTGAATCACTGGTTGCAAGAACTATACGGCCCTCGGTAGGATGGCTTCAAGCGTAGCTTCCCGCCTTGCTTGATTCTGCGCGATTGGCTCGGAGCGTTTTTCTCGCTCAGAGAGCTGAGGCTCGCAGAGCGAATGGAGGAGTACCACCATGGTCGATGACACAAAGGCAGGCGCCGGTTCCACGTTTGAAAGTCTGTTGCGGGAAGACGGCCTCCACGACGAGGTGAAGAACGATGCGGTCAAGGCCGTTCTAGCCTACAAGTTGACAGAAGCGATGAAGGCACAGAATCTCTCCAAGGCGCGCATGGCCGAGCGCATGGAAACCAGTCGATCACAACTGGACCGGCTGCTGGATCCACAGAATGAAGGAGTGACCCTCCATACGTTGAAGCGAGCCGCTGCCGCCTTGGGCCTGCGTCTCCATCTTGGGCTCCAGCAAGCCGAGAGCCAGTAGCCGGCCCCACTCCCTGAAGGCGGCGGCGTCTACCCGAATCGCGGCGGCGTCAGCGTTTCCGTGCGAGCCTCAGGCGCGAGCAGGAGTTCCTTGAGGTTCGCTTTGGCGGCCGGGTCCACCTCGTAAGGTCCGGGCAGGCCCAGTTCCTTGGCGATCTCGCGCATGGCGGGCAGGACCTCTTCGCCCATGAGCTTGAGGGTGCGCATCTGGGACTCGTGGTCCATGGCGCCGTCGCCGGTGCGGAAGATGATGATGCCGGGGCGTAGGTACTCCATGATGTAGCGGATGCCCTCGACGCACTCGTCGGGGGTTCCGACGATCATGCCCCGGGTGGCCACCTGGTCCTCGAAGGAGGCGAGGGCGCCGGCCCGGGTCTTCCCCGTGGCGTCGGGCGCCGTCATCTGCCGGCGCAGGGCCACGGCCCTCCGGCTGTTCAGGCCCGGAGGGCTCATGATCCACGGTATGGGCCGCTGGACGCCGGGGTCGAATGGGCTGCGCACTCCCTGGGTCAGGGTGCGCCCTACTTCCATGGCCTTCGCCTTGGTCTCCTCCACGTGCACGAAGAACATGTAGCCCAGGTGCTGAGGGCCGGCTTGGTAGCCTTCCTCCTCCGCGGTCTCGTAGTAGACCTTGAACATCTCGCGGGTGAGCTCTAGCTGCGTGGAGAGCATGACGTAGGGGTAGCGGTGCCGGGCGCACCACTCGACGGTCTCCCTGCTGGAGGTGCCGGGCACCCAGATGGGCGGGTGCGGCTTCTGGTAGGGCACCGCCCAGGGATTCACGTAGCGGTAGTGGAAGTGCTTGCCCTCCCAGCGGAAGGGGCCGGGGGTGGTCCAGGTCTTGATGAGAAAGTCGTGGGCTTCCTCGAAGCGCTCGCGGTTGTAGTGGGGCGGGATGTTGTGGCTGATGCTCTCGCCGCCCGAACCGCGCACGATGCCCGGGATCAGCCGGCCTCGGGAAATGACGTCGATCATGGCGAGCTGCTCGGCGAGCCACAGCGGATCGTCGTGGATGGGCAGAATGTTGCCCAGCAGCAGAATCTTTACCTTGGTGGTGATGCGGGCGAGGATCGACGCCTGGACGTTGGCGACGCCGTTCATGCAGAAGGGCGCGCTGTGGTGTTCGTTGACCATCAGGCCGTCGAACCCCACCTCTTCGGCGTAGAGCTTCTCGTCGAGGTAGCGGTTGTACAGGTTGGCGGCGCGCCGGGGGTCGTACTCGGCGTTGCTGACCTTGTGGATGCCGGTGCCCCACTCGTCGGGCCAGTCGGGCACCTGCCAGGGCTCTTCGGTGAAGTGGCCGATGAACATCGTTACCTCCCGGCGTGTAACGTGGCGCAGGCCAACGGCCGCTAGGAGGCCATGGCGGCCACCGGCTCGTTGGTCATGGGATCGATATCGTACGGGCCGGGGAGGCCCAGTTCGTCGGCGATCTCCCGCAGCTTGGGCATGACCTCCTCGCCCATGAGCTTCAACGTGCGCATCTGCGACTCGTGGTCCATGGCGCCGTCGCCGGTGCGGAAGATGATGGTTCCCGGCCGCAACTCTTCGAGGATGTAGCGCACCTTGGGGATGACGCTGTCAGGGGTGCCGACGACCATGCCGTGGGTCGCCACCTGGTCTTCGAAGGTCGCCCTGGCGCCCGCGCGGGTGCGGCCGGAAGAGTCCGCGGCCGTCATCTTGCGCCGGAGCGCCCGGGCGCTCTTGGTGGCGATGCCCGGAGGGCCGGCGATCCACGGCTTCGGCCGCTGCGCGCCGGGATCGTAGGGACTGCGCACGCCCTGGGTCAGGGTGCGCCCCACCTCGATGGCCCGCTCCTCGGTCTCCTCCACGTGGAAGAAGAACATGAAGCCCAGGTGTTGCGGCCCGGCTTCGTAGCCCTCTTCCCGGGCGGTGTCATAGTAGACCTGGTACATCTGCTGAGTCAGGTCGATCTGGCTGGCCAGCATGATGTAGGGGTAGCGGTGCCGGGCGCACCATTCCACCGTCTCCCTGCTGGAGGTGCCGGGCACCCAGATTGGCGGGTGCGGTTTCTGATAGGGCACCGCCCAGGGGTTCACGTACCGGTAGTGGAAGTGCTTGCCTTCCCAGCGGAACGGGCCGGGGGTGGTCCAGGTCTTGATGAGGAAGTCGTGGGCTTCCTCGAAGCGCTCGCGATTGTAGTGGGGCGGGATGTTGTGCGTCAGGCTCTCGCTGCCGCCGCCCCGGACCACGCCGGGTATCAGGCGGCCGCGGGAGATCACATCGATCATCGCCAGCGACTCCGCCAGCCAAAGGGGATCATCGTGGATGGGCAGGATATTGCCGAGAAGCAGGATCTTGGCCTTGTTGGTGACCCGGGCCAGGATGGACGCCTTCACGTTGGCCACGCCGTTCATGCAGAACGGCGCGCTGTGGTGCTCGTTCACCATGATCCCGTCGAAGCCCATCTCCTCGGCGTACTGCTTCTCGTCGATGTAGCGATGGTAGAGGTTGGCGGCGCGGACCGGGTCGTACTCGCTGTTGCTGACCGCCATGACCCCCGACCCCCATTCCACGGGCCAGTCCTCTTTCTGCCAGGGTTCTTCCGTAAAGTGGCCTATGAACATGGTGCTTCACTCCCTGTTTCCGTCATCAGTCGCGCAGGAACCCGATGACGGCGTTGGCGAACTCCTCCGGTTTCTCCATCTCCGGCATGTGCCCGCAATCCTCGATGACCGCGACCTGGGCGTTGGGAATCCCCTGCTGGTAAAGCTCGCAACTGCTTATGGGGACGATGCCGTCCTGCCGCCCCCACACCAGCAGGGTCGGGGTGGCGATGGCAGGGAGAAGGTCGGGCAGCGTGACGCTGTGCATGTACGGACGCCAGAGATAGCGGATGGCCGCCTCCCGGTTGGTCTCGACCTGCTCCGCCTCGTCCGGGGTCCAGTCCCTGCCGTAGTACTTCAGGTACTGGGCCGACTCGTGGTCGTGAAACGATGTTTGGAACGCGTCCTTGGCGGAATTCAGGAAGTAGTCCCAGATTTCCCCCTCCCGGGGCTTGACGCCGGCCGCCCCGACCAGAACCATTTTCGAGAATATGGCGCTGTTGACCGCGGCCATCTCGGCGGCAATCCAGCCTCCCATGGAGAAGCCGACGACGTTGAGCGGGGTCGACAGGCCGCACTCCCGGACGAACCAGTTGACCCATGCAGACAGGTCCCTGACCGACATCAGCCAATCCGGAAACGATGAAGATCCGAAGCCGGGCAGGGAGGGAACACACACTGAGTAGTGTTGGGCCAGAAGCTCATGCGTCTCGATCCAGTCGGGCACGCCCAGTTCGCCATGGAGGATAAGCAACGGCTCTCCGGAGCCTCCGTGTCGCAGTTGTACGGATATGCCGGCTATGTCGAGGTTCTCTTCGGTGAAGTTGGGCGTTGTTGTCACTCGGTCCTCCGCTTGACTGTTTGGGTGCCGCAAGGCTGGGGGAATCATAGACAAGAGCCGCCGGTTTCGTCAATGTGGCCCTGGGAAGTCGGTCCGCCAGCCTGTCGGGCAATGTCAAGATGGCGTGTTGACACCCACTCCGTGATCGCTACGGTTGTAGGATGAGCAAAGACCAGGATTTTCAGGCTCTGTGTGGGGAACTCATAGCGCGTTCCCATGCGCGCTCCTACGTTCTTGCCGAGTTGCACGACTTCCTGGCAAGTCTGAACGGTGGTGAATTCGAGGAGGCTCTACGGCACGCACCGGAGGTCCGCCTCCCTCCGTTCGAAGCGAACTATGTTGCCGCCATGATCGAGTACGCCGCCGGGCTCCAGGGGACCGTCCTGCCACCGTGGACAAAGGATATCCCGCCCTTGGAAAAGCCGTGGTTCGCGTCGTCGTTGAAGAGCCTGCGGTTATATTTGCTGACGAACTCGCTGGCCCCGTTCCGGCGCCGGAACCTTTTCGTCGACAGTAGCGTAGGAAAGCGGGTGTGATGGAACACCCGGGACGCTCATCCAAGGCCGATGGCGCGTGGCACGACGAAAGCACCCCTTCATGCCGACCCTTTGCCCTGCAGAAAGCAGCTTAGTACCAGCCCCGCCGCCGCGGCGGCGAGACCCACCAGGAAGGCCCACCACAGCGCGTTGACGAGGGCGCCGATGAGGGAGGGCATGAGGTCGGCGGGGATCAGGGCGCGGGTGGCGGGGTCGAGGAGGTTTTGCGGGTTGAGGAGCTTTTGGAGCACCGGCTCCGGCAGCGTCGCCTTCAGGTCCGCGGCGATGACCGTGAAGGTGGCGTTCATGCGCTGCAGCAGGATGCTGCCCATGATGCTCAGGATGAGGGCGCCTCCGATGGTGCGGAACAGCATGACCGTGGAGGTGGCGACTCCGAGGTGCTGGAAGGGCACGGCGCTTTGGGCGGCCACCAGCGCCGTGACGTTGGTCATGCCCATGCCGGTACCGGCGGCGAACGTCGCGATGAGCATCACGGTCATGCCGCCGGCTTCTTCCAGCATCATGAACGGAATGTAGCCCGAGACCATCAGGGCCATGCCTGTGGCGCAGACGTTGCGGTAGCCCCAGACAGGAGCGACCCGGCCGGCCGTGAGGCTTCCGACGGTCCACCCTACGCTCAACGGCAGCAGGGTCAGGCCGGCCTGTGTGGCGCTGCCGCCCAGGGCGCCCTGGACGTACAGCGGCAGGAAGCCGATGACGCCGAATATGCCCATGGCCGCCAGCAGGCTGAGGTAGGTGGGCCGGCTGTAGCTGGGCATGTGGAACAATGCCATGGGCAGCAGCGGGTCCCGAGCTTTGCCTTCGATGACGATGAAGAGCGTAAACAGCACCACGACGCCTACCACTACCGAGACGGACTCTGCGGTGACCAGGTCGAGTTGGTTGGCAGCCACCAGGAGGCCGTAGAACAGCAGCATCAGCGCGGACAGGAGGATTGCGGCGCCCGCCAGATCCAGCGACCGGCGTGCCCCTTCGGCGCGCTGCTCCCGGAATCCCGCCATGATGAGCCCGGCCGCCGCGATTCCCAGGGGCAGGTTGATCCAGAAAATCCAGCGCCAGTCCCAGTACTCGGCGATGAACCCGCCGCCGGCCGGGCCGAGCACGGAGGCAACACCCCACACGCTGGCGATGAGGCCCTGCATCCGCGCGCGTTGCTCGACCGGAAAGACCACCCCTACGATGATGAACGCGAGCGCGTACACGGCGCCGCCGCCCATGCCCTGCACGGCGCGGAAGACGATGAGTTGCGTCATGCTCTGGGCGGCGCCGCAAGCCACCGAGCCCAGCACGAAGGTTCCGATGGCGAGGAGTATCAGGGTGCGCCGGCTGTAGAGGTCCGAGAGCTTGCCGAAGATCGGCGTGGCCAGCGCCGAGGTGAGCATGTAGACGGAGAAGACCCAACTGTATAGGTCGATGTCGCCGAGTTGGGAGACCACCGTGGGCATGGCGCTGCTCACGATGGTGGCGTCGATGGCGAAGAGGAAGACCGCCACCATCACCCCGGCGACGGCGACCCCGGCGGATGCGGGGATGGTGGTCTGTGCGTTACTCACCGCGGGCGTAGGCCAGGATGGCGTCGAAGATGGGCGTGTACCCCGTGCAGCGGCAGAGGTTGCCGTCCAGCCCCTTCTTCACTTCGTCGAGCGTCGGCTGGGGATTCCGTTCCAGCAGGGCCTGGGCGGCCATGAGCATGCCCGGCCCGCAGTAGCCGCACTGGACGGCGCCGTATTTGAGGAACGACTGCTGGAGGCGGTCGAGCTCCATGCCGTTGCCGCAGCCCTCGACGGTGGTGATCTCCTTGCCGGTGCAGCGCGCCGCCAGCACCACGCAACTGTGGACGGCCATGCCGTCGACCCGCACGGTGCAGCAGCCGCAGTGGCTGGTCTCGCAGCCGCGCTTGGCTCCGGTCAGTGCCAGCCGCTCGCGCAGCACGTCCAGCAGAAGCGCCGTGTCCGGGGCTTCCACCTGAACGTTCTGGCCGTTCACCGTGAGATCAAGCAGCGCCATGGCTGTTCTCCTCGATCTGCTTCGCCGCCTGGAGCAGCGCCCGGCGGACGAACACCGACACCATTTTGCGCCGGTAGTCGGCGCCGGCGTGGGGGTCCGAAGGGGGATCCACTTCCGTGGCTGCCATCTCTCCGGCCGCCCGCGCCGTTTCCTCGTCCAATACCGCACACTTCAGGGCGTCCTCGGTCCTGGTTGCCCGTAAGGGAACCGGCGCCGCCCCGCCGATGCCGATTCGCACCTCGGCCACGCCGCCGGCGCGCGTTCCTTCCGGCACAACCACGGCCGCGACACCCACCATCGCCAGGTCCTCGGGACTGATAGCGTGCTTGAGGTAGACGCCGACCGATCCGGCGGGCGGATGCTCGATGTCGATGCGGCAGAGAATCTCGTCCGGCTCCAGCACCGTCTCGAAGTATCCCGTGAAGAAGTCGGCCAGTGGCACTTCACGGATGTCGGTGCACCGTCGCAACACGGCGTGCGCGTTCAGCGCCAGCAGCACCGGGGGCAGGTCGGTGCCGGGCTCGTTGTGACAGACGTTGCCGCCGATGGTGCCGAGGTTGCGCACCGCGGTGGAGCTGACCTGTCGCGCCGCGGCCGGCAGCACGCCGACTTCCGCGCCAAGGACCGGCGAAGCGATCAATTGACGGCAGGTATTCATGGCGCCGATGGAGATGCCCGACGATTGCACCTCAATACCCCGAAGCGCCTTGAGCAGCTCGAGATCGATCAACGCCCGCGGCGCCACCAGCCGGTTCCGCATCATCACCAGCAGCGACTGACCGCCGGCGATGGGCAGGGCGTCTTCGGTGTACTCCTCGCGTGCCGCCAGCGCCTCGTCTAGGTCGGCGGGCCGGATCAGCTTGCATTCCATGGTTTATCTCTCGACCTCCGCACAACCCTCACTGGTGTGAACACGGCAGCAGCATCCCGAATCCGTCATTCCGGCGAAAGCCGGAATCCAGGACCCTCGTCCTTCCGTTGGCTCTCTACCGCCTCCAGCACCCGTTCGGGATGCAGCGGCAGATCCTTGAGCCTTACGCCCAGGGCGTCGTAGATGGCGTTGCCGATGCAGGGCGCGATGCCGACGATGGCCAGTTCGCCGATGCCCTTGGCGCCGAACGGGCCCTCCGGCAGCGGCACCTCCACGGCGATGGGGGTGATCTCCGGGATCTCCTGGCTGGACGGGATCTTGTAGTCCATGAACGAGGGGTTGATGATCCGGCCCTGGTCGAACTGGAGCCTCTCGTGCAGGGCGTACCCCAGTCCCATCACCACGCCGCCCACGATCTGGCCGTCGACGCTCAGGGTGTTCAGGCTCTTGCCCACGTCGTGGGCGGAGGCGATGCGCCGCACCCGGATGATGCCGGTTTCCTCGTCGATCTCCGCTTCCACGGCCTGGGCCGCGTACTTCCAGCCGGGCACGTACTCCTTGCGCTGGGTTTTGTGGGGCAGCGTGGGGTAGTCACCCTTGCCGCCGTACGAGCCCCGGCCCAGGATCGGCCGCTCGCTGGTATGGGCTCGTTCCAGCACCTCGCGGAACGCCAGCGAGACTTCGGGATGGGCGGACGACACCACGCGCTGCTCCGCCACGGCAAGGTCGCCCCGGGGAATCTCCACCATCCGGGAAGCCACATCCAACAGTTGGCTCCTGGCGTCCTCCGCGGCGATCTTCACCGCCATGCCGGTGTAGAAGGTGACCCGGCTCGAGAAGGTGCCTCGGTCGTAGGGCGTGGTGCCGGTGTCGGCGCTCGAGATGCCCACCGCCTCCACCGGAAGTCCCAGCACCTCGGCGGCGATCTGGCACATCACCACCGACATGCCCTGGCCGATCTCGGAGGCTCCCACCAGCACCTGGGCGCTGCCGTCCTCGTTGAACTGGACGTAGGCGGCGGAGATGCTGGAGTGGGTGGTGGGGGACTTGGCGATGACCGCGAGGCCGCGGCCCACGTTGGCGGGCTTGGGCTCGCCCCAGCCGATCTCCTTCGCCACGCTTTCGAGGCACTCCTGGAGCCCGATGCTCTGCACCTCGTCGTCGATGGAGTTGATGTCGCCTTCCTGGAGGATGTTCTTGAGCCGCAGCTCCAGCGGGTCCATGCCCAGGCGCTCGGCGATCATGTCCATCTGCGACTCGATGGCGAAAGCGCCCTCCGGCACGCCCAGGCCGCGCAACTGGGTGCCGCGCATCTTGTTGGTGTAGACCAGGGTGGACGAAATCCGCAGGTCGTGGACGCGGTAGGGGCCGTTGCCGTCCTTCATGGCGCGGTTGCTGGGGGGCAGGCCCTCGGCGTGAGCGCCGGTGTCCCAGAGAAAGTCCACGTCCCGGGCCGCCAGGGCGCCGTCCTTCATGACGCCGGTCTTGACCGTCACCGTGGCCGGGGTCGAGCCGGCCGCGGCGGTGAACTCCTCGGCCCGGGTCATCACCATCTTCACGGGCCAGCGGCTGTGCATCGACAGCGCCACCGCCACGGGCTCCAGCCGCGGCTCGATCTTGCCGCCGAAGCCGCCGCCGACCTTGGTGCAGATCACCCGCATGCGGCTTTCGGGAATGCCGAACAGCCCGGCCAGCAGGGTCCGGAGCTGGAACACCTCCTGGCTGCAGGTCCACACCGTCACCTCGTTGCCACGGACGGAGGCCAGCGAGGCGTGGGGCTCCATGTAGGCGTGATGGATCTGGCTGGCGTGGAAGGTGTCCTCGAACACGTAGTCCGCCCGCGCCAGCGCCGCGTCCACGTCGCCCCGGTGGTGGGAGGCCCGGTGGATGACGTTGGTCCCGTGCACGGGGTTCCACGACGCCAGGTACACCGAACGGGCCGGCCCCAGCTCCTCGTGGACCAGGGGCGCGCCGTCGCGCGCCGCCTCCTCGGCGGTGAACACCGCGGGCAACTCCTCGTAGTCCACGTCGATGAGGGAGAGCGCCTCCAGCGCCCGCTCCTCGTCCGGCGCAGCGGCCGCGGCCACGGGCTCGCCCGCGTAGCGCACCTTCTCCACCGCGAAGATCTGCTCGTCCTCGATGGCGTACCCGTAGCGCCGGTCCGGCACGTCCGCGGCGGCGATCACGGTGACGCCGGGGAGCGCGCGGGCCTTCTCCAGGTCGATGGACCGGATCTTCGCGTGCGGCAGCGGGCTGCGTAGTATCTTGCCCCAAAGCATCCCCGGCTGGCTCACGTCCGGCCCGTAGATGGCTTGTCCGGAGATCATCTCGGCGCCATCCGGGCGCACCACGGGAGTCCCGATTACGCGATAGTCGTCAGCCATGTGTTTCGCTCCGTGGGCACCGTACAGCCCATGCGGGCAGTGGTCAACCAGGGGTTGGGCATCTCCAACCAAATCGCATTCCAGGGTTGACGGACCATCGGGCAGGGTGTAATTACAATGTAACACCTTTCAGGAAACGGAACCCCACTTATGAAGACGGCACTGGTTCGGATCGGCAATTCTCGCGGTGTTCGAATCCCCAAGGCGATTTTGGAGGAATGCGGGCTCCAGAACGAGGTCGACCTGGAAGTCCGAGAGGATCATCTGGTGATTCGTGCGGCCACCAAGCCCCGGACGAACTGGGACGAGGCTTTTCGCCGAATGGGTGAGCGAGGCGATGATGACCTTCTCGACGAAGGCTCGCTACCACCTACCAAGTGGGAGGCCACGGAGTGGGAGTGGTAGTCGCCCGGTTTGAGGTTTACCTGGTCCGCCTGGACCCCTCCGAAGGACACGAGATTCAGAAGACTCGCCCATGCGTCGTGATCTCGCCGGATGAACTGAACCGGCACATCGCCACCGTCATCGTAGCGCCAATGACCACCACACGCCGCGCCTATCCCACCCGTGTGCCCCTGCGCTTCCAGGGAAAAGACGGGCAGATCGTGCTGGACCAGATCCGTACCGTGGACAAGAACCGGCTGGTCCGTCGCCTGGGCAGAGTCAGCGACAAGGCCGCGCGGAGCGTCGTGGCCGTGCTCAACGAAATGTTCGCGTACTAGGGAGCCCAGTTGGAATACTACGCGCATAGTCACCCGTCCGTGGGGCGGAGGGATTGGCACAGGTTGTCGATACACCTGCAAGACACGGGCGACCGGGCGGCGGCCTTCCTCGAACGGCTAGGCTGCGCCAATCTGGGCAGGATCGCGGGACTACTGCATGATCTAGGCAAATACACGCCTGAATTTCAGGACCGACTGGCGGGGGAGGTCTCGCGTGTCGATCATTCCACGGCCGGGGCCAAGGTGGCGCTGGAGCGCTACGGGCCGAAGATCGGCAGGTTACTCGCGTTCTGTATCGCGGGCCACCACGCCGGTCTGGCCAATGGCGTGAATGGCGGGGAGACGAGCGCCTTGACCGACCGGCTGTCTGCGCCGATCCCCAGGCTTGATGAGGTGTGGGAGACTCAGATTTCGCTTCCAGAACCTACCGCGCCGCCCGTGGTGCCGCGGGACGCCGATGCCGTTGGCTTCAGCGCGGCGTTCTTTACACGCATGGTGTTTTCGGCACTTGTGGACGCGGACTTCCTGGATACCGAAGCATGGTTCGCTGACCGGGAGGGAGTTCGTCCACCAAGGGGAATGCACCCGACGCTCGCGGAGCTGTCGAGCCGTCTTGACGCGCATCTGAGCCGGATCGAGACGAGAGCGGAACAAAGCGAGGTCAATGAGCTGCGACGAGAAGTGCTGCGCCACGCACGGGCGAAGGCGGCGGAGGCTCCCGGCTTGTTCACTCTGACCGTGCCGACCGGCGGCGGCAAGACCTTGACTTCCCTCGCTTTCGCCTTGGCTCATGCACTGCGCCATGAGATGGCCCGTGTCATCTACGTGATTCCGTACATGAGCATCATCGAACAGACAGCGGCCGTCTTCCGTGAGGCGCTTGGTGCCGACGAGGCCGATCCGGTGGAATTTGTGGTCGAACACCACAGCACTTTCGACGAAGACCGCATCCGGGGGCGCGAGGCCGGGGACAAGCTGCGTTTGGCGATGGAGAACTGGGACGCTCCGATCATCGTCACCACCGCAGTGCAGTTCTTCGAGAGTCTGTTCGCGCGCCGACCGTCGCGCTGCCGCAAGTTGCACAACATCGCCAACAGCGTTGTCATCCTGGATGAGGCACAAACGCTTCCACTCCCGGTTCTGCGGCCGTGCGTCGCCACTATCGACGAGTTGGCGCGCAATTGGCGTGCGAGCGTCGTTCTCTGTACAGCCACCCAACCGGCGTTGGGCGAAGGGGATGGTTTCGACCGTGGTTTGCCGGACCTGCGCGAACTCGCTCCCGATCCGCCGAGCCTCTACCGGCGGCTCAAGCGCACCAGGATTCATCCAAAGGGGCAATTGGCGGACGGGGAGCTGGCGGAGCGACTGCGCGAATCGCGGCAGGTGCTCTGTATCGTGAACACGCGCCGTCACGCGCGCGAGCTCTACGACTTGATCTCTGACGCCGAGGGCTCCTGCCACCTTACGACGTTGATGTGCGCGCGCCACCGCCAGGAGCGGCTGGACATGGTGCGGCAACGGCTGAGGGATGACGAGCCAGTGCGTCTGGTCGCTACATCATTGGTCGAGGCGGGTGTGGACGTTGACTTCCCGGTCGTGTGGCGTGCCCACGCCGGGTTGGAGTCGATCATTCAAGCCGCCGGACGCTGCAACCGGCATGGCCGGATGCGAGAAGGCGACGTGTTCGTCTTTGAGCCAGCGGAAGGAGAAGGACGGAAACCGCCACCTGAAATCGAGCAGTTCGCCGCGGTAGCTCGCGGTGTGATGCGGCGTTACGCGGATCCGGCACCGCTGGATGCGATCAAGAGCTACTTCGAGCAGCTCTACTGGATCAAGGGTGACAAGCTGGACGCAAGCGCCATCCTGCGGCGACTGGATGAAAGACGCAGCGACCTGAATTTTCCCTTCGAAACCATTGCCAGGGAGTTCCGGCTCATTGAGACGCCGATGCTGCCGGTGATCGTGCCCTACTGCGGGCTGAACCAAGCAGATGGAACGGTGGACGGGTTGTTGAATGAGCTACGGTGGGTCGAGCGACCCGGCCGCATCGCACGTCGGCTTCAACCCTACATCGTTCAGATCCCGCCGTTGGCGAGGCACGCCCTTCTTTCGGCCGGAGCGGTGACGGTCATCCGTGAGGAAGATTTCGGACAGCAGTTCGTCGTCTTGGTCAATCGAGACCTTTACAGATCCGATGTCGGCTTGACTTGGGCCGATCCCACCTTCCGCAGGGCAGAAAGCTTGGTGTTCTGAGTTATTGGAACCAAGACGTAAAGTGTAGTAGTTGAGCTTGGCGAGCCGTGAGCCGCACTTAGCTTAGCCGTATTTGTTGCGCGACGATCCCCGTCAATGATCGGAGCATGGTCATGTCCTACGGAGTCAAGCTGCACGTTTGGGGCGAGTACGCCTGCTTTACGCGGCCTGAGATGAAGGTGGAAAGGGTCTCCTACGACGTCATGACGCCGTCCGCGGCGCGCGGTGTGCTGGAGGCTATCCATTGGAAACCGGCCATCCGCTGGGTGGTTGACCGGATACACGTCTTGAAACCGATCCGTTTCGAGAACCTGCGCCGGAACGAGCTGGGCAGCAGACTGCCCGCGGCCAACGTCGCCAAAGCCATGAAGGCGGGCAGAACCGAGGGCTTGTATACCTTGATTGAGGAAGACCGTCAGCAGCGTGCCGCGCTCCTGCTGCGTGATGTGTCCTACGTCATCGAGGCCCATTTCGTCCTCACGGATCATGCAGACCCTGCCATTGAGGCCAAGCACTTGTCGATTTTCAACCGGCGTGCCGCCAAGGGTCAGTGTTTCCACCGGCCGTATCTGGGCACACGCGAGTTTGCGGCGGATTTCGCGTTGGTGGAGGGGGCCTTGCCGCCTTCCGAGCTTCCTTCTGACCAGCGGGACCGCGACTTGGGTTGGATGTTGCACGATATCGACTACGGGAACGATATGTCTCCGCGCTTCTTCCGTGCGGAGTTACGCGACGGCGTCATTGAGGTGCCGGCCACCGATGGCGCCGAGGTAAGGGCATGAGCATTCTTCAGGCCCTGTTTGGACACTACAGGCGCCTTGAGTCCGAATCTACAAGCGATCTTCCCCGGTACGGGTTTTCGCGTGAGAAGATCTCCTATTCCATCGTCTTGTCCGTCGATGGCGACGTGGTGGATGTCGTCCCCCGGCTCGATACGTCCGGGAAGACGCCGAGGCCGTCGCTGATCCCTGTACCCCAGCCATGCGGCCGGACATCAACGCTGAGTGGCGCGGTCACTTTGCGTGATGACGCGCGAAAGACGGTCTTGATTGCCTACCAGGAGCGCAAGAAGGACGAAATCATGCATCCCTTCCTCAAGGAAAAAACCACTTTTGGCTTGGTTCCGTTCGTCCAGGCGATGCTCATGGCTCGGTGGCTGCGCAACGAACTGGACGGCTACCCGCCATTTCTCTGGCGGTAGGGGAAGCGCTTGTGTTGATGCTCGTGACCTACGATGTCGCCACCCGCGATTCTGCCGGGCGCCGCCGCCTACGTCGCGTCGCCCGTCTTTGTCAGGACTTCGGCCAACGGGTTCAGTATTCGGTGTTCGAGTGTGAGGTAGACCCAGCGCAATGGACCGCCTTGCGAGCGCGGCTTATGGAGGAGATCGACCAAGGCGCTGACAGCCTCCGCTTCTACAGGCTTGGGGCCAACTGGCACTCGCGAGTCGAGCACGTCGGGAACAAGAAGACGTACGATCCCCATGGCCCGATGGTTCTATGAGATGCGCGAACCTGTAGTGCCCGCATTTTTGTCAAGGGGTTCGCGCGCCCTGCAAGTTCGCGGGTCTGCGATGGAATGGTTTGAAGTTGGTGCCGTAGGCCGCCTGAGCTTCTTGGCTTCGATCCCGGGTTCGCGTAAACGGTCCGTTTTCTTATTGTCTCACGAGTAGTTCGGGCATCGCAGTCGCCCCCCGCGCGGGGGCGTGGATTGAAACTTGCCGGAACGGGCCTTCTCCAACTCACGGGCGGTCGCCCCCCGCGCGGGGGCGTGGATTGAAACAAGAACAAGCTGAGGACGGTGGCTCGTTACACCGGTCGCCCCCCGCGCGGGGGCGTGGATTGAAACGACATGAGTCATGGCCATGTAGTCGGCCTTGGGGGGTCGCCCCCCGCGCGGGGGCGTGGATTGAAACCCTACAATGATGATCAGATGAGGAAGGTTGTCGGTCGCCCCCCGCGCGGGGGCGTGGATTGAAACTGGAGCGGCAAGACGATTGACGAGGCCAAGGCCGGTCGCCCCCCGCGCGGGGGCGTGGATTGAAACCGCAGCGGCCGGCGGCGCGATCAGCGAAGTGGCCGGTCGCCCCCCGCGCGGGGGCGTGGATTGAAACGCCATATAGAAGTTGTGGTACTCAAACCGGGAGGTCGCCCCCCGCGCGGGGGCGTGGATTGAAACACCGCGAATCGCTGGTGCTCCAGACCTCGCGCCGGGTCGCCCCCCGCGCGGGGGCGTGGATTGAAACCGCAAGTCTGGCGGGTCCGGACGCGCTGGCAACTCGGTCGCCCCCCGCGCGGGGGCGTGGATTGAAACAAGAGCTTGTCTATGAACTTTATTCAATATATTCTCTGTAGACAGCGCCGGGCAGCACGTAGGTCAGGTGCTGTTGGCGCCGCGACGGTACGTCTGTGCCGATCTGGTCTGTGTGACCGACGACAATATCCCCAAGCGATGAGCGAGGCGTGCGGATCGAAACGGACCGGACTTCACTCACGCGACGCTCCCTTCGTCTCAGGCGACGAGCTTCTTCAACAATACCGCCGGTAACCGCTTCAGTTCTTCGTTACGCGGATCGACCTCGAATCCACCGGACTCCAAGGCCGTTACGCCCAGCAACGGCTCTGCGCCGTCATCACCGTAGACGATGGTCCCGCCGACCACTTCTCCCTCAAACTCGATCTCGGCGATGGTGACGTCAAAGACCACGGGTTTCCCGTCCGCGAGTACGTAGTCGCGTCGTCCCCTCGGTTGAAGTCCGATTTCTTCGAGGTGCCGCCTCGGTACCAGCGAGTCGAATGCCCCGGTGTCGACCAGGAATTTCCCGGTCCAGCTTCGTTGCAGGTCCGCGGGATTGCGTATAGTGACGTCAACATAGGTTGTGCCCATTGATCATTCTCCTTTCTCGCACGACGGGCACGAGAATCCTTGGCCCATTCATCCCGATCCACAAATCCCCTTCGGGGGTGTCTTCAACAGGTTAGACCTGGGGCGGTCCAAAGTCCACTCGCCGGACCGGGTGGGGCCGAGCCCTGATCTGTCAGATTTCACATAACTCGGGCCAGCGCTTGCGGATGCGCTCCTTCAGCGCGGGGCTGGCCTCCGCGACCTTGGGGAACGTGTCCCGTTGGTTCCAGGGGCGGCAGGCGTCGATGAGCATCCGCTTGTTGAGGTTCCGGCGGTCGGCGGGGTAGGCCATGGGGTCCAGGGGGCTGCTCCAGCAGTTGCGTACGATGTCGAGATCGGTGTCCGGGTCCAAGCGCGTGCACATGGCCCACAACACCGCGTCCGCGTCGGTGGGATCGATGTCGTCATCGACGATGACGATCATCTTGTTGAGGTAGGATCCCGCGTAGGAGCCTGCGGCGGCCATGGCGGCCTGTTTCGAGTGGCCCTGGTACAACTGGGTGATGGCGATGGTGATGAACATCTGGCTGCCGCAGCCCTCGTGGTTCCACACGCCCTTGATGCCGGGGACCCCCGCCGCCTCCATTTGTTCCCAGATGGCCGAGCTGCTCAGGAAGCTGGAAATGTAGGTGTCGTCGCTGGGAGGCTTGCGCGGCGGGGTGCCGAGGATGATGGGGTCGTTCCGGTGCATCAGCGACGCGACCTCGATGACCGGCTGTTTCTCGCGGCCCCCCGCGTAGTAGCCGGTCCACTCTCCGAACGGGCCTTCGGGCTCGAAGCGCCCCGGCGGGATGTGACCCTCGACGGCGATCTCGGCGGTCGCCGGAAGCGGCAGATTCGTGACCGGGCCGTGAATGACGTCCACGGGCTCTCCCCGGATTCCCCCGGCCACGTCGTATTCACAGACCCCGGAGGCGGCGTGGAGTCCGGCCATAAGGTAGATCAACGGGTCGTGCCCAAAGGAGACGGCGACCGGGCAGGGTTCGTTCCGGCTCCAGTATTTCTCCATGATGAGCCGGCCCTGCTTTCCCCCGGTGATCATGATCCCCAGGGTGTTCCGGTCGTGGACGGCTACCCTGTAGCAGCCCACGTTGACCCAGTCGGAGTCCGGGTCCTTCATGATGACCGCGCAGCCTGTTCCCAGATAGCGCCCGCCGTCGTCCTCGTGCCAAGTGGGGGTGGGGAAGCGGAGCATGTCGATGTCCGCCCCCGTGGCGACGTTCTCAAGCAGCGGCCCGGTGTCTACCACCCGCGGCTCGATGCCGGGCAGGGCGCCGTGAAACCGGCGGCAGTGCTCCACCATCTCCCGAAGCGACAGGTTCCGCGGGATGCCCAGGGTCACGGCCACGCGCTCGGGCGCCGTGGTGACGTTGGAGAGCACGCGAAAACCCGGCGGATAACTTGGTATGCGGTCGAAGAGCAGCGCCGGGCGGCCCACCTTTTCCATGTAGAGGTCGGTGAGGCCGCCGATGCCCTCGTCACAATCGGCCCCGTCCACGCGGCGGAGCTGGCCCAGGCCGTCGATACGGTCGATCCAGTCACGCAGATCGTTTACGGGCATGCGCGTTCGCTCCGTTTTTCGGTACAGGTTCAGTAGAGGAACCGGCTGCCCGGCGTGCGCGGGATGTAGCGGCCCTTGCCGGTGGCAACGATCCGGGACTTGGGCTCTCCCTCGGGCCATTCCGTCAGCACCTCGCCCCTCAGGATCGTCATGACGGGCCAGCCGGTCATCTCGCGCCCTTCGAGGATCGTCCATCCCGGACGGGTGTGGACCAGATCGTTGGTGACGGTGACCTTGCGCTTCAGGTCGACGATCACCACGTCGCCGTCGGAACCGACTTGCAGGGAGCCCTTGCGCGGGTAGAGCCCGAAGATCCTCGCGGGCGCTTCGCACATCATCTCTACCAGCCGTTGCAGCGTGATTCTCCCCTTGTTGATCCCCTCGTCGAGCATCAGCGGCAGCATCATCTCGACCCGCGACGGGAAGCCGCTGGTGGTCTTCCACACGTCGCCCGGCACCTCCATCTCCGCGCGGGTTCCGTGCGAGACCACGTGGTCCGACCCCAGGGAGTCGATCTCGCCGTTCTTGCAGGCTTCCCACAGCAGCTCCATGGTCTCCGGGTACCTGAGCGGCACGTTGATCTTCCACGTGCCCGCGGGCAGGCAGAGATACACGGGATTGCTCTGGGCATATATCTCGACGCCCTCTTCCTTTGCCTGGCGGATGGCCAGCAACGACTCGCCGGTGGTCGTGTGCTGGACGTACATGGGGCATTTGGTGATCTTGGCCAGGTAGGCGTACTGGCGGATGTGATGGGCCTCGACGAAGTCCGGGGAACGGTCCGTCCATGCCTCCATGTCCATGCGCCCCGCGTCCATCAGGCGCTGGGAAAAGACCCGGACGATCTCGAAGTTCTCGGGATGGAAGGAGACGATCCCCGGCGGTCCGATCCTGGCGACGTTTTCCAGGGTCTTGTACACCACCCCGTCGTCGAATCCCGTGGCCAGGCCGGAGCGGTAGACGTACCAGAGCTTGGCGGCGATGTGCGGATGTTTGGCGTGGCAGTAGAACTTGTACGATGTGACGCCGTACTTCTCCGCGTACTCGACGATCTCTTCGGCCTGCTGGTCCGTCTCGAGTTGCGGCGTGAAGTAGAAATCCGTGATGCAGTTCTCCTCGCCGGTCTTGATGGCGATGTCCATGACGTCGTGAAACGAAACCACGTCCTCCGGTCTCGTGTCTTGTACGAACGGCTTCTTCCCCATCCGGGGGCTCGGGTCCTGGATGCCCCAGGTGGTGACGCCTGCGGCGGCCGCGGCCGGCGATTCGGTCTCGAAGTCGATGTCGAGAGGGAACGAGTGGCCCGGATGACCCTCGGGATCGACGAGGCCCGGCAGGACATGCTTGCCGGCGGCGTCGATGACGCGGGCCGCGTCGATCTCGAGTCCCGGTTGGAGGATGGCCGCGACCTTTCCGTCCTTGATGGCCAGGTTCGCGGGACGGGTCCCTTCACGGAAGACGACGTTTCCGTTGGTAATCAAAAGATCGACACGTTCCATGCGCGACTCCTTTCACTGAATCACAGGCAGCCAAATTCCTTGTAGTAGCGCTCGGCCCCGGGGTGCAGCGGCACGACGCATCCGGTGCACAGATGTTCCGGCGTGATGGGGACCTCGATGTCCCTCAAATGAGGCGGCAGGTCCTTGTAGGGGGCGGCGATCCGGTCCCTGCGCTCCATGCTCGTCCGCGCCAGCAGATAGGCGATCTCCTCCGGAAGATCGGCCCGGCAAAACAGCAGCCAGCCGCCGAAGCTCAGGGTCAGAAGGTCGCGCTCGATTCCCTTGAGGCGGCCCGCGGGGATGATGGCCGGATCGTATCCGTAGGTCTGCTGCATGTGCGCCACGGCCCGCGGGTCCAGGGGCAGGGCGCGCATGGGCCTAGCGTTGGCCAGCTCTTCCCAGGATTCGTCGTGGACGCCTTCCTGGAAGACCGCGTTTCCCTCGCCGCGCTTGACCATGGGCACGCCGACGACGGCGGGGCCTGGGAACAGCACCTGGCCTCCCCAGGAGTTGATGTCGTCGTAGCTGAAACCGTACCACTTCATGACCTGCTCCACGGTCCACGTCAGCGTGTCCGGGCCCGTGGGCCCAACCCGCCCCGACACCAGGGTCATGGCCGGCTTGCGCGCCGCGATGTCCTCCATGGAGTGGATGCCGAGCTCTTCCGCCACGAGCCAGAAGATGTAGTCGGGTTCGGGGAATCGCGCGATGGCTCGCAACTCGCCGACGCTGGCATGGAACAACCCTTTCCCCTCAGTGGCCATCCTCGCATTCACGGGCGGGTTGGTGATGCCCACGTCGGCCAGCCCGGCGCCCACGGTCTTGGGGTTCTCCAGGGACCCGAGCCCGAACCGGCCCGTGAAGACGCCGACGCTCGCGATCAGTCCCGGTTCTTCGCGATAGCCGTTCAAGCCTTCGGCCAACTCGTCGGTGATGCGCCACCAGGGATGGGACGGGGAATGGGACGCGATTCTGAGGATGTAACCGCCGCTGTGATCTTTCTCGGGCATTCGGTCGTCACCCTCCTTCGGGTGTGATTCGGGGCCAGGGAGCCCGTTTCCGGCCCGGACAATAGCATCGGCTTTTTTCCCAGGTCAAATACGCCGGGGCCGCCTATGGAACAGTCTTGCGCGGACGTTCGTGTCTGCCCTATACAGGGCGAGTGGGTGGATCGGAGGTGCCCGGCAGACGGTATGTCCCCAGGAAGCCGGGCCGGTATTTGTATCCCGTGTGAGGACGGTCGGAGCGCGAAGGGATACGGAGATGGAAGAGCGGGACCTGGAAGCACTGACGATTTCACGGTTGGCCGGGCGGATCGAGAGCCGGGAGGTATCTCCGGTCGATCTGACGAATCTCGTGTTCGAGCGGATCGAACGGCTGAATCCCGTCCTGAACGCGTACGTGACGCTGACGAAGGAGCAGGCGCTCGCCGATGCCGGCGCCGCGGCCAAGGAGATCGAGAGCGGGCACTACCGCGGCCCGCTCCATGGAGTCCCCGTTTCCATCAAGGACAACATCGCCATCCAGGGCGTTCGCACCACCGCGGGGTCGAAGACGCTTTCCGACTGGAAGCCCGATCACGACGCAACGGTGGTGACCAGGCTCAGGGCCGCGGGCGCCGTGATCCTGGGCAAGACCCACATGCACGAGTGGGCCAAGTCGAGCCATACCAACAACGTCTTCTACGGTCCCAGCCGCAATCCCTGGGACGTGACCCGCGCCACCGGCGGGTCGAGCGGCGGCTCCGCGGCCGCGGTGGCGGCGAGCCTGGGCTTGGCGTCCATCGGCACCGACAGCGCCGGCTCGGTGCGGAATCCCGCGGGGCTCTGCGGCATCGCCGGTCTGAAGCCCACCCACGGGAGAGTGAGCATGTTCGGCGGCGTCCCCGGCACGGGGCCCGCTGCCATCAATCACTTCGGCGTGCTGGCCAGGACGGTGGAGGACTGTTCGCTGGTGCTGAACTGCATCGCCGGCGTGGACCCGCAGGATCCCGTCAGCGCCGACGTGCCCGTGCCGGACTATTCCGGCGGCATCGGGAAGGACGTCGGCGGACTGAAGGTGGGACTGATCCGGGACTACTTCGACGGCTTGATGTTCGACGAGGTCCGGCAGGTCTTCACGGAGGCCGTGGCTTTCCTCGGCTCCATCGGACTCGCCACCGAGGAGGTCGAGGTCCCGCACATGGAGCTTCTGCCGGCGGCGCAGGCGTGCATCGCCCGGGTGGAGGACATGCCGGACCACGACCACTACCTGCGCACCCGGCCGCGGGACTACAGCCCGGGGATGCTGAGGAACCTCATCGGATCGCTGCTGATATCCGGCAGCGCCGTCAACACCGCGCACCGGGTGCGGCGGCTTGTCTACGAGGGATTCGAGCGGGCCTTCGAGCGCGTCGACGTGATCGTAGTCCCCACCACCGCCTTTCCCGCGCCCACCATCGAGGAGCTGGACCGGGGCTCCGCCCGCATCGACGGGCGGGACGTCCGGCTCTCGGACCACCGCGGCAACCTGTTCACGCTGTGCACGATCCCGTTCAACCAGACCGGGCTGCCGGCCCTCAGCGTGTGCTGCGGCTTTTCCTCCTCGGGCCTGCCCATCGGCATGCAGATCGTCGGCAGGCCCTTCGACGAGGAGACGGTCCTGCGCGTCGGCCACGTCTACGAGCGCGCCGCGGGGTGGTACAAGAGGACACCGGAGCTGCCGGGATGAAGGACGTGATGGCGACATATCGAACCCGTCATTCCGGCGAAAGCCGGAATCCAGGGGTGGAGGGGCCGAAGGGGTAGCTCCGTGAGTTGAGTTGATTCCCGTCAGGGAGGTGACCATGCCGCGCGTAGCGGTCGCACAGTTCAGCGGGAACGTGGATTGGCGGGAGAACATCGCCGCGGTGCGCCGGCTCGCGCGGCGCGCGGCCGAGGCGGGCGCGGACATGGTCTGCTTCCACGAGGTGGCCAGCACCATCTATCCCGCGTTCACCAACGACCCGGAGTTCTTCCGGCTGGCCGAGCCCGAGGACGGCCCGTCCGTGACGGAGGCCCGGAACATCGCGCGGGAGGCGGGTCTGGCGCTGGTCTACCCGTTCTTCGAGCGGGAGGGGGAGCACTACTACAACAGCGCGGTGGTGTTCGGCCGCGACGGCGGGCGGCTCACCAAGTACCGCAAGAACACGATTCCCAGCGGACTCGGGCGGCTGGTGGGCACCACCGGCAGCGAGGAGTACTACTTCCGGCCGGGGGACCTGGGGTTCCCGGTGGTGCAGACGGACCTGGGCGTCAAGCTCGGCCTCAACATCTGCTACGACCGGAACCTGCCGGAACCGGCCCGGTGCGCGGCCCTGAACGGCGCCGAACTGCTGTGCGTGCCGGTGACCAGCACCCAGCGGGCGCGCTCGCGCTGGGAGATGCTGCTGTGCGCGCGGGCGGTGGAGAACGTCATGTACGTGGCGGCGCCCAACCGGGTGGGCGTGGACCGAGGCGGGGCGCCCGAGTTCTATTTCGGCGAGAGCCTGATCATCAACCCGCGCGGCGAGATCGTCGCCCACGCCAGCGCCACCGAGGAAGACGTGGTGTGGGCCGACCTGGACCTCGACCTGCTGGAGAGCCAGCGCAAGAACTGGATATTCTTCACGGACCGCAGGCCCGACCAGTACGCGGCCATCAGGCGGTGACTCAGGACGTTAGAGGCAGGACCCGAGTCGAAGTCACGGAGAACCACATGGAGTACAACCTGGGCGTGGATATCGGCGGCACCTTCACCGACTGCGTGGTCGTGGACGAAACCGGCGAGCTGACCGTGGGCAAGTCGCTGTCCACGCCGGACAACTTCGCTCTCGGGGTCCTCAACGCGGTGCGCAATGCCGCGGAGCACCTGGGCATGACCGGCGAGGAAGCGCTGCTGCACACCGCCAGGCTCTTCTTCCACGGCTGCACGGTGGGGGACAACACGCTGCTCACGCGTTCGGGGGCCAGGACCGGGCTCATCACCACCAAGGGGTTCGCCGACAGCATCTACATGATGCGCGGGCGCATGACCGAAGGGCTCACCGAGGCCGAGACCGCCCATTTCTACGCCCTCACCAAGCCGGACCCGCTGGTGCCCCGGAGGCTCATCGGGGAGGTGAAGGAGCGCGTCGACTACAAGGGCGCGGTGGTGGTGGAGTTGGACCTCGACGAGGCCGCGGCCGTGGTGGACCGGCTGGTGGCCGAGGGGGTGACCGCGGTGGCCGTCTCGCTGCTGTGGTCCATCGCCAACGACAGCCATGAAAGGGCGCTGGAGGAACTGATCAAGGCGCGGCATCCCCACCTGTTCGTGAGCTTGTCCTCGGAGGTGGCGCCTTACCTGGGCGAGTACGAACGCACCATCACCACCATCTTCAACTCCTACATCGGCCCTACCATCTCGTCGTACCTGTCCAACCTGCGCGAATCCCTGTCGGCCAAGGGGCTGCACAACGCGCCGCTCATCATGCAGGCCTACGGCGGCGTGCTCGACAGCGACGCGTGCGTGCGCCGGGGCGTGGGCCTGGTGGAGTCGGGGCCGGCCGCGGGCGTGGTAGGGGGGCAGTACTTCTGTGACAAGATCGACGAGCCCAACATGCTGGTCACCGACATGGGCGGCACCACCTTCAAGGTGGGGCTGGTGCGGGAAGGCCGCATCGAGAAGAACTACAGCCCGGTGATCCTGCGCCACGCCGTGCTGGCCACCAAGATCTGGGTGGAGTCCATCGGTGCCGGCGGCGGCAGCATCGGCTGGGTGGACGAAGAGAAGGGACTCATGAAGGTGGGACCCCAGGGGGCGGGCGCCAAGCCCGGGCCGGCGAGCTACGGTCTGGGCGGCACCGAGCCCACGGTTTCAGACGTCGACCTGGTGCTGGGGTATCTGAACCCCGATTATTTCCTGGGCGGGCGCATGACGCTCGACCGGGAGGCGGCGGAGCGGGCCATCCGGGAGAAGGTGGCGGACCCCTTGGGCATGAGTCTCACCGATGCCGCCAGCGGGCTCTACCGCATCACCAACGCCCAGATGGCGGACCTGATCCGCCGCGCCACGGTGGAGCGCGGCCACGATCCCCGGAACTTCGTGCTGTTCGTGGAGGGCGGGGCCGGGCCGGTGCACTGCGGGCGGTACGCCGCGGAGTTGGGGATCCAGGAGGTGGTGGTGCCCATGACCTCGTCGGTGCACGGCGGCCTGGGCCTTTTGGCTTCGGACGTGGTGTTCGAGTACGGCAAGGCGGAACGGCTGGTGTATCCGCCGGACCCGGCCGCGGTCAACGCCACCTTCGCGGGGCTGCTGGACAAGGCCCGCGCGGACCTCGAGAAGATGGGGTTTGCGGGCGAGGAAATCGCCGTCATCCGCAGCCTGGACATGCGCTACCGCTTCCAGTGCCACGAGTTGAACGCCGAGTTGCCGCCGGGGACCGCCGAGTTGGGCATGGAGGACTTCCAGTGGCTCGACCAGGCCTTCGACGATCTGTACGAGAAGTCCTACGGTCCGGGGTCGGGCTACCGTGAGGCGGGCAAGGAGATCATCACCTTCCGGCTGCGCGCGGTGGGCAAGATCCAGCACCCCAACATCAAGCGGTACGCCATGGGCGCCGCGGACCCCGGCGACGCCTTCAAGGGGAAGCGCGACGCCTACTTCGAGCAGGAACGGGATTTTCTCCCCGCCGACATCTACGACTTCGACCGGCTCAAGCCCGGCATGGAGATCCGGGGCGCCGGGATCGTCGAGAGCCCGGTGACCACCATCGTCGTCGGCCCGGGCGACACCGCGGTGATGGACGAGTACCGCAACATCAGGATGCACGTGCAGGTATGACGTGCAGGGCGCGGCCGCGGTGAATCGCGGGACCGCCAACCGGGGAGCATTCCATGGCTGAACCCAAGCTGTCCGTCGATCCGGTCACCTTCGAGATCCTCTCGCACCGGCTCTACCAGATCACCCAGGAGATCGGCACCACCCTGGAGCGGGTCGGAGGGACCGTCAACACCACCCAGATGCGCGACTACCTGGCGGGCCTCTACCAGCCCAACGGCGATGTCCTGTGCGCGGGCGACGCCATGGCCTGGCACGTGGGCTGCGCCGGGGTGGCGGTGCGCCGCATCATCGAGCGCTTCACCGACGAGGGCGGGATCTTCCCCGGCGACATGTTCCTGATCAACGATCCCTACCTGGCGGCCATCCACCAGCCGGACATGTACGTGGTGTCGCCCATCCACGTGGACGAGCGCCTGATCGGCTGGAGCGCCACCTTCGTGCACGTGGCCGACGTCGGCGCCATGTCCCCCGGCGGGAACTCGCCGGGCGCCACCGAGATCTGCCACGAGGGCATCCGCATCCCCGGCCTCAAGCTCATCGAGCGCGGCAAGATCCGCCGGGACGTGTTCGACACCATCACCAACATGACCCGGCAGCCGGTCATGGTGGGCCTGGACTTCAAGTGCGAGATCGCCGCCAACAACGTGGGCCGGGCCAGGATGCAGGAGCTGTACCGCCACTACGGCGTGGAGCTGATGGAGAAGGTCACCAGCGAAATGCTCGACCACACCGCCAGCGTGCTGCGCCGGCGCCTCCTGGAAGTGCCCGACGGGGTCTGGCGCGCCCAGGGCAACATCGAGGCCGGCGACAACCTCTGGAACATGGAGGTGCAGCTCACGAAGAAGCGGGACCTCCTGACCTTCGACTTCACCGGCACCGACAAGCAGGCGCCGGTGGGCATCAACCTGCCCTATCACGCCACCGTGGGCGCGTGCTTCGAGTCGCTGCTCCAGACCCTGGGATACGACCTCCCCAAGAACCACGGGCTGTTCCGCGTCATGGAGGTCATCGCGCCCGAGGGCACCATCGTGAACCCCACCTATCCGGCGCCGGTATCCCTCAACACCACCTCCGGCGGCGCGGTGGCCCGTTTCCTGGCCGGCAGCACGCTCATCCAGATGATCGGCACCAGCGAGAAGTGGTCGAAGGAGGTCACCGCTCAGACCCTGGGGACGCGGCTCGCGCGCCACGCCGGGGTGAACCAGACCGGAGGGTACTACGTGTCGACGCTCGTGGGGCTCGGCGGCATCGGCGCGCGCTCCTGGGGCGACGGCATCAACACCGCCGGCATCGAGATGGGCCGGCCTTCCACCGTGCACAACGTCGAGTGGGTGGAGGCCAACTTCCCGCTGCTGTACCTCTACCGCCGCCACCTCCAGGACGGCGCGGGCGCGGGCAAGTACCGCGGCGGCGCGGGCGAGGAGTCCCTGCTCATGACCCACGACGCCCCGGAGGCCAAGATCCAGATCGTCGCCCTGGGGGTCGCCGGCTTGAGAAACTCGGGGTTCGGCATCTACGGCGGCCATCCGGGCGCCCCCAGCATCCTGGTGCACGTGGAAGACAGCGACGTGCAGAAGGCCGTGGCGGACGGCACCCTTCCCGACGAGCTGGCAGAGGCTGGCGGCACCCACAACCTGCTGGGCTACCGCGACCTCCGCCTGAGCGCCGACGATCTGCTCTACCTGCGCTGCGCCAACGGCGGCGGCTACGGCGATCCGCTGGAGCGGGAACCGCAGAGCGTGGCCGAGGACGTGGTGGATGGCTTGGTGTCGCGGGAAGCAGCGGAGTCCATCTACGGCGTCGTGTTCGCCCCGGGTGACGGCGTGGATGACACAGCCACCCGCGAGAAGCGCGAGTCCCTCAAGCGCGAGCGGCAGGCGGCGGTCACCCGCACGACGGCCGTTGCCGAGCCCCCCGCCGTGGGAACGGGCGCGGTCCGCCATCCTCTCCAGGAATCCCTCGAGTTGTGTGACCTCGGCGACCGCGCCTGGGTCCAATGTGCCCGGTGCGGCCATCTCCTGTGCGAGAGCGACAGCGATTGGCGGGAAGCCTGTTCCCTGGGCGCAGCCCCGCCCACCCAGGCCGGTCCCCTGATGGACCTGCTGTTGGACCAGTACGAGTTCCAGCGTTGGTATTGCCCCGGTTGCGGCGTGCTGCTCGATTCGGAGATCGCGGCGGTCAATCTTTCCGACCGCAACCAGTAAGGGACGACATGACCATCAAGACTCGTGTGCGAAGCCTGGCCGGTGGCGATGCGGCGCTCTTTCGGCGTTTACTCGACTTGTTCGGCGACGCATTCGAGGCGTCGGAGACCTATCGCGCCCGTCAGCCGGACGATGACTATATCGAGCGGTTGCTGGCGAAGGACCACTTCATCGCGCTGGCAGCGTTCGATGCCGAGGACCAGATGACAGGGGCTCTTACCGCCTATGAACTGCAAAAATTCGAGCAGGCGCGCAGCGAGATCTACATCTACGATCTCGCGGTCCGCGCCGAGAACCGGCGGCAGGGCGTAGCGACCGGCCTGATCCGCCATCTTCAGGACTTGGCGGCCGAACGCGGGGCTTGGATGATCATCGTGCAGGCCGACCCCGTGGACGAACCGGCGGTCGCTCTCTACACCAAGCTCGGCAGGCGGGAAGACGTGCTTCACTTCGACATAGATGTGCCGAGCATCGCCGACGCTGCCGCCCGCCCTCCTGCTTCGTGACCGCCGAGGCTGAGGTGGTCCTCCGTGAATGCGGCACCCGGCGGTCAGGCGGTGGCGAACCTCCTGACCTCGACCGGCTTGCGGTCATGCTGCGCGTGCCAGAGGTCGTACTGCATCTGCTGGGTCAGCCAGCTTTCAGGGCTGCCGCCGAAGGCCTCCGACAACCGGATGGCCATCTCGGGGGATATGCCGAGGCGGCTGTTGAGCAGCATGGACAGCGTGTTGCGCGATACCGCGAGCCCCCTCGCGGCCTCGGTCACCGTCAGGCCCAAGGGTTCGAGGCACTGGCGCCGGATGAATGAGCCCGGATGGGGCGGATCGTGCATGAGCATGGGCATTGCCTCCCTAGCGGTAGTCCAGGTAGTCGACATCAGCGGCGTGGCCTTCGTCAAAACGGAAAATAAGGCTCCGTCCAACCCCGCATCATGTGCACTTCCTTCGACAATCATTGCCGTTGAAATTCAGTTGATGCGACGCGAAATCCGGTCGCGGAGGTCGGGCGGGGAAGACGCAGTGAGATAACGCCTGCCGTCGGAGGTGAGGCTCCGTCCGCCTGGGCCGACGCGGATCAGGTTTAGACGGGTCAGATACTCCGACACGATCACGAAGTCCGCCCTGTTCGAGATTCCCAGTGCCCGGCGAATTTCTTCCTCCGCCGAAGCGCCCCGTGTTCTCAGCAGCTTGAGATATTCGACATGTTCCGAGGTAAGGCCGTTGCCGTCGATGCCTTGTGTATCAAACCACCGCGCCACGGCGGTTACGTTCATCAGTTCCGCCACTTCCTCCCTGGTAGGCACGCGTCCCAGCCTGTGCTCCGCCGTGCCGTAGAAGCTCGCTACCAGTGGCTCAAGGATGTTGACGCTTGGTCGCGGACTGCATTGCATGCGCGCCGCAATTTCAATGCAGGTCTCTCGACTCAGGCCGGCTTGCCCGAGCTTCTCCACGGAGCGGAGCCAGACGATCCCGGCCATCTCCTCAAGCGTGTAGGACCGCAGGATCGTCTTGTCCGGTCGGCTCTGAAACGCTTCCGATAGCCTGCCAGGATCCGTTGTTGCCAGAAGAAAGACGACGTCTTCGAAACTATAGACCACGTTGCCGATCGTGGTGTCGCGCCGCTCGTCCAAGGCGCTGAGCAGCACCGTGGAAACCGGGCTTGCCACCGCATGCACCTCGTCGATGAAGATCAGGCAGGGATCGACGGTAACGGCGTCCGACGCGTCCGCCGGCAGTTTGCCAGCCTCCACCAAGCGCTCGACGATCATTTCCGGTCGGCGAAGATCGGCGCCGTTGAATGTAATCGGTTCCAACTGAAGCAATCGTTCGGCGATCCGGCGAGCGAGCGTCGTCTTGCCGACCCCGGCGGGGCCAACGAACAGCTTGTCGAGGAACCGCTCACCCCAACCCTTGGCCTTGCGCGCCTGATTGTCCAGTTCCTGGGCGATCTCGTGCTGGCCAACCATTCCCAGCGCATTCACCTGCGGCGGCCAGACCCGTCCCTCTCCCGACCCTTCTTCTGCTTCACCCGCTCGGTCGAACGGCGTTGACGTCACCGACGCGTCCGTCCCATCCGGACGGTCGATCCCGGTCGCCGCATCGGCGACGGGCGACGACGGTTCATCCCCGGCCACTACAGTCGTTGTTCTCTCGGTTCTGCCGCTATTTCCCGATCCCGACGCCGCTCCGGAAGCACCGTCGGTCGGCGACGTCACCTCTTTCGCCGGAGCCGCTACGGGATCGCCGCTCGAACGCTGCGCACCCCTGTCTTCTCCATCCGAAGCCTCTCCATCCGCACCGTCGTCTTCCGGCGGAGCCTTCGTCACGAAATCACTGCCAAACAGTTCCTCGGCTGCGCTTTCCGTGATTGTCCTGACCGTGATCGGGATCTGTTTCCCCTGGAGCGGCTTCACCCGGGCCGTTTCCGTCGACCGGAGCTTCACGACAACGATCTCGCCATCGACCCGCAGGGCCGGCGGTTCAGCACTGTCGCCGAACAGGTCCTTGAGCAGCGGCCCCCAAATCTTGCGTTGCGCAACGTCGTCCTCATCTGCACCCCAGCGGTTCGATGCCGCCCTGACCAGGACCTCTTTCAGCATCTCCGACCGCGGTGCCGCAAACGGTCCGGCGCCACTGACCGCGCTCGACAACACCGCCGCCGTCTGCTCGATCTGATCGGCCGCATGACCGATCAGCTTGGCCTCGTCGGACAACGCCGCTCCTCCCGTCGTCTTGACTTCGATACAGGTCAACCGGAACGACCCGTCTCCCGCTCGGCGAACCGCGATCAGGTCGCAGCGCTTGCCGCCACCCGCCGGTCCCAGCTTCAGCCAGAGGCGCGCGATCTTGTCGTCCACCGAAGCCACCAGCGCATCCGGATCCTCGCTTCGCACCTGGCGCGCGGCGAGCAACATACCGACGAACCCAAGCACCGACGCATTGTCGGGCAGTCCGGACCGTTTCTTGATCATGTCGAGCAGTCCTGCACCGACCAGGTTCACGCCCTGCCGCAGGACTTGGCCCAGGCTCTCGTTCGTGATGGTCAAATTGCAGTTGCTGAACGCGGTACGCATCAGGGTCGCCAACCGACCATAGTCCGCCGCGCTCAGCAGCACCTGGCGATGCCCTTCCTTGTGCCGCAGAAGCCGGATCGACTTCATGCCGTTCTCCGGCGGCAAGGCGCGATCCGCGAGCAATACCCAGTACGCCGGCGGTCGATCTTCGAGCAGCAGGCGGTCGATCGTCGAGCGCAGCCGATCGGCGTCCGCGGAAGCAATCATCGTGCTGTCGCGCTGCTCCTGCTCGAATTCGTGAATCATCATCACGAAATCGGAAAAGGGCGGTTCACCCGGGTGCGGGCTCAGACTGATATCGCCCAGCATACGATCCACGACGATCTCGTTGCGCACGCAGAACGGACTCATCGGCAGCAGGCTCTCGACACGTCGACGCCGGACCGAAATCGCGGATTCATCGAAGATCGCGATCAGGTGCTGAGGTCGTTTCGACAGATCCTCTCGTACCAGCCGATCGAGGTTCTCATGGCTATCGCGTGCGACGCGGATATCGAGCCTCCCGGCAGAAACCTTCTCGTAGACCAAGTCCTGTGCCCTGCCTTCGAGGGTCGATGCCGCGATCAGCCGGTCTCTGTGCCCCGCCGTAGCGACGATCGTCACATCGAGCGCCGCAAGGCGCCGCGGCGTGTTCCGCCGCTCGTTCAGGAACTTTGTCAGCCGCTCCAGTAGCCGCGCCGCTTCCGGCGGGTTGACGAGCGTCAACCGAAGCGGCCGCGGATGGTTGGGGTAGAGCATCACAAAGTGATCGAGCGCCAGGACCAGCGTCTCCATGCCGTCGGCGCTACTGATCGCGTTATGCAGGTTCTCGAACGTTGCGAGACCGCAAATGGTGTTTGCGACGGGCAGCAGTTGATTGAGTCCCCGGCCTTCCGGTGTGGCGCCGGTCCTGATCACGCCGACAAAATGTTCCGGCCGGCGTAACTCTTTGATTACGACCTTTCTGTCGCTCTCGGACATCGGCCCGGCATGCGAGAGATCGCGCAGGATTTCACCGAAGCGCTGATACCGCCACAAATGCAGAGGATGCAGCGGCAGCATCACCGCCTTGGCGCGGACCCCGCCGTCCGGACCCGCCATGCGGACCTGTACTAGGTCGAGCGTCAGAATCGCGTCCAACGTCGCCTGAGCCCACTCGCGCGACTGGTCCCAGACGGCGCGGTAATTCTTCTGGACGGCCCCGTAGAGTTCGGTTGCCACTGCAAGATAGCGTGCGCAGTTCGCACACGTTTCAGGATGCGTGTCGAGCCACTCGCGCGGATGGATGAGAAGCGGCCGCACCATGTCCGCCAGGGACGCGCGCGCAGCGACGAAGTCGCGCCACATCTCGGCAATCGGGCGTCGGCAGGCTTCGGCAACCGCGTCCACCTCGTCCCACGCTTCCAGCAGTGCCTCGATCGAATAGGCGACCCCGTCGTGTTTCCAGACCGCCTCCGGGTTCAGGAACACGGGATCGAACTCGGCATGGCGCGCCAACGCCTGCGGCAGGTCGTCAACGTCGACTTCCATGAACCCGCCGAACCGGTCCGTGTCGCAAAAGGCCGTAACCCAGTCGATGATCTTGGAGTCTACCCGTTCGTCGAGTCTGGCGGTGCCTTGGCTTGTCTCCTGATTGGACGCGAGCCGATCTCCGTTCTGCTCGAATTCCTCCCACGCCGCCTCGAGCGCCTCGCCTAGCGCGGCAAGGTCTTCCTCCCGCCCCTCAAGCAGCGCGTCCACCGCCATGTCATGCAGATCGGGCTCGTCCTCCTCCTCAGTGTCATCAGCCTCGTCATCGGGTTCGTCGTCAACTTCCGGATCATCGGGCTCCGGGCCGTAAGGGTCCGGCTTGTCGGGGGGCAGGGTTACGATTTGCTCTGCATCCTCAGGGGTCAGACCTGCATCGGGGCGGCCGCGTCGATATGCCTCCAGCCGGTCGAGTGCCCCGCTCAGCCGTTCCGCCGTCGCCGCGTTGCTGTAACGGGTCGCACGCTCACGCCGCTGCCTGATATCCCCCGGCGACATGCTGGTGACGCGCTCGCCGATCCGCAGATTGTATTCGAGCCGCTTTGCTAGGTCATCCGCCTCGAACAATCGAGGGTCGCGCAGCAGTCCAAGGGCGGGAAGAACGTCACGCGGCCTGCCTATCGTCCCGTCTCCGACATCGCTCCATTCGGCGAGAAAGACCGCGATGCCCTCCAGGGACCGAATCGAGCTCAGCTCCCGCGCCTCGCGTAGCGTCTCGAGCAGCACCCGATGCTGCGGCGTCGCTGTGAACTCGGGTTCGTTTTCCGCCCAACGCAGCAGAATGGCCGCGAGCTCTCCCGAAGAGGCACGAGAGAAGAAGCGCAGACCGTGGACGCTCGGATTGTATCCGCGCGCTAGCGCGACAATCCTCGGATGCCGTTCCCGATCGTTGCGCCACTCGGTGGCGACGTGGAGATCAAGCGTCAGGCCAGCCAACTCGTCGAGCCCTTTTGCTTCCGCTAACCCAAGTTTAACAAGGGTATTTGAAAGTCGTTATAAATTGTGGGGTTAGCGGGGCGATTTTGGTCTTCTGGCACTACATTCTGGAGTTTTAACGGATAATTCTGGAGAGTTCAGACGGTCAACTTTTTGGTACCGCCGGGTGCAGGATTGAGGCCGAGAGCGTTGTAGATTTCAATCTGCTGGAGTTCGGCCTGGGTGGCCTTGCGGACATGGAGGGTGCGGCCGTTCTTGCGGCGGAAGGTGGCGGTGACCCGGTGTTGGCCCTGGAGTATGCGGCGCAAGGTGGTCCAACTAGCGGTCTCGCCCAAGGCGGCGAGGCGGCGGCGGATAATCTGCACGAGTTGGTAGGCGATGACGGTGATGAACAAATGGCCGTCGGAGCGGTGCTGCTTGTGGTGGAAGATGGGACGCAGGCCGAGTTCGGACTTGAGGGAGCGGAAGACGGCTTCGAGATCGGTGAGCATGGTGTAAGTGTGCCAGAGGGTTTGCGGGTCCGAGTCGCCGAGGTTGGTGCGCAGACAATAGACGCCGGGATGAGTGAGCATGGTGCCCGGGCGGGGCTGGCGCTTCCAGGTGACGGCCACGGCCTTGTCGCCTTGGATGTCGGCCACGACCTCGACCTGGTAATGCTGAGCGGCCCCTCGGCTTTGCTCCTGGATGCGCCCGATGCGCTGCCAGACATGGTCGAGGGCCTTGCGGGTGCGGGGGCGGGAGAGCCCCTCGTGGAGTTTTTGCAAGGCGCCTTCGAAGCGTGCGGCAAAGCGTTCGGCGATGCCTCGTTCTTTTTTGGCGCGAGCTTCGGAGTAGCAGTAAAGCCGCACCTCGTCGTGGTCGTCGTCGACGACCCGGTGCAGGTGAACCTTTTGGTGGGAACGGGTCTCGATGGCGGTAGCCAGTTCGGGATCGAACAGCCGGGTGCGTTGGCGGCTGACCACCAGATAGCGGTAGCCGTGGCTGCGCAACCAGGCGATGTTGTTCTCGGTGGCAATGCCTGCATCCATCACCACCACAGAATCGGCGGGTGCCTGGAGGGTTTCAAGCATGGATGCCAGTGTCTTGTCTTCGTCGGCATTGCCGGCAAACACTTCCGAGCGGCGCACGAAGCCGGAACCGTCCAGCACCAGTCCCAGGGTGAGCAGCGGGCAGTCGCTGCGCTTCTCTTTCGAGTGCCCCCGCCTGGCCTTGGGCTGGCCTTGAGCTTCGCCCTCAAAGAAGGTGTTGGTGAGGTCGTACAGCGTCACCGTGTGCCTCAGGCTGAACAACTCCGTCACCCGATCAAACAGGTGATTTTCGATGGCCTCGCGATGGGCCATCAGCGTATCCGAGGCACGGTAGAGCCGCATCAGGCTCAGGCTCTCGAAGTCCACGCCGAGCAACTCGCCGAGAGCGCTGCGGTTGCACAACCACCGCCAAGTGGCCCGTTCCGATCCGGGCTGTGCCATGCGCCCGATGATCAACGCCAAGGCTGCTGCCCTTTGCCGACCGTTGAACCCCAGCCCCTCCAGAAACTCATCCAGGCCGACCTGCCCCATAGCCCACAGTCCTACATGCTCCACCCCCACCGAGCGCGGGCGCACTAACTCCAACGAGTCCACATCCACCGCCTGCACATCCCCTCCGCCGCCTTCCGCCCGAGGCGCCCGGCTCACCAGTTGCATGGCGATCCGTTGGGCCTCCCGTTCCACCTCTTCCGAACACCCCAACTCCACCAGCACCGCTTGCGGGTCGATCAATTGTTCGATGCGCGTACACAACACCGCCCAATGTTCCAGCGCCACCGCGAAGTCACTGCCGAGATTGAGCAGGGTGCGCTGCCGCACCCGCCCGCCGGTGCGCTCGGAGCGCACCAAGCGGTGGGTGAAGTAGCTCTTGCCCCGGTCGGCGCCGCGGGTCTGGGTGCGGCGGATGAACATGGGTGCAGGATATCAGAGGGCGGAACGAGAATCAACAGAATATTTCAATTATGGCACTACATCAGGCTCCCCAAATCCCTACCTCAATAAATACAACAGCTTAGAAGCTACAGCCGTGCCCAAATACCCCAAAATCCCCACATTCATGTTAAAGATGGGCTAACGCACGCAACTCCTTTTCCGTTGTGTCAACTCCCACCAGCGCTAACGAGAATCCTCCGGCCGGCAGACCTCCCGCCGACAGCGCTTGCAGCAGGCACGGAATATCGAACTCCGGAAGCCCCTCCCGTGCGAAATCGTTTTCGTCTTCTAAGCGCGAGAGTATCCAGGCTGCCAAGGCCTGGCTGACTAGCGATGCAGCCGTACGCGGCATCTCAAATAAGCTCCTCTGCATCAATGGCTACCAGCGTCAGACCGTCGGACGGTTCGACCGCCAGCCCCAGCCTGACAAGGAGTGCCTGAAAGGCAGTTGCGTTCGGAAGCAGGTCTTCATCCTGATCGAGAGGCCCGAACCGGTTTGCGCGCAGGTTGTCGCCATCCGCCGCGTGGGCCCCGACCACGACCGACCAGGTCGTTCTGAGCTGCGCCGCGAATTCCGGCAGCGTCATCACTTGATCCTTCTCGAGCAGGCTGTATGCCAGAACCCGAAGCGTGTCCGCCTGCAACTCGACATGCTTGTGCTTCGCGACCGCCGAGCGGGGCTGCACGATGCCGATCCGTACGCCCAGGTCCCGAAAGTGCTCGTCCAGCACCTGCCGCGCTTCGGCGGAACTAGCGAACACGGTCCAGTCGTCTTCCTGGATGGCCGAACCATTGTCGTCCTCGAATGCCCGGTCATAGCTGAACGAGAAGAGATCCAGCGCCCGGGTATAGGTCGCACGGCTCTGTGCGCGGATCCTGGGATTGCTGCCCTGCAGTGCGTCGACAAGCAGAAGCGGTGAGTCGCTTCCCTGGCGCATCATGTAGGCAAACAGCCAGCAACAGAGCCCAATCACCATGTAGCGCATCGAATAGTTGGACTGCAGCCGCTCTAGATTCGCCGCAAGCCGGCCGACCGCAATCGTGCAGTCTTCCATTCCCGACCCGATCCGCGCCAGCCGCTCCGGCTTGATTTCTCCATAAAGCTCGTCGTGTTTGTCGCACCATTCTTCGGCCACGTCGTCGAGCAGCGGCTCGCCAAACGCGGCCAAGGGCGGCGGCGGTAGCTCCAGCAGCCTCCTGATTCCTTCGAGCGTCTCTCTTCCCGCGGCGGTCGCTTCCAGGACTGAAAGGACGAAGCTTCCCGAGTACCCATGATTCTTCGACCGGTGCGAGATGTAGCGGGTTGAGGGGGCGCTGTAGTCCGCGCCGAACGTCGAATAGGGAGGGTAAACGGCCGACAGTGCCGACCCGTCGTTGTTGTATGCCGCGTTCAAGTGCGCGCGCAACGTGCGGAACGCCTCCAGGTCGACCGACTGATCCAATATGCCGCGTTCAACCAGCAACGGATGAAGGCGGTCGGCGGGATACTCGTCGCGAACTCTTGGACCGTCCTTCGGCGCCGTCTTCGGCACCGACGCCTTGTTCAGGGATTCCAGCCGGTAGTAGCGGCCGGTCAATGCCAGAAGAAAACTCGTGGCGAAGTGGACGGGCTTCATGCGGAAGGGCTGATAGCCGAGGATGGCCCCATGCACGCGACGCACCGCATCTGTATCCCGTGCCCTAGCCATAGCTGCGTACCCGCTCGAAGCGGCTTCTGTCCGCGCTGAGGTTAACTTGAATAAGCTCAAGGTTTTCGAGGTGGATAGACCAGACCGAGTCGCGCTCGCCGACCGTGCCCGCACTGAGCTTCTGGAGGAAGGCGTCCAGGCGGTGAATGTCCCGCTCCGGAATCAGCTTCCGCGGCAGGCCACGCGCCAAGCGGCAGAGCGTCCGCCAAAGCGGGAAATCGATTCTCAACCGCGGTGTTCCGGAGAGCCGGCGGGCCGTCAATGCGATGTGATCTGAGCGATAGTCGAAGCATCTCTCCAACCGCGCCGGCAGTCGAGGCACCTCGGTGACGAAATCATCCGTCGCCACGCGTTCAGTGGCGACGAAGGAGCGTGAGGGCTGCTCGTGAAAGCGATGACCGTTCCACAGGTACAGGTGCTGGTCCCGCGAATCGAAGTGGCGCGGGCAGTACGCAGCGTTGATGGCATCGACGAGATTTGCGACCAGCATCCGACCCGATCCTTTTCTGCCCTGCACGAGATCCTCGAACTCCTTCGCATCTGCATCGGCCAAGTCGAACACCTCCTCGCCCTTCTCGTGCTCGAAATAGAACCGGCGCTTGAGCGCAGCGAAATTCTCCCAGTCGAGCATCGGATGTGGCGTCGGCACTGGGGCCTGCAGCACCCATCCTTCGCGCACCTCGGGCGCGCGAGCATCGAGCGCGGCGTCCCATACGGGATGGCTGCAACCTGCAGGATCGACTGCCTGCAAAGCCTCCGTCAAGTCGAAGCGGTCGTCCCGTTCAAACAGGGCCTCCGAATACCAGTCCATGCGCTGATACTCGCCGTGCTCCTCCGTTCCGAACACCATTCGCGCGAACAGGATCCACAGCTCCCGCACCGTCGCCCGATGGCCGAGCGCCACCATGCGCTCGGCAAGCGCCCTCAGCCGCGCCCGCACCTGGGGATGGGCGAGACGTTCGACGTTCCGACGGACAACAGCCTCCCGCGGACTGGCCAAGGCCGTCTTCACTCCTTCGTCGTCAAGCAGCCTGTCCAGCATAGAATCGAAGAATTCGCCGCCCAGCGGGTTCCGAAGACTGAGGTCGATCACCACTACGTTGCCGGCGCACCCGGTGGTCTCATCGTCCCCGTAAGCCAGACGGTCCTGACACTGCCGCCCGACTTCCACCAAGTGTGGGGCTGACACATCGGCCATTCGCAACTGGTAAAGCGGATATTCGTTCGCGGCCAAGCAAAAGGGCCGCCCGCCCTCGATGGCCTCGCGCCACTTCTTCAGGATCGGACCCGGATCGTCGCCGCGCATCTCGGCGGTCGCGTCCTCGACCACGACAGCGCCGACGCTTTCAAGGTCATGCTTCACGCGCCGCAGCAAGTGCGTTTTCCCATCGCCGGCATTTCCGGTCACGACGACATTCCTGCCCGCCCGCACCTGCTCGCCGAGAAACCGTTCGATTCCGCTTTCGATATGCAGTCGGTCGAAATCTTCTTCGGTCAGCGCTTCCGCGATGGCTTCCCTGCCTGCCGCGGCAAGCGTGCGCCACAACTGACTGCCGTCTCGTACGCCCTCTGCCTTTGCCGTGCTGCCTCCCCCTTCACTCATCCGTTCGAGTCTCCCACCACTGGCTCTTCAGCCTCGCCCAGCGGTACAAAAACGTCCCGCGGCAAGGCGGCCATGCTGGACTGATGACGAAGCCGACTGGCAAGCCAACGCCGGCGCCAGAAGGCCGCGATACGTTCCGTGGCGTCCTCGTATCCGTCCGGTGCCGCGACATAGCCTGGCAACTCCGTTACGCGCTCCTGCAACCAATCCCGCGCCTTCGGAAAGAGCGGAGCGCCGTAGATCAGGCGGTGATGTCGATGCTGGATCAGCTTGTCGGGATCGAATCCCAGCTTGCGAAGACCCATCTTCACCTTGCGTAGCTTCGGACTCGTCCCTTCCCCGAAGACGCTGTTCACCTCCTTGAAATCGCGTTCGTAAGCGAGATAGGCATCGATCGCCCTACTTGTATCCGGCGAGAATTGAATCGTCCCGAAGCCCGAAGTCTGACCGATCGCGTTGTAAGGGATGCTTTCCTGCTCCGGGGCGATCGTGCCCGCAGGCAACTGCAGCCGATTGTATTGACTGGAGCCGTGCACGTAGAGGCTGGTCGTGCCAAGATAAACAAGTGTGCTGTCGCGTATGACGCGACGGTTTTTCATCTGCGACGAGATGATAGACGGACTTGCATATCGGCGTCGGTAGTCGGCGCTGACCTGCGGGCTAAGCATCAGCAGAGCGACCAGCTTACCACCAAGAATTCGATTGTACGGCGCGATCGCACCGCATGTCGTGATTTCAAGCAGATTGGCGCCGGCCCGTCGCCCCTTAAGCGCCTCCAGCACGATATTGATGGCGCTTCCAACCTTGTCTTTCCCAAGCGCTGTACACGCGAGGTCAGGGTCGGTGAGTTCCTCCCGGTGCTGTGCGATGACGAGCCGGGCCGAGAGCAGGCGTGACAGTGCCAGGGCTCGCTTCTTGGCCACGAGCTGCTTGCGGGCGGCATGCATGCGCGCGTCGACGGACGCCTTGGCCTCCAGTTTAAGGATGTCGTCATCGACCGGAGGAGCTGTTGCATCGTTCCAGAGATCGGCCTCGAATTGATCCTGCGTAGAACCGGCGACCTCCCTGAGCAGAGTTTCCCGCAACTTCGAGAATTCTTGGCTGCGCAGTGCGAGCCGACGAACCACCGCATCGTCGGGAGATTCCACTTCTTCCGCAGTTACGAGATTGGTCCAATCGATTTCCGCGAGCGACGTCTCGAGTTGGTGTTCCAGCCACCGAACTTCCTCTCTCAGCGCCGCCTTGCCGTTGGCTGCGGCCCCGATGAACCGTTCGACGATAGCTGCGAGGTGCCATCCGATGTATCGCTCGCGCTTCTCGCCCATTTCGAGAGGACAATTGTTCAGCGCGGCGATACCGATGACTGGATGCGCCCGATGCGCGGCGTCTCTCACAAGGTAAAGGAGCTGCCGTCCCGGGGTCGACACTTGCGGTATCGACCAAGTGTATCGGAAATAACGCCAAATCTCGCGGAGCTGCCGTCCGGTCGTCGGATCCACACTCCCGTCCGCTTCCTGAAGATACGGCTTGATGGCGTCGCCCAGAGCCGCCACCTTTTCATCGCCTTCAAGGTCGCGTGCAGGCGCGAGCCTTGCTGCCAGCTCCGCTCCGTCCGCCGTGAGCAGTCGCACACTACGCCGACCTGAACGGTCTTCTCTTTCCATCCTGGCAATAAAGTCCAAAACGGCAGGGTGCCGTTTCTGCTCATCGACAATGGGCTGCAACTCACCGCGTAACATCTTCTTGCTGGCTATAATCTCCGATGTTGGCCGTCCACCGACCCGTTCCTTGCGATTCTCCAGAGCGAATCCGTAGCCTTGTTCGGCGATACGCCAGCGCAGCCGCGCGAGATCGGACAGAACCCTGATACACGCTTCATAGGCCAACACGTTTTCTTCGCTGCACTTTGCTGATTGGCACCAATTTATCTCTTCCTCCAATGCACCACTAATGTCGTTCGCGTTGCGCGCACGCTGGGCACACGCGAGTCTCATTGCAAACGCATGAAACCGCTCAGCGGATTCTCCATCCAGGGGTGGAAATATCGGTACGATCATTGGCCCGCAACACTCTTCGATCCGCGAGGATTCTTACTTTCGCTCCATGCACCAAGACTTCGGCGAGCGCCTCGAACAGGCTGTTCACCAAGTCCTCGCCGCGGCCTTGGTCATTCCTGTCGGACTGGCGAGCTGATTGGCGATCCCCGTTGTTCGTGGCTTCCGCTTCTTGACCCGGCGGCAGCATGGCGCCGTTCCCTGACGGCTGATCGCCCCAATCATCCGTTCGACTACCACGAATCGCCATCGGTTGCGATGCTCGGGGTCCCCTTGTGAGGTGGTCTCACTTCGGTGGACAGGTAGGCGGCAGAAATGAGGTATCTTCCGGGTGGTCGATCATGCCGCTAGGGTCCTGTTTCCATGAAATAAGTGTGAACGGTCAGCGTCCGGGCCAGACGGCAGGGCACTTTTCTTTGCGTCTGATTTGCAGTATGATTGCAATATAGCCAATGTACTATACGCGCACTCTTGAATCGTACTGGCTGGAGGTCTCGCGGCAGTTCCCCGTGCTGCTGCTGACCGGCCCACGTCAAGTCGGGAAGACTACGCTTCTGCGGCACCTTGCGGAAGACGCTCGCCGTTATGTCTCCCTCGACAATCCGGTGCTGCGTGATCTGGCGAATGACGATCCGGCGCTCTTCTTGCAGCGGTACGAGCCGCCGGTGCTCATCGACGAGATTCAGTATGCTCCCGGACTATTGCCGCTGATCAAGGTGATCGTGGACGACAATCGCCAGCCGGGGCTGTTCTGGCTGACGGGGTCGCAGCAGTTCCAGGCCATGAGGGGCGTTTCCGAGTCCTTGGCGGGGCGGGTCGGAATCATCAACCTGCTGGGCTTCTCCTCCCGCGAGCGACATCAACGTGATGCCGCCGTGTCTCCTTTTCTGCCGACGCGGCCCATTCTGGCCGAGCGCCAGCCGGCGCTTCGCATGAGCGGCCTCGACGAGGTGTACCGCGATATCTGGACTGGTGGATTTCCCGGGCTTGTTGCCGGCCCGATCAACGACCGCGAGCTGTTCTACAGTTCCTACTTGCAGACTTACCTTGAACGAGACCTCCGCGCCCTGTCACAGGTCGGCAATGAAATGGCGTTCCTCCGCTTTCTCAAGGCATGCGCGGCGCGAACCGCTCAGATGCTCAATCTGTCCAACTTGGCCCGCGACGCCGACGTAAGCGTCAACACCGCGAAGAACTGGCTCTCGATCCTGCAGGCGAGCCTCCAGGTCGAGCTGCTTCAGCCGTACCATGCCAATGTCACGAAGCGTCTGGTCAAACGGCCGAAGCTGTACTTCCTCGACACCGGCTTGTGCGCGTATCTGACGGAGTGGACTTCCCCCGAGACCCTGGAGGCCGGCGCCATGTCGGGAGCCATGTTCGAGACCCACGTGGTGGCGGATATCCTGAAGAGTTGGTGGCACAGGGGGAGAAGGCCGCAGTTGTACTACTACCGCGACAAGGACGGCCGGGAGGTGGACCTGCTGTTCGTCGCCGATGGGACCCTTTATCCGGTCGAGATCAAGAAGTCGGCTTCGCCCCGGAGATCCTGGTTGCCGGCCTTCGCCGCTCTACGGCGGCTGGACATGCCGGTGGGCGAGGGGGCGGTCGTGTGTCTCTGTGACCAGCCGGTCCCCTTGGACGACCATGTCAATGCTGTCCCGGTCGGGCTGGTGTAACGGGTTTCGTGTTCGCGTTGTGGGACCGGTGTCCTTCGTGAATGCCGGGTCCGCTAAGGCGGGTACGGACAGACCGCAGGCTTGATTTTCGGCGCCTGGAGGTCTAGAGTGTCGACAATACCCCCTGCGGTTTCGACCGCAGGGCGCGGGGCCTCTTCGGAGGCCCTTGCTTTTTCTACGGGCGTTGATGCGTACCTTCGTCTATGTCGACGGGTTCAATCTGTACTACGGAGCACTCAAGGGCACGTCATGGAAATGGCTGGATCTGCCTGCTCTGTTCGCGAAGGTGCTGCAGCCGCACCACGACATCCTGACGGTCAAATATTACACAGCGCGAGTGTCTGCCACGCCCGCCGACCAGTCGAAACCCCAGCGACAAGACGTCTATCTCCGCGCCCTTCGGCACTATCGACCCGAGGTTGACGTGTATTTCGGGCATTTCCTGAGTCACGCGGTGCGAGCACCCCTCGCTCGTCCGGTGGGGAACCGGCGTGTGGCAGAGGTGATTCGCACCGAGGAGAAGGGCTCGGACGTCAATCTCGCAGTTCATCTGCTCAATGACTGCTGGCTGGACGCGTACGACTGCGCAGTGGTGGTCAGCAACGATAGCGATATCGCGGAAGCGATGCGCTTGGTAAGGCAGTATCACGCCAAGCGGATTGGTCTGGTGACGCCGGGAAGCAGCAGACCGTCGCGCCAACTGATGGCACATGCGGATTTTTCGAGGCGTGTCCGGCCCAATGCCCTGCGGGACTCGCAACTGCCGGACCCGATACCGGGCACCAACATCCGAAAACCCGCAGGCTGGTAGCGGGGCGCGACCGCGCCGACATCAGCGGCGTGGCCTTCGTCAAACAGATCGGCGTCCGCGATCACGAAGTTTCAAACCCGCCTGCCTGATTCAGTAACCGTCGAAGCCGCCTCCAGGTACTCTTCCTCGGCGGCGCGGAGGCGTTCGGCAATTTCTGGACTGCTCTTGCGGCCGGTCCACTGTTCTCTTGCTTGCGCCACCCTTTCCGCTAACGCCGCGGCTTGGCGGTCCAGCGCGGCCTCGTCGATGTGCGGGCTTACGCCGTCTTGTAAGACGACCTCGCCGCTCACCAGCACAGTATCGACGCTACGCCCGTTCTCCGAGTAGACAAGGCTCTGCACGAGGTCCGCGGCCGGCCACATCCGTGTGCCGGGTTTCAGGACGCAGATGTCGGCCAGATGGCCCGGAGCAATCCTGCCGGTTCGCAGCCCCAATGCCTTGGCGCCGCCGGTGGTGGCCATGGCAAGGCTTTCCGCCGCACTGATCCAGGCGTTGAAGTCCGGCTCGCTCGGGCGCCGCATGAGCGCCGCCATCTTCATCTGATCGAACACGGAGTAGCCGTCGCTGGTGTCGCCGCCGTCGGAGCCCAGGGCCACGGTGATGCCGCGGTCCAGCATCTCGCGGATTCGGGCGATGCCGCTCCCGAGCTTGGCGTTGCTGCACGGGTTGTGAACCACCGCCGGCTGCCTGTCCTTGAGGACATCGAGCTCCCGGTCGGTGAGGTGCACCGCGTGGGCAAGGGAGGTCCCGGGCCGGAGCAGACCGAGCCGTGACGCCCGCTCCACCGTGGTTTCGCCGGTGACGGTGCGCTGCGTGGCTTCGACCCGAGTTTCCAGGAAATGGGTGTGCATGAGCAACTCCCTGTCCTCGGCCATGGCCAGACACCGGCTCAGGAAGTCGTCGGTGCAGGTGTGCGGCGAACTGGGCGCGACCACGCCCTGGACGTTCGCCGGTCCGCCGGCGATCAAGTCCAGGGCCTGGGTCAGCCGATCCAACTCTTCAAGGGCGGCGGCGGACGCCTCATGATCAGGCACCACGCGCCGCCAGCCCGCGTCGGCCACCGATGGTGCGATGAAGGTACGGATGCCGATGCGCTCGGCCGCGTCGATGCACGCGCGGATATCCTCCAGGTCGATGGCGCCGCGCCGCGAGAGGTGGTGCAGCACCGTGGTGGTGCCGTGCTTGAGGTTCTCCAGCAGCGCGATGTGGTTGGCCGCCAGCAAATCGTCGTAGCCCGGTTCCAGGATGTCCTCGATGCCGCGCCTCTCCGGCAGCCACACCTCGAAGGGCACCCGGTCCCGCAAGCTCCGCTGCAAGGCTTCGGTGTGATGGCAGTGGGTGTTCACCAGGCCCGGTATCACGACCTTGTCGCGCGCATCGATGATGAGTGCTTCAGCCGAAATCTCCAGGGGCTGGCCCGGCAGGGGCTCGACGCTCTCGATCAGCTCTCCGCGGATCCGGATCAAACGGTCCCGGAGCACGGGCTCGAAGGCCGCGCCCACCAGCGTTCCCGCCAGGATGACCTTGTCGTCGTTCATGGGTTCTTCTCCGGTGTGGTGGACGGGGACGGTCGCGGCGTCGGCGCGAACCCGCGGCCCCTGATGCCGTGCTCCCTCACAGCATGTTCGGCAGCCACAACGCGATGCCCGGAAACGCGATCAGCAGGACCAGCACCACCAGGTCGCAGGCCAGGAAGGGCAGGGCGGAGACGTAGACGTCGCGCATGGTGGTGTCGGGCGGCGCCGCGGCCTTGACGGCAAAGAGGCTCGTGCCGAAGGGCGGGGAGGTCAGCGCCATCTCGGCGTTGAGGAGCATCAGCAGCCCGAACCACACGGGGTCGTAGCCCAGCGCGATCACCACCGGCAGGAAGATCGGGATGGTGACCATGAAGATGGTCACCACTTCCATGATCATGCCCAGTATGAGCACCACGATCATCATGCCGATGATGATCAGGATGGGCGCCACGTCGAGGCCGGCGACGAAGCCGCTGATTCCCCGGGTGATGCCGGCGAAGGCCATGATCTGGCTGAAGGTGGCCGAGGAGGCGAAGATCATCAGGATCATGGTGGAGACCCGTACGGTGCCGCGCAGCGACACCAGCACGAGGTTCCAGTCGAGCTTGCCGTAGACCCCGGCCAGGATGAACGCGCCGAGGGCGCCAGTGACCGCGGACTGGGACGGCGTCGCCACCCCGAGGAAGATGAGGCCCAAGGTGAGGAAGACGATCAGCCCCAGGGGCACCACGTACACCAGGGTTTCGTACACGCGCCGCGCCAAGGGCGGCCGCTCCACCGCGTACGCGGGAGCGAGGTCCGTCTGGATGGCCGCGCGGGTGACGATGTAGATCATGTAGAGGGCGGCGAGCATGAGCCCGGGGACGGCCCCGCCGATGAGGATCTTGGCTACGGATATCTTGGCGATGGCCGCCAGGATGATGGCGAGCCCGCTGGGCGGGATCATCATGGCGAGTCCGCCGCCGCCGAGGATGGGACCCAGGCTCATGGGTTTCTTGTACCCCTGCTTCTCCATCTCGGGGGTAAGCACGGTGGCCATGACCGTGGAGCTGGCCAGGGACGAGCCGCTCATGGTGGCGAACAGGGTGGCGAAGGCGATTCCCAGGATCGACAGCCGTCCGGGTATGCTGCCGAGCCAGTCGCCCAGCACCCGGAGCATGGTGTTGCCCATGCCGGAGTGGAAGATCACCATGCCCATGAGCGTGAATTCCACGATGGCCAGCAGCGTGAAGGTGGACAGCGCGGTCTGCATGTTGAGCACCACCAGCTCCATGCCCGGGCCGCCGCCCCAAAGGGTCAGCGCCCCGCCGGCGGTCACCAGCATGAAGACGAAGGCGATGGGCAGGCCGGTCATCAGCAGCACGACGATGACCGAGAAGAAGGTCAGCAGCAGGAGCGGCCAATCCATGGCGTTAAGGGTTCCAGGCGGGAGACCGGGCGCTCATCTCCGGTCCTCGGATGTTGCCTTGGCGTCTTGCCAGCGCCGGTAGTAGCCGCAGGTCCTACGCATGAACTGGATGCACAGCGAGGCCGCGCCGACGGGGATGGGGATCAGGAGCGGATACAGTGGCGGCTTGAGGGGACTCTCGTACATCTTCGTGCCGGCCATGTACTCCATGATGGTGGTGGTGGTGGCGTAGTAGGCCAGCACCCCGGTCACCAGCACCCCGACGGCAGAGGTCATCACCCCCAGGAACGCTTGGCTCCTGGGGCCCAGCACTTCCACGACCACCTCCACCTTGACGTGGCCGTCCTCCCGCAACAGCCATGCCGCGCCGAAGAAGGCCAGGTAGAGGAGGCAGTACTCGGCGATCTCGATGGCCCAGCCCTGAGCCGAGGCAAAGAACTGCCGGCTTGCGATGTCGGAAAGGGTGAGCAGGGAGGCCAGGACCACCGCCACCGCGGAGATCAGCATGGAGACGTCCAGGAAACGGTCCCAGGCCGCCCCGAGTTTCGTAAGGAATACCTTCAACGCCGGGTCACCGGCTCATCATGGGTCGCATCTTGTCAACGAGCTCCTTGCCGACGCTCTTCTCGACCCGCGCCCAGGACTTCGTCATGACGTCGTTGAAGAAGCCGTCGTTGACGTCCTTGGGCCAGTCGATGCGCACCATGCCGTTCTTCTTGGCGACCTGCCAGGCCGCGTCGAACTCCTTTTTCTTGAGGGCGACGAGGCCCTTCTCGGTCTCCGCCGCGGCATCGACCAGGGCTTGCTGCAGGTCGGCGGGCAGGCTGTTGAACTTCTTGAGGTTGACGCAAAGCACCGTGTTCTGTGCCGTGAAGAAGCCGGGGCCCACCCAGTACTTGAGCACTTCATAGAGCTTCCCGTCCACCACGGTCGCCATGGGCGCCGGTCTCACGTCGATCAGGCCCCGTTGAAGGGCCGAATAGACTTCCGGACTCGCAACCCGTACCTTGCGCCCGCCGGCCCGTTCGATGATCGGCTCGTAGATCCCGGAGGTCCGGAATCCCAATCCCTTGAGATCCTCCGGCTTCTCCGCCTTCTTGGTGCTGACGAGCACGTAAGGCGTGGCCGTCGAGGTCCGTCCCAGGTAGCGGAACCCGTTCTTCGCGAACTCCGCCACGAGAAAGTCGTAGAGTCCGCTCTTCCGCTCCTCCGCCGGGGTGAGCTGGGAGAGGTGTATCACCTGCGCCGCCTTGACGTGGAGCACGTAGGCCCACGCCACGCTCATGTCGAGCACGCCCTTCTGGACCGCGGCGGGCTGCTTCCTGCCCGGCGTGATCTCCGGTCCGCCGATCCAGTCGATCTTGAGCTTGCCCTTGGACTTCTCTGCCACCAGCTTGATGAACGTGGGAATGGCAGACAGGGTGACCGCCGTCTTGGGGTCATAGGTGGCGAGCTTCAACGTGGTTTCAGCCGCGGCAGGATTCCAGCCAGAGAATGCCAGCACTACGGTCAGGATCAGGCCCGGTACGAAACCCTTTGCATGCTTCATGGCGATACCTCCTCGATACGTCCTTGAAGATTCGTTGGGCGCCCGGAAAACGGCCCGACGTTACTCGCAACGCCGAAAGCTTGTCAAGCAGGGTTTCCTGTCGCTGACTACCCGCTGAACTCGAGAACGTCGAGCCCGCACAGCCGGTCCAGCAGGTACAGCCGGCCATTGGACCGGTCGAGAAAAATGTCGTTGCTCTGGACGATGGACTCCCCCTGGCCGGGCTCGGGCATGTAGTAACCGATCTCCCGCGGGCTCCAGGGATCGCTGATGTCCACGGCCCGGAGTCCCCCCGCGAACCAGGTGACGAAGATGGTGTTGCCCTGGACCTGTTCCTGGGGCTGATGGGAGCCGAACCATTCGTCGGGATTGAACGGCTCGTCGTTGGGCACCCGGAAGGTGGCGATGGGCACGGGTTGGGTCTCCTCGGTGATGTCGACGATCCACATGAAGGCGTTGGGCGCCGGCGTCAGCCGGTCCACCACCTCCTCGTCTGTGACCACCAGCAGTCTCCGGCCCTGGATGGTCTGCGGGATCGGCAGCGCGGTGTGGGTGGGGCAGGGGTAGGGCGGGCTCCAGTCGAGGCCGCCGACCCTTTGCGGGCGGGCCATGTCCGATATGTCGAGGATGACGAAGCCGCCGTGCCAGTAGCTGGTGTACAGCCGGTCGCCGAGCCGGAGCGGATGGTGGCAGCGGTGCCGGACGCCCTTCCACGTCGGCGTTTCACCGCCCGCGGTCCACTGCCCGGGCATCCACCAGCGCCCCACCTCCTCGGGCCGGGTGGGGTCCTTCAGGTCCAGGATCATCATGATGTTGCCGACGTAGCCCTCCACCTGGGGCGAGAAGTAGGCGTAGTCGCCGTCGAAGTCGAAGCGGTGGACGCCGGTGCCCCCGGCCCGGTAGAAGCCGATCTCGCGCGGGCGGGCCTTGTCGGCGACGTCGTAGATCCTGAGCCCGCCCTGAAAGCCGTTCTTCGCCACGCCGCCGTAGCGTTCGTTGTTGACCAGCATGACGTCGCCGTGGACCCGGACCTTGTGCGAGTGGGTGCCTTCGGGGACCTCGACGTGGGAGACCACCTTGAGATTGTGCGGGTCGGAAACGTCCACGATGGTCGTGCCGTGGGGCGGTTCGATGTGTCCGACGTAGGCGTAGTCCCCCTGCACCACCACCTGGCCCCCGCCCGGGACGTCGATGTGCCCCAGTTGCCTGAAGCCCTTGCTGCTGCCGTAGGGTTCGCGTTGCGTCATGACGAGCCTCCGTTGGGTGTATGCGATGCGTGTAATGACGTCAGGCCTTGCGCGCCAGCGCGGCCACCACGCCGCCGCTGGCCGGGCCCTGGTGCTCGGCGCCTGCGGAGACGTAGCACATGGTGTCGCCGGTGACCGAGGCCACCACCGCGTTGACCGCGCCGCGGATGTGCCGCGTGTAGTTGATGTCCGAGTCCTCGAACACGACGTGCCGCCGCCCGCGGGTGTTGCCCGACGGATCCGGCTCGCACTTGACGAACATGTTCACCAGCCGCTCCTGGCCGGGCTCCGACAACTCGCCGTTGACCTCCAGGCCCACCTTGCGGAGCGCTTCCCGCACCGCCGCCGCGTCGATGGCGTCCTTCATCACCGCGTGGTCGATGATGAGGCCGCTGGTGGAGCGCGGCGAGTTGCCGAGGACGATGACCTCGCAGTTCATCAGCTCGATGCCGGAAGAAGCCGAGGCCACGTTGGAGAAGACGGCGAGGTCCTGCCCGATGACCGCTTCGCTGACGTTCCCCTCCGCGATTTCGCCGGTGGCCATGCCGATGCCGAGGGCGGCCACGCTCCGGGCGTAGGACATGGACTTGTAGGTGTCGGTGGTGACGACGCGCGCGTTGCGCGACCAGGCGTCCTTGATCCGCTCGGTGGTGAGGGCGCCGGTCTTGATCTGGACGAAGTGGATGTCCGAGGGATCGTCGATGCCGGCGTCCTCGATGGCCGCCTTCACGCCCTCGGCCGCGGACTGCACGTGGGTCATGGTGCCGAACTCCTCGGGCGTCATGTCGCGGGTGTAGGCGGTGCCCACGGTAAAGCCCTTGCCCTTGCCGCCGCCGTCGCCGTCCGGATCCTTCACGAAGATGGTGGCATGGGGGCTCATCAACCCCTCGGTGCCGCCCGACCAGATGATCGGCACCTTCCGGGCGATGTCGTCCATGGTGAGGCCCGACTTCTCCGCGATCAGCAACTGGAAGCACTGGGTAGCCAGTGCCCGGGTGTAGTCGTTGACGCCGCCGTTGCCCTCGGTCTTGCCCAGGATCGCCGCCACGTGCTCGGCCTTGAACGCCCCCGAGTCCAGCAGCCTCCGCCCTTCCGACACGTCGTCGGGTGCGCCCATACCCACCTTGTACGCGCTTACGTTCATGAGGGGACTCCTTGTCGGGTTGTGAGTTCGCCGTCTTCCCGAAGCCGTCGAGCCAATGCGGCGACGGCCTGTTCCATGCACGCCAGCGGCGCCCGGGTGACCCCGGCGCCGATCTGGCCGATGCCCGCTTCACGGTGGGCGATGCCGGTATTGATGACCGGCGCGATGCCGGTGTCGACGCACTTGCGCACGTCGATGCCCGCGGGTGTGCCCTGGAAATCCAGGATCGGCAAGGTCCACGCCGGGTTCCTTCCCAAGGTGATGTGGCCCATCTCGGCGGTGGCGCCGAGGGCGTCGGCCGCGGCGCCGCCCACGAACCTGACGATGGCCGGGGAAGCGGCCATGGCGAAGCCGCCGATGCCGGCGGTCTCGGTGATGGCGCTGTCGCCCAGGTCCGGGGCGGCATCCTCCACGTCGTATCCGGCGAAGAAGAGTCCCCGGACCCGCGGCGCCGGGGTGCTGAACCAGGCGTCGCCGGTGCCGCTGACGCGGATGCCGAACTCCACCCCGTTGCGCGCCATTGCGGTGACCATGCTGCTGCCGGGAACGCCGTGGGCCGCTTCCAGCATGGCCTTGCAGGCGGCCATGGAGAGGTTGAGGAAGAAGTGGTCGTTGCCGGTGATGAAGCGCACGGTTTCGGCGATGCGGGCCTGCGGAGCGGCGCTCTCCAGCAGGGCCGGCAGCAGCGCCCGCAGCAGCAGGGAAGAGGCGGCGACGTTGCGGTTGTGGACCTCGTCGCCCATGTGCAGCGCCTGGGCCATGAGGGGCTTGAGCGGCAGTCCTTCCCGGTGCTCCAGCGCGGCCTTCAGGGTGGGCGCCAGCACGCCCTCCATCCACCGGAGCCGCTCCAGCACCTCGGGCGCATAGGCCCCCATGCGCAGCACCTTCCCCAGCCCCTCATTGAGGTTGCAGTAGGCGGTGCGGCCGTGCTCGGCATCGCGCACGATCCACACCGGCATGGACGGGCTCGTGACCCCTGCCATGGGCCCGACGCAGGCGTGATGGTGGTTGGGTTCGAAGATGATCCCGCCGCCGGCCGCCAGCGCCCGGGCGCCGTCCGGGTCGCCGGCCCATCCCTCCAGCAGGATCGCTCCGGTGACTGCCCCCTGCATGGGCCCGCACATGCGCTCCCACGTCACCGGCGGGCCGGCGTGGAGGATCATGCGCTCGCCCATTCCGGGGATGTCGTCTCCGGCCGTGCCGATCCCGTCCAGCACCGGCTCGGCGTTCAGATATGCGGCGAACGCGCGGCCGTTGGCCTGCTCCACCGCCGCAAGGTTCACGATGGACGCGAGCGCCGCGCCGATTTCCCTGTTCCCGCCGGCGGGCGGACGCCAGTCGGTCCGTTGCACCTCGCCGCCAGCGGTGTCGATGGAGTCCGCAAAGCTCTCGAGGCCTACGTTGACTACCCGCAACTCTTCGCGGAACAAACGCTCAATCATGGCTTCCCTGTGATTCCCCGCCCCGGCCGATGCACCCCTCTCCACCTCTGGATTCCGGCTTTCGCCAGAATGACGATTTCGAGCCGTCGATGTCCTCACCTGATGAATCAGACACGATACTGCCTATTCGTGCCGGTCGTCGCACGCAAGCACCAACGCCATCCGGACGGCGTCGGCGTTGCTGCGGCCCAGGATCACGCCTGCGTCCTCCAACTTGCGTTCCTGTTGCGGCGCGTTTTGCGGATCGTCGGGGGTTCCGCACACGGACGCCACGAACTCGAGCCGTCTGCCGGCCCGCTCCGCTGCCTCCCCGGCTTTGCGGATGACCGGCGCCAGCGCCCCCGCGGGATCGTCATGGGCGCCGTAACCCAGCACCACGTCCAGGAGGATCACGGCCACCTCCGGGTCGGCGGCTTCCCGCAGGATGCGCTCGCCGCGCAGCCGCGGATCGATCATCGGATGCGGGCGTCCCCGCGTCAGCCGCGCGTCGCCCAGGTCCACCACGGCGTTTCCCTGACTCTCCCAGATATCACTCAGGAACGGCGGCATGGAAGTGTTGCTGTAGACAAGTCCTACCGCCTCACGCATGAGCAACACCGCCTCGGCGGCCAGCGTGCCGCCGCTGTAGAGGCCGCGGATGAACCGTTGGCTGGGCGCTTTCGGGCGGCCTGCGTCCGCGAGCCTGTCGTCCGGTTCGGTCCGGTGTTCGGGCGTGGTGTCGCGCGAGAACGCAACGCCTTGGGACAGGGCCACCGCCGCGCGGGCGGCCTCGTCCAAGGTCCGCGCCACGACGAGACCCGGCGCCGGTTGGACGTCCGGGGCCGCCCCGACAAAGTTCACCACCACGGGCTTGCCGGCGCGCCGGGCCCGTTCGAGGACCCGCTTGGCCACCTCCGGGTCCGGGGGCTTGGAGACCAGCGCGATGACGCGCGTCGCCGGGTCCTGGGCCAGGGCGTCCAACGCCTGCAAGGTGGAGAGGCCGCCGACGCCCCGTGACAGGTCCCGTCCGCCGGTCCCGATGACCTGGGACAGACCGCCGCCGTACTGATGGATGAGCGTGGTCACTTCCTGAAGGCCGGTGCCGGCGGCGCCGATGCAGCCGATGTCGCCGCGCCGCACCGCGTTGGCGAAGCCAAGCGGTATACCGTTGATGATGGCCGTGCCGCAGTCGGGACCCATCACCAGCAGACCGTTGGCGTTGGCATACTGCTTGAGCGCCACCTCGTCCGCCTCGGATACGCCGGCGCTGAACAGCATGACGTGAAGCCCCAGGCGCAGGGCCTTCAGGGCCTCGGCAGCCGCGTAGTCACCCGGCACCGAGATGAGCGCCAGGTTGGCGGGCGTCTCCTCAAGGCTCATGGCCAGGCTGCGGGGCAGGGCGGCATTCGTGCTCGCGGCAGCGCGGGATGCCGGCGTGTCCCGACTCAACTCCTCCTCAACCGCGGCGAAGACCTGCTCGATGATCTCCCTGTCGTCGCCCCGAACCACCACCAGCATGTCGTTGGCCCCGGCATCGGCTTCACCGGCGAAGAGACCCGCGTCGCGCAACAGCGCGCGGTTGCCGTCGGTCGCCATCACCACGGCCGCGGCGTCCACTCCCGAGGTCTCGGCGGCCCGCGCGGAGAGCTGCATGAGCGACAGGGAGTCGTGGTAGCAATTGGGGATGACTCTCGTTAGCGTGATCATGGTTCGGATCAGCGAGGGAGGGCGTTCTCCGACTTGGGATGGACGCCGGCCTCTTCCGTAGTCCCGCGGGGACTCTACTACGAAACCCGTGGAGGGTCCATTTCGGTTGGATTTTGGTCGGATATCGCCGAAACTTGCCCTGCAATCCCAAACCACCGGGAGCAACTATGAGCGAACCGTTCGATCTCTTGATCCGGAAGGCGCGGCTGCGGCGCCGGCCGGAAGCGTTGTACGACATCGCCGTGCGCGCGGGACGAATCGAGGCCATCGACGAATCGTCGGACCGGTCGGCCGCGGTCGTGCTGGACGCGGCCGGGGGTCTCGTCACCGAGCCCTTCGTCAATCCCCACCTGCATCTCGACAAGGTCTACACCCTTCAGCGGCTGGACGAGGAGTCGTCCCTGCGCGCCTATCACGGCGAGGGTATGGGCAGCGCCATGAAAGCCATCGAGGCGGCGTCGCGGGTCAAGGAATCGTACAGCCAGGACTGGATCGTGGAAAACGCCAGACGGGCGCTCCGCGCCGCGGCGGTGCACGGCAACACCCACATCCGGGCGTTCGCCGACGTGGATACCAAGGCGCGTCTGGAGGGCGTCAAGGCGCTGCTCCAGGTGAGGGAGGAGTTCCGCGGCATCGTGGAGTTGCAGGTGGTGGCGTTTCCGCAGGACGGGGTTGTGCGGGAGCCCGGCGCCGCCGAACTGGTGCGCGAGGCCGTGGCGCTGGGCGTGGACGTGGTGGGCGGCATTCCGTGGATCGAGTACACTGACGCCGCCGCGCGTGAGCACGTGCGCCAAATGTTCGAGATCGCCGTGGCCAACGACAAGCCCGTTTCCATGCTGGTGGACGACGCCGGCGACCCGGGCCTGCGGACGTTGGAGATGATGGCGGTCCACGCCATCGAGAACGGTTGGCAGGGACGGATCCTGGCGCATCACGCGCGCGCCATGGCGCTCTACCCCGAGCCCTATTTCCAGAAAGTGGCGGCGCTCCTGCGGCAGGCCGGCATGCCCGTGGTCACCGACCCTCACACCGGGCCGCTCCACGCCCGCGTCCGTGACCTCCAGGCCGCCGGCGTCCGTGTCTGTCTCGGGCAGGACGACATATCCGACGCCTACTACCCCTTCGGCCGCAACAACATGTTGGAAGTCGCGTTCCTGGCCTCGCACCTGCTGTGGATGACCACCGAGGACGACATGGAACGCCTCTACGACATGATCACCGTGGACGCCGCCCGCGCCATGGGCCTCGACGACCTGCGCCTGGAGGTAGGCGCCCCCGCGGACATGGTGGTGCTGGGGGCCCCGTCCGTGCTGGAAGCCCTGCGCGACCACCGGGCGCCGGTGCACGTCATCCGCGGCGGGAAGGTGGTGGACATCGAGATGCTGAGTGATCCCGGATAGCTTGATCCTTTAGGGGTGCGAGTGAGAAGGGAGCCGGTGCCCCAGGCGGGCAGCGACGTGTTCTGACGCCAGTTGACAACAGATCGGGGTTCGGTCTATCCCGATTGCCATGCAAGTCTTCGCCGTCTTCAATATCTCCCACCGGGACATTGTTCTGGAGCGCCTCAAGGAGCACTATCCCCACCAGCACACCGAAACCAACCGCGAGGCTTTCTTCGTCGCCACAGTCGGGGAGACTTCGCAGCAGGTGGGGGAGAAACTCGGCTTCGGTGCGGACAACCTGTCGTCCGGGATTGTCGTGCCGGTGACGGCTTACTGGGGACGCGCCAATCCGAATCTGTGGGAATGGATACAGGCGAAGATGGACGCCAATGGCAAGTAACGGCGATACCAACCCCGAAGCCCAAAGAGAGATTCCGCCAGATCGCCCCACGGGAGAACTGGGCTGGATCAGAGAAGCTCTCAACAGGCTGGACGCGCGGTTTGATAAACTTGATACAAGACTGGATGGCCTTGAGGAGCGACTACGCAAGGTGGAGAACAGGATATACTGGATCGGCGGAATCATCACCGCCCTGGTGCTCTTGGTCGGCGCCCTCCAGATACTGATGCGGGTAGCTGACATATCGATCACCCTCAAATAGGTGAACCCGCTACGTCCCTTGAGGCTTCGGGAAGCATCCGACTTCTCACGTCCGGCCCCCGCCAGCACCCGCTCCGGCAGGTCGTCCACTGCCTTCATCGGATACGTCTCCGCCTTGTCCTTCAGGAGCAGCAGTTCGCCAACGAATCAGCCCGCCTTCCAGTTCGCCGGAATGCTTGACACCCATCACCCCGCAGTCCTATGTAGTCCCCATGCCGGTCATCGACGCAGACGCCCACGTGGACGAGACCGAGGATACCTGGGGTTACATCGACGAGGCATACAAGCGGTACACCCCGGTCACGGTGATGCAGGATCCCGCCAGCTCGGGCGGCACGCAGCCGCGGGGATACAACCGCTACTGGTGCGTGGACGGCCGTTTTCTGGTGCGGCGCATCCGGGACGACAAGCGCACCGAGACGACGGTGGAGACGCGCGAGCTGCTGGACGTGCCGGCGCGGCTGCGCCACATGGACGAGCTGGGCATCGACGTGCAGGTTTGCTACCCGACCACGTTCCTGCTGCGCTGGAGTCCGCGGGACGACATCGAGCACGCGCTGCGCAGATCCTACAACCGCTGGATGGCGGACCGGTGGAAGCTGAGCGACAACCGCCTGCGCTGGGTCTGCCTCCTGCCCATGGGCGACATGGACGAGGCCGTGAAGGAGATGCGCTTCGCCCGCGAAAACGGCGCCTGCGGGTGGATGAAGAAGGGGATCGAGTGCGGCAACAGGCGCGCGGGCGACCCCTACTTCTTTCCGCTCTACCAGGAGTCGGAGGCTCTGGACATGGCCGTGTGCGTCCACACCGGCACGGGCGACCCGGCCCTCACCGACGCCGACGCCACGATCCTGAGCCTCCACAACATCACCGCTCCGGTCATCGACGCCTTCACCTCCCTGGTCATGGCGGAGGTGCCGGCGAAGTTTCCCAGGTTGAGGGTGGGTTTCATCGAGGCCATGGCCTCTTGGGTGCCGTTCGCGCTGGCGGAGTTGCGGGCGCGTCACGAGCGTTCCCGCTGGTTGTTTTCGTTCGACCTGACCAGGAACCTGCTCAAGGAGTCGCGGTTCTACGTGGCCTGCCAGACGGTGGAGGACCTGCCGTACATCATCCAGCACTGCGGCGAGGACAACCTCGTCGCCGGAACCGACTACAGCCACGCGGACCAGTCCGCGGAGATCCGCACCCTGAGCGTGCTGCGGGAGATGGGGGAGGAAGGCGTCATCACGGGCCGTCAGGCGGAAAAGATCCTCAACGACAACCCGGCGGCGTTGTACGGCATTTCGTGAGCGGCCGGCGGGTTGCCCGGACGCTTCGGGCGGACGCGGCGCCATGATCCAGGTTCACACAGGAGGTCCAAGACGTGCCTTTTCTGAAACGCGATGACGTAGAACTCCATTACGAGGTGACCGGCGAGGGCCGCCCTTTCGTCTTCATCAGCGAGACCGCGTGCGACGGCGAGGTGTGGAAGATGTACCCGGTGCCGGAGTTCTCCAGAGACCACATGTGCATCACCTCCGACTACCGCGGCACCGGGCAGTCCGGGAAGCCGTCCATCCCCTATACCACCGACATGTTCGCGGCGGACATCGCCGCCATCATGGACCACGTGGGGGCCAGTGACGCCGTCGTCTGCGGGCATTCCATGGGCGGCCGCGTGGCGCAGCTCCTGGCCCTGGACCACCCCGGGAAGGTGAGCAAGCTGATCCTGGCCTCCAGCGGCGCCTCCTTCCCCAACACCAAGGGCATCCCCCTCAAGCTGGCCAAGGAGATGGTGGAGATGGGCTACGAGCGCTACGTGAGCGACAGCTCCGTCGCCGTGGGCTTCACCGACGCCTTCGCCAAGGAACACCCGGAGCGCGTCCAGGCCTACCTGGACGTCCGCATGGCCAACCCGTGCCCGCCGGAGTTCTACCTGCGCCACGTCATCGCCCGCCAGGAGCACGACACCAGCCACCGGCTCAAGGACATCACCGTGCCGACCCTGATCCTGGTGGGCGAGGACGACCGTAGCGTCACCAGCGACATGGACCACCGGACCTCCGCGGACATCCTGGCCAACGGAATCCCCGGCGCCCGCTTGGTGATCCTTCCGGGCGAGCGGCACAGCTACTTCTTTGCCAACCCGGAAGCGTCCTTCAAGGCCATCCGGGACTTCCTGTAAAGCGAATCGGTTCTCACCATCATCCGGAGGAGGCATCCATGGCGGATTTCACCGTAGCGCAGTTCAGGGACGTATCCGGCGGCCTGCAGGAGGGCCAGTTTGCCATCGGCGAACGGAGCAAGGCCGCGAGCCTGGAGGACCTGGACCCTACCTACAAGCAGTTGCTGGACATGCCGATAACGGTCACGCTGGGTCTCACGGGTCCGGACGGGCGGGTGAATCTCACGCCCATGTGGTTCGACTACGATGGCGACAAGGTGCTGGTGAACACGGCCTCGCACCGGGCCAAGTGCGGCTGGATCCGCAAGAACCCGCGCCTCACCATGCTGCTGGTGAATCCCCAGAACCCGTACCACTGGATGAGCATCAAGGCCACGGTGGTGAACGAGATTCGGGAGGGCGAGCCCGGCGGCGAAAGGGCCGCCGAGCACATCGATAAGATGTGGACCAAGTACACCGGCCAGGAGCCGCCCTACGGCCTCAGGGATCCCATCATCGACGAGAAGCGCGTGTTGTTCGAGTGCCGGGTGGACCGGGTGGCCACGTTCGGAACACCGTGATCGTCGCGGTTTGAAAGAAGCAAGACCGATGGTCCCGGGCCCGACCCCATCGGGCCCACTCCACGAACCCGAAAGGAGCGTGTCACGATGCATTTCACCGTAGTGCAAAAGAGATTGGCATGGGCCGTGGTGCTGGGCGGGCTGCTGGTGCTGACGACGCTGGCCGGGTCGGCGTCCGCGGCCGACAAGCCCTTCTACTCGGGCAAGACCATCAGGGTGATCGTGCCCTTCAGTCCCGGCGGGGGCACGGACAACTACGCGCGTTTCGCCTCCAGGCATTGGGTCAAGTACATTCCGGGCAATCCCAAAATCCTGGTGCAGAACATGCCGGGCGGCGGCGGCGCGCTGACCTTCGGCTACCTCTACTCCAAGGCGTCCAGGGATGGCCTGACGCTTGGGGTGGCCTCCGAAGGGATTCCGGTCCGCCGCCTCTTGCGGCGCCCCGGCCACACGTACAAGTTCACCGAGATGTCGCTCATCGCCTCGGCCCCCAGCTCCACCACCCACTTCGCCGGCAAGAGTCTGGACATCAAGGAACTCAAGGACCTCAAGAAGACCAGCGGAAAGATCGTCGCCGGAGACACGCAGAAGGGATCCACCGTGGCCATCGTCTCCGGCCTGATCTTCGAGCTTCTGGGGCTCGAGTACCGTCAGGTCTATGGCTACAGCAGCTACGGCGAGGCGCGGCTGGCGCTGCTCAAGGGCGAGGTCAACATGACTGGCGGGGACGCGTTCAACTACGCGCTGGTGGTGAAGCCGCTGGAGGAGAAGGGTGAGGTCACCATCCTCTTTCAGTCCGGGCTCCTGGACAGCAAGGGGAACGTAGCTCGGCATCCCGCGATGCCGCACCTGCGCACCGTCCGGGAAGGCTTCGTGGAGTTGTTCGGCAAGGAGCCGTCCGGGACCGTCTGGGAAGCCATCAAGGGGATCATCGCCGTGAATACCTTGGGCAAGTCCGTCTGGGCTCCTCCCGGCGTGCCCGAGGCCCGGATACGCGACCTTGAGGACGGGTTCCGCAAGATGGTCGCCGACCCGGCGTTCCAGGCGGATGCGGTGAAGGTGATGGGCGGCAAGAACGACGCCGTCATCGGCAAGGACGCTCAAGCGGCGCTGAAGCAGTTCTTCGGCCTGCCGGAGGACGTGGTCAAGCTGTATCGTTGAAAGGTGGCGGCTCGGTTTGAAGCCTCGTTCAACCGAGCCGCTACCCGCTGAATCGACGCGGGGCATGCTTGAATCGCTGCTGACCGCCCTGGGGGTGATCTTCTCCCCCTACCATCTTCTGCTCCTGTTCCTCGGCGTGCTTCTGGGCATCCTCCTCGGGGCGGTCCCGGGTCTGGGCGGCATCGTCGGCCTCACCATCGTGCTGCCCTTCGTCTTCGAGATGTCGCCCTCCGAGGCCATGGTCCTGCTGGTGGGCCTGGTGGCGGTGGTGACCTCTTCCGACAGCATTCCCGCGGTGCTGTTCGCGGTCCCGGGCACCGCCGCGGCCCAGGCCACCATCATGGACGGCCATCCCATGGCCAAGAAGGGTGAGGCGGGCCGGGCCTTCGGCGCCATCTACAGCGCTTCCATGATGGGCGGCGTCTTCGGCGCGCTGGCGCTGCTCCTGGCCATCCCCATCATGCGTCCGCTGGTGCTCTCGGTGGGTTCCCCCGAGCTGTTCATGCTGGGGATCGTGGGCATCTCCATGGTCGGCGTGCTGAGCGGCCGGGCGCCGCTCCAGGGGCTCATCGCCGGCATGGCTGGCGTGCTCGCCAGCATGGTGGGAATGGATCCGCAGACCGGGGTGCTGCGCTGGACCTTCGGGGCCCTCTATCTCTGGGAAGGCCTTCCCCTGGTGCCCGCGGTCATGGGCGTGTTCGGCATTCCCGAGATCGTCGAGATGGTGATTCGCCGCAGGAGCATCGCCGACGTTCCCCGTCACGCCATCAAGGGTATTCTCGTCGGCATCGGCGACACCTTCCGCCACTGGTTCCTGGTGCTCCGGTGCAGCGTCCTCGGCACCTGGATCGGCCTGATACCGGGGCTCGGCTCGGACGTGGTGGACTGGTTCGCATACGGCCACACCGTGCAGTCGTCACGTCCTCGCGAGAGCTTCGGCAAGGGCGACGTCCGCGGGGTCATCGGCCCCGAGAGCGCGGCCAACGCCAAGCTCGGGGGCTCGCTCATCCCCACCATCGCCTTCGGGATTCCGGGAAGCCTGCAGATGATCATCCTGCTGGGCGCCTTCATGATCCTGGGTCTGAGACCTGGCCCGGAGATGCTTACCGACAACCTGGATGTGACCTTCACCATCGTCTGGAGCCTGGTGCTGGCCAACGTGTTCGGGACGCTGATCCTGCTTCCCCTCACCGGCCAACTGGCGAAGCTCGCCCTGGTGCGCATCCAGGTTCTCGCCCCGGTGATCATCAGCATCCTGTTCCTGGCTTCGTTCCTCACCACCCGCGACTACGGCGACCTCATCGTGCTCATCGGTTTCGGCCTGTTCGCCTGGGTCATGAAGCTGGCGGGTTGGCCGCGCCCCCCGCTGGTTCTCGGTCTGGTGCTCGGTCCCATCATCGGCAAGTACCTGTTCATCTCGACCCACGCCTACAACGGCTTCGGCTGGCTTGCCCGGCCCGGAGTGATATTGCTGTTCCTGGCCATGGTCGCGAGCGTCGCCTTCGGGCTGGTGCGGGAAAGGCGGGGCGAAACGGCCCCTGAAGGAAGCGTTGCCGGAGGACCCCATGAAGCCTAGTGTCGGCCGGGGGCTGAACCTGTTCATGGCGGGGCTGTTCGTTGCCGCCATCCTTTCCGCCACCGAGTGGCCGGTGCACAGCCGCGCGTTCGTGATGGCCATCGCGTTCCCAGGGCTGCTCCTGACGGTGGTGCTGTTTGTCCGCCAGCGCTGGTGGCCAGGTACGGAAGCGACGGCGGCCTCTCCGGGCCTTGGCGACACGCCGTTGGATGCCGACCTGCCCCCCGCCCTGGCGCGCCGGCGCATGGTGAACGTCTTCGGGTGGATTTTCGCCTTGTTCGGGCTGATCTGGCTTGCGGGCTTCGAGATCGCGGTGCCGCTCTTCACCTTCGGCTACCTGAGGTTTCAGGCGCGGGAAAGCCTCGTCGTGTCGGGATTGGCCGCGGTGGTCATGGTTGCGTTGATCGTCGGGGTCTTCAACTGGATCCTGCACGTGCTCTGGCCGCAGGGAATGCTGCAAGGCTGGCTCGGGCTGTGAGGCGCGGTTCCGCACCCGCCGCTGACCGATGGATGGCCGCTCTTGATTATTCCCGCGGCGGGAACTCGAAGGTGACCTTGCCGGCGTCGTCGGTCGTGAGCCAGGCGGCGAAGGACCGGCCGGACTTGGACGAGACGAAGTTCGGCAGGAGATCGGTCTTGCCCTCGGCCAGGAGTTTGGCCATCTGGGCGCGCTCCAGGGGCTGCTCCAGGATCACCTTGCCGGCCTTGAAGCGGCACGGTTTCTTCTCCGCCTGGAACTTCTCGCACACGTACTGCGAGTTCCACTCGAATACCCGGCCGCCGCAACGGGGGCACTGGCCCAGGGGCTCCTGGCCCGAGAAGTCCGCCTTGACCGCGGCTGGCTTGTCGCGGGCGGCCGCGGCGTTCTTCCTCGCGGGCCGCGGCTCGAACTCGAACCCGACTTTGCCTTCCTGCATCACCAGGAAGGCCTTGAACGAACGGCCGGTACGCGACGACACGAAGCCCGGCAACAGGTCGGTCTTGCCTTCCGCGAGCAGTTTCACCATCTGCTCCCGCGCCACTTCCTGCCGCAGGATGATCCTGCCGGAGCTGAACTCGCACATCCGTGCGTCGCCCACGGCGTTCTCGCAGACGTAGCGCATGGGCAGCTCGAACACGCGCCCGGCGCACCGGGGGCACTGCCCCAGCGGTTCCTGGCCGTCGAAGTTAGCGGCCGGCTCGGCTTCGCCGTCGCCGTTCCGGGGCTCGTTGCCGAAGTCGAAGGCGATCCGGTATTCCGGGGACAGCTTCAGCACCGCGGCGAACGGCCGTCCCTGGCGGCTGCGGAATCCCTGCAACGGACCGAGTTGGCCGTCTTCTATTAGCTTCTCGATCTCCTCCGCGCTCAGCAGGCGTCCGGCGAGGATCTTGGGCAGGCTCACGTCGCAGTTCACGCACTGGTAGTTACGGTAGCGTTCATGCACCTCGCCCCCGCACTTGGGGCACGGCGCGGAGAGGGAGCCGAAGTCGCCGGGAATGGTGTCGTGCTCGTACTGCCGCGCCCGGTCCACGATTTGCCGGGTCATCTCGGCGATCTCGCCCATGAACTCGTCGCGGCTCTTCCGGCCGCCCTGCATCTGGAAGAGCTGGTACTCCCAGTTGCCGGTAAGCTCGGGCCTGGTCAGTTCCCGGACGCCCAGGCCGTTCAGCAGCTCCATGAGCATGAACGCCTTGGAAGTGGCGTGAAGCTCCTTGCCGTCGCGGATGAGATAGTCCTCGTCCAGGAGCCCCTCGATGATGGACGCCCGGGTGGCGGAGGTGCCGAGCCCCTTGCCAGCCATGGCCGCCCGCAGGTCCTCGTCGGTGACGAGCTTGCCGGCGCCTTCCATGGCGCCCAGGAGCGTGGCCTCGGTGAACCGCGCCGGCGGCCGGGTCTCGTTCTGCTTGACCTCGACGCCGAGGGTCTCGACCGCTACGCCGCCGTCGTCGACCCGCGCGCCGCGGTCGCCGGCCGTCGCCGCTGCGTCTCCGCCCGCGCCGGTCCCCGGGGCCGCCGCCGTGTCTTCGGCCGCCCGGGTTCGTAGCGGCGCCAGCGTCTCGTCGCCCTGCTTGTCCCGGCCGTGGACCTCCAGCCAGCCCGCCTTGACCAGGACCTTGCCGGTGGTCTTGAAGGGCTCGTCTTCCACCCGGGTGATGCGGGTGGTCTCCAGGAATTCGGCCGGCGGGTAGAAAATCGCCAGGAAGCGCCGGGCCACCAGGTCGTAGATCTTCTGCTCGATCTCGCTCAGCCGCCTGGGCGCCTCGGTGGTGGGGATGATTGCGAAGTGGTCCGACACCTTGGCGTCGTTGAATATCCGCTTGTTGGGCGTGACCCAGCCGTTCTCCAGGATGGCGCCGGCGAACCGTGCGTAGTCCGTGCCCGTGAGCATCCGCATCGAGTCCTTGACCGTGTTCACGTAGTCTTCCGGCAGCGCCCGCGAATCCGTGCGGGGGTAGGTGAGGACCTTGTGGCGCTCGTACAGCGCCTGGGCGATCTGCACGGTGCGGTTGGCGCTCAGCCCGAAGCGGGCGTTGGCCTCCCGCTGAAGGCTCGTGAGGTCGAACAGCGGCGGCGGCGCCTGCCGGGTGGGCTTGCTCTCCTCCGTGGCGCTACCGGGCTTGCCCAGGCATTTCTCGCGGATGGCCTGGGCCGCGGCCTGCTCCCAGATGCGTTCGGCGCGGGCGTGGGGTTCGCTGTCCTTCTTCTTGAACCCCTCGTCGAACCAGCGCCCCTCGTACTCGCCGCCCTCGGCCGCGAACCTGGCCGTCACCTCCCAGTAGGGCTCGGGCTTGAAGTCCCGGATGGCCGCCTCGCGCTCCGCCACGATGGCCAGGGTGGGCGTCTGCACCCGGCCCACGGTGGTCTTGTAGAAGCCGCCGGGCTTGGAGTTGAACGCGGTCATGGCGCGGGTGCCGTTGATGCCCACCAGCCAGTCGGCCTCGGAGCGGCTCAGCGCGGCGTCCGCCAGCGGCTGCATCTCGTCGTCCTCGCGGAGCCTCACGAAGCCGTCGCGGATGGCGTCGGGGGTCATGGACTGGAGCCACAGCCGCTTGATGGGCTGCTTGGCCTTGGCGTGGCGCACGATGTTGCGGAAGATCAGCTCGCCCTCCCGCCCGGCGTCGCAGGCGTTCACCAGCGCGTCCACGTCCTTGCGCTTGATCAGCTTGACCAGCGCCTTGAGCCGGGTGGCGGTCTTCTGGATGGGCTTGAGGTCGAAGTAGGGCGGTATCACCGGCAGGTTGGCGAAGCTCCACTTGCCGCGCTTGGCCTCCACTCCCTCCGGCGGGGTCTGCTCCAGCAGGTGCCCCACCGCGGACGACAGCACGTACTCGTCGCTCTCGTAGTAGTCCTGGTGCCGCTTGAAGCCGCCCAGGGCCCTGGCCACGTCCGCAGCCACGGACGGCTTCTCCGCGATGATCAGCGCCTTACCCATTGTTGATGTCTCGACCCGGAGGAACCCCGCAAGGCCATGGCCTCAGTTCCTTCCGAGCGTGCAGCGTGAGCGTTTGAACAGTGCATATGTCCAAATTGAGGATACCTGTCAAGACGGCGGGGGCAAGCCGTTAGCGGTGAGGGATGAATACGTGTAATAAGTTGACCGTTGTCTCACGCCTTACCGGAAGGCTGATTCCCCGCCCCTTCAAGGAGGATCGAACCCATGCCCAACGTGAAGCTTGCCACCGGCGTCGACCTTTATTACGAGACCCACGGACAGGGCGAGGCCCTGGTCTTCGTGCCCTCCACCGCCTATTCGGGCGAGGTCTGGAAGCCCTCGCAGATGCCGCTGGCCGACGATTTGAACCTCATCTTTCATGACCCCCGCGGTTGCGGGCGCTCGGTGGCCCAGCAGAGCGTCTACACCATCGAGCTGATGGCCATGGACATCGTGGCGCTGATGGACCACATCGGCTGCCCGTCGGCCCACTTCATCGGCCACTCCATGGGCGGGCGCATCGCGCTGTCGCTGGCGCAGAACTTCCCCGGCCGGATCAAGAGCCTGATCATGGCGGCCGCGGGATCGGGCACCGCGGGCCGGGCCGGGCCGGACTGCGTTCCGGGCCTGCCGCACCAGCTCGTCTACGAACTGGTGGAGATGGGCTTCGAGAAGTTCGTGCGCGAAGAGATCGTCGACTCCGACACCTTCTTCACCGCGGACTACCGGGCCAGTCACCGCGCCGAGGTGGAGGAATTCTTCAAGCTGGCTTGGGAGACCCACGCCAAGCTGCCGGAGTTCGTCCACCTGGTCATGGCGCGCCACAGCTTCGAGGGCACCCACCGTCTCCAGGACGTCAAGTGTCCGACCATGGTGCTGATCGGCGACGGCGACACCGTGGGCAGCAACCACGTGGCCCAGGCCCAAGTGCTGGCCGACCGCATCCCCGGCGCCGAGTTGAAGGTGCTGGAAGGGCAGACCCACGGGTTCTTCTGGCAGGACCCGGACCTCACCAACGACGTGATCCTGTCCTGGGTGAAGCGCCACGCCTGACGGCGCCGCGGGCCGCAAGCCGCCGGTAACGACTCCACCCCGGAACACCGAACCTTCATGCCGGATCAGGCTAGGCCGAGTTTCTGGACGCGCACGTTCATCCTGCTGAGCGCGTCGCAGTTCCTGGCCTACGGGCATCACGCCGTCCTTACGCCCACCCTGCCCCTCTACCTGGACCACCTGGGCAGCACGCCCTTCATGGTGGGGCTGCTGCTGGCCTGTTTCAGCGCCACCAGCGTGGTGATCCGGCCGCTGGTGGGCACCTGGGTGGACTCCGGGGGAGAAATCCGGATCCTCACCCTGAGCTGCATCGGCCTGTGCCTGACCGTGCTGATCTTCGTCGTCCCCAACGTCGAAGGCGCCTTCACGGCCAACATCCTGCGGGGGTTCTGTTGGGCCGGAATCAACACCAGCGGCTACGCGTTCCTGGCCGCGGTGGTGCCCGACGACCGGCGCGGCGAAGCCAGCGGCTACTACTCCGGCATCCAGAGCAGCGCCTCCCTGTTCTTTCCCCCGGCGGCGCTGTGGATCATAGGTCTTCCAGCCGGTGGCTACGTCGCGGTGTTCGCGCTGTCGAGCGCGGTGGCGCTCCTGGCCGCGGTCCTCGCCCAGGTATGCGGCAGGGGGGTCAGGCGGGCGCCCTCGTCCCTCTCCCCGCCGACGGTTCCGACTCCGCCGCCCGTCCCGAGCCCGCCTCCGCCCCGGGGCGGGACGCTGCGCGGCCGCTTCCGCGACAATTTGCGGACCTACTCCCGCACCTACTTCGACCGGGGAATTCTGTTCACGGCCCTGCTGCTCTTCTGCATGAACCTGCCGTGGTCGGGCCTCAACTCCTTCATCGTCCTCTACGCCCGGGAGGTGGGCATCGAGAGCCTCGGCTGGTATTTCGCGGCCATCGGACTGGCCAGCGTCGTGGGCCGGCCGCTTCTCGGCCGTGTATCTGACCGGATCGGCCGGGCGCCGGCGGTGGCGGCGTCGTACGTGCTGGAGATCGCCGGCATCGCGCTGGTGTTGCTGGCCTCCGACATCACTCTGATGATGGTCGCCGGAGCGTTGTATTTCTTCGGCTATGCGCTGGGCGTCTCGACCACGCTGGCGCTGGCCATCGAGCGCGGCGACCCCAGGCGCCGGGGCGTCACCATGGCGACCTTCTCCATCGCTTTCCCGCTGGGTTCGGGGTTGGGATCGGCGCTCTCGGGCGGTGTCATCGCGCTGGCCGGCTATCGCGGCATGTACGTGAGCCTGATCGGCGTGCTGGCGACGGGGCTGCTGCTATCGCTGTTCAACCGGGCGGGCCTGACCACGCCGGTGCGCGGAGCGGCATGAGCGGAAGGCTTTTTTCATGGGGCGGGGGGTTGTGTTAGCCTGTCGGCTGGTTTAAGACGGCTATCTTTATGCAAACCAATCAGACGAAGGAGGTATTCATGTTTGCAGAGGCGTTAAAGAGAAAGAGCGCGTCGCTTCGACTCTTCGGCGGACTGTTCGCCGGGGTGCTGGCGGTGTCGCTGCTGGTTCCCTCCGGCGCGTGGGCGCAGCGCTCCGACGCGGAGTTGAAGAAGCTCTTCGAGTCCAAGCCGGTGAACATCATCGTCGGCTCGGCGCCGGGCGGCGGCTACGACACGTTCTCCCGGCTGGTGGCCCGTTTCGTGGGCAAGTTTCTGCCGGGCAACCCGTCCTTCATCGTCCGCAACGTTCCCGGAGCCGGTCAGCTTCGCGGCCTGCGCCGGGCCATGAAGGCCAAGCCCGACGGCATGACTCTGGGACTGCTTCACCCCCGGTTCGTCCAGCGCGAGCTGGCGGGCAAGGACGTGCCGGACTTCGACCTCAAGACCGTACGCGTGCTGGGAAGCCCCAGCGCGGGCGAGGTGCCGCGCATCTGGTGCGTTCGCCGCAGCATCGGCACCACCTACGCGGACCTGGTGAAGCGCGGCAAGCCCGTGACCAACGGCGGCAACGCTCCGGGCGCGGCCTTCGGCATCGGCCCCCAGTTCGTGCAGGAGATGGGCGGCCCGGTCAAGATGGTCTACGGCTACGGCGGCACCTCCGAGATCATGGCGGCCTTCGACCGGGACGAGGTGGAAGGCGTCGACCGTTGCGTGGAGGAGAACGTGCCCCGGCTGTTCCCGAAGTGGATCACCGACAAGAAGGTGGCGCCCATCTTCTGGTGGGAGAAGGAGCCCTCCAAGGACTGGATCGGCAAGCTCGGAGCCACCAAGGTGCCGCACCTGTTCGACGTGGTGAAGTCCACCGAGGAGCAGCAGAACGCCTTTCTCGTGGCTCAGAGGTTCAATACGTTCAGCCGGATTTACGTGCTTCAGCCCAAGGTGCCGGATGACATGTACAACGCGTGGAAGAAGGCTTTCGAGGCGACCACCAAGGACGCCGGCTTCCTGAAGGCCGCGGGGGTGGCGGGCTACGAGGTCGCGCTCGGCACCGCGGAAGACTTCAACGATGGGCTCAAGCGCTACCAGTCGCTCACGCCGGACGGTGAGAAGCTCCTGAAGAGGCTGATGGGCATCAAATAGGGTAGGGGCGACCGCCGGTCGCCCCTACGGGAGCCCGCCGTGGGTAGGCTCCCAAGGGTTCTAACGGGAAACGGCCATCCGTCATGGACGGATGGCCGTTTCATTTTTCCTTATCCCCAGAACAGCCTGAGAAACGGCGGGTCGTGCCAGGTGGCGTTCAGGAACCGGTCGTAGACCCCCACGATCAGCGCCAGGAACAGGAGCCCCAGGATCGCGGACCAGATCCACCCGGCGCGGCCCCAGACCTTTACGTAGAAGAAAACGCCGAGGGGGATGGCGATGTGGAAACCCACCAGCCAGATGGCGGCGTAAAGGCCCACGATGTAGAGACAGATGCGGGCGAAACGCAAGCGTTCGCCGCGGGGGTCGGCGCCGGTGCGAAAGCCCAGGTCCATGATCATGTCGGACGAGGTTTCCCGCGTGCTGCGGACCAGCGCGACCAGACGCGCGACCCAGAAGGGCGTGCCTATCACGATGGCGATACGCGGCATCAGGGCCGAGCCGGTAGGCCAGGAGAAGGACTCGATGAACATGTAGAGGAAGAGGGCGCCGACGATAGCCAGCAGGATGATCTCCCCCACCACCTCAAGGGAGAAGCCGCGCCGCGCCGTTCCCGCCGGATCGTTGCCCGGGCTCATATTCTCGCCTCCGTCCATCAGTCGTCATCCAGGTCAGCTTCCTGCCTTCCGCCCGTGGACTCCTCCGCGGCCCTCTTGGCGCCTTGCTGCATCCGCAGGCTCACCACCATCACTGCGATCATGATCACGACGATGGACAGGAACTGCGGGCGCGAGAACATGGACCAGCCGTAGGTGTTGGCCGAAAGCCACAGGTACTTCTCCACGATGTCGGCCAGCACCACCGCGATGAGGATCGGCGGGCGGGGCCAGCCGTAGCGCTTCATGAACAGGCCCAGCACGCCGAAGGCCAGGACCAGGCCCAGGTCCTCCATGGAATAGGTGGCCTGGAACGCGGCCAGGGTCACCAGGCCGATGATGATGGGCGCGAGGATGTTGGGGGAGATGGCAGCGACGCGCGTCAGGTAGGGCGCGAAATAGAGCATGATGGGCACGACGATGACGTTGCCCAGCACGATGGTGTAGACCAGGCTGACGGTGAGGTCGAGGTTCTCGGTCAGCATGGCCGGGCCCGGCTGCACCCCCGAAAGCACCAGGATCGCCAGCAGGATGGCCATGCCGCCGCTGCCCGGTATCCCGAACACCACCGTGGGGATCAGCACGCCCCCGTCCACCGAGTTGTTGGCCGAGTCGGCCGCGATGACGCCGCGCACGTCGCCCGTGCCGAAGGTCTCCATGGCGCCCTTCTCGGTATGGCGCGCCTGGGCGTAGGCGATCCAGTGAGCCCCGGAGGAGCCGATGCCCGGCATCATCCCCACGAAGGTGCCGATGAGCGACGAGCGCACCAGCAGCCACTTGTTGTTGAGGGCTTCCTTCATGCCCTTGTAGACGTCCTTGTCCGCCTCCTTCAGCATGGTCTCCAGGCGTTCGCGGGCGATGGGGGTGTTGGACACCACCAGGTCCACCACCTCGGGCAGGGCGAACAGGCCGATGACCACCGGAGCCAGGGGGATGCCGTCCCAGAGGTAGTCGATGCCGAAGGTGGTGCGAACGTTGCCGCCGATGACGGAGAATCCGATCATGGAGATGGCGAGCCCGAAGCAGGCCGTCAGCATGCCCTTGACGAAGGCGCCCGAGCTGACGATGGCCACGCACATGAGGCCCAGCAGTGACAACAGGAAGAATTCGGCGGCGCCGAACAGCCTCAGCAGCTCACGGGAGATGGGCAGGGCCAGCAAGAGCGCCATCGCGCCGATGATGCCGCCCACCAGCGTGCACATGTAGCTGGCGCCCAGGGCCACGCCCGCCAGCCCCTTGCGCGCCAGCGGGTAGCCGTCGAGGATGGTCGCCTGGGCCGAGCGGGCGCCGGGAATGCCCATGAGGATGGAGGGGACGGGCTCGGTGATGTCGCTGGCCGCCAGGAAGAAGACCACCGCGGTCACGGTGATCCACGGGTCCACGTACCCGGCGAACCCCAGCAGCACCACGGCGACCGGCAGGTTTCCGCCGGGCATCAGCCCCGACACCAGCGCGATGGGCAGCATCAGCAGGATCACCAGCAGCGGCCCGAGGGAAAACAGCTTCTCCGCCGCCTCTATGGACGCTTCCCACATTGGTTCCTCATGAGTTCTCGTTCAGGGAGGTCTTGAAATGCCTGGAATGTGAAGTGCTGACTTGCCATGACCGGCGTGCCGTGTCAACTTCCCGGCGATGCCGGCGATCCATGTTCGCCTGCGTCCGTTGGGAAAGAGATGTCCGCCGAACTGCTCGCGCTCCTCACCGCCTTGTCCTACGCCACGTCGAACATCTCGGCCCGGTGGGGGATGCGGTATTCGACACCCAATACCGCGACGCTTTTTTCGTTGTCGATTCACGCCGTCGGGCTGCCCGCGATCGTGTTGATCACCCAGGGGCTCCCGGCCGTTCCCGGCACCGCGCTCTACCTGGTGGCCGCCACCGGCCTGTTGCAGGCGGTGCTGCGCACCTGCCACTACTTGGCCATTTCCAAGGTGGGCGTGTCCCGGGCCGTCACCCTGCGCAATACGCACCCCATGCTCACGGTGGTGATCGGCGTCACGGTGCTGGGGGAGCAGACCAATGCCCTCAATCTCGCGGGCGTGTTGCTGATCGTCGGCGGCACGGCGCTCACCTCATGGAGAATGGACGAGCAGATCCCCAACTTTCGTCCCTGGTACCTGCTGTTGCCGGTGGCGACCTCGGTCATGACCTCCACCGTGCATCCCATCCGGCGATACGCCATGCTCCTGGCCGACGAGCCCCTCTTCTTCGCCGCGCTGGTGGGGATCGTCTCCCTGGGCTGCTTCACCACCTATCTGGCGCTGCCGCTGCCGCGGGACCCCATCGTCTGGCACCGCAAGGCGATGCTCCCCCTCGCCATCTCCGGCGCCTGCGAGACCCTGGCGATCCTGCTCCTGTTCTTCGCCCTGGCGGCGGGCCCGACGGTGGTCGTCTCGCCCATGACCGCCACCTCGCCGGTATGGACCGTGCTCCTGGCCAGCATCGTGCTGCGCCGCATCGAGAACACCACCCCGGCCGTGGTCTTCGGCACGGTGCTGGTGGTGGGCGGCGCCATCTGCGTGACCCTCGGACGGCACTGGTAAGGGAGGCGGCCTGACGAGACGCCGGTTACACCGCTGTCAGGTGTCCGGTCTTGGTGTAGAAGACGCACCCCGCGTGGGTGCGAAGCGCGTACGAACTGCCCGGAGGGTTTCGAAGCCAAGTTCCCTTGGGGTGGGCGCCGTCGTCGTCCTCGAGGACGCCTTCGAGCACCCAGATCTCCTCGCCGGCGGGATGATGGCGCCGCTCCAGGCGGGTTCCGGCCTCAAGCTTCGTCAATGCCACGGTTTCGGACTCCGATGAGTGAAGCGGCATGACGAGAAGCCCGGGTTCGCTTCCCGGAGCCCACGGTGTGCCGGCGGTATCGACGCGCACGAACTGGCGCTCTTCCATGTCCATCTGCCGGAGCTTCACGAACAGCGTGCAGCCGTCGCGGCTGTGGGGACTGTGCCGGGAGCCCGGCGGGTTCCGCACGTAGGTGCCGGTGGGATAGTCCCCATGCTCGTCGGAGAACACGCCGTCGAGCACCAGGAACTCCTCGCCCAACCCGTGGGAGTGTGCCGGGAAGCGGCTTCCGGGCGCATAGCGGACGATGCTCGTGGCCCGCGCCACCTCCTCGCCGTCGCGCTCCAGCATGCGCCGCTGGACCCCAGCAAGCGGCGAGTCGGTCCACGGCATGTCCTCCGTGTAAAGGACCACGCGTCGCGATATGTCCGCGTTCAGCAGCATGTCGGTGGTTCCCGTATCGCAGGCCGCCGGTTGACCTGTCCGGCCGGGTCATATTAACTTTCGTGGCTCAATACAACCTTCGACACCAAGTCGGCACGACGATACAGGAGGAATCCGATGGCCAAAGCCAAAGTGTTCATATTCGCTCCCAACGATGAGAAGGGGGACTCCCACAGGAAGCTCGAGAGCAACGGCTGCGAGCTGGTCCTGGGCAAGGCCGGCTGGCACACGCCCCAGGGTGACAACGAGGCGGAGATGGTCGGCATGGCCCAGGGAGCCCACGCATTGGTCGGCACGTCCATCCGCAGCTCTCCCATCAGCCAGACCATCATGCAGTCCTCCAAAGATCTCCGGGTGGTGGCCAAGTACACCATCGGCGTGGACGACGTGGACGTGGACGCGGCCACGGAGATGGGCATCATGGTGTGCCACGCGCCTACGGAGTCCAATTGGGGCGGCGTCGCCGAGGGCACCATCACCGGCATGCTGACCATGCTCAAGCGTACGCGCGAGCGCGACCGGCACCTGAAGTCGGGCGGCGAGTGGCGCGACTTGAGCCACCAGGGAACCTACGTGGGGTCCCGCGAGATGGACGGCTACCCCGGCATCGTGCTGGGCATCATCGGCCTGGGGCGCATCGGCACCCGCGTGGCCAAGCTCATGAAGCCCTGGGGCATGCGCATGATCGCCTGCGATCCCTACGTGCCCGACGAGAAGTTCGCCGAGGCCGGCGTCGAGAAGGTGGACCTGGCGACGCTGCTGCGCGAGTCCGACGTGGTGACGCTCCACGTCGTCCTCACCAAGGAGACCCGCCACATGATGGGAATGGCGCAGTTCTCGCAGATGAAGAAGGACGCCATCTTCATCAACACGTCGCGCGGCTACTGCTGCAACGAGCCGGACCTCGCCGAGGCGCTGGAAAACGACGTCATCTCGGGCGCGGTCCTCGACGTCTTCGAGGACGAGCCCCTGTCCATGGACAGCCCGCTACGGAAGCTCGGCGACAAGGTGATCCTGTCGCCCCACATGGTCTCCTCCAACAAGGGCAGCGGACTCCATCCCGGCGTGGTCTGGGCCACCGAATCGGTCCTCACCGCGCTCCGCGGCGAGGTCCCGGACAACGTCTACAACAAGGAGGTCATCGAGCAGTGGAAAAGCCGCTTCGGCGGCAAGAGCCTGCTGTGAGGGTGGGTTGACCGGTCAGGTGCCAGGAGCCTGCGTCGCATTGCTACGGCGCCAAAGACAGGTTGAGATTGCTGTGGCCCGGTTATTGGTCAAGTAGTCCCAACTTGTCTGCAAGTCGCCGTGCCAGTTCCTGGTCATGTTCGGCGATCATGGCGATATCGCCGCTGTCCATATCCGCGACATTGGGGAAGTCCTCACCCGGAACGCCGGACTGGACCCAGACGATATAAGCCCCATTATAGCAATCCAGGTGAGAGCGTATTGTGTGGATATTGTCGCCGTTGGCCTGTTTCGTGAATAGATGAACCTCGCCTTTTCAATGGCCAGTTCGCAAGAGTCGCACGGGTAACTCTTGCCTGCCCTCCTCTCTTCCTGTGTCAGGATTTCCATTCTCCCGATGCCCTTCCCCCTAATCGACTCGCTGGGAGAAACCTCATAGCATCAAGTCCATTAATGAGCCAACGAAAGTACTGGGTGTAGTGGAGGGCGACGCATGTCGAATGGGCAGCCATGGAATTGGGATGAGATAGTCCTCGTGCTAGAGGCCCACCTGTCAGGGGCAGTTCCCACGGAGAAAGACCAACGAGTGGTTGAATTAACCCAGCTTCTTCCTCACTCATCTGGCAGCATCCGTGCGCTGCTCAGGAATTTTCATTCGCTCGATCCAGAAAAGACAAGCGGCGCTCCCCATGGATCAAGGACTACTAAGCAGGTATGGGATGAGTTCTCCAACGACCGGCCCCGCCTCGGGTCTGTCGCCGCCACCTTACGAAAAGAAGCCAAGGAAATGCGAGGGTCCGGCGGGTCGCTGGATACGGAGCTAATAGATGACGTCGCTGAGGCGCCTGAGGGAAGAATCGCCACGCGGGTTCATATGGTCCGTGAACGCAACCAGGGACTGGTAAAGCGCAAGAAGCAGCGCGAACTCAAGAAAACTGGTCGGCTGGTTTGTGAGGTGTGCCGGTTCGATTTTGCAGAACGGTATGGAGAAAGAGGCAAGGAGTTCATCGAGTGCCACCACACCAAGCCTTTGAGCGACCTAAAGCGCGAAACCAAAATTCCTCTGAGGGATTTGGCGCTGTTGTGTTCAAACTGCCACCGGATGATTCACGTAAGACGGCCATGGTTAGAGGTGGCGGATCTCATAAAGCTGATCAATAGTCCTCACCCGTCTTCCTGACTCCCTGTAAGGACCGTCCGGCGGTAGTCGCAGTTAGGGAGACTCCGATCGCAGTAGGTTCCGGCCGGGTCACATAGCGCCGGTGCTTGTCGCGGCCCCCAGAGGAAGAACGTTTCTGTCCCGGACTCCGGCAATATGGGCATACGCTGGAACATCAACTTCCAAATATCATGATAAATGGAAGTGCCACAAGCAAGAATCCCGTGTTGGAAACTGCTGTCCGAGTTCATGGTTGCGGGAAACCTGCAAATCGGGTGCGCTGGTGCTATGCTAACGGGTTTCTGGCTGGTGAGGGCAGGGTGTCCGCTGACGCCCGTGCGTATTCCCCCTGAGAACACTTCATCGCGCCGGCCGGCTTGAGACGAATTGGGAAGCGGGAACCACCCCATGGGGAGCCAGGACGTACAACGCGACGAGGACGCCGTCGAGTTGCGCTCGTTCATTGCGCACCTGCTACGGGATGTGCAGGCGCTGGAGCGGATGCTCGACGAGGGTATGATCGAGTCCGGGGTGCACCGGATCGGGGCGGAGCAGGAGGTGTTCCTGGTGGACGCGGCCCGGCGGCCGGCGATGCTGGCCATGGAGCTGCTGGAGCGGGTGGCGGACCCCCATTACACCACCGAGCTGGGGCTGTTCAACCTGGAGATCAACCTCGATCCGCTTTTGTTCGGCGGCGACTGCCTCAGCCGGCTGGAGGGGCAGCTCGAATCCACCCTGCAACGGCTCAGGGAGGCGGCCCGCGAGCACGGCGCCGAGGTGGTGCTGGTGGGTATCCTGCCGACCCTGCGCAAATCCGACCTGGCGATGGCGCACATGACCCCGAGGCCGCGCTACCGGGCGCTCAACGCGGTGCTCACCCAGCTCCGGGGCGGCGACTACGAGTTCCGGCTCAAGGGCGCCGACGAGTTGAGCATCCGGCACGACTCGGTGATGCTGGAATCCGGGTGCACGAGCTTTCAGGTGCACTACCAGGTGGACCCCGCGGAGTTCGCCCGGTGCTACAACTTGGCTCAACTCGTGACCGCGCCGCTCCTGGCCGCGGCGGCCAACTCGCCGCTCCTGTTCGGCCGCAGGCTGTGGCGCGAGACCCGCATCCCGCTGTTCCAGCAGTCCATCGACACCCGCAGGGCGGGCCATCACATGCGCGAGCGCGCGGCCCGGGTGAGCTTCGGCCAGAACTGGGTGCGCGAGTCCATCCTGGAATTGATCCGGGAAGACCTGGCGCGCTTTCGCGTGCTGCTGGGGGCGTCTTTGGAGGAGGACTCGCTGGAGGTGCTGGCCCGGGGCGGACTGCCGACGCTCCAGGCGTTGCGCACCCATACCGGCACGGTCTACCGCTGGAACCGGGCCTGCTTCGGCACCGGCGAGGGCAGGGCCCACATCCGCATCGAGAACCGGGTGCTGCCATCGGGTCCCACGATCCTGGACGAGGTGGCCAACGCCGCCTTCTTCCTGGGCATGCTCCGGGGCGGGGCGGAGGCGTACGGCGACGTGGGCGGGACCATGCCCTTCCACGACGCCGAGGCCAACTTCCTGGCCGCGGCGCAGCGGGGCCTGAGCGCCCAGTTCACCTGGGTGGACGGCGCGACCGCGCCCGCGGACGACCTGATCCGCCGGGAGCTGCTGCCGCTGGCATGGCAGGGGCTGCGCTCCGCCGGTCTCGATTCCGCGGACGTGGACCGCTACCTGGGGGTCATCGAGCAGCGGGTGGCGTCACGCCGGAACGGCGCCTCCTGGCTGCTGCGCTCGCTCGCGGACATGCAGGGTGCGGACACGCAGGACGCCCTGTTGAGCGCCCTCACCGCGGCGACCGTCACCCGGCAATGGGAGGGAACGCCGGTGCACGAATGGCCGTTGGCGAAAGTCGAGGAGGGCCGCGGCGGCAAGCCCCAGGCCCTGCGCATCGAGGAGTTCATGACCACGGACTTGATCACGGTCCACCCGGACGAACCGATGGACCTCGTGATCCGGCTCATGGACTGGCGGCGCATCCGCCACGTGCCGGTGGAGGACGAGGACGGCAAGGTGGCGGGCCTGCTCTCTTGCTTCGAGGCCCTGCGGCAGTGGGCGCCGGCCGCGCCCGACGCGGACGGTGAGCCGGTGCCGGTGCGGGAAGTCATGCAGCCGGATCCGGTGACCATCGCTCCGGAGGCCACGGTCACTCAGGCGGTGGCGCGGATGCGGGAGGCACGGAGCGACTACCTGCTGGTGGTCAAGGAGGATCGGCTGGTGGGGATCGTGACGGAAAGCGACGTCCTTCAGCTTACGGCGCGCCTGCTGGAGCAGCTCGCCGGCGAGGACGGTGCGGATGGCGGCTGATTCCCCCGGTTCCGGGCACGTCTTCCCGCGGCTTCTGGGCAGGTACGGCGGCGGCACCGCCGGCCCGCTGGTGATCGGCATCGGCGGCATGCACGGCAACGAGCCGGCCGGCGCGCTGGCGCTCCAACAGGCGTTGCGGGCGCTACGGGCGGCCGAGGCGCCGTTCCGGGGCTCCTTCGTCGCGCTTGCCGGCAACCGCGCCGCCCTCGCCCGCGGCTGCCGCTACATCGACGAGGATTTCAATCGCGCGTGGTCGCGCGAACGCGTCATCCGGCTCAGGAGCCGCTGCCCGTCCCCGGACGCGACCTCCGAGGAACTCGAGCAGCGCGACCTGCTGGCGCGCCTGGACGCCGAGCTGGCGCGGCGCCGCGGGCCGGCCGTCTGTCTGGATCTGCACACCACCTCGGCCGCGGGCACCCCGTTCGCGGTCATCGGCGACACGCCGCAGAACCGGCGGTTCGCCTTTCGCCTCCGCGCTCCGGTGGTTCTCGGCCTGGAAGAGCGTCTGGAGAGCACCATCCTGAACCATCTGGGCGAGGAGGGGCACGCGGCCGTGGGTTTCGAAGGGGGACAGCATGATTCGCCGTCCGCCGCGGCCATCCACATGGCGGTCATCCGGACGGTGCTGTTGACCGCGGGGTGCATACGGACCGGGGACCTGCCGCCACCGGCCCACACGGACGCGGACCCGGACGCGCCGCCGCCGGTGGTCGAGGTCCGCCATCACCACGTGATCCGGGAAGGCGACGAATTCGTCATGGAGCCCGGGTTCACGAACTTCCAGCCGGTGGAGCGCGGACAGGTCCTGGCCCGCGACCGCCGGGGACCGATCCTCGCCGCCGAGTCCGGCCAGATCCTCATGCCGCTCTACCAGGGACAGGGGACCGACGGCTTCTTCCTCGTGAGGCGGGTCGAGCGCCTCCTGCCGTAGCGATCCGGCCCTTCCGAGCCGCCTGTCCCGCCCCCAAATCGCCCGCCTCAGGGACCTTGCAACCCGTCCACAAATGAAGTAGGTAGGGCGCTTGCTCTACGGGGAAGATTGAGAACGCGCAGTTCGATACCGTGACTTATACGAGAACAATTGCCGCAGCAGCGGCCCTTTTGATCGGGGCAAGCAGTTGGCTTGCCGCCGGGACCGCGGCCGCGCAGCCGCCGCCCGAGGTCAGGACGGCGTCGTTGAGCGTGCCGGACGCCGCGGAGGCGCGTGCGGGCAGCCTGCCGAAGCTGCTGTCCGGGCATGATGCGTCTCTGTACCGGAGGATTTTCGCGCTTCAGGAGGAAGGGCACTGGAGCCGGGCCGATGCCTTGATCAAGCGGCTTCGGGACCCGCTGCTCATGGGCCATGTGCGGTTCCAGCGCTTGATGCATCCCACCCTTTACCGGTCGTCCTACGGAGAGCTGTGGACCTGGATGGAGGCGTACGCGGACCATCCGGGCGCCCGGCGAGTCCACCGGCTGGCCAAGCGGCGTCAACCCAAGGGCTGGAAGTCGCCGCGGTCTCCGGCCCGGGCGGTGCTGGTATCCGATCTCAAGTCCGACCCGGCGCCGGCGGCCCCGCAGGCGCGCGCCGGCGGCCGACGCCAAGCCTCAGCGGATGCCGGGGACCGTTCGAGGCGGGACCCTCAGGCGGTCCGCAAGGTCCACAGACAGATACGGAGGATGGTGTCCGGCGGCTACGTGACAAGGGCCCTCCGTTTCCTGGAGCAACCGCGCCACGTCCGTTTGCTGGACGCCGCCAGCTTCGACGAGAACCTGGCGTGGATTGCCAGAGGATACTACTTCTGGGACAAGGACCGCAAAGCGTTGAAGGTTGCAAGGCGCGCGATTGCGCGGTCGGGAGACCGGGTTCCGCTGGCCTACTGGTGGGGCGGTCTGGCGGCGTGGCGCCTGGGACAATACGGTGATGCGGCGAAGTTGTTCCGGGCGTTGGCCGAGTCGAAGTCGATGACGCCGTGGCTGGTATCCGCGGGCGGCTACTGGGCGAGCCGCGCGTACCAGGTGACCGGCGACTCGGGGCAGGTGGGGGCCATGTTGCGAATCGCCGCCGGGCACCCGCGGACGTTCTACGGGCTCCTGGCCGTTACAGCCCTCGGAGAGCGGGCGCCGCTGGATTTCGGCCTGCGCAGGCTCAGCGCCGCGGACGTCAACGCCTTGCTGGGAATGCAACCCGTGCGTCGGGCTCTCGCGCTGACTCAGGTCGGCCAGCACGTCCGGGCGGGCGCCGAGTTGAGGCGATTCGCCCACCGCCTGTCGCCCCGGCTGGCGCGGGTGGTCCTGGCCCTGGCTTCGGAGTCGGGACTGGCCGACCTCTCCTATCAGGCCGCTGAGAGCCTGCTGCAGCGGACCGGCGTCACCGTGGACGCGGGGCTCTATCCGCTGCCGGTGTGGGAGCCCGACGGCGGCTACGTGCTCGACCGCGCGTTCCTGTTCGCCGTGATGCGGCAGGAGTCCAATTTTCGTGCCGGCGCCCGCAGCTCCCGCGGCGCCAGAGGCCTGATGCAGCTCATGCCGCGGACCGCCGGGGTCATGGCCGGCCGGAAGTACCGCGGGGCCGAGCGCCGGCAACTGCTGGACCCGGTGCTCAACGTCACCCTGGGTCAGAAGTATCTTCGCTACCTGCTTTCGCGGGAGGACGTCGACGGCAACCTGTTCTACGCGTTGACGGCCTACAACAGCGGTCCGGCAAAGCTCCGGGAGTGGCAGCGCAGGGTTGACTACCGGGACGACCCGCTGTTGTTCATCGAGAGCATTCCGAGTTGGGAAACGCGCATCTTCATCGAACGGGTGCTGACCAACCTGTGGATCTATCGCATCCGGTTCGGACAGGCGACGCACTCCCTCGAGATCATCGTGTCAGGCGGCTGGCCCACCTATGTCCCGCTGGACCGCCGGCGCCCGCCCGCCCGCTCCTGACCCGGAAAGGGGCGGCCCCGTCCCGCCAGTGCTTGCAGTCCGCTCGCCGGTGCGATAGTGCTGAGCGCATCTCAACCGGTAGCTCCGGAAACGATTCACACGGGAGGTCATGATGAGGACGCATCCGCAAATCCGCGGGGTCACGCTTTTCGTTGCATTTGCCGCGCTGGTCTTCACCGGCTCCATCGCCGTTGCGGCCGACTACTACGCCGGCAAGACCATCACCATCGTCTGTCCCTATTCCACCGGCGGCACCTACGACCGCATGTCGCGGCTGGCGGCGAAGTTCCTGCCCAGGCACATACCGGGCAACCCGGCCGCCATCGTGCACAACCGTCCCGGCGCCGGCGGCGTCATCGGGCTGCGGTCGGTCTACAAGGCCAAGCCCGACGGCCTGTCGCTGATCCACTTCACCAGTCCCATGGTGGTGCGGAGCCTCACCGGCGGCATCGAGGACATCGACTTCAAGAAGCTCACGTGGCTCGGCAGCGTGGGCGGCGCGCACTACATCTTCGCGATCCGTTCCGACCGGCCCGAGCGCAGCATCCAGGACTTCCAGACGACCAAGACGCCCGTTCGCGTCGGCGCGTCCGGGCCGAGCTCGCTGCTGACCCAGGCGCCGAAGTTCCTGCAGCGCGCCGGCAAGTTCAACCTCCGGCTGGTGCCGGGCTACAAGGGCTACAATCCCATGGCGCTGGCGATGAAGCAGAACGAGGTGGACGCCGTCTCCACCGCGGGGGTGGCCATCAGGGTCAACACCGCGACGCGGGAGATGCACAAGGACGGCACCATCAAGCTGGTGCTGTCCATGGGCGGCGCCCCGCCCCCGGCGCCCCTCAAGGCGGAGGTAGCGGCGCTGCCCAAGTTCGTCGACGCCATCGCCGACCCCAAGGACCGCGACGCCTGGGTGGCGTTCTCGGGGCTCCTGAGCGCCAGCCGCCCGTTCGCGGCGACCCCAGGACTGCCGGCGGAGCCGGCCGCCATCCTCAAGAAGGCCATGGCGGACATGATGGCGGACCCCGAGTTCGTGAAGACCGCCACCGACCAGGGGTTCGTGCTGAACACGTTGAACTCCCAGGAGGCGGAGAAGCTGATCCTCTCGGTTTTCAACCTGCCCGCGGAAATACAGGACCGGTTGAAGGCGCTCCTGAAGTAGCCGCGTTTGAACCGAGCGTCCCGCGTCCGCAACGCGGGGCGCTTCCGCGAAATGGCTTTTGAGGCCTTCTTCGAGGCCCTCGGCATCACCTTCACCCTGCCGGTGCTCGGCGGGATGCTGCTGGGGTTGCTGCTGGGGCTCGTCTTCGGTGCGGTGCCGGGCCTGAACGCCGTGCTCGGCATCGTGCTGCTGCTGCCGTTCGTCTGGACGCTGTCGCCCTTCGTGGCGTTCGCCATCATGCTCTCGCTGGTGTCGGCGGTGCATACCTCCAACACCTTCCCGGCGTTCTTCTTCAACGTGCCCGGCAGCCCCAGCGCCGCCGCCACCATCCTGGACGGCTATCCCATGGCCCGCAACGGCGACGCCGCCCGCGGTCTGACCGCGGCCTTCATGGTCTCGGCCGTGGGCGGCGTCATCGGCGCGCTGGTGCTGCTCATCGCGCTGCCGGCGCTCCAGCCGGTGGTGCTGGCCTTCGCGGCGCCGGAGCGGTTCATGCTGGTGGTGCTGGGCATCCTCATGATCAGCTTCCTCAGCGGCGTGAAGCCGGTGAAGGGGCTGCTGGCCGGCGCCCTGGGCCTTTGGCTCGGCACCGTCGGGCAGGACCCGCAACTGGGGGTGGCGCGGTTCACCTTCGGTTCGGACTACCTGCTGGACGGGCTCAAGACCGTGCCCATCATCATGGGGTTGTTCGCGCTGCCCGAGGTGGTGTCCCTGGCCATCCGCGGGCGCATCGCGGAGCGGACGCACGTGGATATGGGCGAGGGGTTCCGGCCCGGCCTCCGGGCGTGCCTCCTGAACCGCTGGCTGGTGGTGCGGAGCGCGGTGGTGGGGGTGGTGGGCGGCGCCATCCCGGGCATCGGCGGCACCGCCGCGGCCTTCTACGCCTACGGCATGGCGGTCCAGGGGGCGGAGGGCGCCGACCGTGAGCGCTTCGGCAGGGGCGAGATCAAGGGCGTCATTGCGCCCGAGAGCGCCAACAACGCCTCCGCGGGCGGAGAGCTGGTGCCGCTGCTGGCGTTCGGCGTGCCCGGCGGCGCCACCTCGGCCATCCTGCTGGCCGCCTTCCTGATCCTCGGCGTCAATCCCGGTCCCGAGATGCTCGGGGAAAAGCTCTCCCTGAGCTTCTCCATGGTCATCGTGCTGGTGCTGTCGAACCTCCTGGCCACCGCGGTGTGCATCGCCATCACCCGTCCGGCCGCGCGCATCGCCTTCCTCAGGAGCAACCTGCTGATCCCGGCGCTGATGCTGTTCGTGCTGTTCGGCTCCTACGTCGCCTATCCCCACCCCTACACGCTGGTGCTCACGCTGGCGTTCGGCGTGCTGGGTTACCTGATGATGCGGTTCGATTGGGCCCGGGCGCCGTTGCTGGTGGGGTTCATCCTGGGCCCGCTGGCGGAGAACAACCTGGCCATCTCGCTGGCAAGCTACGGTGCGGCTTTCCTGGTCCGGCCGATCCCGCTGGCCTGTATGGCGGTGATGGCGCTGGTGGTCTTCGTGGCGGTGCGCCGGGGGATGGTCCGGAAATGAGCGCCGGCCGCGAAATCGCCCTGGGCTGCGCCGTCGCTGCGCTGTTCGCCGCCGTGGTCTTCACTGCCGCGGACTGGCAGCCGGAGACCGCCACGTTTCCCCTGCTCATCGGCGTCACCGGGCTGGGGCTGTCCGTCTGGACGGTCGCCGGAGATGTGCTGCGCTGGCGGAAAGGGTCCGGCGCGGGAGACGGCACCCGCGCCGAGGACACCGCCCGTGCCCGCGCGGCGTTCGGCTGGATCGCGGTGTTCTTCGCCCTGGTGCTGCTGACCGGCTTCCGCTTGGGACTGCCCCTAGCGGTGCTGGCATACTACCGGCTGGAAGCGCGCGTGGGCTGGGTCGCCGCGGTCAGCGCCGCCGTCGTGTGCGCGGCTTTCCTGCACGTGGCGGTGGTCTACCTCTACCTGCCGCTGTATGCAGGCGTCCTGTTCGAACCCTAGGAGGTTGTCGGGAAGCTCCGAGCCCCGCTCAGATCCCGTAGAGCCGTTTCGGGTTGGCGTTGAGGATCTTCTCCTTGGCCGATTCGCTGATGTCCTGCCGCTTGTGAAACTCCCGCACCGCGAAGCGGTCCCGGTCGCCGTGGGGCATGTCCGAGCCGAAGACGACGCGGTCGTCGCCCACCAGCTCCAGCACCTGCGGCAGCAGCGGGTCCTCCACCTCGGTGCTGAGGAACAGGTTGCCCCGGCTCATGTACTCCGCGGGGGAAACCGCGGCCCGGGGCGCGGCCTCGGGAATGGATTTGCCGAAGCGGTTGGTGAACGCGAAGCGGTGCTCCAGCCGGTCCATGAGGAAGTGGACCCAGAGGCAGCCGGCTTCCAGGAACGCCACCCGCAGGGTCGGGAAGCGGTCCAGCACGCCGCCGGTGATCATGGCCGTGAACCCCATGAGCAGCGGCACCAGGAACGGGATGATGGTGCCGGGGTACAGGTGGTCGTACATGTTGCTCAAGGGCGGGCACGACCATCCCACGTGAACGGCCAGCGTCAGGTCCTCTTCCGCCAGCGCTTCGTAGAAGGGGAAGAAACTCGGGTGGTCCAGGGTGCGCTCGCCCACGGTGCCGAGGATCATCACCGCCACCGCTCCCAGGCGCTTGGCCTCGCGCACCTGCTCCACCGAGGCGGGGACGTTGTCCAGGTCCACGACGGCTGCCCAGTGAAGCTGTTCGGTGGAGCCGGTGGCGTCCGCGAGCCAGCGGTTGTAGGAGCCGCACAGGGCCGCGCCGAGACCGGGATCGTCCACCAGCGGATGGACCAGGAAGAAGCTCGGGTAGATGACCTGCACGCCCAGGTCCTCGTCGGCCATGTCCTTGAGGCGCGCCTCCGGGTGGCTGATCTCGATGCTCTCGATGCTTTCCGGCTTGGACGCGGTGTAGAAAGAGCGTTGCCCTTCGTAGTGGGCCGGCGTTCCCATGTTGTGGCAGCCGCGCCCGAACAGCCGGGGGTATATCTGGTCTTCCACGCGCCAGTAGAGCCGCCCTTCCGAGTTGACCACCTGAGGTCTGCGCTTGCGGAATGCCGGGTCCAGGTAGGTGTCGCTGAAAGTGGCCGGAGACTCTTCCACGTGCGCGTCGGCGTCGATTACGATCATTGGAGGGTCCTCCTCTTTGTCCAGTGGACCGTGCCGTGGCACGATCGTGGGACACGACACTAGAGAACGCACCCATACCGCAAATCCGAAACGAGAGGCAAGAAGACGGCCGGACCGGGAGGTGATCATGCCGATTCTGTTGACCAACAGCGACGTGCGGGAACTGATCTCGCCGGAGACCGCGGTGGAGGTCATGCGGGAAACCTATCGCAGCCTCGCCGAGGGCACGGCGGTCACCCGCACCCGGAGCCAGACCTTCGCCGAGACCACTCAAACCGGAACCTTCGTGGAACTGCGCACGATGGACGGCATCGTCCCCGCCTTCGGCTCGGTCGGCATGCGGATCCTGCCCGACCTGCACCGCTGGCCGCGGATCGGCGACAACCGGCGATACGACAAGGTGCCCAAGGAGAACGGCAGGTTCCTCGCCTTCGACCTGATCTTCGACCTGGATACCGCCGACCTCCAGGCGGTGGTTCAGGACGCCTATCTCCAGAAGCTGCGCATCGCCGGCACCCACGGGGTGGCCGCCGACTATCTGGCCCCCGCAGACGCCGCGCGCGTCGGCGTCATCGGATCGGGGTGGCTGGCCGAGGGCGTGCTCATGGGCCTCGGCGTGGTCCGGGCGCTGAAGTCCGTGAAGGTGTTCAGCCCCAATTCCGCCAACCGGGAGCGGTTCGCCAGGAACGCGCGCGAAAATCTCCACCTCGATGCCGCCGCGGTCGATGATCCCGTGGCGGCCACCCGGGACGTGGACGTCATCGTCGTCTGCACCAACACCATCGACCCCGTGTTCGTCGGCGAATGGCTTGTCCCGGGCGTGCATCTCGACGCCATCTCGGGGCGGGACATCGACGAGGCGTGTTTCGCGCGCGCCGACTACACGGTGCTGAGCATGCGCGAAGGGCGCTGCAACGAGGGGCTCAACTTCGCGCCGCCGGTGCTGCGCGAGGCGCTGGCGCCGCGTTTCGCGCCTTTCGAAAAGAACGTCCCGTGGGACGAGTACGCCGAGCTGGGGGAGGTGATCTCCGGACAGGCGCGCTCGCGAGCGAACGATCAGGAGATCACGTTCTTCTGCAACAACGTGGGCTTTGGCGCCCAGTTCGCGGCGTTGGGAGGCAAGGCCGTGGTCCTGGCGCGAGAACGCGGGTTGGGCAAGGAGTTCTCCATCGACGACTGGTACGAGGACGAGCGGTAGTATGGGCTGGCGCCGCGCCCGCGATTGCTTGAGGTAGGAAAGCGGACGCACTATATTGCTGGGATGGATGGACGGAGGCTCCTATGAGCACGATGAACAGCGAGGTCTACGATGCGCTCATTGACGCCGGTGCCGACAAGAACAAGGCGCGTGAAGCAGCGAAGTCCGTTGCTCAGTACGACAACGACATCGCCGAGATCAAGGCGAGCCTGCTTGTGCTCAAATGGATGGCTGGCTTCATCCTGGCATTCGTGGTGGCACTGACTTGGCGGGTGTTCCAATAGCAGACTGCTTGTGACCGATTCGCCGCCCCTTGCTCCCACGGGCAAGGACACCTCCTACGCATAGTTTAGGTGTTCACCAAATCGGGTCGACTCCACCATCCCTACGGGTGCACGTCCTGGGTGAACCATTCCGTGGGCAGGGTGCGGCCGACACCCTTGGCTACGGCCTCGCGGTAGACCCGTTGCGCCACCGCGGCGAACTGGAGGCCTTGGCCGACGTTGTTGACGAAGGCGGTGGTCTGGTCGGGGGATTGCCGTCCCTCGGCGGCGCCGATGATGGCCTGCGGCAACTCCTGGATGCGGTCCCACAGCGGCGTGGTGCGCTCGGACCACCAGCCGCCGGCGCCTTCCGGCGTCTCCACGGCCGGGGTGCGGTAGACCTGCGGGCGGATGTTGGCGGGGTTCCTGGAGAACAGGAACACGCGGTCCACCGCGTCGAGAAAGTCGTAGTCCATCTCCTGCACCTTGACGGCGCTGTAGTGGACGCCGGGGCGCAGCCACTCGCGCCGGTGCACCGGTTCCATGGAGTTGGTGCCGGTGACGATCATGTCGGCCCCCTCCACGGCCGCGTCCGCGGACTCCACCGGGGTGAGCCGGGCTTCGACCCGCGGCGCCAGCTCCCGGCAGAAGCGCTCCCGGTTGGCGGGGTTGGGACTGAACACCCGGACCTCGGTGATGGGCCGCACCGCGCAGTGGGCCATCAACTGCCCGCCGGCCTGCCACCCGGTCCCCAGCAGCGCCATGACCGCGGCGTCCTCCCGCGCCAGATAGCGGGCCGCCAGTCCGTTGGCCGCGCCCACGCGGATGCGCGAGATGTAGCCGTCCGGGCAGATCATCACCGGCGCGCCGGTCTCCATGCTGAACAGCAGCATGAGCCCGTTCCAGCGGCCGTCGGCGGAGGGCAGCCGGTCGCGCCGGACGTTGCCCGCCACTTCCGGCCAGATCAGCACGTCGCTGTTGATGCGCAACGCGGCCATGCCCTCGTCCGGCCAGAGCCCGCTCATGGCCTTGAGGCTGTACACGCCCTTGGTCTCCCCCACGGCGGTGGGCGCCAGCGTGTCCACCCGCGGGCTGTTGACCGCTTCCTGGGCCTCCAGCGACCGTTGTGATCGCTCGACGCAGTCCAGCGCCATCTCCATGGTCAGTATCCCGTCGATTTCTTCATTGCTCAGCAGCAGTGTCATCGGAGAACCTCTCGAAACGACGGGGCCGGACTCGGACCGTGTTGACGCACCCCGTATTTTCGGCCATAGTTTTTACCTCTGGCCAGGTAGCTCAGTCGGTAGAGCAGAGGACTGAAAATCCTCGTGTCGGCAGTTCGATTCTGTCCCTGGCCACTTCCCCAACCCTTTCACCGGCGGCCTACAGCCGCGCCTCCAGGTCCTTGAACTGCTTGTTCAGGGCGTCCACTTCTTCCTTGGCCTGCTTCCGGTATTCGAGGATCCGGCTCAGTTCCTCGAGGGTCGGCAGCGTCACCTGCCTGTGCGGGATGCCGCTGTGAGGGCGGTTGTGGACATGGTAGGTGCCGTCGTCGTCGAAGTGGCCGGTCTCCTTCCCGCTCAGCAGGCTGACGGCCAGGTTGAGGTTGTTGATCATCTTCTTGATCTCACTATCCATGACCGAGAGGCGTTGTTTGGCCGCCAGGAGACGCAGGTAGTCCGCGCCGATCTTTTCTTCGACTTCGCCCATGGTGACCTCCTCCCGCGCCCCTATGCCACGAACTCGATTATTCCTTATGCGCTCCTACCGATACCCCGAAACGCGGTCCCGGAGCAAATCCGCCGCGTTGTTCCGGGCGCGCGCGGCGTTCTTTCCGGATGTCCCTTCCAGCGGTCCCAGCAAGAGAAATAAGTCCTTGACAGCTTTCCGGCAACGATACTAGTCTGGCCCGGCGTCCGACAGGGACCCTACGAATCTACGGGACGAGGGGCAGGTCCGAACCCGACGAACCGACGCAAGGGAGGATGAATCCATGAGAAGGGCACTTGGCTGTATCGTTGTATTCTTCACTCTGGGTATTTTTGTCGTGACGGCCGCTCCGGCGGCCGACTTGGTGCTCAAGGGCGCCACCGCCTGGAAGAAGGACTACGTCTTCAATGCCGGATACTGGGAGTTCTCGCGCCAAGTCGAAAAACGGTCCGGCGGCAAGATCAAGGTGGAGTGGAAGGGCGGTCCCGAGATCTCGTCACCCTTCGAGATGCTCGGTCTCGTGCAACGTGGGGTGCTGGATGTCCTGGGGGGAGCCGGCGCTTATGATTCCGCCAAGATACCGGAGGGAGTCTTCCTGGAGTACTTTGTCGGGAGCACCAGTGACTTGCGCAAAGCCGGCGTTACCAAGTTCTTCGACGAAGTGACCCAGAAACGGGCCGGAGTGAAGCTCCTCGGGCTCAGCTCCGGGCCGGTGGAGTTCGCCATCTTCACCAAGACGCCGGTGACCAGCATCGGCCAATTCAAGGGCATGAAGATGCGCAGCACGCCCACGTATCTGCCCCTGGGCCAGGCCCTCGGGGCCACCATGATCCAGGTGCCGTGGCCCGACGTCTACAACGCCCTGGAGCGGGGGGTCGTGGACGGATACTTCGCTCCGGTCATCGGCACCCTGTCGACGAAGCTCTACGAGCAGGTCTGCTGCATGCTCAAGCCGCACTTCTGGACCGTGCGCACGTGGATGTACATCAGCCTGGACAAGTGGAACAAGCTCACGCCGGAGCAGCAGAAGGTCCTGACGGACTCCATGATCGCAGTCGAGCAATGGACGCCGGGCTTCTACAATGACTACATCGGCAAGGAGATCGATACGCTGGTGAACAAGCACGGCCTCAAGATCCATGAGCTCAAGGGCGACGAGGCCAAGCGCTTCCGCACCATGGCCTACGAGTCGTCGTGGAAGAAGTACCTGCCCAACTCGCCGGAATACGGCAAGCAGATCCGGGAAATGGCGCGGAAGCTCGAGGACCGTTGACGTCCCGGATGAGGCGCCTCTTCACGGCGAAGGCCCTCACGCACTGAACCACCCGCCGGGCTGTCCGCGCGCGCCGCGGACGGCCCGGACAGGGGATAGCCGAATCTCATCATGTCGCAACTCGGGCAGACTCTGGAGCGAGCCTGGGACTCGCTGCTGAACGGCCTCGCCTATTTTGCGGGGCTGCTGGTGGTCACGGTAACCTTCTCCGTGCTCTACGAGATAGTGGCGCGTTACTTCTTCAACAGCCCGACCATCTGGGCGGTGGATCTGACCGAATACTCGCTGGTCTACATCACATTCCTCGGCACCCCCTGGGTGCTGCGCGACCATGCGCACACGCGCGTGGAGCTGGTGGTGGAAAGGCTCCGGCCCAGGGTGCGCGTGACCCTGGGCGTCGTGGTGTCGCTGGTGGCGGCAACGGGCGCGCTCGTGATGGCGTGGGAAGGCCTTTGGGAGACCTGGGAGTCCTACCTGGGCGGCCATGCGGAACTCAAGGCGTGGCGGGTGTACCGCTGGCCGCTCATTCTTCCCATCTGCGTCGGCAGCACCATGCTGGTCATCGAGTTCCTGCGCCAGGCGTGGCACAACGTCGGGATGCTGCGCCGGGGCGACCCGATCCCGGACGAATCGGGCCCCGTGGGCCAGGATTCCCTCTGAGCACGAGATGGAGTGGTACGAAGTACTGATCCTGATGCTCGCCGTGCTGATGGTCCTTTTCGTGGCCGGCACGCCGGTGGCGTTCGCCTTCCTCCTGATCAACATCGGCGGGCTCTTCCTGTTCATGGGCGGGTTGCCGGCGCTGCGGCTCATGGTCACCAGCGCCTTCGCGACGCTGGCGAGCTTCGTGCTGGCCCCGGTGCTGCTCTTCATCTTGATGGGCGAGATCATGTTCCGATCAGGGCTCGCGGTGCGTACCCTGGACGCCCTGGACAAGTGGATCGGCGGCATACCCGGGCGGTTGAGCCTCCTGGCGGTGAGCGGCGGCACCCTGTTCTCCACCCTCAGCGGCTCCAGCATGGCCACGACCGCCATGCTGGGAACGACGCTGGTGCCGGAGATGCGTCGTCGCGGTTACAGCTACCTGATGTCCGTGGGCCCCATCTCGGCGGCCGGCGGGCTGGCCGCCATCGTCCCGCCCACGGCCATGGGCGTCCTGCTCGGCAGCCTCGCCGAGATCTCCATCGCCAAGCTGTTGATCGCCGGCATTGGCCCAGGCCTGTTCATGGCCGGCCTCTACGCCGTCTACATCGTCGTCCGGGCCAAGCTGCGTCCGGAGTCGGCGCCCACCTATGACGTCGCGCACGTGTCCACCCGCGAGAAGGTCGTCAGCCTGCTGCACCTGGCGCCCCTGAGCCTCATCGTGTTCATGGTCCTGGGAGTCATCTTCATCGGCGTGGCGACGCCCACGGAGGCGGCGGCCCTGGGAGCGCTGAGCACTGCCCTGGTGGCGGCCATGTACCGCAGCCTGACCTTCAAGGTCATCGCGCAGTCGGTGATGAGCACCGTGCGCGTGTCGGTAGTGGTGCTCATGATCATCCTGGCGTCCAATGCCTTCAGCCAGGTGCTGGCGTTCACCGGAGCCAGCCGGGGACTGGTGGAGATGGTGGCGGGATTCCAGGCGCCGCCGGTGGTCATCCTGGTGCTCATGATGGTGATCGTGCTGGTGCTGGGCATGTTCGTGGACCAGATCTCCATCATGATGATCACGGTGCCCATCTACTTCCCGCTGGCCGCTCAGCTTGGCTTCGACCCTATCTGGTTCGGCATCCTGATGCTGCTGAACATGGAGGTGGCCAACACCACGCCCCCCTTCGGCCTTCAGTTGTTTGTCCTCAAGGGGGTCGTCCCGGACGCTCCCATGATAGAGATATACAAGAGCTGCTTTCCCTTCGTGTTGCTCGACATGTTGAATCTGGCGGTCATGATCGTCTTCCCCGCCCTGGTGCTGACCCTGCCCCGGCTCATGCTGAGTTGACACCCGCGCGCGGGTGGAACAAGTTTGCATGGCAGGGCACCACCGATGTCATCCAGGAATCATCCCATGCTGGAGGCGGCCAGGTCGCTGGCTCCGCAAATCCGGGCCTGCGCGGACCGGATCGAGGCGGAGCGCGAGCTGCCTCGGGAACTGTTCGACACGCTGGCGGATGCCGGCCTCTTCAAGCTCGGACTGCCGCGGTCCCTGGAAGGGGTCGAGATCGACCTGCCGTCCTATGTCGACGTGCTGGAGGAGCTGGGCAAGGCCGATGCCAGCACCGCGTGGCTGGTGAACCAGTGCTCGATCTTCGCCACTTACGCGGCGCGCATGGCGCCGGATGTGGCACGGGAAATCTGGACCGATACCCCGCGCTGCGTGGTGGCCAACACGTCCATGCCCACGGCCGAGGCCGTGCCGGCGCCGGGCGGGTACCGGGTCACCGGCCGCCACCGCTTCAGCTCGGGTTCCCTGCACGCGTCGTGGTTCGCCGCGCGCGCGTGGCTGCCGGAACCGGACGGCGAGCGGGTGCAGAAGTTCCTTTTCGTGCCGGCCGCGGAGGTGGAGGTGGTGGACATCTGGAAGGTGCGCGGCATGCGCGGCACCGGCACCAATGACTTCATCGTGGACGGCGCCTTCGTCCCCGAAGAGCGCGTTATCCGTCAGCTCGGCAGTCCGGTGCGGGAGCCGGGGCCGCTGTACAAGATCGCCCTGGTGCTCCTGTTCGCCTCGGGCGACGCCGCGCTGGCCCTGGGCGCGGCTCAGGCGTGCCTGGACGCGTTCCTGGAACTGGCCGGGGCCAAGACGCCCCACGCCATGCAGGCCATGCTGCGGGACCAGTCGCCGGTGCAGGTGGCCGTGGGGCAGATCCAGGCCTCGCTCTCGTCGAGCCGGGCCTACATCCGGGAAGCCGTGCGGGCCCTCTGGTCAGAGGCCGTGTCGCCGGACCCCCTCACCCTGGACCGGCGCCTCGGTTTGCGCCTGGCCGCCACCCACTGCATCCGCTCGGCGATCCAGGCGGTGGAGACCCTCTACAACCTCTCCGGCACCACCGCCGTCTTCGAGGGCAACGTCATCCAGCGGATCTTCCAGGACCTCCACGTCATCAGCCAGCACCAGCAGGTGCGCCTGGCCAACTACGAGCTGGCGGGCAAGCACGTCCTGGGACTGGAGATCGAGACGACGCGGCTCTGACCCTGGTGACCGGACAGGACGCCAGGCTCTCCCTACAAACGCCAGAGCCTTCTGGGGTTGTCGTTCAGGATCTTGCGCTTGGACTCCTCGTCGATGTCGGTGCGCTGCCGCATCACGCGCAAGGCGTCCATTTGGCTCGACCCGTCGTAGTGGCCGTAGTCGCTGCCGATGACGAGGTTGTCCGGCCCGCAGCGGTGGGTGTAGGCGAACTCGTCGTCGTTCTGGCAGGTGACGAAGATGTTGAACTCCTTGAGCACGTCGTCGGGCAGGGGCGTGCCGCGCTGCAGGCTGCGCCGCTTGGCCTCGTGGAGCATCCAGGGAAGCCACATGGAGCCAGCCTCGATGAAGGCCCAGCGGAGGTCGGGGTACTTGAGCGGTAGCTGGCTCTCGATCAGGCCCTCGCACGAGCCCGCGGTCAACAGGCGGAACCGCATGAGGCCGAAGGCGTTGGGATCGTAGGCCGGGCGGGTGATGTCGATGATGTCCTGGTTGCCGTTGCCGATGTGGGTGGCGATGACCATGTCGAGGCGCTGGGCCTCTTCGAAGAGCGGGTGGAAGTAGGGATCGATGGGAAGCCGCCGCCCCAGGATCGGCGGGATGGCGACCCCCACCGCGCCGTGGTCGCGAGCCCAGTTGAGGAGTTCCAGGGAGGCGTCCATGCTCATCAACGGCAGCACCGAGCACCACCGCAGGCGCCCGTCCGCCCGTTCCCACATGTCCGCCACCCAGCGGTTCCAGCTCTTGCACAGCGCCAGCTCCACCTCGGGCCGGTCGGTGGTGGGCACCGTCCACAGCGTGTGGAACAGCACCTGGGTGTCGATGCCCAGGCGGTCCATGTGCCGGAGCCGCCGCTCCACGTCGTCTTCGCGCGAGCCGATGGGGGTCACGAGGTCCCGGCCCTGCTCGCGCGACCGCTCCGCCATCTCTTCCTCGGTGAGGGTGATGAACCGGAAGCCCCGGGCCTGCCCGTTGATGATCCACCACTGGAAGTGGGGGTCGGTGGGGTGCGCCGCCAACACCGGGCGGTACTTCTCGTCCTCCGGATCCATGAACTCCCAGGTCCGCTCCGTTTCCACCACGTGGGCGTCGGAGTCGATGAGGGTGTAGTCCGCATCCGATTCGACAACCGGTCGGGCGTTGATGGCCATGATCTCCTCCTGTCGTTGGCCGGAAGGGGAGTACGGTTTTCGGGAGTACGGTTTCGCTACAGCGCCACCGCCGACTCGTAGGGTTCGTCCAGAGGCGTGTCTTCGCCGAAGAGGTTCCGGGTCGCGATCCAGCGGTGCGTCTTCTCGTACACTTCCTGGGTGTAGGGCTCGAAGACCATGCGCTCGCCGACTCCCATGGCCCTGACGTCCACCAGTTCGTGGTAGCGCTCGGGAATCTCCCTCAGGAGATAGTGCCGGAAACGCTCCGGCTCCATGTCGATGTCGCGTTGCGCGCGTTGCAGCGCCTTGAAGTACTTCTTCGCGTCCTCTTCGTCGGCGTCCGGCTCCAGCAGGAAGCCGATCATGAAGGTGGTATCGACGATCTTGCGGAAACCCTGCTGCTCCAGCACGTACATGGGCGCGCCGAAGACGTTGCCCGCCGGCACGTCGCGTTCCAGCAGCCGCGCCATGCGGTCCAGCGGCCGGCCGGCGAACTGCAGCTTGACCTCGGAAGAATCGAGAATGGGCTCTAGCGCCTGCAGCGCCGAGAAATGGCTCCCGGAGTGATACCCTACCGCGATCTCCACGTTGGCCAGGTCGCTGGGCTTGCGGATTTCGGACTCGGGCGGCACGAAGATGCCCGAAGGCGTCACAGAGTAGGCGTGTCCCCACATGCGGCCGTGCTGCCCGGTGGCGGCCACGTTGACCATCCAGTGACACGCTGAACTGATGTCGCAGGCACGGCCGTCCTTCATGTCCTCCAGGGCTCCGTGACGGACTTCCTTGGGCTTTTCGGACTGCTGCGAAACGATGCCGAAGACGAACTCGTAGTCCAGCCCTTCGGCCTTGAAATAGCCCAGCTCCTCCGCCACCCATTCCTGGAGCCTGCCGTGCGGCTGTACGCGAAATTTTGCCATGGTTCCGTTCCTTCCGAGTGCGTGATTCCGACGAAACGTCGATGACACCACGTTAATGGAAGGGCGGCGGCGCGTCAACGGCTACAGGGCCGAGCCGGCCGGAACCATGAAAGGGGGCCTCCCGCCACCGGGCGGGAAGCCCCTTCTATTCCGGCAAGCCGGAGCCGGACGTGCACTCAGCGGTTCTCCTTCACCACCTCCACGTGCTCGGAAGTCGTCCGCTCGTCGCCGCTGGTCTCCCCGGGTGAGGCTATGAATGTCTGGTCGGCGTTAACCAATCCGGGGGTAGCGCGATCCGGCCCATGCCAGGCGAAGTCGGCCAGGGCATTGCCGGAGCCCCTGAGCTGGAGCGAATGGCCGGGCTGCGTGTTGTTGGTCTCGCGGACGCCGATGTCCGTGGCCGCAAGGCCCTCCGCCGGTCCGGAAACCGCGGTAAAGCCGCCCTCGTAGCTCATGAACTGGACTACTTCGTTGTCCGGGTTGACCAGCGCGACGCCGTCCGGCGCTCCGTTCTCCAAACGGTTGATGGGAACGGCTACCGTGCCGTAGCCTGCCTGCTGGTCGGGAATGGACCCCTTCAGAGCGACCGTCCGGTAGGGCAGGCCGTTCTTGCCGTTGTAGAGCACCAGGCTCCAGCCCTTCATGTCGGTGCCGGCCGGTCCGGCGACCTCCAGGCCCTCGTCGGCGTCCGCGCCGCGGTTGTCGTAGTGGATCTCGTTGATGAACACGTTCTGCCCCCAAGCGGGATACGCGGCCCACAGGAACAGTCCCAAAATCGCCGTGGCCGACAGCCACCGGCTCAAGCCTCTCGAAACTTCGCGCATGGTTGCACCTCCTTCGCGCAAGGCGTTTGATCATGCCGGGTCGTGATGTCCCGGCCCCTGTATTATTGAATCGCCGGAAACGCCGGAAACTTTAGCCCGGATTTCCGATTTCGAAGATGTGGGGACGGCGTGTATCGACCGGCAGCGCGGTTTTCGGAGCGGCGGATCAGTTCATCAGCCCCGGCAGCCACAGCACCAGGGCGGGAAAGAGGATCATCAGCGCCATCACCAGGAGGTTCAGCCCGACGAAGGGGAGGGCGGCCCGGTAGATGTCGCCCATGGTGGTGCCGGGCGAGGCGATGCCCTTCATGACGAACAGCGAGAGCCCGAAGGGCGGCGAGATGGTGGCCAGCTCCAGATTGAGGAGCATGATGGCCCCGAACCAGACCGGGTCCCATCCCAGGGCGTTGACGATGGGCATGTAGATGGGGATGGTCACCAGCACGATGGAGGTCTGCTCGATGAACATGCCCAGGAACACCAGCACCACCTGCATCAGGATGAGGATGACGATGGGGTGAACCGGAAGACCCACCACCAGGTTGGTGATCCCCGCGGTGACGCCGGTGAAGGCCAGCACTTGGCTGAAGGCGGCGGAGCCGGTGAGGATGATCAGCACCATCACCGCGATGGAGGTGGTGGCGCCCACCGCCTCCTTGGTGACGCTCCAGGTCAGCTTGCCGTAGGCCATGGCCAGCAGGAAGCAGAACAGCGCGCCCACGGCCGCGGCCTCGGTGGGCGTGGCCACGCCGAAGAAGATCGTCCCGATGACGATGATGATGACCGACACCAGCGGCACGACGTAGCGGAAGGTGTCCGCGATACGGCGCCCCAGGGGGGTCGGCGCCACGTCATAGGCCGGCGCCAGCGAGGGTTGGAGGGTGCACCGGATGACGATGTAGGCGGCGTAGACGCCGGCCAGCAGCAGGCCGGGGATGATGATCCCCACCAGGAGCTTCCCCACCGAGATCTTGCCCAGGCTCGCCAGGATGACGCCCAGGGCGGTGGGCGGGATCATGATGGCGAGGCTGCCGCTGGCCAGGATGGGGCCGTAGGACATGGACTTGCTGTAGCCGCGCTTCTCCATGTCCGGCACCAGGGTGGAGCCCAGCATGGCCACGCTGCCCATGGCCACGCCGGTGAGGGTGGCGAACAGCGCGCCGGCGCCCACCGCGAGCAGCGACAGCCGGCCGGCGATGCGGCCCAGCCACTCGTCCAGGACGTCGATCATCTTGTAGGCCACGCCGGAGTGGAACATGACCGCCCCCATGAGGATGAACATGGGCACGGGCACCAGCACGAAGGTGGAGATGGAGCTGTCGATGCTCAAGACGAGCTGCTGCAGGCCGATGGCGCCGCCCCAGAACACGTAGACCCCGATGATGTTCACCAGCGTGAAGGCGAAGGCCACCGGCAGCCCGGTCAGCAGCAGCACGGTCAGGCCGCCGAAGAAGAACAGCATGTAGGCCCACCACTCCACCGGCGGTCACCTCAATGGCCCGGGTCGGCGACGGCGGCGGGCGGCGCGCCGCCGTCGAGGGCGCGCCGGGCCCGTCTCATGAACTGGAAGGAGAGGAGAAAGCAGCCAAGTGGAATGACGCCCAGGTTGATGACCCTGGGGATCTCGATCTCCGCCGGGATGAGGATGCCCCGCTGCCAGGACGTCACCGCCTCGACGGTGCCGTAGTAGGCGATCACCAGGCAGATCAGGGCGCCGATGACGGAATTGACGCAGGTCAGCCGGCGGCGGGTCGCGGTTCCGAGCCGGGTGACCAGCAGGTCGATGGTGACGTGCTCCTCACGCCGGAGCACCCAGGCGGCGCCCAGGAAGGCGATGTAGACCAGCAGCGTGCCGCTGATCTGGTCGACCCCCAGCAGGCCCTCCCGGAGACCGTACCGGAAGAAGACCTTGACGGAGGTCAGGAGCATGACGGCCACCAAGAGGGCGCCCGACAGCGCCGCGCCGGCATCCAGGAGCCAGTCGAAGACGCGGATGATTTTCTTGCCGGCCGTCATGCAGAGGCGTGAGCCGTCAGTTGTATCCCATCAGCTTCCTGGCCGTGGCATAGTCGTCCGCGCTCATCACGGTCTTGAAGTGCGCCCACAGGGCCTCGTTGGAGGTCTTGGCCCAGTTCTTCGCCTCGGCGTCCGAGAACTTGATGACCTTCATGCCGGCCTTCTTCATGGCCGCCAACTGATAGGCCTGGTGCGCGGACATCCATCCGGCGGACCAGCGCTGGACCGGAGCGACGGAATCCAGCATGGCCTGCTGCACGTCCTTGGACAGGCTGTTCCACTTCTTCAGGTTCACCGCGATGCCGATGCCGTCCCGGTACAGCGGGTGGCCGATGAGGAACTTGGTCACCTTGTGCCAGCCGAAGTTGGTGAAGCCGTCGTAGTACGGCCAGGTGAAGCCTTCCACCGTGCCCCTCTCCAGGGCGAGGTAGACTTCCGACGGCGGAAGGGTCACGGGCTCCGCGCCCACCGCCTTGACGAAGAAGCGCGTCAGCGGCGGCACCCGGATCTTCATGCCCTTCAGGTCGGCCGGGCTCGAAACCTCCTTCTGGGTGGACATGAAATGGTTGCCGGTGTTCCGGTCGCCCGAGAAGGCGCCGAGGTAGCGGACGCCCTGCTTCTCGTACATCTTGACCATGAAGTCGTGCAGCGCGTTCCCCGGCCCGCCGTCGGGAGGCTCCATGGGCGACAGCTCGGTCACGTATCCCGGCTTGACCACGCCCGCCCAGTAGTTCAGGGCGCCGTACCAGACGTCGAACACGCCCCGCACCAGCGCTTCGGGCTGGTCGAAGGTCGGCACGACCTCCCGCGCGCCCTTGAAGTTGATCACCACCTTGCCGTTGGCGCGCCGGTTCACCTCTTCCATGTAGCGGATGCCGACGTCGGCCGCGGACGAGACCCCCGGAGGCCATGAGCCCACCATGTTCAATTTCGTCTGGGCGGATGCTTGTTCGGCTCCGCTCCAGAACAGCGCCAGAGCCGCCACCACGAATACTCCGATCAAGCCGTTTCGCTTCATCTTCGCTCCTCCTCTCGGGACGCCCACTTGCAGAGGCGTCCACAACGCGAAAGTTCCGGGAACTCGCGGTTCCCGCCGAAGCCCGGCCCGATTAGACGCCTTTGCCGGAACCCTGTCAACATGTTTCGGCGGCGGGAAAGGTCCTTGATTCGGTATGCGAAGACTCAGGTGCGGAACATGGCGGGCACGTAGCGCGGCGCCCCGATGGCGTCCATGAAGCGCTGCTTCATCATGGGCGGGTTCATGGGGAACGCCGGCTTCACCGGCGGTATGTCGGGCTCGGTGGCCAGCACCAGGAAGGAGGGACTCTCCTCCGCCAGGGCCGGCGGCAGGAGCGCCCGGAAGGCTTCGAGGGAGGCCACGTTCTGTGCCTTGCCGATGCCGGCGGAACGGGCTAGGGCCGCCAGGTCCAGTTCGGTGCTGGTGAGCGGCTGACCCCCGGACGCCGCGTGGATGTTGTTGTTCACCAGCAGCACGGTGAGGTTTTTCGGAGCGACCGATCCCACCGTGATCAGCGTTCCCAGATGCATCATCAGGCCGCCGTCGCCTTCCACCGCCACCACTCGCCGTTGCGGCTGGGATACGGCCAGACCCAGGGCCAGCGGCAGGGCCAGCCCCATGGCGTCTTCCAGGTAGAAGTTCTCCGGGCGGTCGCAGACGTTGGACCAGACGTACGAGGCGTTGCCCAGGGAGGTGACCACCAGGGTCTCGGCCGACACGCACTCGGCGAGCACGCGGTAGTAGGCTTTCCGTGTCGGTCTTGATTCGCTCACCAGCGGATGTCCTCGCTGTCCAGCAACAGCACGAAGGGCGCCGAGCCCTCCTCGGCAAAGGTCGCGGCGCGTTCCACCTGCGCGCCGATGGGGCGGTCCGGTTGGGCCACGGCATACGAGACCCCGTACGCCCGCAGCACCGGCTCCGTCGCCCGCCCCTTGGGGACGTGGTAGAAGACCGGGTCCCGCGGCGACCCCCGGTACGAGGCCAGGATAAGGATGGGGAACTGGTAGCGCTGGGCCAAGCATACCATGCCGGCGCCGGTGGTCAGAAGCCCGACGTTCTGAATCAGCAGCACCGTGCGCGCCCCGCCAAGCCGCGCGCCGCAGGAGATGGACAGGGCCTCCTCCTCGTGGGTGGCGCGGATGAGGGTCATCTCGGGATCCTCCTCGATCTTCTCCATGAAGACCCCGATCCAACTGTCGGGAACCGAGACCACGACGCTCACGCCGGCCCGCTTCAGGGCGGCCAGCAGCTCGCTCGGCCGATGGTTCGTGGTTTCCTCGCTCATGTATTCGCACCCCGGCGTCGCCCGCGGTGGAACAGCGCCTTCCGCCGTCCCCCGCGGTGGAACAGCGCCTTCCGCCGTCCCCCGGCGGGTCGGACCGGATCATATCCAACGTGACTACGGATCACAAGACGGAACTGGTATGAAGGCGAGTGAAGGGACCCGCCAGAAACCCGCCATGCGTATTTTCGCCATATCCGACGTGCACGCGGACTACCCGGAGAACATGGCCCTGCTGCAGGCCCTCTCCGGTCAGGAGCACCAGCGGGACACCTTGCTGTTGGCGGGGGACGTGACCGACAACCTCGCCAGGCTGACCCGGGTCCTCCAAGGTCTGCGCGAACGGTTTGCCCACGTCTTCTTCGTGCCCGGGAACCACGAGCTGTGGGTGCGCGGCGGCGAGTCCGGAGACTCCGTGGCCAAGTTCGAGAGAATCATGCGGTTGTGCGCCGACCTCGGGGTGGCAACGAGCCCGGCCAAGGTCGCTACCGGCGCCGGGGACCCCGGAGCCTGGGTGGTGCCGCTTTTCTCGTGGTACGTGAAGCCCGAGCAGGGCGACGACAGCCTCTACATCCCCGGGGACGGCGACGACCCGAGCCTCTCGATGTGGGTGGATGAATTCCTCACCCGGTGGCCGGAACGCCTGTCCGTGGCGGACTACTTCCTCGACATGAACAAGCCCCACCTCCATCGCGAATACGACGCGCCGGTCCTGTCGTTCAGCCACTTCCTGCCCAGACAGGAGATGATGTTTCGCTCGCCGGCCCTACCATCCCCGCGAGTCGTCCGCGCCGTTCGCACCGCCCGTGCCGCCCGGTTCAACTTCAGCCGGGTGGCGGGCAGCGTCCGGATCGAGGCGCAGATCCGAGCGTTGGGCTCGGTGCTGCACGTCCACGGCCACCAGCACCGCAACCGCGACCGGGTCATCGACGGCGTGCGCTACGTCTCCAACTGCCTGGGCTATCCGCCGGAGCGCGCCCGGGGCGAGATCGGTGAATCGGCCGGCAGTCTCAAGCTCGTGTGGGACACGGGCTCTTAGTGGATGATCCCGCCGCCTTCCACCACCAGCAACTGCCCGGTCATGAAGTCGCTGTCGGCGCTGGCGAGGAACAGCGCGGTGCCGGTGACGTCCTCCGGCACCTCGACGCGCTTGAAGGCGCGGCGGCCAGCGCTGTCGGCGCGGCGCTTGCGTATTTCGTCGGTGATGACGTCCTCGCTCATAGTGGAGCCGGGGGTCATGCAGTTCACGTTGATGTTCCAGTCGCCGAGTTGGCGGGCCATCACCCGTGTTAGCCCGACCACGCCGCCCTTGGAACTGGTGTAGTGGGGCATGTTGCTGGTGCCGTTAAGGAAGGTGCCGGAGGCGATGGTGATGATCTTCCCGGACTTCTGCTCCTTCATGACCGGGATGACCGCGCGGCAGCACATGAAGACACCCTTGAGGTTCACCTCCATGACCCGGTCCCACTCGTCCAGCGGGCAGTCCTCGACCCGGCCCATCCACATCTTCTGGGTCACGTAGATGGCCGCGTTGTTGAGCAGCACGTCGATGCGGCCGAACCGGTCGAGGGTTTCGGCTACGAGTCCCTCGATGCTGTCGTATTTCGTGACGTCGGTGGTTCTGGCCCACCCTGTCTGGCCCGCGCGATTCAACTCGTCGGCAACTGATTCTCCGGCCGCAGCATCGATGTCGGCGATGACCACCCGCGCTCCTTCCTCCGCGAACCGCTTGGCGTAAGCCTTGCCGAGCCCGTGTCCGCCCCCCGTGATGATGGTGACCTTGTCCTTGAGTCGCATGGCGCCTCCCCGTTTCGGATGGCGGCGAGTATAGCACACGGCCCGGACAATCCCGTGGCGCTCCGCGCCGATTGATCTAACCCTGCCGGAAGGCGTACAAAGGGAGACGCGGCGGCGCCGCGCATTCGGACCATTCGGACACACAGGAGGTTCACCGTGCAATTCGTTCGATTGTTCACCGGGGACGACGGCCAATCCCATTTCGAGGATATGGACATGAGCGCCGAGGGCGGCTACTTCTTCGAGACCCTGCCGGTCACCGGGCTGGTGCTGAAGAACGATCCGGCCACCCATCTGGGCGACTTTCACACCGCGCCCCGGCGGCAGTACTGCATCACCCTATCGGGCTCCGCCGAAATCCGGGTGGGCGACGGCACGTCTCGGACCTTCGTGGCCGGAGACGTCTTTCTCGCCGAGGACGTCACCGGGCAGGGCCACACGCTGACGCCGAACGACTGGGCCAGGGCTTTCGTTCACATCGAATAGAGAACGGGTCAAAATGGTCACGGGTGGCGCCACGCCCGAGACTTCTCAACGCATGTACGGAAAGGAGACGCAGCATGAGCAGTGAGGAAAAATCCCCGATCAAGGTCAAGAAGATCGGCCACGTGGTGTTCAACGTGAGCGACCTGGAGCGCAGCACGAAGTTCTGGACGGAGATCATGGGCTTCAAGGTATCGGACGTGAATGAGCGCGGCATGGTGTTCCTGCGCAACGCGTCGGACCACCATGCCGTGGCGTTGTTCCCCTCCAAGTCGAACAAGGGGCAGCCCGAGCCGGATCAGGTGGCGTTCAACCACTTCGCGATGGAGGTAGGAAGCGTCACCGAGCTGTTCAATATCCGCGAGTTTCTGAAGGCCAACAACGTGCCCATCCTGTACGAGGGCCGCAGGGGTCCGGGCTGCAACCCGGGAGTAGAGTTCACCGATCCCGACGGCTTCCAGATCGAGCTGTACGCCTCCATGGACCAGATCGGCTGGGAAGGCGAGAGCCGGCCGGCCGAGCAGTGGTCCCGCGCCACCACGCTGGAGGAAGTGCTGGAGAAGCCGATCCCGGGCGTTTCCTACGAGTAATCTGCATCACCGTGGAGGGAGGGGCGGGCACGCGGGTCTCCTCCCTCCGCTCCATCCAACTAATCGCTGAGGGACAGAGGCGCGATGGCGGTGGACGTGATCATGCCGGCCATGGGCGCGACCCAGGAGACGGGCCGCCTGGTACGCTGGTTCAAGCGGGAAGGGGACTCCGTCACCAAGGGCGAGATGCTCATGGAGGTGGAGACGGACAAGTCCGTGGTGGAGGTGGAGGCGCCGGCTTCCGGAGTCCTGGCCCAGGTCACTGCCGCGCCGGATGACGAGATCCCCGTTGGACAAGTCATCGCGCTCATCGTGGAGCCGGGCGAGAGCGTGTCTCCGTCGGAGCAGTCTATCCCGTCCGCGCCGAAGGCACCGAAATCCCCCGACACGACCGTTGCCGGGCCCGTGCCGAGACCGCGGCGCAGGCATACGGCGCCACGGCGGAAGGCGGCGAAGTCACCGGTCGCCGCAACCGAGGTCCCCGCGGCAGGCCCTGACGCCGGCCGGCTTCTCGCGTCCCCCGCGGCCAAACGTCTGGCAAGGGAGAGGGGTGTGGATATCTCCGGGATGGCCGGCACCGGGCCGGAAGGCGCGGTGCTGGCGCGTGACGTAACATCCATGGCTCCGAGCGCTTCCGCCGAAGCCGGTGTCCCGGTCCCTCTCACCCGCATGCGCCGCCTAATCGGCGAACGCATGACGTCGAGCAAGCGAACGGCACCGCATTTCTACCTAAGCATGGAAGTGGACATGACCGGTGTCGAGGCCCGGCGTGACGCGATGAAGCAGCAGGAGGCCGGGCCGGTCCCGTCCTTCAACGATTTCATCCTCGAGGCCGTGGCCCGGGCGCTGGCGGAATCACCGTCCATGAACGCATCCTGGACGGACGAGGGGATCGAGCAGCACGGCGAGGTGAACATCGGCATGGCCGTTGCCGTGGACGACGGCCTCGTGGTCCCCGTCATCCGCAACGCCGACAAGCTCCCGCTGGAGGAGCTGGCGCTGCACAGCCGCGAGCTGGCGACCCGGGCTCAGAACCGCAGGCTGACGCCCGCCAACTACCAGGGCGGCACGTTCACGGTCTCCAACCTCGGCATGTTCGGCGTCGACAGCTTCACCGCCATCCTCAACCCGCCGCAATGCGGCATCCTGGCCGTGGGCCGCGTCGCGTCCCGGGTCGTCCCCCACGGCGACGCCATCGCCGTCCGCCCCATGATGACCATGACCCTGTCCGCCGACCACCGCGTCGTGGACGGCGCCATCGGCGCCCGGTTCCTGCAGCGCGTCAAGCAGCACCTGGAAGAGATTCAGGGACGCTGACAGGGACGCTGACGAATACGGGAACGGCACGCCGCCCCGCAACCTCCATTCCAACCCGTATCCCGTCATTCCGGGCTTGAGCCAATCCAGGGGTGCCGCCCCCGCCTCTGGACCCCGGATCAAGCTTGCCCCGGGCTTGACCCGGGGTCCGGGGTGACGCTTTCCGTCATTCCGGGCTTGACCCGGAATCCAGGGGGGCGTTGGGGCAGTCCCCGTTACATCCCCGGCCAGCTCTCCATCGGGTCGGTGGAGCGCACCAGGTGCATGCCGGCGGAGGCGGCTTCGTCCAGGGTTTGCTCGGCGGATTCGGTGAAGTCGGCGGCGATGTCGCCGTTCTCGGTTCGCACCACTACAGACGACATGCAGTCGGTCATGATGTAGACTTTTTTCGCGAGCGACGGGTCCTCGTGCCGGATTTCTTCCAGCAGGTCCTGCACCGTGCTCTTGACGCAGTGGCTGGCGGCCTGTCCGGCCACGATCAAGGCGTCCGCCTCCACAAGGGTCCTGTAGAACCGGGCGTTCCTCTCGGCGAGAATGCCGCCGTCCCAGGTGGTCAGGACCTCGGGACGCAGGACCGAGTAGTTCTCCGTCAGGCTGTGGGTCCCCTTGATCTCCTCCCAGGACTGTGACGCCCGGGTGAGGGAGTGCAGTGTCCTTGCCTCGTCCACCACGCCGGTGACGGTGTGGCCGGGGCTGCCCACCAGACAGTGGGGCGGCCATAGGTAAAGCGTGTAGCGTCCGCCCGCCGCCAGCTCGCGGTTATAGAAGCGGCACTGCTCCACCAGCCAGTCGTAGCCTTTGTCCGTGACCCAGGACGTGAGGGCGGGGTTGGGGTTGACGTCCTCCTTGAGGACGTTGCCCAAGGGGTCGGTGTTGACCAGCCGCTTGGCGTCACGGCCGTCCACCGTGATGAGGGTGTGGGGCGAAAGCGGTTCCCCGTGGGAGTCCACCCAGAACCAGGGAAAGAAGATCTGGAAGTTGTTGTGGCTGTCCAGGGTGCAGCGGATGTGAGTGATCCGCGCTAAGTTGCGGTAGATGAACTCGGCGATGCGCCGGCTGTCCTTGACCGCGCCTTGCCCGCTACGGCCACCGACGTACAGCGTGCCCTCGGGATGGCAGAAGTCACGCTGCACGTCGATGAGGAGGAAATCGATTCGCCTCGAGTCGGCGGCGGCTGGCGCGATCGCGAATTCCCGCCGGAACCGGTTGGCTTCTTCAAAGATGGCAATGCGGTCCGGCGTATGGGAAAAGTCGCTGGCCCGGTCGGAGTCGTAGAAGGCGGGCGTTTCGTTGATCTCGGAGGATTTCATGGTCGCTCCCGGCTACAGGAGCTTCACTAGCGCAGCCACCGCTCCGACTGCTACCACCATCATTGAGCCAAGTCGTATGGTGAGCCGCAGTTCCAGATCCTTCAGGTCCTGCTTGATGGTCGCTTCCAACTCCTTCAGGTCCCGCCTCAAGGCAAGTCCCACCTCCTTCATGTCTCGCTTCAAGGCCAGTTCCACCTCCTTTACGAAGGCGTGGGTGTCGAATGGAACGGTGCTCACGATGAAATTCTATCTTGCTTGTGGGGCAAAGTCCATGCGTGTCGAGCCGGTTGCCTGCCAACAGGCCCGTGACATAAAAAGGGAGTCATGCCCGCCCGCTGGTTCGAGCTTTCCGTCCAGGCCCAAGGCCCGGCGCAGGACACGATTTCCAGCTTCCTGGTGGAGCAGGGTTCGACCGGTGTCGTCTGCGGCGAGCGCTCCCTGCGGGCGTTCTTCCCGGAGACAGTAGACGATGCCGTCCTCAGATCCGCGGTCCGGCGCTATCTGCGCGGTCTCCGGGGCATTCTCCCGGACGGTTTCGTGGGCCGCACCCGCTGGCGGGTGATCGCGGAGCAGAACTGGCACGACGGCTGGCGCGAACACTTCAAGCCGCAACGGATCGGCAAACGGTTCCTGATAATGCCACCCTGGATTCGTCCGGAGGAAAAACGCCGGCACGTCATCTTCATTGAGCCGGCCATGGCCTTCGGCACCGGCACGCACGAGACCACCCGGTCTTGTCTCGAGTTCATCGACGAACTTTGTGCGGAGACCGTGCCCGCCAAGTCCTTGGACGTGGGCACGGGGTCGGGCGTCCTGGCCATCGGCATGGCCCGGCTCGGGGTGCGCGAGGTGCTGGCGTTGGACAACGACCCCGCGGCGCTGGAAGCGGCCGAGGCGAACCTCCGGCTCAACGGGGTGGACGGCGCGGTGACCCTCAGTGACACGAGCCTCGGCCGCGTGCGGCGCCGGTTCCCGCTGGTGGTAGCCAACATCATCCTGGAGACCCTCGTGGAGTTGGCTGGCCCGCTGAAACGGTGTGTGGCTGCCAGCGGCTCGCTGATCCTGTCGGGGCTGCTTCATGACCACGTTCCGGTGGTGGTGAGGCATTTCCAGGATTTTCGATTGGCGCAACGCAAGGATCGCAAGGAGTGGAGCACGCTGCTGCTCCGCAAAGAATCATGAGCCTCCCGCGCTTCCTCGTTTCGCCGGATGCGGTACGCGACGGCGCCGCTATTGTGGAAGGCTCCGAGCTTGCGCACATGCGCAAGGTGTTGCGCCTCCGCCCCGGCGCCAGGGTGCTGCTATGGGACGGCGAGGGGACCGAGCACGAGGCCTTGATCCGCGCCTATGAAGGTGGAGTTGCGGCCATGACCGTGATACGGTCCTATCGCCCCGAGCGGGAGTCGCCCCTGACCGTCACACTGGCCCAAGCCGTGGGCAAGGGCGACAAGATGGACTGGATCGTGGAGAAGTCCACGGAGCTGGGGGTGACGTGCGTGGCGCCGTTCTTCTCGTCGCATACCGTGCCCCGGTACGACGGCGGCAAGGGCGAGCGGCGACGCGAGCGCTGGGAGAAGATCGCAGCCGCCGCGGCGAGACAATCCGGTCGCACCCGGATCCCCGAGATCCGCGAACCGGACCGGTTCGACGCGGTGCTCGCCCGTGACTGGCAGTGCGACGCCAGGCTGTTGTTATGGGAAGGCCCGTCGGGCCGGGGGCTGGCGTCTCTGCGGGAAGAAACCGGCAGCCTGCGTTCGGTTCTGGTGATGGTAGGCCCGGAAGGCGGGTTCAGCGAGGAGGAGGCGTCGCGGGCCGCGGCCCACGGATTCCACACCGTCGGGCTCGGCAGGCGCATCCTGCGCACGGAGACCGCAGCCGTGGCCGCGGTCTGCGCCGTGCAGTTGCTGTGGGGCGACCTGGGGTGAGGCGGGGCGGTAGGGCGTTATCAAGAGCAGGAGGTTCATCATGGACAAGGATACCGAAGAGACCCTGAACCGGATGCTGCGGCGGGCTGGCCTGGAAATGGCCGAGAGCGATCGCGCGCGTTTCATCCCGATGCTGGAGACCTACATGGAGAGCCTGGACAAGCTCCACTCCATCAACCTCGCCGGCGAGCAGGTCGGCGGGGTCTTCCGGCCCGAGACGGACGAGGACCGGTAGGGCGGTTCGGGGGACAGCGAGGAACGGACATGTCGGATTTGTGTTTTTCCAGCATCGACAGCATGGCGCCGCGCCTGCAAAAGGGCGAGGTCTCTCCGGTCGAGTTGACGCAAGCCTACCTCGACCGCATCCACGCCCTTGACGGCGATCTGCACGCCTACGTGAACCTCATGGAGGAGAGCGCCCTGGATGAGGCCCGGGCCGCGGAGCAGGATATCCGGGACGGCCGCTACCGCGGGCCGCTGCACGGCATTCCGGTCGCCGTCAAGGACCAGTACGACGTCGAGGGCGCGCTCTCCATGGTGCGTATCCCGCAGCCCGCCGGACCGGGGGAGGACTGCGAGGCGGTTCGCCGCCTGCGTGGGGCCGGGGCGGTGATGCTGGGCAAGCTCAACATGAGCGGGCTTCCCGGCGGCCTCAAGGGCGCCCGCAACCCCTGGAACCTCGACCACGTGCCGGGGGGCTCCAGCACCGGCTCCGGCGCCGGCATCGCCGCCGGACTGTGCATGGGCTCCATGGGCGAGGACACCGCGGGATCCATTCGGAACCCCGCTTCCTACTGCGGCATATCCGGGTTGAAGCCCACCTACGGGCGGATCAGCCGCGCCGGACTCGCGCCGTTGGGCTGGTCGCTGGACACTGCTGGGCCCATGACCCGGGTGGTGGAGGACCTCGCGCACATGCTCCAGGTGCTTGCCGGGTTCGATCCCAGGGACCCCACTTGCAGCCAGGTAGATGTCTCCGACTACAGCGCGGACCTGAAGGCCGGCGTATCCGGCATGGTCATCGGCGTGCCGCGGGACTACTTCAGCCTCATCGACACCGATCCCGAAGTGCTGGACCTGCTGGACCAGGCGCTGGGGGTGTTCGAGTCCCTGGGCGCCAAGGTCCGGGACGTGACGGTGCCGAGCATGGAGTACGCCACCATCGCCAACGGCCTTCTCTACTCCTGCGAGTTCTACAACATCTGCCGGGCCGACATGGACGCGGCCATGGCCGGGGAAGCCTCGGAGTCCCGCCGGGCGCGCCTGTTCATCGGCGCGGTGTCCACCAGCGGAGACTACATCCAGGCCCAGCGGATGCGGAGCCGCCTCAGGCGGGAGCTGAACGAGGTCTTTCGCGAGGTCCACGCGCTGGCGCTTCCCACGAATCCCACGACCGCGCCGCTGGCCTCGGAGCTGGACGGCCTGGACGCGGTGAACAAGATGCTGCGCCCCGACTATCCCTCGCCGGCCAACCTCGCGGGCGTCCCGGCCCTGGCCATCCCGTCCGGCTTCAGTTCCAAGGGGCTGCCGGTGGGCATGCAGTTCTGGGGCAAGGCCTTTGCCGAGTCCACGCTGTTGCGGGTGGGCTATGCCTACCAGCAGCACGCCCGCTGGTTCGAGCGCCGGCCGCCGGTGTAGGGACGGGGTCGCAAACGGCTGGAGTGCCGGTGTAGGGGTGGGTTTTCGAGCCCGCCCGAGCCCGCCCACCGGCGGACCGGCGGCCGAAAGAGAAGGGGAATCCGCCATGCTCACCATCGACGCCGATGCCCACGTGCTGGAGAATCCGCATACCTGGGACTTCCTGGAGGAGTCGGAGGAGGGCTTCCGGCCCGAGGTCATCGTGTCGGAGCGGGGGTACACCAAGGCCGAGATGCGCGACAAGTGGGACCGGATGCCCAAGCGGGGGGCCGAGTACTGGTTCGTGGACGGCCGGCTGCAGCCCAAGAACCACAACGTCGGGCTGGACACCACGCCGGAAACGCGGGAGATGCGCGACGTGGAGGCCCGGCTCCGGCACATGGACGAGCTGGAAGTAGACGTCCAGGTGCTCTACCCGACCCTGTTCCTGCGTCCCGTGACCATGAAGCCGGCGGTGGAGCTGGCACTCTGCAGGAGCTACAACCGCTGGCTGGCCGGGCTCTGCGAGGGCGCCAAGGGACGGTTGCGCTGGATCGCGCTGCTGCCGTTCCTGACCATGGAGAAGGCCCTTGCCGAGCTGTCCTGGGCCAGAGACGCCGGCGCCTGCGGCTTCATGATGCGCGGGCTCGAAGGCGAGAGGCAGCTTACCGACCCGTACTTCTTTCCTCTCTACGAGGAGGCCGCGAGGCTCGACATGCCGGCCTGTGTCCACTCGGGCATCGCGAGCTTCGCCTACCAGGACATGTTTCCGGCCACGGCCGGATTCCGCCGCTTCAAGCTGGCGGTGGTGGGGGACTTCCACTCTCTGATCATGGAGGGCATCCCGGCGAAGTTTCCGGGCCTCAAGTTCGGCTTCATCGAGGTGAGCGCCCAGTGGCTGCCGTACGTGATCCACGACCTCAAGCGGCTGTCCGAGCGGCAGGGGATGGAGTTCCCGGAGGACATGCTGCGGGAGAACCGGGTGTGGGTGGCCTGCCAGACCGACGACGACCTCGCCACCATTCTCCGGTACGGCGGAGAGGACAACCTCGTCATCGGCACGGACTACGGCCACGCGGACCGCTCCGCCGAGATCGAGGCCCTGCGCGTGCTCAGGAACAAGGGCGAGGTGGCGCCCCACGTCATCGACAAGATACTGGGGCAGAACGCCAAGAACCTGTACGGTCTTTAGACGGCGTTACCGGAGGTACTCCAAATGGTCGAGAAGGACCTGGCTACCCTGACCATCAGCGAAGTCGCCCCGAAGATCCGCGACGGCGAGGTTTCGCCGGTGGAGTTGACGAAGCTCCACCTGGAGCGGATCGAAAGGCTCAATCCGCTGCTGAGCGCCTTTCTGACGCCCACTCCCGAGAGCGCCCTGGAAGAAGCGGCCGCAGCAGAGAAGGATATCCGCTCCGGCAACTACCGCGGGCCGCTTCACGGCATTCCCGTTTCCATCAAGGACAACCTCGCCACCCGCGGGGTGCGCACCACTGCTGGGGCCAAGGCGTTGTCGGACAATACGCCGGACTTCGACGCTACCGTGGTGACCCGGCTGCGGGAGGCCGGCGCCGTAAGCCTCGGCAAGACCAACATGCACGAGTGGGCCAAGGGCAGCCACGGCATCAACCCGTTCTACGGCACTCCCTGCAACCCCTGGGACCGCAACCGGATTCCGGGCGGCTCCAGCAGCGGCTCCGCGGTGGCGGTGGCCGCCGGCATGTGCATGGCCACCGTCGGCACCGACGCCGCGGGCTCGGTCCGGAATCCCGCCTCGCTGTGCGGCATCGTCGGCCTCAAGCCCACCTACGGACGCATCAGCGTGTACGGCGGCGTGCCGGGGACCGGCGGCTACTCCACCAACCACTTCGGCCCGTTGACCCGCTCGGTGGCCGACTGCGCGGCGATGATGCAGGTCATCGCCGGACACGATCCCCAGGACCCGCTCAGCTCGCGCGAGCCGGTGCCGGACTACGCCGCCGCGCTGGGCTTGCCCGTGGAGGGAATGCGCGCGGGCATCGTCAAGGGATATTTCGAGAGGTTCGCTTCGAAGGAGGTCATGCAGGCCTTCTCCGGCGCCCTCGACCTTCTCCGTTCCCTGGGCATGACGGTGGAGGAGGTCACGGTTCCCCACATGGACCTGGTCCCCGCGGTGCAACTCTGCGCCAGCCGGGTCGAGAGCACCGCCGATGCCGAATACTACCTGCGGAACCACGCCCGGGACTACAGCCCGAGCATGTTGTCCACGCAGATCCAGGCGCTGACGGTATCGGGAGGGATGTACAACCAGTCCCAGCGCATCCGCCGGCTCATCTGCGACGGTTTCGACAAGGCGCTGGAGCGGGTGGACGTCATCGTGTCGCCTACCGCGCCGGTGCCGGCGATAACCATCGACGAGTCCATGAGCAGCTACGTCACCGTGGACGGCCGCAAGCAGCCGCTCCAGGTTCGCGACGGGAATTACCTGACACTGTGCACCATCCCCCACAACGTCAGCGGGCTGCCGTCGCTGAGCATCAACTGCGGTTTCTCGGCGAACAGCGTGCCCATTGGAATGCAGATCGCGGGAGGCGCTTTTCGGGAGGATACCGTGCTCACGGTGGCCCATGCCTATGAACAGGCGTCGCCGTGGACGGGAAAGGCACCCGAGCTGCCGTAGCGGCCCGCGCCTGCACGAAAGGAGACGGACATGAACGGCTTCATCGACGCGGATACCCACATCGTCGAATCGGCGGACATCTGGGAGTACATGGACAAGGACATGTACGACCGCCGGCCGATCCTGTTGCAGGCGCCCACCGACACGGAGTACGCGAGTTCCAACGCCTTCTGGCTCATCGACGGGCAGATCTATCCCAAGTCCGTGGGCAAGGGCAGCGCCCGGCTCAGCACCCCGGCGGAGCAGGAGCGGCAGTGGACCCGCCAGGACATCGACCTGGCGGTGCGGCAACTGACCGATCCGCGCGCCCGGGTGGAGGCTCTGGACAAACGTGGCGCCGACGCCGAGGTGATCTACTCGACTCTCTGGGGCGTCCGTCTCACCGAGGACGTGGACCTGGACGTGGCGCTGTGCCGCGCCTACAACCGCTGGATGGGCGATGTGTGGGCGCAGGGAGACAACCGCCTGCGCTGGACCGCGGTGTTCCCGCTGACCTCCATCGAGGAGTCCATCAGGCAGTTGCACTACGCCAAGGAGCACGGCGCCGTGGGCGTCAACATGCGCGGCATCGAGGGCGACCGCTCACTGGCCGAGCCCTACTTCTTCCCGCTCTACGAGGAGGCGGCCCGCCTGGACTTCCCCATCTGCATCCACATCGGCGCCGGCTCGCCGGCCATCTCCAGCGTGTTCGACGTGCGGGTCAGCCACACGCTGCCGCACCTGCGCATGCTGCCGCTGATCGCCTTCCGGGACCTCGTGGCCAACCGGATCCCGCAGCAGTTTCCCGGCCTGCGGTTCGGCTACGTCGAGGCCAGCGCCTCCTGGGTGCCGTACCTCCTGCACCAACTCCGGCGCACCAAGGCGAGCGGCTCCCCGCTGGGACCCGAGCTGTTCGAGGAGTGCCGCATGTGGGTGGTATGTGAGGTGGACGAAGACCTGCCCATGCTGCTCAACTACATCCACGAGGACCACATCATGATCGGCTCGGACTACGGCCACCTCGACCAGTCCTTCGAGGACAACGTGGCCGCCAAGCTCCGCGCCCGCGACGACATCCCGGCGCGTGTGGTGGAGAAGATCCTCTACGACAACCCGAAGGCCTTCTACGCGATGTAGTGGGCCGGTCGCGCCGGCCGGTCGAGAGCCGACGGGGGCCTGCCCGAAGGAACCGTGGTCGGGGCGACCGGCCGGTCCCCCTACGTGTCCAGCATCGTGGGATGGAACATGTCCTCGGGCCGGAACCGGTCCCGGGTGAGGCCCTGGCGCTGGGCGTACTCCAGCATCTTGTCGACTTCCGCCCGGGTGTCCCGGAACCCCCAGCGATAGGGGTCCTCGCCCGCGGCGGCGCGCTCCTCTTCCCACAGGGCACGGTACCAGAGGCCCGTCTGGTGCACGCGCTGCCATTCGAGCCACAGGTAGCAGCGCCGCTTGGATTCCTGCCAGGCGTCGAACAGGCTGCGGGCTACCCAGGGGTGGCGCTCCAGCACCGAGTCCCGGATCAGCAGCGTGTGCTGGATGGGGAAGAAGCCGGTCCGGCGGTAGTATTCGCGTTCGCGTTGGGGAAAGTCAGGGAACAGGAAATCCACGCGGGGGCGGTCGTCCGGGGCCAGGGTAGCGGTGGTGATCATGGCGTCGATTTCGCCGGCCAGCAGCATCTCCCGCAACCTGCCGTATCCGTCCACCACCTCCAGCTTGAGCCAGTCCGGCGCCGCCCACTCGTGGGGGTTCTCCGGCGGCCGTCCCGCCACCCAGTGGATGGACTTCAGGTCCACGCCGTGCTCCTCCGCCAGGATGCCCCGCGCCCATAATGCGGTGGTGGTGAACCAGCTCTGGATGCCTACCCGCTTGCCGTTGAGATCGGCGGGCTCCGTGACGCCGGCGCTCGTGTTGACGTAGATGTAGGAGTGCCGGAACATCCGTTTGACGAATATGGGGATGGCGGTGAAGCCCAGGGTCCTGAAGGGCAGGTCCACGATGTAGCGCCCGGTGAAGAACTCGGCCACGTCGAAACGGCCCCCGTGGCCGCCGAAGTGGCGGCTCACGTCGTCGGCGTCCACATGCACTCGGAGGTCGATGCCCTCCGGCTTGACTGTCCCGTCGATGAGCGCCCGGGCGCGGTCGTAGGGAGCGCAGATCATGCTCAGTTCGATGGACATGTTCATGCGACACCTTGAGGTCGGGCTGCGCCGCCGGTTGATTCCACCGGAGCGTTGCTCCACAATTTCCCGACGTGTGCACGCCTCCGGCGACAACGGATCGGGGATTCGCGCGGCGCGCGGAAACGGAGGATTCGAGTATGGGGGACGATACTCTGAGGATCAAGGCCACCGGCGTCGACCACGTGGTGGTGCACGTGGAGGACGTGTCGCGGGCCAGGCAGTTCTATGTGGACCTCCTCGGCATGGAGGTGGCCCACGAACACGACGGCCGGGTCTTCCTCCGATGCGGACAGCAGCAAGTGGGGCTGTTCGAAGGCCGGCAGCCGGCCACCGGATCCGCCGGGCGTGATCTCAACCATATCGCGCTTCAGGTGGAGTCGGGCAGCTACGAGGAGGTGAAGGCCGCTCTCGAGGCGGCGGGGATCGCCGTGAGCGGACGTAAGGGAGATCCCCGCTGCATCTACTTTCGGGATCCGGACGGTCATCTGCTTCAGGTCCTTGCGCCGCGGACATGATCCGCCGGTGCCGGCAGGAAGAGAGCATATGTGATGCGATACAGGATGCTCGGCAGGACAGGACTCCGGGTCTCCGAAATCGGCTTCGGCTGCGGCAACGTCGGCGGCCTGATGACCCGGGACGGCCATGACGAGCAACTCGGCGCAGTGCGGCACGCCCTCTCCCTCGGCATCAACTATTTCGACACGGCCAGGGCCTACGGCGAGGGCAGGTCCGAGACCAACCTCGGCCGCGTGCTGGACGAGGTCGGCGCGGAGGTGGTCCTGTCCACCAAGGTCCGCCTCGAAGCCGATGCGCTCCCGGACATCGGCGCGGCCGCCGTCTCCCACGCGGAGCAGGGGCTCGCGCGTCTGGGACGCGAGTCGGTGGACCTGATGCAACTCCACACCCGGCTGGTCGACCGGCGGGAGTCCGGGCGCTTCGGCATGACGTCGCACGAGGTGCTGGGCCCCGGGGGCGTCATCGAGGGGTTCAAACGGCTGCGCGACCAGGGCCGTGTGAAGTTCTTCGGGTTTACCGGACTGGGAGACGTGGAGGCCATCGAGGCGCTGGTGGACAGCGGCGAGTTCGATTCCTTCCAGGCCTACTACAACCTGCTGAACCCCAGCGCCGGGCAGGCCGTGCCCGCGGGCTTCAGCGCCCTGGACTACGGGCGTGTCATCGACCGGGCCGCCGCCTGCGGCATGGGAGTGGTGGTGATCCGGGTGCTGGCCGCCGGCGTGCTCAGCCAGACGCCGAAATCGGGCGGCGGCACCAGCCGCGAGCCGCTTTCCGCGGGCTCCGACTACGAGCGCGACGTCGCCCGCGCGCACAAGCTGGGCTTCCTGAAGGACCACGGGCTCGAATCCCTGCCCCGGGCGGCCATCCGCTTCGCCTTGATGAAGCCCGAGGTGAGCACGGTGCTGGTGGGGTTCTCCAACAACGCCCAGATCGACGAGGCCACCGCCTGCTCCGGCGCCGGCCCCCTGCCGGATGCGGCCATGGCCGCGCTGCGAGACATCTGGGACAGGGACTTCGGCGGCTCGTAGCGCGGTTTGCGGGTTCAAACCCGCCCGCGCATGACTGCCCGCTCAGCGGCCCTGGGCGATTTGCTGCACGTGTTCCCGCACCACCTCTTTGGGGCACAGCGCGATGAATCCTTTGGCTCCCAGGAACAGCAGCAGCAGATCATCCATGTGCCCCAGGGCCGGCAACAGGTCGGGCACGAAATCCGCGGGAAGGACTAAGTAGGCGAACACGCTCAGCGCCAGCGCCTTGGCCTTGAAGCCGACCCGCGGGTCCTTGAACAGGCGCCAGAACAGCCGGCCGAAGCTGGGCAGGTGCTGCACCAGCCCCAGCAGCCGTCGGGGCCCCAGGCGCAACAGGTAGATGAGGGAACCGAACCGGATCATGGGGTTTCGGAACGACCTGCGGTGTTTCCCGCCGCCGGCCCGCGCCGGAAGAGGGTGCCGCGGTCGCCTGCCAGCAGTGCGGTCCCGTCTTTCATGGCCACCGCGGTAAGCCTGTCCGGCGTGCCCAGCCGGGATCGTTGCCACCGCGCGCCGTTCCAGCCCAAAACAGCCCCGGCCTCTCCCACGGCCCAGCACTCGGCGCGGGAGGCGCAGGCCACGGCTCTCAGGCGGAAAAGAGACGCCGGCACGTCAACCTGCTTCCAGGCGGCCCCGTCATACCTGAACAGGGCGCCGTGGTCGCCCACGGCCCAGCCCCAGTCGTCGCCGATGAGGGCCAGGTCGTACATGCGCGGCACGTCTTTCATGTCGGCTTTCTTCCATGCCTTGCCGTCCCAGCGGGCGAAGAAGCCGTCTCCCACCATCCAGCCGGAGTCCCGGGACGAGAACTGTATGGCGTGGATGCGCTCGTCGTCCACCGGGCTCCTCGCGTTGCGCCATTTCCTGCCGTCCCACTCGATGAGCCGTCCGTCACGGGTGCCGGCGAAGCAGCGGTCTGGCGCCGCGCAGCCGGCGCCCCACAACCGTCCCTGCGACGGCTTGTGCAGGGCCAGCGGATTGTCCACACGGGTCCAGTCCTTGCCGTCGTAGTGCAGCGACAGGGCGTCGTCGCCGAACACCCAGACGTCGTCGTCTGCGTTCACCACGAACTTCCTCGGGCTCACTTTGGCCGGGTGGTCCACGGGCGAGAGCCGCTCGCCGTCCCAGCGGAGCAGGCGCCCGTCACCGGTACCCAGCCAAGCCTTGTTGCGGTCGAGGAGGGCGATGGCGTTGATGCCCGGGGGCTGTTTTTTCTTGGCGGCGGGAGCGTTCCAGGGAACTTCTTCCCAAGCGGCGCCCCATGCGACGGTGGTGAGACACGCGGCGAGCAGCAGCGCGGCGCCGTATGTCGATGGGGTCTTTGGCATGCCTTCAGCCGGAGCCGGCGCCCCAGATCTCGACGAGGTCCCGTGAGTCCACCACATCCGCGAAACGCTCCATGCGCTTCAGCGCTTCGTGGTGTGCGCCCTCCCGGTTGGTGCCCACGCAGTCCCGGACCACCACCATGGAGTAGCCCCGGTAGTAGCCGTCCCGGACGCTGCCCTCGACGCCCGCGTCCGTGCGGCAACCGACGACCACCACGGTGTCCCGGTTCCAGTTGCCCAGCAACTGCTCGAACTCGGTTCCGAGGAAGATGGTGGGACGGTGCTTCTCGATGAGGACGTCGTCGTCCGCGGGCTGGAAGGGCTCGATGAGCTGCCAGCCGAAGCTGCCGCGGGTGCGGCGCGGACCGAGCCGGCTCGGATGGTCCACGCCCTGGTCTTTCATGGCGCGCCGGATCATGGCCGGCGCCTCGTCGCGCCAGGGATAGGGGGTGGCGAATGCGTAGACCACCCGCACCCCGGCGCCCTTGGCCGCGGCGATGAGGGGCGGCGTCGCGCGCAGGAACTCGTCCTTGTTGAACGAGCTGCCGGCCTGGTCGTTCTGCATGTCCCACACCAACAGCACCGTCCTCCGGGGATCGGCGACCTCGGCGAGGGTCATGGGGATGTTTCTGCCTTCGAACTCGATCATGGGCTTCATGGACGGCGGGATCGTCGCAGAGGATAACCACGGGCGGAATCGGTGTCAACAACGCTCCACGGGCCGTTTTTGACAACTCTCGGGGTTCGCGCTACTTGTACGTTTCGACTTATCCGTCTTGGGGGAGGGCGATGGATTCTGGCGACGGCGTGCAGGCCTCGGTGCGCATCAGCGGTGGCAAGGGCTCCGGCAGGGGAGACAGCTCGTTCCGCGCCCGGGATCCCCTGACCGTGGTCATCTTCGGCGCCTCGGGCGACCTGAGCAAGCGCAAGCTGATTCCGGCGCTGTACCATCTTGAGCAGGAAGGCTATCTGCCGGAACGCTACGCCGTGCTGGGTTTTTCGCGCACGGAGATGACCGACGAGGCCTACCGGGAGCGCATGGTCGGCGAGATGCGCGAGGACTTCACGGACGTCGACGCCGGCAACCCCCTGTTCAGCGCGTTGCACTACCAGCCGGGCAACAACACCGACATCGAGTCCTTCCAGAAGCTCAAGGCCAGGCTGGACGCGCTGGACGCCGAGCGGGACCTCCCCGGCAACCGGCTCTTCTACCTCTCGGTGGCCCCGGAGTTCTTCACGCCCATCATCCGGAACCTCGATGCCGCGGGACTGATCCGGCGCCCGGACGACGAGCAATGGTCCCACGTCATCATCGAAAAGCCGTTCGGGCACGACCTCAAGAGCGCCCGGGAGATGAACGAGGAGGTTACGGGTCTCCTCGACGAGAGCCAGATCTATCGCATCGACCACTACCTGGGAAAGGAAACGGTCCAGAACATCCTGAGCTTCCGCTTCGGCAACGCCATCTTCGAGCCGCTGTTCAACCAGAAGTACGTGGAGAACGTCCAGATCACGGTGGCCGAGACCCTGGGCATGGAAGGCCGCCGGGGGGCGTTCTACGACAAGGCCGGGGCGCTGCGGGACATCGTGCAGAACCACATGCTGCAGCTCCTGTGCCTCATCGCCATGGAGCCGCCGGCCGCGGTGGAGCCGGTGTCCATCCGCGACGAGAAGGTGAAGCTCTTGCGGGCGCTGGTGCCCTACGCGACGCCGGAAGAGGTGGCCGCGAACACGGTGCGCGGCCAGTACGGTTTCGGCGAGCTTCGCGGCGACGTGGTCAAGGGTTTCCGGCAGGAAGAAGGGGTGGACGAGCAGTCGGTGACCGAGAGCTACGTCGCCCTGCGCGCCAAGATCGACAACTGGCGCTGGGCCGGAGTCCCGTTCCTGCTGCGCACCGGCAAGCGGCTGCGCAACCGCGTGTCGGAGATCGCGGTGCAGTTCCGGCATCCGCCGCTTCGGCTGTTCGACGACGCCGCCACCGCGGACGGCCTCGCCATGGCCGCGGCCAGCGCCAACGTGCTGATCCTGCGCATCCAGCCCAAGGAGGGCATCAGCCTCTCCTTCGCCTGCAAGCGGCCGGGCATGCAGATCGACCTGGCCAAGGTCAACATGGATTTCGTCTACGACGCGTTCGAGCAGCGCTCCCCCGAAGCCTACGAGCGCCTGCTGCTGGACGCCATGCGCGGCGACGCCTCGCTGTTCACCCGGTCCGACGAGGTGGACTACGCTTGGCGCTTCACCGACTCGATCCTGTCGGGTTGGGAAGATCTTCCCGCGCCCCGCTTCCCCAATTACTACCCCTTCACCGACGGCCCGGACGAGGCCGACCGGCTGCTTCAGGACAGCGGCACGGGCTGGCGCCAGTTGAGCCACATGGGCATCGTGGAGGTCGGCCGGTAATCGGCGGTTTTCGGCAATGTCAACGCAAGGACTGACGGACGTGCTGTCGCGGTTCCGCGACGGCGCCTTCGAGATCGACGGGTGCAAGGTCCACTACCTGGAGTACGGCGACCCCAGCCAGGAGACCTGCGTCTTCATCCACGGCAACCGCGACCACTGCCACAGTTGGGACCTGCTGCTGGAGTCCTTCGACAAGGCGGGTTTCACCCTGCCCCACGTGGTGTCCCTCGACCTCCGCGGCCACGGCGACAGCGGCTGGGTGGGCCCGGAGCGGGGTTACCGGCACGAGGATTTCGTCCTGGACGTGGTGGGGCTGCTGCGGCACCTGCAGAAGGACGCCGTGACCGTGGTGGCCCATTCCCTGGGCGGCAGCATGGCGGTGGTGTTCGCCGGCGCACTGCCGGAGAAGGTCAAGCGGCTGGCCATCATCGAGGCCGCCGGCCCCTACGGGCGCACCGAGCAGGAGACCCCGGAGCTGTTCGGGCGCTGGACCAAGGACGACGGTTCCGACACGATCCTGACCTACTACGCCACCGTCGCTCAGGCCGCCGACGCCATCGTGAGGCGTTTCCCGCTCGTTCCCAATCGCGCGGCCATGCACATGGCGCGCCACGGAACCCGGCTGACGCCCCACGGACTGGTGTGGAAGTACGACCCGCGGGCCCGGAACCCGTCGTATTCGTCGTTCTCCGAAACCCAGGTCAAGGCCTTCATCGAACGCATCGACTGCCCGACGCTGCTCGTTTTCGGGTCGGACTCGGGCTACAAGGAATCGCCCCGCTACGGCCGGGTCGAGCACTTCAGGAACAGGACGCTGGTGGAGATTCCCGGCACCGGGCACCACGTGCAGCAGGAAAAGCCCGACGAGCTGGCCGCGGTGTTGATCCCGTTCCTGAGCAACCATAGCTGACCGCCGCAAGTCCGTTGTTGGGACCCGTCATTCCGGCGAAAGCCGGAATCCAGAAGGAGCGGGGCGGCCTCGGCGCATACCCTCAAGGAGGAACGTACATGGATTTCGCACTACCCGAAGAACTGCAGATTCTGCAGGACACCGTCCGCAAGTTCGTCGACCAGGAGCTCATCCCGGTGGAGATGGAGTGCCGGGACGGCGTGACGCTCAAGCCCGAGTACCGCGAGCGGTTCGAGGCCAAGACCCGGGAGATGGGGTTGTGGATGCTCGACGTGCCGGAGGAGTTCGGCGGCGCCGGCCTGAGCCTGCTGGCCCAGGTTCTCATCTGGGCCGAGGTGGCCCGCTCCGTGGCCATCCCCTCCCGCGGCCGCAGCATCTTCGGCCCTGAGGTGCGGCCGGTGCTCTACGCCATGAACGAGGAGCAGAAGGACCGCTACCTGTACCCGTTGCTCAAGGACGAGAAGCGCGCCTGCTTCGCCCAGACCGAGCCCGACGCCGGCTCCGACCCGGGCTCCATGCGCACCCGCGCCGTGCGCGACGGCGACGAGTACGTGATCAACGGCGTCAAGCGCTTCATCACCGAGGCCGACGAGGCCGACTTCGCCCAGGTGATGGTGGCCACCGATCCCGAGAAGGGCTCCCACGGCGGCATCTCCTGCATCCTGGTGGACATGGACAACCCGGGCGTGAAGATCACCGCCAAGTACAAGACCATGATGGGCTACGAGCCGTGCGAGATCGTGTTCGACAACTGCCGGGTGCCGGCGGCCAACATGATCGGCGAGGAAGGCGAGGGCTTCAAGCTGGGACAGAAGTGGCTCGGCATCGGCCGGCTCAAGCACGGCGGGCGCGCCATCGGCGTGGCCCGGCGCGCCATAGAGATGGGCGCGACGTACGCCAAGCAGCGGGTCACCTTCGGCAAGCCTCTGGCCGAGCGCCAGGCCATCCAGTTCAAGCTGGCGGACTCCTGGACCGAGCTTCACGCCGCCACGCTCATGGTCTACCACGCGGCGTGGAAGTACGACCAGGGCGAAGACATGCGCAACGAGGGCTACATGGTCAAGGTGTTCGCCGACGAGATGTCCTTCCGGGTGGTGGACCGCGTGCTGCAGATCCATGGTGGCGTCGGCCTCACCACCGATCTGCCCATCGAGCTGTGGTTCCGCGACCAGCGCAGCCGGCTCATCACCGAGGGCGCCTCCGAGGTCATGCGCATGGTCATCGCGCGCCACGTGCTACGCGAGTTCGGCAACTAGGAAGGCTCCACGGGTGTCCAGAGATTTGGAGATGCACGGGCTTCATGCTATAAAATGCGCATTCAGTCGAGGTTTGCGATGAAAGCCGAAATTCACCCCGAATACCAGCTCGTGAACGTGGTGTGCGCCTGCGGCCACTCCTTCGAGGTGCGCTCCACCGCCAAGTCCATCCATACCGAGATCTGCGCCAACTGCCATCCGTTCTACACCGGCAAGCAGAAGCTCCTCGACACCGCCGGACGGGTCGAGAAGTTCAAGAGGAGATACGGTATCAAGGACTGAGGGAAGTTCCTGACCGGCTCTTTCGGCAAAGGGGCAAAGGGTGGCGCGAATTCCCTTTGCCCCTTTGCTTTTGTGCAGGAATCAGACCGTGAGCATGATCGAGAAAATGGCCGAGGTGGAGAGCCGCTACGACGAGCTGGAGGGCCTGCTCGCCGACCCCGGACTGCTGGAGGACCGCAAGGAGTACTCCCGGGTCGCCAAGGAGCGGGCGGACCTCGCCGAGATGGTCGCGTGCTACCGCGAGTGGCGCAAGCTCGACCAGGAGGTCCGGGACAACCGCGAGCTGCTGGACGACGGCGACCCCGAACTCCAGGAGCTGGCGGTCGAGGAGTTGGAGACCCTGAAGGAGAGGCAGGAGAAGCTGGAGCAGCAGCTCAGGGTCCTGTTGCTGCCCAAGGACCCCAACGACGGCAAGAACGTGCTGCTGGAGATCCGCGCCGGCACGGGCGGAGAGGAGGCGTCGCTCTTCAGCGCGGACCTCTTCCGCATGTACGGCCGGTACGCGGAGGACAAGGGCTGGAAGGTGGAGGTGCTCAACTCCAACCCCACCGGCCTGGGCGGATTCAAGGAGATCATCGCCCTCATCGAGGGGCAGGGGGCCTACAGCCAGCTCAAGTTCGAGGGCGGCGTGCATCGTGTCCAACGGGTTCCGGTGACCGAGACCTCGGGCCGCATCCACACCTCCGCGGTGACCGTGGCGGTGCTGCCGGAGGCCGACGACGTGGACGTGGACATCGATCCCAGGGAACTGCGCATCGACGTCTTCCGCTCGTCGGGTCCAGGGGGGCAGAGCGTGAACACCACCGACTCCGCGGTGCGCATCACCCACGTGCCGACCGGGATCGTGGTCTCGTGCCAGGACGAGAAATCGCAGCACAAGAACAAGTCCAAGGCTCTCAAGATCCTGCGCGCTCGCCTGCTGGAGAAGACCCAGGAGGCGCAGCGCTCGGAGATCGCGGCCTCGCGCAAGCTCATGGTGGGCAGCGGCGACCGCAGCGAGCGCATCCGCACCTACAACTTCCCCCAGGGGCGCGTGACCGACCACCGCATCAACCTGACCCTGTACAAGCTTGACCAGGTTATGGACGGCGGCGTCAAGGACCTCATCGACGGCCTGATCACGTACCACCAGGCGGAGGCCCTCCAGGCCACGGGCTGATCCTGTGGACGCGCAGGCGACAGGCAACCTTGCGGACGTGCTGCGGCGCGCTGCGGCCCGGCTCCGGGACGCGGGCATGGGGACGCCCAGGCTCGATGCCGAGGTGTTGTTGATGAACGTCCTCGGGTGGTCGAGGGAGGATCTCTACCGGAACCCCGATGGCGCGTTGCAGGAGGGTCAGACCCAACGGTTCGAGAGCCTGGTCTCCCGGCGGATGCGGGCCGAGCCCGTGGCCTACATGACCGGAGCGCAGGAGTTCTGGTCCCTGGACTTCCGGGTGACGCCCGACGTGCTCATCCCGCGGCCCGAGACCGAGCACTTGGTGGAGACGGTACTGGATTTTCTGGCCACGCGCCCGGGGCCGTGCCGGATCCTGGAGATCGGCACCGGTAGCGGCGCAATCGCAGTCTGTCTGGCCAGGGAATGCGCGGAGTCGGAGATATGGGCCACCGATGTCTCCGCGCCGGCGTTGGACGTCGCCCGGGACAACGCCGCTCGGCACGGCGTCGCGGGGAAGATCCGGTGGCTGCGAGGCGACCTGTTCGCTCCCGTGCGAGAGTTGACCGGCTGGTTCGACGTCGTGGTGTCGAATCCGCCTTACGTCCCCAGCGGCGAGATCCCGCGCCTGCCCCGTGACGTGCGGGATTGGGAACCGGCCCTGGCGCTGGACGGCGGCGTCGACGGCATGGACTTCCACCGGAAGCTCGCCCGTGAAGGAGTCCGCCATCTACGGGAAGGGGGAATGCTGGCGGTGGAGGTCGGAGCGGAGCAGGGTTGCGACGTATCGCGGTTCCTGGCCCAGGCCGGGCTCCGGCGGGTCCGGGTGGGCCGGGACTACGCCGGGCTGCCGCGGGTGGTAGCCGCGGAGCGTCCTTCGACTTCGCTTCGCTTGCGCTCCGCTACGCTCGGGACGAACGGCGATACGGAGTCCGTAACCGTTCATGCTGAGCGTGGCTCCGCGTAAGCGGAGCGGAGGGGTCGACGGTATTGGACAGCATCATCATCAAGGGCGAGACGGTTCTGGAAGGCTCGGTGGCTCTCGGCGGGTCGAAGAACGCGGCTCTGCCGGTGCTCGTCTCGGCGCTCCTGACCGCGGACAAATGCTCCTATCGCAGGGTGCCGGCGCTTCGCGACGTCAGCACCACCTTGCGGTTGCTGTCGCGCCTGGGAGTGACCATCGAGAAGGACGTAGGCGCCCAGGGACGCCTGGACCTCACCGCGGACAGGATCCACGAGCTGGAGGCGCCCTACGACCTGGTCAAGACCATGCGCGCCTCGTTCCTGGTGTTGGGGCCGCTGCTGGCGCGTTTCGGCGAAGCCCGCGTCTCGACGCCCGGAGGGTGTGCCATCGGCTCCCGGCCGGTGGACCTGCACCTCCAGGGGCTTGAGCGCATGGGGGCCAGCATCCGGCAGGACCACGGCTATGTCGACGCCCGAGCCAGGGCGCTCAGGGGGGCGGTCATCCCGCTCGACTTCCCTTCCGTGGGCGCCACCGAGAACCTCATGATGGCCGCGACCCTGGCCCGGGGGGAGACGGTGATACGGAACGCCGCCCGGGAGCCGGAGATCGCCGAACTTGCTGGCGTGCTCAACGGGATGGGCGCCCGGGTGAGCGGGGCCGGTGGCGACGTCATCCGCATCAAGGGCGTCCGCGAGCTTCACGGCGTGTCCCACGAGATGAGCCCGGACCGCATCGAGGCCGGCACATTCATGGTGGGGGCGGCCCTGACCGGCGGGAACGTCATGATCGAGGGCGCCCGGGCCGAAGACCTTCAGGCGTTCACCGCCAAGCTGCGGGAAACCGGCGCGCGGGTGGCCGAGGAAACGGGCGGGGTCCGCGTCACCGGCAACGGACGGGTCCGCAGCACCGACGTGGCCACGCGGCCGTATCCGGGATTCCCGACGGACCTCCAGGCACAGATGATGGTGCTGATGGCGGTGGCCGACGGCGCCAGCGTCATCACCGAGAACATCTTCGAGAACCGGTTCATGCACGTCCAGGAACTGAACCGGATGGGCGCGCGCGTCACCCTGGACGGCAACAAGGCCACGGTGCGGGGGGTGGCGGAGCTGTCCGGGGCGCAGGTGATGGCCACGGACCTCCGGGCGAGCGTGTCGCTGGTGCTGGCGGGCCTGGTGGCTGGAGGTGAGACGGAGGTGTCGCGGGTGTATCACCTGGACCGGGGCTACGAGGACATCGAGGGCAAGCTGGCCCGTCTGGGCGCGGACATACGAAGGGTGAACCGTGACGATTGACATCGTGAGGACCACGGACCCCGGCTTCAGGAAGAGACTGGACCGGATCCTCCAGCGCCGGGGCGAGATCGAGCGGGACGTCGAGGCGCGGGTGGCGGAGATCATCGAGAACGTCCGCCGGCACGGGGACAGGGCCCTGGTGCGCTATGCCAAGGCGTTCGACGGCGTCACGCTGAAGCGCTCCGAGATCGAGGTTTCGGCGGACGAGCTGGAGCGGGCGCGCGACACCGTTTCCAAAGAGGACCTGCGGTGGCTGCGGCTGGCCGCGGCGCGCATCCGGCGGTTCCACCGCCGCCAGGTGGAGAAGAGCTGGTGCTACCGCGACCCCCTGGGACTGGAGCTGGGCCAGCGCATCAGCCCGGTGGAGCGCGCAGGCGCCTATGTGCCCGGCGGCAAGGCCGCCTACCCGTCCACCGTGCTGATGACCGTGATCCCCGCGGTGGCGGCTGGGGTCCGGGAGGTGGCGGTCGCCACTCCGGTCCAGAAAGAGGCCGCGCTGGTGCTGGCGGCGGCGCGCATCGCCGGCGCCCACCGGGTGTTTCGGGTGGGCGGCGCCCAGGCGATGGCGGCGCTGGCCTATGGCACCGAGACCATCCCGCGGGTGGACAAGATCGTGGGCCCCGGCAACGTGTACGTGGCCGCGGCCAAGCGGCTCGTGTTCGGCCAAGTGGACATCGACTCCATCGCCGGCCCCAGCGAGGTGCTGCTGCTGGTGGACGGCTCGGCCAACCCGCGTTACGTGGCCGCGGACATGCTCTCCCAGGCCGAGCACGACGAGCTGGCCGCGGCGGTGTGCGTCACCCCGTCCATGACCACGGCCCGGAAGGTCCAGGCCGCCATGGCCGAACAGCTCAAGAGCACCCGGCGGCAGGCCATCACCTTGGGCGCATTGCGGCGCTTCGGCGCCATCATGGTGTCGCGGTCTCTGAAGGAAGCGGTGGACATCACCAACGCCATCGCCCCGGAGCACGTGCAGATCATGGTGCGCCATCCGGAGAAGTGCGTGGACGCGGTGCGCAACGCCGGGGCGATCTTCGTCGGCGCACATGCCACGCCGCCCCTCAGCGACTACGTGGCCGGACCCAATCACGTGCTTCCCACGGGCGGCAGCGCGCGTTTCTTCTCGCCCCTGGGCGCCTACGACTTCGTCAAGCGCACCAGCATCGTGCGCGCCGAGCCCGGAGGGTTGGCCGCCCTGGCCCCCGCCGTCATCCATCTGGCGCGCCGGGAAGGACTGGACGAGCACGCCCGGGCGGTGGAGGCGCGGCTGGGGACGAGTTGAAAGCAGGTCACATGCCCCTCCGTTCGCCCTGAGCGTAGCGGAGCGAAGTCGAAGGGCGCCATCGAAGGTCAGGAGAGTTCACATGGGACGAACGGCAACGGTTCACCGGAAGACGAAGGAGACGGACATCACCACCGTCGTGGACATCGACGGCAAGGGCCAAGCGCAGGTGGAGACAGGCATCCCCTTCTTCGACCACATGCTGGAGATATTCACCCGTCACGGCCTGTTCGACGTGATGGTGAAGGCGGTGGGCGACCTGGAGGTGGACTACCACCACACGGTGGAGGACGTGGGGCTCACCCTGGGGCAGGCGTTCAAGGACGCCCTGGGGGACAAGCACGGCATCCGCCGCTTCGGCGAGGCCACGGTGCCGCTGGACGAGGCCCTGGCGCGGGTCGTGGTGGACCTGAGCGGCCGGCCCTACCTGGCCTACCGGGTCAAGATCCGCGGCGGCCGGGTGGGGACCTTCGACACCGACCTGCCGCACGAGTTCTACCAGGCCTTCGTCAACCAGTTGGGAATGAACCTGCACATGGACGTCCAGCACGGCGAGAACCCGCACCACGTCATCGAGGCATGCTTCAAGGGCTTCGCCCGGGCCATGGACCGGGCCACGGGGCTGGATGAGCGGATCAAGGGGGTGCTTTCCACGAAAGGGAGCTTGTAGGGGCGGGTTTTCGAACGTGCCCGCGCACGGGGTGCCGGTTCTGGAGGAATCGAGATGATCGCCGTCGTCGACTACGGCATGGGTAACCTGAGAAGCGTGCAGAAGGGATTGGAGCGGGTTGGCTTCGAGGCGGAGGTCACCCGCGACCCCGGGCGCATCGCCGAGGCACATGGGGTCGTGCTGCCCGGAGTGGGAGCGTTCCACACCTGCATGGAAAATCTCCATCGCTTCGGCCTGGTGGACGTCATCCGGGATGTGGTGCGCCGGAAGCGGCCGTTCCTCGGCATCTGCCTGGGGCTGCAGCTCCTGTTCGACGAAAGTGAAGAGTTCGGCTCCCCGGACGGTCTGAGGCTGGTGCCGGGGAAGGTTATGGGCTTCTCTGCCGCGGACGGCCTGAAGGTGCCCCACATGGGCTGGAACGCCATCGAGATACGCAAGCCTACGCGTTTCCTGGAGGGAATCGACGAAGGGGCGCAGGTCTACTTCGTACACTCGTTCTACGCGGCACCCGCGGACGAATCCATGGTGTCCACCGTCACCTCCCACGGGACGCCCTTCGTTTCGAGCATCGCCACCGACCACCTCTTCGCGTGCCAGTTCCATCCCGAGAAGAGCCAGGCCATCGGCCTGCGCATCCTGGAGAACTTCGGGCGCTTTGCCGAGAACGGGGCCGCGGCCTGACCGATGGCCGGTTTTCTGGTACGGGCCGCTCAACCATTTCCGCGGACATGCTGATCATACCTGCCATCGACATCAAGGACGGCCGCTGCGTGCGCTTGTACCAGGGCGACATGGACCAGGAGACGGTGTATTACCAGCAGCCGCTGGATGCGGCCCGGCATCTCGTGGAAGAAGGCGCCCGCATGATCCACGTGGTGGACCTCAACGGCGCGGTGGAGGGCCATCCGGTTCACTTGGCGGAACTGGCGGCCATCTGCGCCGAATCGGGCGTGGCGGTGGAAGTGGGCGGAGGGCTGCGGACCCTCCAGGCGGTGGAGGATGCCATGAACTCTGGTGTGGAGCGGGTGGTGATCGGCACCAAGGCTTACGAGGATCAGGATTTCCTGAAGGCAGCGTGCGAGCGTTTCCCCGGGCGGGTGGTGGTGGGCATCGACGCGCGGGCCGGGAAGGTCGCGGTGCGAGGCTGGCGCGACGACACCGCCATGGACGCCGTGGAACTGGCGCAACGGTGCGAGGAAGACGGCGCCGCTCGGATCATCTACACCGACATCAGCCGTGACGGCACGGGCTCGGGCGTGAACGCGGAGCAGACGGCGCAGGTGGCCCGGGCCGTGGGTATCCCGGTCATCGCTTCCGGCGGGATCGGCTCACTGGACGACATCCGTGCGCTGGCGGGGCTGGCCAGCGAAGGCATCGAAGGTGTCATCGTGGGCCGGGCGCTCTACAACGGCGCCTTTTCATTGGTCGAGGCCATGGCGGCGGCTGGAGGCGGCGATGCTCACTAAACGCATCATCCCCTGCCTGGACGTCGATGCCGGCCGGGTGGTGAAGGGCATCCGCTTCGTGGAGATCCGCGACGCCGGGGACCCCGTGGAGGTGGCCCGGGCCTACGACGCGGCCGGCGCCGACGAACTCTGCTTCCTGGACATCACCGCTTCCCACGAGCAGCGAGGCATCATCCTGGACGTGGTGGCGCGCACCGCGGACGAGATATTCATGCCCCTGACGGTGGGCGGCGGCATCCGCGAGAATGCCGATATCCGCAGGCTGCTCAAGGCCGGCGCCGACAAGGTCTCCATCAACACCGCTGCGGTGGCCCGCCCCGAGTTCGTGCGGGAAGCGGCCGAGACCTTTGGCAGCCAGTGCATCGTGGTGGCCATCGACGCCAAGCGGGTGGAGGACCACTGGGAGGTGTTCACCCACGGCGGCCGCAACCCCACCGGCATCGACGCCTGCGCTTGGGCCGAGCGCATGGCCGAATACGGCGCCGGCGAGATCCTCCTCACCAGCATGGACCGCGACGGCACCAAGGACGGCTACGACCTGCCCCTCACCCGCGCCATCTCCGACCGCGTCACGATCCCCGTCATCGCCTCCGGCGGCGTCGGCAATCCCCAGCACATCCACGACGGCTTCGCCCAAGGCCACGCCAGCGCAGCCCTGGCTGCGTCCATCTTCCACTACGGCGAGTACACCATAGGAGAGTGCAAGCGCTATCTGGAGGAGCGGGGGATTCCGGTCCGGCCGATCCGCGCCTGAGGGGATCAGACGCCGCTTTCCAACTCCGTAAGGAACCGCTCGGCGTCGATGGCCGCCATGCAGCCGCTGCCGGCCGCGGTGACCGCTTGGCGGTAGATGCGGTCCTGGACGTCGCCGCAGGCGAAGACGCCTTCCAGGGTGGTCCGGGTGCCGTCGTGTGTCTTGATGTAGCCCAGTTCGTCCATCTCCAGGACGCCTTCGAAGAGTTGAGAGTTGGGCTGGTGGCCGATGGCGATGAAGACGCCGTCGCAGGCGAAAGCTTCGTCCTTGCCTGTCTTCACGTTCCGTAGCGTGGCGCCGGTGACGCCTCCATCCTGGGCGTCGCCGTGGATGTCCGCCACCGTCGTGTCCCAAATGAACTCGATCCTGGGGTTGGCCCGGGCGCGGTCCTGCATGATCTTCGACGCCCGGAGCTGGTCGCGGCGGTGCACGATGGTGACCTTGCTGGCGAACTTGGTGAGGAAGGTGGCCTCCTCCATGGCGGTGTCGCCGCCGCCCACCACGATGAGCTCCTTGTCCTTGAAGAAGAAGCCGTCGCAGGTAGCGCAGGCGGATACCCCGTGCCCCATCAGCCGGTTCTCGGCTTCGAGCCCCAGCAGCTTGGCGGTGGCGCCGGTGGCGATGATCAGGGCGTCGCAGGTGTAGCGGTCCTTGCCCGCCTGCAGCGCGATGGGCCGCGCGCCCAGCTCCACCGCGGTGACGTCGCCGAAGACGATCCGGGTGCCGAAGCGTTCCGCCTGCTTGCGGAACTGGTCCATCATGTCCGGGCCCATGATGCCGTCCGGGAAGCCGGGATAGTTCTCGACGTCGGTGGTGATGGTGAGCTGGCCGCCGGGCTGGGAGCCCTCCACCACCAGCGGCGCCAGGTTGGCGCGGGCCGTGTAGAGGGCGGCGGTGAGACCGGCGGCCCCGGAACCGAGGATGATGACGTGGTAGTGAGTCTGTTCTGCCATGGTGTGTTCTTACCATACGGGCCGTCTCCCTTGTAGGTCGGACTTGCCGCGCCGGCTTGTTTTCGGGCCGGTGGACGATACACTTGGAGCCTGTGCCACGGACGTTCCGGCCTCGGTCAGGTCATGCAGGTCGGGGTCGGCGGCGCGGAAGATCGCGATACCGGAGGATGAATGGATGGCAACGTTGTCCCACGTCGATGAACAGGGGCGGGTGCGGATGGTGGACGTGACCGCCAAGGAGGTGACCCAACGGGTGGCGGTGGCCCGAGGCGTGGTGACCATGCGGGCGGAGACCCTGGCGGCCATTGCCGAGGGGCAGATCCCCAAGGGCGACGTCCTGACCGTCGCGCGCATCGCCGGGATCATGGCGGCCAAGAAGACCTCCGACCTCATTCCCATGTGCCACCCCCTCAACATCAGCGGCGTGGAGGTCCGGCTCACGCCGCGGCAAGACCCGCCCTCCGTCGAGATCGAAGCCACCGTCCGCATCGCCGGCAAGACCGGCGTGGAGATGGAGGCCCTGACCGCGGTGTCGGCCGCGGGCCTCACCGTCTACGACATGTGCAAGGCCGTGGACCGGGAGATGACGGTCGGCGAGATCCGTCTCATCCACAAGAGCGGCGGCAAGAGCGGGACTTTCGACAGAGCGTAGCCCCTGCAACTTCCCTTCCCTTCACCACTCACGCGCCCGCAACCGGTCGCGGCGACTGCCAAAGCTAAAGTCCTTCGGAGAAGTGCCGATTTAATCTCTTGAGGCGGATGGACAGGTCCATCGGCGCCGCGCGGGGATGCCGATGCGGCGCCGGGACTGCCCTCACGCGTCCGCCGCGTGCGCTCGACATGACACGAATCAATCAATGGCCGATGGAGGACCGTCCGCGGGAGAAGCTTCTCGAAAGAGGGGCGGAACATCTCACGGAAACGGAGTTGCTGGCGATCCTGCTGGGCACCGGCAGCGCCGGGGAGCACCAGAACGCGCTGGACCACGCGCGCATGCTGATGGTGAAATTCGGCGGCCTGAGCGGCATCGACGACGCGTCCGTCGCCGAGTTGACGGACCTCAAGGGCCTGGGAGCGGCCAAGGCCGCCCGCTTGAAGGCGTGCCTGGAGCTGGGCCGCCGCCGGGAGGACCTGCGGTGGGAGGCCGGCCAGTTGCTCAGTTCGCCGGAGGAGGTGTACCGCCATTTCCGGCCTCGTTGCGTCAACGCCAAGCGTGAGTCATTCTACGTGGTCCTGCTGACCAACCGGAACCGCAAGATCCGGGACGTCAAGATCTCCGAGGGGTCCCTCACGGCCTCGGTCGTGCACCCCAGGGAGGTCTTCAATCCGGTGATCCGGGAGTCCGCGGCCGGGGTCATCTTCGTCCACAACCATCCCAGCGGCGATCCTTCCCCCAGCCGCGAGGACGTGGACATCACCCATCGCCTACGGCAGGTGGGCGAGGTGCTCGGCGTGCGCGTCCACGACCACGTCGTGGTGGGGCACGACCGCTTCTTCAGCTTCAACCGGGAGGGGCTGCTGTAGTCCGATGGACAAGCGTGATTGCGTGGTATGTTGAGAACAGTGAGCAAGGAGCGGAAACCGGTTCAGGCCCTCGTCGCGTGCTTGACCCCCGGTCGCGGTACGGAGTACGTTAATCCGCAATCGCGCCTTCAGGGGGTTCAAGCAACATGTCTCAGGTCAAGCATTACACAACCGACGTCGCCATCATCGGCTCCGGCGGAGCCGGCATCGCAGCGGGCATCGAGGCCCGCGACGCCGGCGCCGGCGCCATCGCCTTCGAGAGGGCGCCGGATCTCGGCGGCGCCGCCATCATCTCCGGCGGCGGCTGCCTCATCGTGGGCTCGCCGATCCAGAAGGAAAACGGCATCATCGACACGCCGGACCTGGCCTTCAACGACTGGATCAAGTGGGGCGGCCCTTCGGTGGACGAAGTCTGGGCGCGCTACTACATCGAGCACTCGCTGCACGATCTCTACTTCTGGGCCGAGCGCATGGGCGTCAAGTGGGTGGACATGAAGCAGCAGGAGGGCAACACGGTCATCCGCTGGACCCGCTCCCAGAGCAACGGCCTGGGCCTCATGACGCACCTCATCGACGCCTTCCGCGAGCGCGGCGGCGAGATCGTCGCCAACACCGAAGTCACGGAGCTCAAGAAGGAGAACGGGCGCGTGACCGGCTTCGTGGGCAAGGACGGCAGCACCGGCGACACCGTGGACGTGGACAGCAAGGTGGTGGTGGTGGCCACCGGCGGCTTCAATTCCAACCTGGACATGGTGCTGGAGGCCAACCCGGGCCTCGCCGGCGAGCGGGTCATGGAAGGCTCGGGCCGCGGCTCCACCGGCACCGGCCACAGGCTGGTGCGGCAGGCCGGCGGCTACCTGACCCACATGGACCACATCTGGTTCTACGTCTACGCCACCCCGGACTACCGCGACCCGAACGGGCGGCGCGGCCTGGTCTTCCGCCAGGCGCCCGGCTACATCTGGATCAACCAGCAGGGGCGGCGCTTCCACAACGAGGCCCTGTCCGGCGGCAACTCGGCCACGCCCGCGCTGATGGCCCAGGAGCCGCGCCACGCGTGGGCGGTGGTGGATACGCCCATCGTCTCCAAGATCGAGATCGCGGACCCCTACTACCGCGCCGGCGACAAGGTGGACCGGGACAAGGTCCAGGAACTGCTGGACAACTCGCCGTTCATCAAGAAGGCGGACTCGCTGGAGGAGCTGGGCAGGGCCATGGAGGTGGAGGTGCCGGCCTTTCTCGACACCGTGGATCGCTACAACCAGGCGTGCGAGCAGGGGCTGGAGAAGGAGCCGGAGTTCGGCAAGCCGCTCAAGCTCTCCAAGAAGTTCGACACCCCGCCCTATTATGCCATCCAGATCTTCCCGCTGGCGCGCAAGAACTTCGGCGGGGTCAAGACCGACATCCGCTGCCGGGTGCTGAACAAGCACTTCGAGCCGATCCCCGGCCTCTACGCCGCCGGCGAGGTGGCCGGCATGGCCGGAGGCCACATCAACGGCCGCGCGGGCCTGGAAGGTACCATGCTCGGCCCGTCCATCTTCAGCGGCCGCGTGGCCGGCGGTTGGGCGGCCCACGAGGCAGGCTGCGGCGACGGCTTCGTCGGCGTTCCCAACCGCGACTAGGAGCCAGTCCGGGTAGACTCCTGATTACTTGAACAGGCTTCTGGCATCCGCTCGTACCCGTCAACTGCAATGAGCATCCTCCGCCAATGTCGGAAACCGTCATTCCGGCGGAAGCCGGAATCCAGGAGAGGAGGCGGTCGCTGACATGATGACGGAACCACAAATCGAGAAGGTGCGGGGCTACTGCGCCTTGTGCACCGCCCACTGCGCCACCGTGGCCACGGTGGAGGACGGACGGGTGACGCGGCTGGACGCGGACCACGACCATCCCAACGGCGGCGCCATCTGCGTCAAGGGCAAGGCCGCGCCGGAGCTGGTCTACAACGGCGAGCGCCTGGACTACCCGTTGCGCCGCACCAACCCCAAGGGCGCTGAGGACCCGGGCTGGGAGCGGGTGGGTTGGGACGAGGCGCTGGACGACATCGCCGCGCGCCTGCTCGACATCCGGGAGCGCTACGGCGCCGAGGCCGTCGTCATGGCGCGGGGTACCGCCAGCGGCACCTCGACGGACGACGTCAACGGCTGGTCGTCGCGCCTCCTGAACCTCATCGGCAGCCCCAATGCGCTGTCCACCACCCACGTCTGCAACTGGCACCGCGACACGGCGTTCAGCTACACGTTCGGCGTGCCGCAGCCGTCTCCGGACGTGCTCAACAGCGGCGCCTTCCTTCTGTGGGGCCACAACCCGAGCTCCACGCAGTTGATGCTGGCCCAGGACACCGTCACCGCGCGCAAGCGCGGCATGAAGATCGTGGTGGTGGACCCGCGAAAGGTCGGCCTGGGCAGTCAGGCCGACGTGCTGCTGCAGGTGCGCCCGGGCGCCGACGGGGCGCTGGCCTTGGCCCTCGTCCACGTCATGATCGAGGAGGGACGCTACGACGAAGACTTCGTCCGCGACTGGACCAACGGCCCGTTCCTGCTGCGCACGGACACCGGAAAGCCGTTGACCGAGGCGGACGTGGCAGCCGGGGGCAGTGGGGAGCGCTACGTGGTCTGGGACGAAGCCTCGGAGCAGGCGGTGGTCTACGATCCGCATGCCAAAGCCTTCGAGGCGGACGGCCTCCAGCCGGTGGCTGCCGACGGGCCGGGGGTGAACGACGCCCCCGACGCCGGCGCCGGCGACGCGGCCAGGGTGCGGCCGGCGCTGCTCGGACGCTTCGGCGTGCCAGCGAAGGACGGCGGTACAATCTCGTGCGAGCCTGCCTTCGCCGCGCTGGCGCGGCTTGCCTCGTCCTACGCCCCGGAACGGTCCGAGAGCGTCACCCGTGTTCCCGCGGACAACGTACGCGAGGCCGCCCGTGTCCTAAGCGGCAACCGGCCCGTGAGCATGTTCATGTGGAACGGCGTCGGCCAGCACACCAACGCGACCCAGACGAGCCGGGCCATCTCCACGTTGTACGCGTTGCTGGGCGACATCGACGAGCTGGGCGGCAACCTGATGCTGCCCATGGCGCCGCTTCGCGCGGTGGACGGCAAGGAGTTCATTTCCTCCGAGGCGCTCGCCAGGCGCATCGGCCTCGAAGAGAAACCGCTGGGACCGCCGGCGACCGCCGGCGCTTGCGCGGCTCACGACGTCTACACCGCCATCCTCGAGGACCGCCCGTACCCGGTGCACGCCCTCATCAACCTGGGCTCCAACACGGTGATGTCCAACGGCGACCCGGCGCGGGGCCGCGAGGCCCTCTGCGCGCTGGATCTGGGAGTGGCCACCGAGCTGTTCATGACCCCCACCGCTGAGCTCTGCGACTACGTGCTGCCCGCCACCAGTTTCCTGGAGATGGACCATCTCGTGGGCGGGTTCCGGCACCGGGTGGATGCCCGCTCCCACGTCCAGTACCGGCGGCGGGCGGTGGACCCGCTGGAGGAGCGGCGCCCGGACACGTGGGTGATGTTCGAGCTGGCCAAGCGCATGGGCTTCGGCGACGACTTCTGGGACGGCGACGTGGAGGCGGCCCGCGCGTACCAGTTGGAGCCCACGGGCATGACCCTGGACGAGGTCAAGGCGCACCCGGGCGGCGTGACCCTGGACAACCCGCGACGCTACCGGAAATACGCCGACACCGACGGGGAGGGGCGGCCGAAGGGTTTCAACAATCCGTCCGGCAGGGTGGAAATCTACTCGCACCGGCTGGCGGAGCACGGTTTCCCGCCGCTGCCGGAGTACGTGGAGCCGGCCCTCAGCCCCTTGAGCCAGCCGGAACTCGCCGGGGAGTATCCCCTGGTCCTCACCAATGCCAAGGTCACGACGTTCATCCATAGCCAGCACCGGGCCCTGCCCAGTCTTCGCAAGGCGGCGCCGGAGCCCAGCGCCGAGCTCCATCCGGATACCGCGGGGGAGCACGGCGTCGAGCACAAGCAGTGGATGATCGTGGAGAGCCCCAAGGGCGCGGTCAAGGTGCGGGCGAACCTCACGCGCCGGATCATCCCCGGAGTGGTCTGCGTTCAGCACGGCTGGTGGCAGCCCTGCCGAGAGCTGGAGCTTCCGGGCCACGATCCTTTCAGCGGGCTCGGCGCCAACCCCAACGGGCTCGTGGACGCCGAGCACCGCGACCCGATCAGCGGCTCGCTGCCGCACCGGTCGTTCCTGTGCCGGGTGCGCCCGGCCGATGACGCCTGAGGAGAATGAATGGTTCTCGTACTCAAGAATGAACAACTGGAAGACCTCGTTCCCATGACGGACGAGATCGACGCCATCGAGCAGGCCTATCGCGAGATGGGCGAGGGAAGCGCGGTCAATTCACCCCGGGCCCGCCTCCGGGTGCAGGCGCCGGGAAAGAAGCCCGGCTTCCAGTACTACTTCAACAACATCATGGGCCTCGTTCCCGGCATGAAGTCCATGGGGCTCCGCATCGACTCGACCTTCTCCGACGAAGAGGAGGTGGCGGGCACCAAGCGGCGCATCTACCCCGGCGACTACGTGGGCCTCGTCTTCCTGTTCGACATGGAGGACTGCTCGCTGCTGTCCATCATGGACGACCACTTCATCTCCATCTTCCGCGTCGGCGCCACCAGCGGCGTGGCGGCCAAGCACTTGGCTCGGGCGGACGCCAAGGTCATGGGGTTGGTGGGTTCCGGGGAGCAGGCCAAGACCCAGCTCCTGGCTGCCTGCGCCGTGCGCCAGCTCGACACGGTCAAGGTGTTCAGCCCCACCCGCGCCAACCGCGAACGCTTCGCCGAGGAGATGACCGAGAAGGCGGGGGTGGAGATCGTGCCGGTGCACTCCGCGGAAGAGGCCGTGCGCGGCAGCGACATCGTCACCGCGGCCACCAACACGGTGGACCCGGTCATCAACGGCGAGTGGCTGGAGAAGGGCGCCTTCGTCAACAGCATCGTAGGCGGCGACAGCTACCTGTCCCGCCACGAGCTGGACGACGCCGTGATCGAGCGCGCCGGTCTCATCGTGGTGGGCTTCCGCAGGCAGGTCTTCCTCGACAAGCAGGCCGAGCTGTTCCCCCGCATCGAGCGCGGCCTCATCAAGGAGGAAGACCTGCACGAACTGGGCGAGCTCCTCACCGGCCAGTGCCGCGGCCGCGAGAACGACGACGAGATCATCGTCTTCAAGAACAACACCGGCATGGGCATCCAGTTCGCCGCCACCGCCCGCATCCTCTACGAGGCCGCCCGCAAGAAGGGCATCGGCACCGAGCTCCCCTCCGAGTTGTTCATCACCGACCGCAAGGGCAAGACCTACTCGCCGTAGCCGTCCCCGGAACCGAGGCGTTGGCGGCCTCCCGTACCCAAGGGGGGCGTCTTCGCTTTGCTCCAATACTTGCGCACGGTCCATTTATGGACTACGCTATCGGAAAGAGATATGGATCATGCCATGACTGCACGAGCGTACCCAGCAACGGCAGCAGAACGAAAGGACTTGTCTGGTCCGGCGTTGCGCACGTTCTTTCGGATCGCGGGTCTCTGGAGCCTCTCGGTCGAGGAACAGATGACCCTTCTCGGGGTGGCAGCTCGATCGACCTTCTTCAAGTGGAAGAAGGATCCGAACGTCGTTCTGCCAAGAGATACGCTGGAGCGCATTTCCTACATCGTAGGCGTCTACAAGGCGCTTCAGATTCTGCTGCCCGACGAAAAAGCAGCCGATGAATGGGTAAGGCGACCGAATGCGGCGCCCCTGTTCAGCGGCCGGTCGGCCCTTGACCGGATGTTGTCCGGCCAGGTAGCGGACCTGTTCCTCGTTCGGCAATACCTCGACGCAGAGCGCGGCGGCTGGGCGTGACGCCGCCGGTTACCTCTATAGAGTGGAAGCCGTGCTGGCGAATCATCCCCAGCCGATTCCCGCCGATTCAGCTCTTCGAGCGAGTGACGGAGCCACAAGATCTGGAAGCGATCCTTGAGTTGGACGCGCTGACCAATCCCATGCTCCGCAACGAGGTCGGCAACATCCAGCTCGTGCCGCCCGAAGACCGCGTCAGCGGGCCGGGCACCAGCGTGATCATGGCGGCGTTCACCCATGTGAACCCGAACGGCAGCCGGTTCTCGGATGGCACGTACGGAGTCTTCTATGCCGCGAACGACCTCGATACGGCCATTGCCGAGACCAAGCGCCACCGCGAGCGGTTCATGATCGCCACCGCACAGCGGCGCCTGGAGCTGGACATGCGGGTTTATCTGGCCGACCTTGAGGGACGCCTGCATGACTTGCGCGGACAGATGGCTGCGCAGCCGCTCATCTATCACACCGACAACTACGTCGCGGGCCAGCATCTGGGGAGAACGCTGCGCGAGGGCGGGTCCAACGGCATCGTCTATGACAGCGTCCGCCGGACAGGGGGCGAGTGCGTCGCCGTATTCCGGCCACGCCTTCTCTCGAACGCCCGGCAAGAGCGGCATCTCCGCTACGTCTGGGATGGTCGGCAGATCGCGGCCGTCCATGAGCGACAAGAACTCGACAAGGATGGGATGTCCTGACGGTCATGGCCAAATCCGCGTGACTCCGTTCAAAGTCGGCCGGGCTTGACGGGCCGCCTGATCAGCAGGGTGAGTCCGGCGCACAGGACCTGCACGGCGATGAAGAGGGTCAGGGACAGGTCGTAGCTGCCGGTGTAGTCGTAGGGGTAGCCGAAGGCGAGGCCGCCCGTGGCGGCGCAGAGCAGGAGGATCGGCACGCTGAGACTCCGGACCGTGCCGAGGGATATCCGGCCGAAGTAGTTGGCCCACATGACTTCCTGCAGGACCTGCGCCCCGCCGAGTCCGGCCCCGTAGAGGAAGAAGGCTACATAGAGCCAGCGCAGCTCGGTGGTTTGCAGTGCAAGGACGAGCCCCGAGCCCTGTATGACGAACATCAGCGCCGTGGCCTTGCGGACGCTGACCCGTTCCCCCACGAATCCCCACAGAAGGCCCGATCCGAGCTGGGTCGCGGCGGTGACCGTCTGCACGGAGCCGGCCCAGACCGGGGAGTAGCCCATGTCGGAAATGAACGGGACCAGGTGGAGGTTGAAGCCCGCCACCCCCATGTCGACCGTGCTGAAGATGAAGGTGATGAGCCAGAAGGTGGACGTGCGCATGGCCTCGCGCCGGGTCCAGCTCACGTCGGCGAGCACCGGAGCGCTGCCGGACCGGTCCGCGGGGGCCGCGTCCCGGGACCCGTAGGGCTCGGCGGCGCCGTCGGGGTGAAGCCCGAGGTCCTCCGGGCTCCGCCGCATCCACACCGCCGCCGGGATCAGGATCAGGAAGATCACCAGGCCCCCGAACAGGATCCACACGTAACGCCAGCCGATGGCCGTGAGCAGCACCGCGGCGACCAGGGCGATGGCGGTCTTGGAGATGCCCTGTCCCAGGTGCGCGATGGCCACGGCCCGGCCGCGCTTTTTCACGAACCAGCGGGAGATGGTGACGTTGACCACGAAGTAGCACACCAGGGCGTGCCCGATGGACACCGGCCCCACCCGTATCAACGCGAATTCCCAGAAGTTGCGGGCGTATCCCAGCAGCAGGAAGCCGGCGATCGAGATGGCCGCGCCGATGACCATGAGCCAGCGGGCGCCGTAGCGGTCCAGCAGGGAGCCGATCCACGGCGCCACGCCGGCGTAGCTCACCAGTTCCATGGCGCGCATGAGCGAGAACGTGCCGCGGGAGACGCCGAGATCGGCGGTGATGGATTTCATCAGCACCCCGAGGGTGCTGGAAAGGTAGAACGGGCAGGCGAGCTGCACCACGAAGCCGGTGCCGACGATGTACCAGCCGTAGAACAGCTTGGGTCTTGCGGATTTCTGCATTGCCTTGAGTCGGCCGGTTGGTCACCGGGCCGATTCGAGCCCGGCCGGGTGGCGGGGTCTCCGTATGGTAAGCGTCAGCAGCGATGAGATCACCAGCATGGTCATGAACAGGTAGAAGGAAATCGTGTACGATCCGGTGTAGTCGTTCACGAAGCCGAAGAACGGCGGACCGCAGACGCCGCAGAGCAGCACGATCTGCAGGGAGGCGCCGCGCACCGTGCCGAGCGAGATGCGGCCGAAATAGTTCGCCCACATGACCTCCTCCAACACCTGTACGCCGCCGAGCCCCAGGCCGTAGAAGAAGAAGCCGAGATAGATGGTCCAGAGTTCCTGTGCGTTGGCCGCCACGTACAGGCCGGCGGCCTCCACCAGAAACAGGAACGAGATGATCTTGCGCACGCTGATGCGCTCGCCGACGAAGCCCCACAGGAGCCCCGAGGCCGTTTGCGTCCCGGCGATGACGGTCATGACGAAAGCGGCCTGGACCAGGGTGAACCCCAGGTCCGACACGTAGGAGACCACGTGAAGGTTGAGGCCGGTGACGCCTATGTCCACCATGCCGAAGACCAGGACGATGAGCCAGAAGGTGGACGTGCGGCGGACCTCCTTTCGGGTCCAGCTAATTTCCGGTTCGGGGGGCTCCGGACTGCTTGCCCCGCGCCCCTGCGCCTCCAGCGGCTCGTCCGCGGCGGCGCCGTCGGGATGAAGCCCCATGTCTTCCGGGCTTCGCCGCATGAAGACGGCCACCGGGATGACCGCGAGCACCACCACCAGCACGCCGAACAGCGTCCAGACCTGGCGCCACCCGATGAACGTCAGCAGCCAAGCCACCACCAGGGAGATGGTTATCTTGGCGATACCGTGCCCCAGGTGGGACAGGGCCATCGCCCGCCCGCGCATCCGCACGAACCACCGGGCCACGGTGACGTTCACCACGAAGTAGCAGACCAGCGCGTGGCCCACGGCCATGGCGGTGGCGCGCACGGAAGCGAACTGCACGAAGGACTGCACGTGTCCCAGCAGCAGGAAACCCGCGGCCGATAGGAGGGCGCCGGCGACCATCATGCCGCGCGGGCCGTAACGGTCTAGCAGCGAGCCCACCCACGGCGCCATGATGGCGTACAGGAGATGCTCGCCCGACCGCAGCAGCGAGAAGATGCCCCTGGACACGCGGAGGTCGGCGGTGATGGGTTTCAGGAGGACGCTGAGCGTGCTGGAAAGGAAGAAGGCGCAGGAGATGTTGGCCAGGAAGGCGGCGCCGACGATGTACCAGCCATAGAAGATCCGCGGCCTGCCGGAGCGGTGGATGGAATCAGGGGTCACGGCGGTCCAGGAAGCCGGAGTGGATTTGGCTCATGATCTCTTCTCTGCGAACGGGTGCGGCGAGCGCGGGCTCGGTTCACTCAGGGAGAACATTAAACTAGGCAATCGCCCCGCCGGAGTCAATCTTTGCCGGGATGAGGCCAGAGCCGCCGGTCGAAGCGGCGCATCCAGTCGATCCCGGTGAGCCACACCGCCAGCACCGACACCAGCAGCAGCGCATTGGCCACGTTGAACGACACGATGTAGTTGCCGGTGAGGTCGTGCAGCGCTCCGCCCATCCAGGCGCCGAGGCCGCCGCCGACGCCCACGCTCATCACCGAGAAACCGAAGATGGTCCCGAAGCCTCTGCCGGCGAAGATGTCCGCGGTAATCGCTGAGAGGATGACCGCGCGGGAGCCGAAGGCGATGCCGAAGCCGCCGACGTAGACGTAAAGCAGCCAGGGATGCTCGGTGTCCGTGGCCAGGGTGAGGGCCAGGACGCCGACGGCCGCGCAGGCTATGTTCAGGGTGTAGGCGGCGGTCTTGGTGAGCGCGTCCGCGAGGTAGCCGAAAGCCACCCGTCCGCCGGCGCTGACGAACGCCATGACGCCGAAGATCCCGGCGGCCCAGATGTGGCTGTAGCCGATGTCCACCACGTGGGCGACCTGATGGGTCACGATCAGCATGGTGCCCACCGACCCCAGCATCCGGGAGATGAAGACGCTCCAGAACTGTATGCTTCGCAACGCCAGGGACGCCGACCACTCGCCAGCCCCGGCGCCGCCGCCGGCCCGGGACGCGTCTCCCGTGCCTTGCGGGCTGGGCTGGTAGGTGCTCAGCACCAGCGGCATGATGACGATGAGTATCACCGCCGCCAGCACCTGGAACACCCGCGGCCAGCCCCACAGGGAGATCAGCCACTGGCTGACGGGCGAAAGGATCAGGGTGCCCACGCCCACGGCGCCGTAGACGATGCCCAGGACGAGGCCGCGGCGCGAAGGGAACCACTCCGACACCACCACCACGTGGGGGATCACGCCGGCGGTGGCGAACCCCAGCGACATCACTACCCCGAAGTAGAGATACAACTCCCAGGCGGTGCGGACCTGGCTGCACAGCACCAGGCCGGCGGCCAGCACGACGCTACCCGCCACCACCACCCGCCGCGGCCCCAGGCGGTCGGTGAGCCGTCCGATGAAGGGAGATACGATGGCGTCGGTCACCAGGTTTGCCGTCTGGAGCCCGGCGGTGACCCCCCGGCTCCAGTGGAAGGTGTCCAGGAGCGCCACGAAGAAGACGCCGAAGGAGGTGTGGAGGCCGCGGATGAAGCCGAACGTCAGCGAAGCGGCGCCGGCGACGACCCACGGCTGGTTGGTTTGCGGGGTCATGGCGTCCCCCGGCTCCGTAGGGGCGACCCGCGGTCGCCCGCGGCCCAGAACGGCTGATTGCCCCGGCGTGTCATGGCCTCATCCGGCTCTGTAGGGGCGACCCGCGGTCGCCCACGACATGGCGGACGGACCGCCAGGACCAGAAACGCCGACAGCAGCAGCGCCGCGATGAAGACACCGAACGACAGGAGGTAGCTGCCCGTGTAGTCGTGGAAGAAGCCGAAGAAGGGCGGTCCCACCGTCGTGCCCGTGCGCGTGATCATGATGCCAAGGTTGCGCACCCGGCCCAGGGAGACGCGGCCGAAGTAGTTGGCCCATAGCAGCTCGCGGATCACCAGGATTCCGCCCAGGCCGAATCCGTAGATGACGAACCCCAGCGAGACCGGGACGAGCCCGGTGTACGCCAGGGCCAGCGCCAGGCCGCACGCCTGGAGGAGGAACTGGGCGGCGGCCGCCTTGCGCACGTCGATGCGCTCGCCCACCACGCCCCAGGCAAGGTTCCCCACCGTCTGCGTCAGCGCCATCATTCCCATGACCGTGGAGGCGATCTCGGGCGAGTATCCGATGTCCGTGATGTAGGGATGGATGTGCAGGTTCAACCCGATGATCCCGAACGTGACGGTGCCGTAGGTGACCACCAGCAGCCAGAACGTGCCGGTCCGGACCGCCTCCGCCCGCGTCCATGGGACATCCGCGGCGTGCGCCCGCGGGGCTTCCGGTCCCGGACTTTCGCCGGGAGAGGGCTGAGGGGGCGCCAGCGCGCCGTCCGGCTGAAGCCCTGTGTCTTCCGGGCTGCGCCGCACCAGCAGGAAGGCCGGCAGCACCACCATGGCCAGGGTCACCAAGCCGAACACCAACCAAGTGTTGCGCCATCCCACCAGCGCGAAGAGCCACACGGCCACCAGCGGGATGCCGGCCTTGGCGATGCCGTTGCCCATGTTGGCGATGGAGATGGCGCGGCCCCGCTTGTGGATGAACCAGCGTGAGATCATCACGTTGATCACCATGTAGCCCATCAGGGTGTCGCCCACGGTGACAGGCAGCCAGCGGACGACCATGAATTGCCAGAACTCGTGCGCCTGACTCAGCAGGATGTATCCAGCCCCCGCCACCACGGCGCCGGTCACGATCAGCCAGCGGGCGCCGTAGCGGTCGATGAGGGGACCCACCAGGAACGCGATCACCGAGGAAAACATGACCTCGCCGCTGCGGATGAACGAGAAGACGCCGCGGGAGACCCCGAACTCCGCGGTAAGGGGTTTCATGAACACGCTGAGGGTGCTGGACAGTGCGAAGGACGAGGTCAGGTAGCAGATGAAGGCAACGCCGACGATGTACCAGCCGTAGAAGAACTTTCGGGTCACGATATCGAGTTGGTTTACTGGTGTGTCGCAGGAATGGCAACCGGTCGGACGCCACCTTGGGAAGCGAAAAACGTATCACAAAAGAGAATAACAGTTCGATTTTTGCGAATAATGAACCAATTATCCGTCAGAATTGCTTGACAGGGTAGCCCCGGACGCTTAAATTGCATCAGGAACAAAGGGAAAAGAAAAGGTGGCAAGGGAACCGGTTTCAGTCTAATGGAACGGACGGTACCAGCAATGAGCGAAGAAACGAAAGCCACAGTCCTTGTGTCTCAGGCCGGCGGGTCCGGCGGCGACGGCCCGGCTCGGCAGCGCGCGATGGCCGACGCCTTCGATGCGGTGACGTTGTTCGACGCCGACGGCGTGGACGCCGCCCAGTACACGGACACGATCCAGCGGAAGACGCCGCTCGAGCCCGAGAAGCACCTGCTCCTCGCCGTCCTCGAGGACGCTCTCGCCTGTTACCGAAAGAACGTCTTTGCCCGGACCGCCAAGAAGCAGGCAGCCTATCGGGACGCGGAGGAATGGATCTTCGCCACGGACGACGAACGCTTTCTCGGCTTCGAGTCCGTTTGCGGGGTGCTGGGAATCGAGCCCAGCTACCTGCGCCGGGGCCTCGTGGAGTGGAAGAGGCGGAAGGTCAAGGCCCGCGCCAACGCTCCGGCCGAAGCGGCCTGAGACAGGACACTATCCTTCGTCTTTCTTGAACTCGGTGCGCAGCTCGGACGCGAGCCGCCCCAGCCGGTACGTCTTCCAGTCGATGAACCTGGCGTAACCCGCCAGCCTCGGGTGCGCCGCGCTGATCTGACGCCACATGTCCTGGGTGATCAGGCGGTAGTCGGGATGTCCTTGCGGCATGGTCCGCAGCTCGCCGACGTGCACCGCCTCCCGCAGGTTCATCTTCATGTACCACCGCGTGCGATAAGCGAACGGCACCACGTATTGCGCCTCCCTGGGATGGTCCGCGCGGAGCCGTTCGTGGACCTCGGCCGCCCGCTCCATGCAGCGGCGGTAGTCGCCGTCGAATCCCGCCTCGGCGATCTCCGGCGGCGTGTCGTAGCCGTGCACGGTGGTGAAGTCCTGGCGTTCCTGGGTGAGCAGGCGGTGCCGCTGCAGGTCGCGGTAGGCGCCGAGGTTGCCTGTGATGTCGAAGGTGTAATAGACCTGCTCCAGCGCGCGGCCGGGTTTCTCGCGCCGGTGCCGCCGGCCCTTCATGTAGGCGTCGAGCACGGCCTGCCTGCGTTCGTCCGGCAGGCGCGCCGCCAGCTCCCGCAACTGCGGCAGCGGATGCGTCGCATGGGGGTAGAGGATGGCGGCGATGATCCTCTCTTCCGCCCGCTCGTCGTAGTCCACCAGCGTCACCGACGGTCCCTCGCGCACCGGTTCCGTCACCAGCTCCCGCGCCAGCGCGCGCACGTCGCCGAAGGTCTCCGACAGGTAGGGGCTGGGCCGGGCTCGTTTCACGAAGGACGGGATCAGCATGTCCAGCTCCCGGCGCATGGCGGCGCCGAGGTCGCGCAACTCCGCGAGATCGCTGGAGTAGCATTTCGACAGCAGGTACTCGAAAGCCTGCCCGACCCCGAAAAGCCCCACGTTGGTGCGGGTCGCCGCCGGCAGGTAGCCCCGCAGGATGTCGCAGGCGTGGGCGCGCACGGTGGAGCGGTAGGCGGTCTCGGCCCAGCGGGCCAGCTTCTCGTCCTTGCGCGCCTCCGCGTAGGTGACGGTGTCGCCGGTGCCGGGGTGCCGCAGTTCCGTTTCCTCCAGCGGGACGGACTTCCGCACGTGCGCGATCATGGGCTCCATCTGCCGCGAGTAGGTCTCGAACAGGAGCTCCATCAGCTCCAGGTAGTCCCGCCCGTGCCTCGATTCGGCCAGCGCCGGCTCGACGAAGAACAGGTGCCGGCCGGAGGAGTCCTTGCGGTCGAAACGCACGTAGCGGGTGGACTTCTCCAGCGGCGCCATGCCGATCCGTGCGTCCTCCAGGACCTTGGCGGCGACGTTGGAGATTCCTTCGCAGGCGATATGGGCGCCTCCGAGTTGGGCCACCGAGTCGTCGCCGTACCCCACCAGCACGCGGTCGTAGAAGGCGCGCGCACGGCGCACCGCCGGGTCGTCGCCCGCGGCCGATCCCGGCGCGTCCAGGACCGCGGAGAGATCGGCGTCGCCGAGAAATTCGTCGAGGAACGTGCTCCGGAGGTCCCTGGCCGAGCGGCTGTAGCGGGAAAAGAGCGCCCCGGCCACCTCCTGCGGCAGCCTCAGGCCGAAGACCGGCCGGTCCGCATTGGTGAAGAAGGGGGCGAGTCGCTCGCGCTCGGCCGGAGTGAAGTTTTCCATGGAGATTGGGGGAGAATATCGGTTGTCAGGTCAAAATCCAAACAATGAATATCCAAACAATGCGGCGAAAACCGGCCAAATCACGCGGCGCGCGTTGTGTGCAGACCGGATCATCTGGCAAACTTGGACCGTGAGACTGCGGGAGAGAAGGTCACGAATCCACGGAGCTTACCGTCCATGAACGACGCCGGCCTCGACGAGCTTTGCATCAACACCATCCGCACCCTTTCCATCGACGGGGTGCAGCAGGCCAACTCCGGCCACCCGGGCACGCCCATGGCCATGGCCCCGGTGGCGTACTGCCTGTGGCAGCGTTTCCTGCGGTTCGATCCCGACGACCCCATCTGGCCCAACCGGGACCGCTTCGTGCTGTCCGCGGGCCACGCGTCCATGCTGCTGTACTCGATGCTCCACCTGACCGGGGTCAAGGCGGTCAGCAAGGACTACGAGACCCTGGGCGACCTGTCGGTTCCGCTGGAGGCCCTCAAGCAGTTCCGGCAACTGGACAGCCGCTGTCCCGGGCACCCGGAGTACCGCTGGACCTCGGGTGTGGAGACCACCACCGGGCCCCTCGGCCAGGGCGTGGCCACCAGCGTGGGCATGGCCATCGCCGGGCGCTGGATGGCCGCCCGCTACAACCGTCCCGGCTTCGAGGACCTCGTCGACTTCGACGTCTACGCCCTGTGCGGCGACGGCTGCATGATGGAGGGGGTGTGCAACGAGGCCGCCTCGCTGGCCGGACACCTGAAGCTGTCCAGGCTGTGCTGGATCTACGACAACAACCGCATCACCATCGAGGGCCACACCGCGCTGGCGTTCTCCGACGACGTCGCCACCCGTTTCCTGGGCCACGGATGGAACGTGGTCCGGGTGGGCGACGCCAACGACCTGGAGATGCTGGAGCGGGCGTTCCGCACGTTTCGCGACACCACGGACCGCCCGACCCTCCTGATCGTGGACAGCCACATCGGCTACGGCTCCCCCAACAAGCAGGACACCAGCGGCGCCCACGGCGAGCCTCTGGGCGTGGAGGAGGTCCGGCTCACCAAGAAGCGCTACGGCTGGCCGGAGGACGCGCAGTTCCACGTCCCTGACGGCGTCCGGGAGCACTTCCGGGAGGGCACGGGAGACCGCGGCAAGTCCCTGCGCAACGCCTGGTTCGCCCGCCTCGACGGCTATCGCGCCCGCTATCCCGAGCTGGCGGACGAGCTTTACCGGATGCAGCACCGCCAGCTCCCCGAGGGGTGGGACAGGGACCTGCCGGAGTTTCCCGCGGACGCCAAGGGGCTCGCGGGCCGCGACGCCTCGGGCAAGGTGCTCAACGCGCTGGCGCAGAACGTCCCGTGGCTCATGGGCGGAGCGGCCGATCTGGCGCCGTCCACCAAGACCCGGCTGACCTTCGAGGGCGCCGGAGACTTCTCGGCCGAGGACCCCGCCGGGCGCAACCTCCATTTCGGCGTCCGGGAGCACGCCATGGCGTCGGTCATGAACGGCATGGCGCTGGTGAAGGTGCGCGCCTACGGGTCGGGCTTCCTGATCTTCAGCGACTACGCCCGGGGCGCCATCCGCCTGAGCGCGCTCATGGAGCTGCCGGTGATCCACGTCTTCACCCACGACTCCATCGGCGTTGGGGAGGACGGGCCCACACACCAGCCGGTGGAGCACTTGGCCTCGCTCCGCGCGGTGCCGGGGCTGATGGTGATGCGGCCGGCGGACGCCAACGAGGTGCGGGCCGCCTGGAAGGTCATCATGGAGCTGCACCACGAGCCCGCGGCGCTGGTGGTGACGCGGCAGGCGCTGCCGACCCTGGACCGGAGCCGGTACGCTTCCGCGGACGGCGTCGCCCGGGGCGCCTACGTGCTGGCCGACGCTCCCGACGGCAAGCCCGACGTCCTGCTCCTCGCCACCGGCAGCGAGGTCTCGCTGTGCGTGGAGGCCCACGAGGCGCTGGCCGCGCAGGGAGTCAAGTCCCGGGTGGTGAGCATGCCCTGCTGGGAGCTGTTCGACGACCAGGACGAAGAGTACCGGAACGGCGTGATCCCGCCGGAGGTGGCGGCCCGGGTGTCGGTGGAGCAGGCATCGGTGTTCGGCTGGACCAAGTACACCGGCATCGGCGGACACCAGATCGGCATGCGGTCCTTCGGAGCTTCGGCGCCGCTCAAGGACCTGCAGAAGAAGTTCGGCTTTACTGCGGACGACGTGGTGGCCGCTGCCAGGGAGCAGATCGCGCGTACGCGGTAGCAGCGGGTCCCAAACCGCCCGCGGCCTGGAGGAAACATGAACCCGTTGAGAGAGTTGAACGAGCAGGGGCAGTCGGTGTGGCTGGACTTCATCCAGCGGAAGCTCCTCACCGGCGGCGAGTTGAAGCGGCTGGTGGAGGAGGACGGGCTCAAGGGCGTCACGTCCAATCCGGCCATCTTCGAGAAGGCCATCGCGGACAGCGACGACTACGACGACGTGATCGCGCGCATGGCGGGCGACGGCGCGGCGGAACCCAAAGCGGTCTACGAGGCCATCGCCACCCGTGACATCCAGGAGGCGGCGGACGTGTTGCGGCCGGTGTACGACGAGACCGGGCGGCGCGACGGCTACGTCAGCCTGGAGGTGTCGCCGTACTTGGCCCATGACACCGAGGGGACGGTGGCGGAGGCGCGGCGGCTGTGGAACGCGGTGTCGCGGGACAACCTGCTGATCAAGGTGCCGGGCACGCCCGAGGGGGTGCCGGCCATCGAGCGGTTGATCGGCGAGGGCATCAGCGTCAACGTGACGCTGCTGTTTGCAAGGGAAGCCTACGAGCAGGTGGCCCAGGCCTACATCCGGGGTCTTGCCAGGGCCGCGGCCGACGGCCTGGACGTGGGCCGCATCGCCAGCGTGGCGAGCTTCTTCATCTCGCGCATCGACACGCTGGTGGACGACACCATCGAGAAGAAGCTCGAAAACGTTGACGACGACGCCGGAAAGGAGCGCCTCCGGGCGCTCAAGGGCAAGGTCGCTGTCGCCAACGCCAAGCTCACCTACAAGCGCTACAAGGAGATCATGCAGGGCGAGGGCTGGCAGGCCCTGTCCGGCAGGGGGGCACGGCCCCAGCGGCTCCTGTGGGCCAGCACCAGCACCAAGAACCCCGACTACCCGGACGTGCTGTACGTCGACGAGCTGGTCGGCCAGGACACGGTGAACACCATCCCGCCCGCGACCCTGGACGCGTTCCGCGACCACGGCCGGGTCCGCAACAGCCTGGAGGAGGACGTCGAAGGCGCTGCCGGGACCATGGAGGCGCTGGAGCGGGCGGGCGTGTCCATGAAGGAAGTCACGGACAAGCTGCTGGAGGAGGGGGTGCGGCTCTTCTCGGAGGCCTTCGACAAGCTGTTGGAGGCGGTCGAGGAGGAGTGCCGGAAGGCGGCGGACCGTGGGTGAGAGCGTCAAGATCCTTCCGTCGATCCTCTCGGCGGATTTCTGCAATCTCGGACGGCAGATCGCGGAGGTGGACGAGGCCGGGGCGGACGCCATCCACGTGGACGTGATGGACGGCCGCTTCGTGCCCAACATCACCATCGGCCCGCTGCTGGTGGAGGCGGCCCGGCGCAGCACCGCGCTGCCGCTGGACGTGCACCTGATGATCGTGGAGCCGGAGCGCTACCTGGAGGATTTCGCCAAGGCCGGCGCCGATACCCTCCTCGTGCACCAGGAAGCGTGCCCGCACCTCCACCGCACGGTGCAGCAGATCAAGTCGCTGGGCAGCAAGGCCGGGGTGGTGCTCAACCCCGCCACGCCGCTGGCGACGCTGGATGAGGTCCTGCCGGAACTGGACCAGATCCTCATCATGAGCGTGAACCCCGGGTTCGGCGGCCAGAGCTTCATCGAGAGCAGCGTGGACAAGCTGCGCCGCCTCAAACGCATGCTCGACGAGCGCGGCCTGGAGACGCCCATCGAGATCGACGGCGGCGTGGGTCCCGACAACGCCGCCCGGGTGGTGGCCGCGGGCGCCACGCTGCTGGTGGCCGGCTCCTCGGTCTACAAGGCTCCGGGCGGCGCCGCGGAAGGCGTCCGCCGGCTGCGCTCCAGCATCCCATCCGGCCTGTAGCCGGCAGGGAGGCAACCTGTTCGGGGTAGGGGCGACCCGCGGTCGCCCCTGAGGGGGGTCACCGCGGAGGCCACGACAGCTCCAGCCGCGCCGTTCCCGATCCCACCACGACCCGCCGCGACACCGTACCCAGCCTCTCGTGCCAGAAGCGCGCCTCGTAGGTCCCCGGCGGAATCCGGTCGATGGCGTAGCGGCCCCGGGAGTCGGTCACCGCAAAGAACGAATTCGACGTCACCACGATGTAGGCGCTCATCCAGGCGTGGTGCAGCTCGCAGATGATCCGCATCACTCCGGGTCGGTGGAGGGTCCTGGTCACCCGGCGCCACCGTGGCAGGCCGTCGTTGAACAGGGTCCGTGGCCCGATCCGTGCGTGCGCGTCGTGGAGTATGACGTCACTGTTCAGGAGCAGGAGGGTGCTGCCTGCCGGCGCGGCCTGCACGTGGGGCGCGAACCGGCAACCGATGTTGTCGAGCTGGATGCTGCGTGGCGGTGGCGTCCGCAGATCGAGGCCCGGCCCGTGCAGGGTGACCACGACGTTTTTCAGGGCGCCGTCGGAAGCCGCCACGAGGCTCTGGTCGGGCACCATGGAGCCGCAGAATGCCTGTTCCTTGTAGACCCGCAGGACCCCGGGAGGGGGCGGCGGGCCGGAGAGGCGTACGGCGCCGGCAAGGGTTCCGGTCTTGTCGGAGAGGGTGCGCGGCGCGGTGAGGCGGCCTCCGGGCTGTCCCGCGGCGTACCCGGTCACGAACCAGAAGGCGGCCAGCGCCAGCCCCGCGGCGAGTGCCCGGCGGGGCCTCGGAAAAACAAAATCGGGAAGGCCCTTGCGGACCTTCCCGATTCGACTGACGTAGGCTGTTGCCGTGTTCATGTTTCCGGGAAGTCCTCGGGACCGTCCCGGAGCGGCGCAAGCGCCGACGGTTCTAGTGGGCCGACTGCTGGACGTCCAGGTTCACCAGCTCGGTGGCGGCCTCGTTCTCGGCGAGCATGCCCCAGCTCTTGATCCAGGCGGCGGTGCGCTCCAGCTCTTCCGCGGGGATCGGCGCCGGATCCACCACCACGATGCGGCTCTCGCGCAGCTCGTCGGCGCGGATGGCGGCGATCTCCGGGTCGTCGCTGTGGTAGTCGATGAAGTACTGCATGTACTTCTTCTTGTCGGCGTTGACGCGGCGCACGGCCTCGCGCACGGCGCGGTTGAACATGGCGTAGGTCTCGGCGTCCACGTTGTCGGACGCGACCTCGGTGCCGTGGAGAGAAGCGGAGACGACGATGCGGCAACCCTTCTTCTCCGCCAGCGTGAGGTACGGCTCGGTCAGCGGCGTGGACTCGATCTCTCCCTTCATCACCGACTCCAGGCGATAGCGGGAACCGCGCGGCGCCTGGCAGAGATTGATCTGGTCCCGGGTGAGGAAGCCCTCGAGCATGTGCAGGGTCAGGTAGTGGGTGCCGAAGTAGAACGGCACGCCCACCAGCTTGTTGGCGAGCTGCTGGGCCGTGTAGACCTCCGAATCGGGCCTCACCACCAGTCCGGCGTAGGCGATGATGGAGCGCCGGCCGATCTGCCGTCCGGCGTCGACCGCGGAGTCCTGCACGCGGCAGTAGTTGCCCCACTCACAGGCGTTGTACATGTCGGCCTTGCCCTGCTCGAAGAGCATGCCGTGGCTGGCGTGAGGATCCGCCTGCTCGGGGCGGGTCACGTCGGTATGCGTATTCTTGTCGCCCGGGCCCCGGTCGGCGAACTCGATCTCCAGCCCTTCCTTCTCGAACAGGCCCTCGTTGTAGGCCACCAGCTCGCACAGACCCTGAAACGGCGCGGTGCTCTCAAGAACCAGCTTTTTCATGGTGCTCTCCTTGCGTGAAAGTTTTGTGTATTTGCGGGCTTGCGACAGAAAATCGCGTTGTTCAACCGTTGGACTAGCACAATTCGCCGCCGGATGGCAAGGGCGACGGCCTAGCCGAGAGGTTCCCCGCAACCGCCCGCACCTTGTCTCCGCGCCGGGCTTCGTGCCACACTGCCACCGTGCCCCAATCCTCACCCCCACAGCCGGATGCAGCAGCGGGAGAAACCCGGGAGAGCCGGTCTCTCAAGGACGTGAAGCAGTCCGGGGTGTCCTTCGGCGCGCTCCGGCAGCCTCACTTCCGCGCCTACTTCTCCTTCACCATGCTGGCCATGATGGCCGACAACATCGAGCACGTGATCAGCTACTGGGTGATCTACGACCTGTTCCGGTGGGAACAGTTGCAGGGGTTCGCGGTCATCAGCCACTGGTCGCCGTTCCTGCTGCTGTCGTGGTACGTGGGCCTTCTGTCGGACCGCTTCGATTGCCGGCGCGTGATCCAGTGGGCGATGATCCTCTATTTCGTCCTCACCGTCGCCTGGGCGTACTTCATCATCACCGGGACCCTCACGGTCTGGCGCGCCTGCGCGCTGCTGGTGGTGCACGGCGTCGCCGGAGTCTTGTGGAGCCCCGGCAGTCAGCTCATCCTCCACGACATGGTCGGACCGGAACATCTCCAGAGCGCGGTCCGCCTCAGCGCCACCAGCCGGCAGTTGGGCATCCTCGCGGGGCCCGCCGTGGGGGGGTACATGATGCAGTGGATGGGGGCGGCGTGGGGCCTCGTGGTCAACGCACTCTTCTACATTCCCCTGACCCTGTGGCTTTCGCGGGTCCCCTATACCGGACGCCGCGCCCACGAGGTCCAGGCGCGGCGCGTCACCTGGGCCCGGGCGCTGGAGGCCTTGAGGGAGGCCCGGAGCAACCGCGTCATCGTCTCCATGGTCTGCCTGGTGGGGTTGTCCTCGCTGGTGGTGGGCAATGCCTTCCAGGCGCAGATGCCGGGGTTCGCCATCAACCTCGGCGTCGGGGAGGCGGGCTACAGCGTCCTGCTCGCCGCCAACGGCGCCGGCGCCTTCGTGAGCGGCGTCCTGCTGGAGAGCCGGGGCTTCCTCCAGGCCCGGGCGCGCACCGCCATCGTGCTGGCCTTCCTCTGGTGCGCCGCGTTGGGCATGTTCGCGTTCACGTCCCACTACTATCTCGCGGTGGCGCTCCTGTTCGCCGCCGGCTTCCTCAACCTGGCCTACCTGACCATGTCCCAGACCCTGGTCCAACTCGTCTCGCCAGCTCATCTGCGCGGCCAGTTGATCGGTCTCTTCATCATGTCCGGCCTCGGGCTCCGCACCTTCAGCGGCGTCACCGTGGGCATCGCCGGCGGATACATCGGCATCCGCTGGTCCCTGGGGCTGAGTTGCGCCTTCCTTCTGGCGATCATGCTGTTGCTGCTGGCGGTCACCGTCAGGGCTCCAGGGAGTGAGATGGGCGACTGACGCAGGCCGGGCTCCCGGCAGGCAGGGAATCGCGAATGGCAGGTGGATGAACATGGTGGCGAAGAAGACCCTGTATCTGGCCAACCCCTACGGCTTCTCCGCGCAGCAGCGCGAGGGGCCGCTGGCGGCGCTGAGCGCGGCGCTGGAATCGCTGGGGCTGGAGGTGTGGGAGCCGTTCGCGCGCAATAACCAGGTGGACAAGGCCAGGGCCGGCTGGGCCTACCGCATCGGGCAGGCCGACCTGAGCGACGTACGCGATGCGGACGGCCTGTTCGCCGTGGTCAACGGTTGTCCGCCGGACGAGGGCGTCATGGTGGAGCTGGGCATGGCCATCGCGTGGGGGAAGCCGATCTTTCTCTTCCGGGACGACTTTCGCCGCTGCACCGACAGCGAGGCATACCCCTTGAACCTGATGGTGTTCAGCGGCCTTCCCGAGGTTGGATGGGAGGCCTGCTGGTACACTTCTGTGGAGGAGATCGGCGATCCCGACAAGGCGCTGGCGCGGTGGGTGAGGGAGCGGAGCGGCTAACGTCAAGCGGTCCGTGTCCGAAGTTGACACTGTGTCGGTTGGTAGACTAGACTATCATTGACGGTGTATGTAAACGGGTTTCGTCGGCCCGAGCCACTCATGGCAAGTTCCGAAATGATTCTCGCAAGTGGAAAGGCTTCATGAAGGCGGCGCTTCCCCGGCTTTCGCTCGACCTCGAGCCCGAGCTTTCATCCGCCCTCAAGGAATTGGCCGAGGCGGTAGCCCGCTTCGGGGAGGCCAATTCTCTTTCGCAGGCGCAGATTCACAACCTGAGCCTTGCGCTGGACGAGTTGGCGACCAACACGATCTCGTACGGTTTCGCCGATGTCGACCGGCAGGAACTTCGGGTGGAGTTGCGCATCGAGGACGACCAGATCGTGGCGCAACTGGACGACACGGGAATACCGTTCAATCCGTTCGAGGAAGCCGCGGTACCGGACGTGCACGCCTCCATCGACGACCGGCCCATCGGCGGCCTCGGCGTGTTCCTGACCAAGACCCTGTTCCCGAACCCGGACTACGAGCGGACCGACGGATTCAACCGTATTACTTTGCGCGCACCTGTGAAAGGAGACAGTTGATGGCAAACGGAAGCGTTTTGGATCTGAGTACGGAGACGGACGGCGACACCACGGTGGTCGTACCCACCGGCCGTATCGACGGCAGCACCGCCAGCCCGTTCCAGGAGGCGCTCCTCAAGCTGATCGAGGAAGGCAAGGGTTCGCTCGTAGTCGATTTCGAGAACATCGAATACATCAGCAGCGCCGGACTCCGGGTCCTCCTGCTGGCGGCCAAGCAGCTTCAGGCCGGCGGCAGAAAGATCGTGCTCTGCGCCATGCGGGACCACATTGCCGAGGTGTTCAAGATCAGCGGCTTCAGCGAGATCCTGGCGATTCACCCCACCCGTCAGGACGCGATCAACGCAGGCTGACATGGAAGAAATCGAAGAATCCGGTTCCGCCGCCTCCGAGGCCGCTTCCGACGGCGAGCCCATCAAGATCCTGGTCGTGGACGACGAGGTGGACCTGGAGTCCCTGGTCCTCCAGAAGTTCCGCCGGCGCATCCGCAGGAAGGAGCTGGAGTTCGACTTCGCCCATAACGGCAAGGAGGCCATGGAAAAGCTCGACCAGGACGGCGATATCTCGATGGTCATCTCGGATATCAACATGCCGGTCATGGACGGCCTCGCGCTCCTGAAGCAGCTCAACGAGAGCAAACCCGACATCCGCTCCGTCATCGTGTCCGCCTACGGCGACATGAACAACATCCGCACCGCGATGAACCGGGGCGCGTTCGATTTCGTCACCAAGCCGGTCGACTTCAACGATCTCGAGATCACCATCGACAAGACCCTGAAGCACCTAGCCCTGGTGCGGGAGGCGTTGTCCAACCGGGACCAGTTGGTGGCCCTCGGCCACGAGCTGGACGTCGCCAAGGACATGCAGATGTCGGTGCTGCCCCGGCGCTTTCCTGCCACCGACCGCTACACGACCCACGGCCTCATGGTCCCGGCCAAGGAGGTAGGCGGCGACTTCTACGATTTCTTCACTCTGGGGGAGGACAAGATCGGGGTGGCCATCGGCGACGTGTCCGGAAAGGGCATTCCCGCCGCCCTCTTCATGATGGCTTGCCGCACCCTGCTGCGGAGCCGCGCCCTGGAGGGCGGAGCCCCTGACAAGTGCCTCGGCTACGTCAACGACCTGCTGTCGGAGGACAACGAAAACTGCACGTTCGTGACCCTCTTCTACGGTGTCCTCGACACCGGAACCGGTGTCTTCGAGTTCTGCAACGGCGGTCACAATCCCCCTCGGGTGGTCCACAAGGACGGGCAGGTCGGCGCCCTGCCCACCACCCGCGACCTGGCCCTGGGCGTGCTTCCCGGCCACACGTTCAACCACGACAGCCTCCAGCTCGACGGCGGCGACGTGCTGTTCTTCTACACGGACGGCGTCACCGAGGCCGAAGGCCCGGGCTTGGAGGAGTTCGGCGAAGAACGTCTCGACGCCTTGCTGGCCAAGATCGACCAGGCCGACTGCGAGCAGGTGACCTCGCTGGTGCTCGACCACGTCAGGGAATTCGCCGGCGAGAATCCGCAGTCGGACGACATCACCTGCGTGGCCCTGCGCTACAACGGGAGCTAACCTGCCTGTGCCCGCGCAGCCGGATCGCACAGCCCCCCATCGCCAGGAGTTGAAGTTCGTGAACGGGCTTGCGCGGCTTGCCGCGGTGGTGCTGCTCGTGGCGGCTATATCGCCGGCCGCCGCCGCGCAGACCCCCCCGCCGGGTTTGGCCGCCACGGGCGTCGGTCCGGAGAGCGTGGTATTCGGCCAGTCCTGCGCCCTGAGCGGACCGGCCAAGGCCTTGGGCGAAGGGATGCGGCTGGGCATCAAGGCCGCGTTCGAGGAGGTGAATCGCGCCGGCGGCGTCCACGGCCGTCTTTTGCGCCTCACCACCCTTGACGACCGTTACGAGCCCGAGGCGGCCATCGCCAACACCGTCCGGCTCATCGACGAGGAACGGGTCTTCGCGCTCATTGGCGCGGTGGGCACGCCGACGTCGAAGGCGGCGGAGCCCATAGCGACCGAGAAGGGCGTCCCCTACGTCGGCGCGTTCACCGGCGCGGAGTTCCTGCGCGACGCCCGGCAACGCCCCACCGTCATCAACGTGCGCGCCTCCTACTACCAGGAGACCGAGGAGATGGTGGAGCGGCTCACCCGTGACCTCGGAGTGAAGCGCATCGGCATCCTGTACCAGGACGACTCCTACGGCCGCGCGGGGCTTTCGGGCACGCTTCGGGCGCTGCAACGGCGCGGCATGACGCTGGCCGTGGAGGCGACCTATCCGCGCAATACCCGCGCCGTCAAGACTGCGGTGCTGGACTTGAGGCTCGGCAACCCCGAGGCGGTCATCATCGTGGGCGCCTACCAGCCGGTGGCGACGTTCATCAAGTGGTCCCGGCGCCTCGGTTTCAATCCCGTCTTCGTGAACATCTCCTTCGTGGGCAGCTCCGCGCTGGCACACGCCCTGGGCGCCTCGGGCAAAGGCGTCATCGTCACCCAGGTGGTCCCGTTTCCCCACGACAAGCGGATTCCCGTCGTCAGCCAATACCATGAGGCGCTTCGCGCCGTCGCCGTCGACGCCGAGCCCGGCTTCGTTTCCCTCGAAGGATACCTGACGGGACGGGTGGCGGTGGAGGCGTTGCGCCGGGCGGGAACCGACCCCAGCCGCGAGGGGTTCATCTCCGCCCTTCAGAAGGCCGGCGCCCTGGACCTCGGCGGCTTCGTGCTGCGCTACGGAGAGTCCGACAACCAGGGCTCCGATCGGGTTTACCTGACCGTGATCGACGATTCCGAAGGGTTTCGCTCGATCCGGCGCGTGGAGCGGCCTTGAGTCTCGCGGACATTTTCCAGCGGTTCGAGAACCGGCGCATCGGCCTTGGGGTCAAGATGTACGCCGCCTTCGGCGTGGGCGTGCTGCTGATGCTGGCGGCCAGCGCAGTGGCCCTGGTGGCGTTCGGGGTCGTGAGCAATTCGCAGCGCCACATCACCGAACACAGCGTGCCCAGCCTGGTGGCGGCGATCCGGGCGGCGCAGCACAGCTCGGCCCTCGTCGACGTGGCGCCTCGCATCGTCGCAGCTTCGTCCGAAGCCGAGCTGGACGAGGTCCGGGCGGCCATTGCCAAGGAAAAGGAGCTGCTCGACGGGCTCTTCACGGAACTTCAGCGACACGGCTCTCTGAAAGGTCATGAACAGGCGCCCGCACTTCGCGCGCTCTCGGAGGCGCTGACTACGACGCTGGAGACGATCGAGAAATCGTCCTCGCGGCGGCGGGCGTTCCAGCGTCGCCTGGACGCCCGGGAAGCCGAGATCCCGGTGATGACCCGACAGATCGAACGTGTCCTGGTGCCCGAGATCGACGACCAGCAGTTCTTTCTCGCCACCGGCCTGAGGGAGATCGGCGACCGGCCGGCGCCGCCCGAGGAGCACACGTCCTACGCCGAGCTGGTGCGCTACCGGGATCTGCTGACGCTGCACACACAGGCCAACTTGGCCGCGAGGCTGCTTGCGGAGGCCGCGGTGTTGAGCGACCGCACCCTGATCCAGCCCCTCCGGGAGCGCTACAACGCCGCGGTCGGTTCTTTCGAGCGCGCGTTCCGATCGAGCGAGTCCCACGCTTCCCCAACCCGGATGCTCGACTTCGAGTTCGAACGGCTCAAGTCCCTGGGGCACGGTCCCGAAGGGATTTTCGGGCTCCAGGAAACGATCTTGAGAGAGGCGGAGTTGGAGGCCCGTTACATCGAGGAGAACCGGGCCACAGCAGCCAGGCTGCTGGCGGCCATGGACCAGGTGGTGGCGGTGGCGGACCGCGAGGCGAGCGAGGGCAGCCGGGCCTCCGCGTCGGCCCTCAACGCCGGCCTGATGAGGCTGGTGTTGCTCAACGTGTTGAACGTCATAGGCGCCGTCGTGTTCGGGTGGATCTTCGTGGGCCGCTACCTGATCCGACGCCTGACCGGGCTGGCCGCGTCCATGCAGACCATGGCCGAGGGCAACCTCGAGGTGCCGGTGGAGATACGGGGCAACGACGAGGTGACCGACATGGCGAAGGCGCTGGAGGTGTTCCGGCGCCATGCCCTGGAAGTGCAGCGGCTCAACCTGGTGGAGAAGCTGGCGGACGAGTTGAAGGACAAGAATGCGGAGCTGGAGCAGACGCTCGAGGACCTGAAGACCGCGCAAAACCAAGTCATCATGCAGGAGAAGCTGGCGTCCCTGGGACAGCTAACCGCCGGCATCGCCCACGAGATCAAGAACCCGCTGAATTTCGTGAACAACTTCTCGGACGTTTCCGGCGAGCTGATCGAGGAGGTGCGGGAAGTGCTGGGCGAGGTCCGTGAACAGGTCCCTGACGATGCGCGTGAAGAGATCGAAGGGATTCTCGACGACCTGACCTCCAATCTCCAGAAGATCAACCAGCACGGCAAGCGCGCCGACGGCATCGTCCACAGCATGCTGGAGCACTCGCGCGGCCAGTCGGGCGAACGCCGCGCGGTGGACCTGAACGCGCTGCTCAAGCAGTACGCCGACCTCGCCTACCACGCCATGCGCGCCAAGGACCAGAAGTTCAACGTGACCTGGGAAGAAGAGCTCGACAGCGGCATGGGAGAGATCGAGGTGATTCCCCAGGACCTGAGCCGCGTTTTCCTCAACCTCATCACCAACGCCTGCCAGGCCACCTTCGAACGGGCCAGGTCCGACGGCGACTATGAGCCGCGGATACGGTTGTCGAGCAAGCGCGAAGACGACGTGGCCGAGTTCCGCATCCGGGACAACGGCCCCGGCATTCCGCAAGACCTGATCAACAAGATATTCGAGCCTTTCGTCACCACCAAGCCAACCGGCGAGGGCACCGGACTCGGCCTGTCCCTCTCCCAGGACATCGTGGCCCAGCACGGCGGCCACTTGGGCGTGGAGTCGGAGCCCGGAGTGTTCACGGAGTTCCGCATCACGATCCCCACCGAAGGCGCGGCGCCCGCGGGCGGGTAGCCGGCGTGCCCCTCAGCCGTTGTCGCGAATCGCGTCGACGTCGTCGGGATCGGGCATGAGCATGAACTCGGGATAGGCCTCGATGCCGAGCTCCCCGGCGTCCTGGCCGAGCTCTTCGACCGAGTACGAGACCCGCGCTCCCATGACCTGCTTCAGGCCCATCCACACGAGCCACGAGACCGCGAACGCGAACACGCCGATGGCGACGATGCCCAGAAGCTGGACGCCCAGGTGGCCGCCGGCCACGATGCACGTCGCCAGGGTCCCCCAGATGCCCGCGAACAGGTGCACCGGGATCGCGCCCACCACGTCGTCCACCTTGAGCACGTCCAGCAGCCTCAACCCGGCCACGCAGATGCCGCCGCCGACCGCGCCGATGATCACCGCCCAGTAGTGGGCGACGAAGTCGGGTCCGGCGGTGATGGACACCAGGCCCGCCAAGGCGCCGTTGAGCCCGGCCATCAGGTCGATCCGTCCGAGCAGGGGCCGCTCGATGACGAGGGCGACCAGGAATCCGGCGGCGCCGGCCAGGTTGGTGTTGACCAGGATGTGGCTGATGGCCACCGCGTCCGCGGCCCCGCCCAGGGCCAGTTGCGAGCCGCCGTTGAAACCGAACCACCCCAGCCACAGGATGAACACCCCCAGGGTGACGATGGGGATGTTGGAGGGCGGCGTGGTCTTGACGCTGCCGTCGGCACGGAACTTGCCGCGCCGGGCCCCCACCACGATGGCCCCCGCCAGGGCCGCCCAGCCGCCGGTGGAATGGACGATGGTGGAGCCGGCGAAGTCCTTGAAGCCCATGGCGCCCAGCCATCCGCCGCCCCAGGTCCAGGCGCCGACGATGGGATAGAGGATGCCCGTCAGAAGAGCGACGAACACGAAGAAGGTCCAGAGCTTCACCCGCTCGGCCAGAGTGCCGGAAACGATGGACGCGGTGGTGGCCACGAACACCATCTGGAAGAACCAGTCCGACATGGTCGCGTAGTCGGACGACTTGAGGACGGCTTCCGCCGCCGCCGCCTTCGTCTTGTCGTCGGCGGCCATCAGGGCGATCTCTTCAGCGGTAGGGCCGTAGAGGGGGGTGAAGCTGCCGATCACGCTGCCGACGTCCACGTACATCAGGTTGTAGCCGATGAAGAAGTACATGATCCCGGCGATGGCGTAGAGGCCCATGTTCTTGAGGCAGATCATGGAGACGTTCTTCGTGCGCACGGAGCCCGACTCCAGCATGGTGAAGCCCGCGCACATCCACATCACGAGGGCGCCCCAGATGAGGAAGGAGAACGTGTTCAGGACGAATTGCGCCTCCTTGTCCAGGGCCGCCTCCGCTGCCGTGGCGAGCCAGAAAAAGCCCAACGCCGCCGCCAGCACTCCCGCGACGGCCAGACGGCCGAAGCGCCCGCCGAGGCCGGCAACCTTCGTGGAAAAGCCGTAATCCCTCATGTCTGCGGTACCTCCGGTTTCATCGATTCGGGGAACCCACTAGATGTGGAAGTAGTGGAAGAACTCCGCCGGGACGGGGTGGAGAAAGACGTCCCTCGATTCCTGCTCCTTGAACGCGATGTAGTGGTCGATGACGTCCTGCGTGAAGACGCCGCCTTCCAGCAGGTAGTCGTGGTCCGCGCCGAGAGCCGCCACCGCTTCCTCCATGGAGGTGGGGACGGAAGGAATGCCGGCGGCCTCCTCGGCGGAGAGCTCGTAGATGTCCGTGTCGGTGGGGTCGCCCGGATCGATGCGGTTGCGGATGCCGTCGAGGCCCGCCATCAGCATGGCCGAGAAGGCCAGGTAGGTGTTGGCGGACGGATCGGGGGGGCGGAACTCGATGCGCTTGCTGGCCGCCGAGGTCTCGTAGGTGGGGATGCGGACCGCGGCGGAGCGGTTGCGCGCCGAGTAGGCCAGGTAGACCGGCGCCTCGAAGCCCGGCACCAGGCGCTTGTAGGAATTGGTCGTGGGGGCGCAGAAGGCCAGCAGCGACGGGCTGTGCCTCAGCAGGCCGCCGATGTAGTGGCGCGCCAGCTCCGACAACTCCGCGTAGCCGCCGGCGTCGTAGAAGAGCGGCGTGTCGCCCAGCCACAGCGACTGGTGCACGTGCATGCCGCTGCCGTTGTCCCCGAACAGGGGCTTGGGCATGAACGTCGCCGTCTTGCCGTGGGTCCTGGCGACGTTGCGGACGATGTGCTTGTACCACTGGGTCTCGTCAGCCTTCCGGCGCAGGGTCTGGAAGCGGGTGGCGATTTCGCCCTGGCCGCCCGTGGCCACCTCGTGGTGATGGACCTCGAAGTCCATGCCCACCTGCCCCATCTTCTCCGCCATCTCCCAGCGCAGGTTGGCGAGTTGGTCGAACGGCGGAACGGGCGAATAGCCCTGCTTGGGCGGGATCTTGTAGCCGAGGTTGCGGTCATCCTCCTCCCGGCCCGAGTTCCAGTCGGCCTCGTCCGAGTCGACGACGTGGAAGGACGAGTTGGGCTTGAGGCCGAAGCGCACGTTCTCGAGCACGAAGAACTCCAGCTCCGGGCCGAAGAACGCCTGATCGGCGATGCCGGAGGCGATCAGGTGGGCCTCCGCCTTGGTGGCCACGTGGCGCGGGTCGCGCGTGTAGCGGTCGCCGTTGACCGGGTCCACGACGTCACAGATGATCTTGAGGGACGGTTCCGGCTCCACCGGATCGATGCGGGCGGTGTCGAGGTCCGGGACCAGCAGCATGTCGGACTGGTCGATGGACTGGAAGCCCCGCAGGCTGGAGCCGTCGAACCCCTGACCGCGCTCGACGAGGCTCTCCTTCACCTTGGACGGCGGTATCGAGAAGTGTTGCCAGCGGCCGATGAGATCGGTGACGAGCAGGTCCACCCGCCGCACGTCATTGTCCGAGATCAGTTTCTGCACATCCGCGAGCGTCATGATGCATGCCCTCCTTGAAGTCGTTGACCGAAAAACCGGATTGATATCATATCCTTATCATTATCGTATCATAGCGGATATGTGAACCTGGGCCGAAGCCCCGACGCGAATCAGGTTGAAATCGACCCTTCGAGCCGGCGGACAGCTCGCTACGGGCTCCCGACCCGCTCGATGGCCACCTCGGTTTCGAGGACCGAGCCGGAGGCGCCGCGAAAGATGCCCCGGGTCGGCGGGACGTCGGCGTAGTCCCGCCCCACCGCCACCCGGACGTGACGTTCGTCTCCCTCGGTGTCGTTGGTGGGGTCGAACCCGACCCAGCCGATGCCCGGAAACCAGCACTCCACCCATGCGTGGCTCTCGCATTCCGCCACGCCTTCCTCGGGAGGCCCGAGGTAACCCGACACGTAACGGCACGGGATCCCCCAGCCCCGCAGGATGGCCGCCATCACGTGAGCGTAGTCCTGGCAGACGCCCCGGCCGGTCTCGAGAATCCTGTCGATGGGTGAATCGACGCGGGTCTCCCCCGGGGCGTACTCGAACACCTGGTGAAGCCGGGTACAGAGATCCCGGGCGCTCACCAGGGGATCGTCTCCCCGCGCGATCTCGCGCATGTCCGTGAACCGCTCCAGGGCCGGGGTCCAATGGACGAAGCGGCTCGGGTGCACCATCGGCCAAAGCTCGACGCTCTCCACGGCGCGCCGAAGCGACTCCCACGCACCGTGCCCCAACCGCGTGGGCGTCGACGCCAACGGGCCGACCTCCACGGTGGACCGGGCGGTGACGGCGAAGACGTCGTGGGCGCGGGGGTAGTCCAGGAAATACCCGGTGTTGCCGAACGGGTCGACGAAGTCGAACAGCGGCCCGTCCGGGTCGGTGACGATGGAGAACTCCCGCACCAACTGGGTACGGTCGCGGGTCGGAGAGACGTAGAGCGTCATCACCGACTCCCGCGCCCGCTCGGGGTATCGGAAACGCATGCAGTGCTCGATGTTGTAGGTGACGATCAAGGCACGGCCCCCTCGGCCGGAGAATGGGTCACGTAAGCGGCCATGGTCGCGTGGTGAAGCGTCCGGGCGTCGTTCTCCACCGAGCGGAAGAAGTCGCTCGCCACGGTTTCGACGGAAAGGCCCGACGGTTCCGTTTCGACCGCGGCGGTGAGGCGCAGCGCCGTCCGTTGGGGCGGCGCCAGGGGGTAACGGGCGCCCACCGGGTCGATGCCCGCCAGCAACTCTTCGATGCGCTGGAGCGAGAAGCGCAACGAGCGCGGAAGTTCGGGGTCCTGGGTCAGCAGGCCGAGGGCTTCCTTTCGTTCGACGTCGGTGGAATGACGGCGGCAATAGACTTCATAAGCGCCGCACACCCGCAGAAGGGCAGCCCACGAGAGCCCGCCGGCGGTCCGGTCTTCGGCGCCGAACTCGACCCAGGAGGCGAGCAGCGCGGCCTGATGCTGGACCCGTTCGGTGAACCGGCCCAGCTCCAGGAAACGCCACGAGTCGTCCCGCGGCATGACGTCCTCCACCACGCCGGCGAACATTCGCAGCCGGTCGATGGCCTCGTTCACCAGGGCGGCCGGCGCCTTGGCCCAGGCCGTGCTGAAGTCGGTGTCCCGCACCCAGAGGTAACCCTGGTTGAGACACGTCCACACGGACAGCGGCAACTGGGCGCGCACGCGCTGGCCGTTCTCCCGCGCCGACTCCCAGCACGAGACCACGGAGTCCGGATTCGATCGCTCTTCCACCAGGTTGCCGGCCAGCGTGTAGGCGTCCGGTATCACCACCGCTTCGGCTTCGTCGCCGTTCGCGGCCGTCGCCACCGGAGGCTGGCCGAGGATGCGGTACACCGCCTGCCAGCCGAGGTTCAGCTCCTCCGCCGGGCACTCGGCGAGACGGGTGAGCTGGAACCGGAGAAGACGCGCCGTGTGCTCGATGCGCTCGACGTGGCGGCCCAGCCAATAGAACTCCGCGGCGACCCGTGCCAACATGCCCCGAACCTCAGTCCTCCAGCACCCACAGGTCCTTGCAGCCCCCGCCCTGGCTGGAATTGACCACCAGGCTGCCGCGCCGAAGCGCCACGCGGCACAGCCCGCCGGGCACCACGTGCTGCTCGTCGCGTCCTTGCAGCACGAAGGGGCGAAGGTCCACGTGACGCGGCTCGATGGCGCCGCCGACGAAGCACGGGGCGCGGGACAGGGCCAGCACCGGCTGCGAGATGAAGTTGGCCGGATCGGCGCGCAGCCGTTCGGCGTAGCGGGCGCGCTCGTCCGCGGACGCGTGGGGGCCCACCAGCATCCCGTAGCCGCCGGCGCCGCCGACCTCCTTCACCACCAACTCGTCGAGATGCTCCAGGGTGTAGGCGAGCCCGTCGGGTTCCCGGCAAAGATGAGTCTCGACGTTGGCCAGTATCGGATCTTCGTCGAGAAAGTAACGGATGATGGCCGGCACGTAGGAGTACAGGCTCTTGTCGTCGGCCACGCCGGTGCCGGGAGCGTTGGCCAGCACGAGGTTGCCCGCCCGGTACGCGTGGAAGAGCCCCGCGGCTCCCAGGATCGAGTCGCCGCGGAACAGGACCGGGTCGAGGAAGTCGTCGTCGATGCGCCGGTAGAGCACGTCCACGCGCCGCAGCCCCGCGGTGGTGCGTGCGTGCAGCGCGCCGTCGCGCAGGACCAGGTCCTGTCCTTCCACCAGGTCGACGCCCATTTCGCCGGCGAGAAAGGCGTGTTCGTAGTACGCGGAGTTGTGCATGCCGGGGGTCAGGATCGCGACGTGCGGGTCCTGCATCGACGGGCGGAGCGAGGCGAGCGTGGAGTACAGGCGCTCGGCGTACTCCGCGACCTCGCGGACCCGATGCGCCCGGTAAAGACGCGGGAACGCGTCCTTGATGGCGTTGCGGCAGGCGAGCATGTAGGAGACGCCGGAGGGGACCCGCAGGTTGTCTTCGAGGACGGCGAAGCCGTCGTGGGTGCGCACGATGTCGGTGCCGCACACGGCCACGTAGACGTCGTGCGGCACCTTCAGGCCGCGCATTTCCATGCGGTATTGCGGGCAGCCGAGCACCAGGTCGATGGGCACGACCTTGTCCCGAAGGCAGCGGCCCTCGTGGTAGACGTCCTTGAGGAACAGGTTCAACGCCGCCAGGCGTTGCTTGAGGCCACGTTCGATGCGCCGCCAGTCGGCCGCGGTCACGACCCTGGGCACGCAGTCGATGGGGATGATCTGCTCGGTGACGGTGTCGGCGTCGAGGACCGTGAAGGTGATGCCTTCGTGCAGGAAGTGCCGGTAGACGCCGTCCTGAAGCCGGGTCAGGTCCTCGGAGTCGAGCTTTGCCAGCGCCCCGTTGAGGCGTTCGCATGCCGTGCGCGGACGCCCGTCCGCGGCAAACATTTCATCGTAGTAGGCGGGATCCAGGTCGTAGTCCCCGAAGACGCCTCCATCCGCTGCATGAACTTGGGGCACAACGCCTCCGGACGTGGTGGAGCCGACCGGGATCGAACCGGCGACCTCTTGAATGCCATTCAAGCGCTCTCCCAGCTGAGCTACGGCCCCACGCTCGGAAATCGAAGCGGTTGTCGATCGGTGAACGATGCCGAACCGCCGGATGATGCTCCAGCATAGCGGATGGACCGGCTGGCTGGCAAGGGCCGCTTTCCCTTTCCCTCCGGGTGAGGGTCTCCGATGGGCTCCTACGCCGGGCGGCTGCGCTCGTTGGCCTTCAGCATCTCGGCGGCGTGGCGTTCCGCCTGAGCGGTGACCTCGGCGCCGCCGAGCATGCGCGCCAGCTCCCGGACACGCTCCGCCTCGTCGAGCTTTCGCACCGTGGTGAAGGTCCTGCCTTTCAGCACCTGCTTCTCCACCACGTAGTGGGAGTCCGCCAGCGCCGCGATGGGGGCCAAGTGCGTGACGCACAGCACCTGGTGGGCTTGGGCCACCGCCGCCAGCTTCTTCCCGACCATCTCGGCCACCTTGCCGCCGATGCCGGCGTCGACCTCGTCGAACAGCAGGGTCGGAATTCCGCTGCGGGTCAGGACCAGCGACTTGATCGCCAGCATGAGCCGCGACAGCTCGCCGCCCGAGGCGATCCGGGCCAGGGGCCGCGCGGACTCCCCGGGGTTGGGCGAGAAGTAGAACTCGGGGTCGTCGATGCCGTCCGCGCCGATCCGGGCGCCGCCCATGGCGAAGGGAGGATCGTCCCGCGCCGGGTCGCGGTCGTGGAACCTCACCTCGAACGTGGTGTGGGGGAGTCCGATGTCGCGGACTTCCCGCTCCAGCCGCGTCTTCAGGGTCTTGGCCGCGCGTCTCCGCGCCCGCGACAGTTCCTCCGCGGTCTTCCAGGCCGCATCCCGCGCCGTCTCGAAGCGCCGGGTGAGGTCGGCGAGCTGTTCCTCGCCGGCCTCGAGCGACGCGAGCTGTTCCCCCGCGGTCACGGCCAGCGCCAGGATCTCTTCCACCGGCATCCGGTATTTCCGCTTCAGGCGATGGATCTCGGCCAGGCGATCCTCGATGCGCTCCAGTTCCCCGGGGTCGAAGTGCAGCCGGTCGGCGCACTGGCGGATCAGCGCGGTGGCCTCGTCGAGCTGCGCGGCCGACCCTTCGAGCAGCGCCACGGCTTCGGCCAGCGCCGGGTCGATTTCCGCCATCTCCCGGAGGCGCGGGATGTACCGGCCCAGTTCGCCGGCGACGGCGTTGTCGCCTTCGTAGAGGATCAGCTCGCCTTCCTTGCAGGTCTGGTAGAGCTTCTCGGCATGGGCGAAGATCTCCCGTCTGTGCAGCAGCGTCTCTTCCTCTTCCGGATCGAGCTTCGCGTCGGCGATCTCCTCCGCCTGCGCCCGCAGGAGGGCTTCCTCGCGGGCCTTGTCCGCCAGCTTCTCCTTGAGATCGCACACCCGCTTCCAGGCCGCGGCGAATTCGCCGAACTGCCGTGTCATGGCCGCGGCCTTTTCCTCGAGCCCGCCGTGGGCGTCCAGCAGCCCCAGGTGACTTTCGGTACGGAGCAGGGTGTGCTGCTCGTGCTGGCCGTAGATGTGGATGAGGCCGGCGCCGACGTTGGACAGGACCGACAGGGGGCTCAGGCTCCCGTTCAGATATATCCGGTTGCGGCCGGCGCGGGTGACGACCCGCCTCAGCACCAGCTCGTCGTCGGCGTCGCAACCCGCGGCCAGCAGGGCGTCGCGCGTGGCCGCGGGAAGGTCCGAGAACTGGGCCTCCACCGCGGCCTCGTCCTCTCCCTCGCGAATGAGGCCGGACGAGCCGCGGGCGCCCAGGATGAGGTCCAGGGCAGACAGCACGATGGTCTTGCCGGCGCCGGTCTCGCCCGTGAGGACGTTCAACCCGGGTCCCATCTCCAGCTCGGCGTGGTCGATGACGGCGATGTTGTCGATGCGCAGCTCTCGCAGCATGGGACGACCCTTCGTGTGACGGGTCAGCTTGTATGGACCGAGGGTCAGGTTATACGGACGCGGGCGGGTTTGAAAACCCGATCCTAGCGCTCACCCCACTTGAGCTTGTTGCGAAGCACGTCGAAGTAGGATCGGGTGGGCATCCTCACGAGCGAAACCGGCGTCTTGTGGCGGCGCACCTCCACCCGGTCGCCGTTGTTGAGCAGAATGCCTTCCTGGCCGTCCGGGATCAGCACCACCGTGTCCCCGGCGGACTTGAGCGTGGAGCGGATCCTGGCGTCGCTGGCGATGACGATGGGCCGGTTGGTGGTCAGGGTGTGAGGGCAGATGGGGCACAGGATGATGGCCCCCATGGCGGGATGGAGAATGGGGCCGCCGGCCGCGAGCGAGTAGGCCGTCGACCCGGTCGGGGTGGAGATGATCAGGCCGTCGGCCCTGTAGGTGCAGAGGTAGTCGCTGCCGACGTAGGTCTCCAGGTCGATGATCTTCGAGCGCGCGCCCTTGGTGATGACCGCGTCGTTGAGAACCCTCAGGTTGCGCACGCCGTCCTTCCCCGAGATGCTCACGCTCAGGGTCATGCGTTTCTCGATCGTGTAGTTTTCGGAAATGGTGCTGGTGAGCACTTCCTCCAGCTCGTCCAGCACGATCTCGGTGATGAAGCCGAGGCCGCCGAGATTGACGCCGACGATGGGCACCTCGGGCCGCTCCACCAGGCGGGCGATGCTCAGCAGCGTGCCGTCTCCCCCCAGCACGATGATGAGGTCGGCCCGCGCCGCCATCTCCGCCTTGAGAGCTACCCGGCCGCCGGTGGTGCCGAACTCGGCTTCCACCATCACCTCCATGCCGCGGCCTTCAAGCCACGGTATGGTGGTCCTCATGATCCGCTCGGCCTTCTCCTCCCCGTACTTCGCGACGATTCCGACGGTGTTGACCATATCCCTGCGGGAGAAGTACCACAGGGGGGAAAAGGATGCCATCTTGACTGGAGCGCTGCCGGCACACAGGCGCAAGGAGGAGATCGTGGATGTAGAAGAACTGCTGAAAGTGATGGCGGCCCGGCGCAGCGTGCGCGTCTACAGGAGCGGGCGGGTCACCGACGAGCAGCTCGACCGGATGTTCGAGGCGGCGCGGCTTGCGCCCTCGGGCGCCAACAGCCAGCCTTGGGAGTTCGTGGTGACGCGGGACCGGGCGAAGATGAAGCGGGTGCGGAAGATCTACGCCGACGAGTGGAACCAGCGCAAGCTGGAGGATCCGGTCCACTACAAGGGACTCAAGAAGGACTACGTGGGAGACGTGAGCGCCCTGATCCTGGTATGCGGCGATGTGCGCACCAAGCGGGTGTACCTCACCACGCGGCAGCCGGCCGACCGGGAGAAGCTGTTCCAGGCCAACGTGGCCAACGCCGTGGAGCACCTGATGCTGGCGGCTGCCAGCATGGGGTTGGGCACGGTGTGGGTCTCGGTGCGCAAGGAGGTGGAGCCGGAGTTGCGGGCGCTGTTCCAGGTCCCCAAGGCGCTCCGCCTGCTTTGGGTGGTGCCGGTGGGGCGGCCCCGGGCCTGGCCCAATGCGAAACCGCGCCGGAAAGTCGAGGATTTCGTGCACCGGGAAACGTACGATGCCGGCAAGCTGCGGCCGGAATCCCGCATTCGGGCCTGGCCCAAGTCATAGCGACGCCCCGGGAACCCTTCATCCCCGGCGGTCGGGGTCATTCCTTCCGCAACGCGTCGTAGACCTTCTCCGCGGTGATGGGCAGGTCGGCGATGCGCACGCCCACCGCCGCTTCCACTGCGTTGGCGATGGCGGGTGCGGTGGGCACGATGCTCATCTCCCCAATGGCCTTGGCGTTGTAGGGGCCGGGTCCGGTCTGGTCTTCCACCAGCACGGTCTGGAGCGGCGGCAGGTCCTTCACGCACGGCACGCAGTAGTCGCCGAGGTTGAGGGTGGTGACCCGGGGTCCGTCCTTGACCATCTCCTCCATCACCGCGTAGCCCAGGCCCTGCACGAAGCCGCCGTCGATCTGGCCCTGGTGCCCCAACGGGTTGATGATAGTGCCGACGTCGTGGGCGGTCACCACCTTCTTCACGTCCACCGTGCCGGTCTCCCGGTCCACCGCCACCTCCGCCACCTGGACGAAGAACGCCGGAACCGGCGAGCGCTGCGGCTGGTAGGACTTGCGCACCGTCAGGTCCTTCTCCTCAGCGATGAGCCTCCCGGCCACGTCGGCGAAGGGCAGCGCCGCGCCGCCGGCGCTGAAGCGGCCGTCCGCCAGGGTGACGTCGTCCGCCTTGCAGCCGAGGGCATCGGCGGCGGCCTCGGTGATCCGGTCGCGCAGCTCCTCCACGGCTTCCACCAGGCCGCGCCCGACCATGGCGGTGATCTTGCTGCCGCCGGGCTCGGCGTCGGTCTCGAAGGTATCGGTGTCGCCGCGGGCCACCTGGACCCGTTCGGCGGGCAGGGTCAGCAACTCCGCCGTGATCTGCCGCAGAAGCGTGTGGGTGCCGGTGCCGATGTCGGGAATCGCGGTCAGCACCGTGACTTCGCCGTCGGAGTTGCACGACACTTCCAGGTTGACGGTGCCGCTTCCGCCGGTGTGCCGGAAGCCCAGGGCCATGCCCCGGCCGGTGTCCTCGCCCGGCTTGTCTGCGTGCCAACCGGCTGCCGCCAGCGCGGCCTCCATGGTCTCGCGGCAACGGATCTTTTCCATCCCCCGCTTGTTGGGCAGCACGTCGCCGTCCTGCATCAGGTTCTTGAGCCGTATCGCCACCGGATCCAGGTCCAGCTCCCGGGCCAGCATGTCCAGCAGCGACTCAATGGCGAAAACCGCCTGCGGCTGTCCCGGCGATTTCATGTAACCGCCTGGGACCCCGTTGGTGTAGACGTTGTAGGTGCGGATGGCGTAGTTCGGGATGCGGTAGGCGTTGACGACGTACGAACCGTCGATTTCCGACGGCTTGAAGCCCGAGTAGGCGCCGCTGTCGAAGTAGATGTCGCTGTCCAGCGCCACCAGGGTCCCGTCGCGCTTCGCCCCGAGCTTCACGCGCATCACCGAAGGGTGGCGCGGGTCGCCGGCCATCAGCTCCTCGGTGTAGTTCATCACCATCTTGACCGGACGCCCCACGGCCCTGGAAAGGTAGTAGCAGACCGGCACGTCCATATGGGAGCCCTTGCCGCCGAAGTCGCCGCCCAGGGCCACGCCGTGGACGTGGATGTTCGCTTCCTCCAGCTCCAGTTGCGCGGCCAGCATCTGCTTGAGCCGGAACGGCGCCTTGCACGACGCCCACACGTCGATGCGCCCCTGTTCGTCGGTCGATACCACGGTGGCGTGGGGCTCGAGGTAAACCTGGTGCACCCCGGGAGTGCGGAAGGTATGCTCGATGGCAACCTCGGCCTCCGCCATCCCCTGCGCGACGTCACCGGCGCCATGCTCCTTGAGAGACAGGACGTTGGGCTGGTTGTCCGGCCGGCCGGGCACGCCGGCATACCCGGCGAGCCCCTCGTGTATCACCGGGGCGCCGTCGGCCAAGGCGTCTTCGACGTCGGCGACGGCGGGCAATTCCTCGTACTCCACCTCGATGAGCGACAGCGCCTCCTCGGCCGCATCGAGCGTGTCCGCGGCAACCGCCGCGATCTTGTCGCCGATGAAGCGCACCTTGTCGCGTGCCAGCACCGGCAGGTCCTGAAGGCTCACGCCCACGCGGAAATCGGGCACGTCCGCACCCGTCAGCACCGCGCGCACCCCCGGCACCCGCCGAGCCCGCGACGCGTCCACCCGCACCAGCCGCGCGTGCGGCATAGTGCTGCGCAGGCACTTGCCCCACAGCGCCTCCGGCGCGTCCACGTCCGCGGTGTAAACCATCCGGCCCGAAACCTTGTCCGGCCCCTCCACGCGCCCGATCGGTTGCCCTACGACCTTGAGTTCCATGTTTGCTCCTGTTGGCTGTGGCGACAACGTCAGGGTGGAGAGTTTGGCTGATTGGCACCAAAAGGGCAACGACGTTGCTGAATAAGTAGCGGCAGGAGGGGTAGGGCGAGGTAGAGGCAACTTGGAATGCGCTGCGTTACCGGACTGACGTTTGGCGTGTTATCTATGTCACGGAGTTGGAGGGAAGAATGCGGTGATTCACGAAAGGGACTTTGGCCTCGAAGTGGGAAGCGGGAACGTCTTCCGGGATTTCGGCGATCCTCACGCGGATCTGAAGCACGCCAAGGCGGTTCTGGCGGCTCGAATCATCGCGGTGCTGGAGGACCGCCGACTCAGCCCGGCGAAGGCAGGCCGGATGACCGGGTTTGCCGCCGCTGATTTTGCACGCATCCGTGACGCCGATCTCGGACGTTTCACCTTGGATCGGCTGATGAAGATCCTCGCGGCACTCGACGCGGACATCCGTATGACTCTCCATATCGATCCCCGGCGGGGTGCGGGGCCGCACGGACGCCCCGGCGGCCGTCCCGTTCGTCCTGCGCCCTTCGACAAGGCTCAGGACAGGCATGGCGAGTCCTGAGCGAGGGAGTCGTAGCCGAGTGTAGCCGAAGGGGAGCGACGGCGCGGTCGGCCGGGACACACAGCGTCATTCAGGTTGCACAAGCGCGCATCATTCAATATGCTGCCCCGCGTAATAGCCGGGTTGCGTCAGTATCCCGTCCCCCATTGATCTCTACACGTTGCGACCAAGGAGAATTTGGCCATGGAATATGATCTGTTGATTCGCGGCGGCCGGGTTGCCGACGGTTCCGGGCTGCCGTCCCATACCGCGGACGTGGGTGTGAAGGACGGCAAGATTGCCGGGGTGGGCCGGCTCAATGGCTCCGCCAGCCGGACCATCGACGCCGCCGGGCTGGTGGTGTCGCCGGGATTCATCGACCACCACACCCACATGGACGCGCAGATCCTCTGGGATCCCTACGGCACCTCCGAGCCGCAGCACGGCATCACCTCCATCGTCATGGGGAACTGCGGCCTGGCCCTGGCGCCGGTGGACGACGGCGGCGAGGACGCCCTGGTCAAGAGCTTCGTGCGGGTGGAGGCGATCCCCCGCTTCGCGCTGGAGAAGGGCGTGACCTGGCGCTGGCACAGCTACGGCGAGTACCTCGACGCCCTGGAGGGCAAGCTCGGCATCAATGCCGGCGGGCTGGTGGGGCACATCGCGGTGCGCCAGAACGTCATGGGCGAGGAGTCGGTGGAGCGGAAGGCCACGGCCGCCGAGGTGCAGAAGATGAAAGGCCTGGTGCGGGACGCCATGGACGCCGGCGCCCTGGGGTTCTCCACCAACCGCAACGAGCGGCACATGCGGGAGGACGGCAAGCCCGTGGCCAGCCGCCTGGCGGACGACGACGAGCTGTACGCCCTGTGCGACGTGCTCGGCGAGCTCAACAGCGGCATCATCGAGACCATCCTCGGCCGCAACAAGATGGAGCACTTCGACAACTACTACGACCTGGCCAGCAGGACGCAGCGGCCGATCATCTGGCAGAGCGTGCACCACCGCTGGGCGGAGCCCACGCTCTGGCAGGAGCAGCTCGACGCGGTGTCGCGCATCTTCCGGGACGGCTACCGCGCCTACGGCCTCACCCAGACCGTGCCGCTGGTCCGTCACTTCAACCTGCAGAACGCCCAGCTCTTCGACGAGTTTCCCAACTGGAAGAACATCATGTTCCTGCCGGTGGAGGTGCGCCAGCAGGCCTTCGCTGACCCGGCCACCCGCGCGAAGCTGCGCGAGGACCTGGCCACCGAGCGCATGACCAACTTCCACCGGCGCTGGGACATCGTGCAGGTGGAGAAGGTCGTCAAGGAAGAGAACAAGCGCTACGAGGGCAAGAGCGTGGCCGAGATGGCGGCCATGCGCAACCAGCACCCGGTGGACGCGCTGCTCGATCTCTCATTGGAAGAGGGTCTGCTGACGACCTTCCAGAACGCCAACACGGGCGGGGACCCGCAGGCCATGGGCGAGATCCTGCGCAGCCCCTACGTCCTGGTGGGCACGTCGGACGCCGGCGCCCACGTGCTGTACGGCGCGGACTTCGGCTACGGCACCACGCTGCTGGGCCTGTGGGTGCGGGAGCGGGGCCTCATGACGCTGGAAGAGGCGGTGCACAAGCTCACCTTCCACGTGGCCTCCGTGTACGGCCTGGAGGGCAGGGGGCTGATCCGGCCCGGATACGCCGCGGACCTGACCCTGTTCGACCCCGAGACCGTGCGGGCGTACGAGCCCGAGTGGGCGGAGGACTACCCGGCGGGGACGAAGCGCCTGATCCAGCGCTCCGAGGGCATCCACTATACCATCGTCAACGGCGGGGTGATCTACGACGACGGCCGCCTGAGCGGAGACCTTCCGGGCCAGGTGTTACGCGGTTCGGCCTACGCGCCGACGCGCGCGGCCGCCGCGTAGTGTGGTGTCCCGTAACAGGAGCTTGCGTCCTCCGACTTCGCTCCGCTGGCGCGGAGCTACGCTCAGGATGAACGGGCATAGGGGGCCGTGTGGGCGTCACCTACATAACGGGCATAGGGAGGCCGTGTGGGCATCACCTACATTCCGGTAGCGCAGGCCGGTGAACTGGAGCGCGGGCAAAGGAAGGCGGTGGACCTGAACGGACGGTCCCTGGTGCTGACCCGCGTGGACGACGGCTACTTCGCGTTTTCCCGCTATTGCCCGCACGAGAGCGCGGACCTCATGAACGGCCCCATCGTCGCCGGGAAGGTGCGCTGCGACAACCACGGCTACTGCTTCGATCTCGACTCCGGCGAGTGCGTGCTGCCCAAGGGCGGCGACCCGCTGACGGTGCTCCCCGTGGAGGAGAGAGGGGAAGAGGTCTGCATCCGCATCGAGTGGTAGTCCCGCCTCCCGCGCCCGCCGCGGAGCCCTTCGACGCGGTCCTCCTGATCGCGTTCGGCGGACCCGAAAGCCCGGAGGAGATCCGGCCGTTCCTGGAGCGGGTGACCGCTGGGCGGGGTATCCCGCGGACGCGTCTCGAGGCGGTGGCGCGCCACTACGAGCTGATCGGCGGCCGTTCGCCGCTGAACGATCTCACGCGCGCACAGGCGGACGCGTTGCGGCGGAGGCTGGCCCGGGACGGGATCGACGTCCCCGTCTACGTGGGCATGCGCAACTGGCGCCCTTTCCTGGACGAGACTCTGGCCGAGATCGCTGCCCACGGTTGCCGGCGCGTGCTGGGAATCATCCTCTCGGCGTTCCAGACCGAGGCCTCCTGGGGCCGGTACATCGACGCGGTGGAGGCCGCCCGCAAGGCCATGACGGACCCCGTTCCGGTGGTGGAATACGCCGAGCCCTGGTCGCATCGCCCGCTGTTCATCCGGGCGGTGGCCGACGGCGTCGCCGCCGCGGTCGAAGCGTTGCCGAGCGCGTTCCGGGACGCCCCGCTGGTATTCACCGCCCACAGCATCCCGTGTTCCATGGCTGGCGAGTCACCTTACGTGGAGCAGTTCCGCGAGGCTTCGCAAAGGGTGGCCCGACGGCTGCAGCAGACCGACTGGACCCTGGCGTACCAGAGCCGCAGCGGCAACCCCCGCGACCCCTGGCTGGAGCCCGACGTGAACGAGACCATCGAGCGGTTGGCGCGGGCCGGCGAGAAGGCCGTGGTCACGGTCCCCATCGGTTTCGTCTGCGACCACGTCGAGGTCCTCTACGACCTCGACGTCGAGGCCAGCCGGCGCGCGCGCGAGCTGGGGATGCGCTTCTGCAGGGCCCCGGCGGTAAACGACCACCCCCTGTTCATCGAGATGCTGGCCGGCCTTGTGGCGGCTCCCGGTCGTATTGACCCGGGCAAATCCGGGTTATAGGATTGCGGTTGCGGGCGGGCGTCCCGCTCACGTCCATCGCGCAGGGAGGGGAATCATGCTCTCCAGGTTCCTGAGTTCGCTCGCGGTCGCGCTCTTTGCGTCGTTCACGCTGGTCTCCGCCGCTCCGGGCGCCGAAGCCCGGAGCCCGGTCCGGCTCGCCTTCGCCGGTTTCGGGGTGGGGACCGTCGTCACCTGGATCGCCAGGGACACCGGCCTCTTTGCGAAGTACGGTCTCGACATCGACACGGTCTACCTCGACGGCGCCGCGGCCGGCGGCGTGCAGTCCCTCCTGGGGGCCGACATCTTCGTGACTTCCCGGGACGTGCTGCCGCCGCTGGAGGCCGCCAGCAACGGCGCCGACCTGGTGTTTTTCGGGGGCCACGTGAGCGCCGAGAACTATCGTTTCGGCGTGGCTTCCTACGTCGATCACCTGGCGCAGCTCAAGGGCAAGAAGGTCGGGGTCTCGAATCTCGGCAGGAAGTCCGACCTGATCGCGCGCGTGGTCCTGCGGCGCGCGGGACTCGACCCGGTGGAGGACGTGGAGATGGTTCCCATCGGCTATTCGCCCCAGCGAGCCGCCGCCCTCTACCGCAACGTCGTCCAGGGGGCGCCGCTGGTCCCGCAGGTGGCCGCGCAAGCGCAACGGGTAGGCATCAAGGTACTCGATGTCGGCGAGGTCAACCTGGTCACCGACCTGCTGGTCACCACCCGCTCCTTCGCCGACCGCAACGCCAACGTGCTGCGCCGCTTCCTGATGGCCTATCTCAACGGCGTCCAGCATTTCCTCACCGAACGCGCCGACAGCATGCGGATCATGAAGAAGTACGTGACCGTGGCCGAGGGATCCTCGCTGGCGGTGACCTACGGAACCCTCGCGCACCGCCTGGACCCGCTGCCCCTGCTTCACCCCGAGGCGCTCCAGGCGCTGATCGACGCGGTCTCGGTGACGGACTCGCGCGCGCGGCAGCTCGCCCCCCGGCGGCTGCTGGAGCTGGACCTCCTCCAACGGCTGGACCGGTCCGGCTTCGTCAAGGGGCTCTACGCGGAGAAGATCGAGCTGTAGGCGCGCGTCCGCCAAAATTGCATTCACCGCGCATATCCCCTAGAATGAAGGGACCTCGGGTTGCACGCTGTCGACGGCCCCGGGCATGCACGCCTTGAACAGCATGTACACGCTAAAGCTGGCCCTGATCGTCCTTGGAAGCATTCTCCAGAGCCTCCCCATCATGGCCCTCGGGCTCCTGGATCCCTGGGGCCGGCGCGTCTATCCGATGTTCCGCTTCTGGTCCTGGTGTGTCCTCAAGGTCGGCGGGGTGGGCCTGAAGGTCCGTCAGGCGGGCGGCGTGGACCCCGGCCGGGCCTACATCTTCATGGCCAATCATCAGAGCAACATCGACATTCCGGTGCTGGTGCAGGCGCTCGCGCCGTTTCAGCTTCGCTGGATGGCCAAGCGGGAGCTGCTCCGGGTGCCGTTCTTCGGCTGGGCGCTGTGGGCGTCGAAGCACGTCATCGTGAGACGCGCGGGGTCGAAGGGGGTGGCGGCCGCCATGGCCAGCGCCGGTGAGAAGCTGGCGCAGGGGATCTCGGTGGTGGTGTTTCCAGAGGGCACCCGCAGCGCGGACGGACGGCTGCTGCCGTTCAAGCGCGGCGGCTTCCGTCTGGCCGAGAAGGCCGGGGTCGCCATCGTGCCCGTTACCATCAACGGCTCCGGCGCGCTGATGAAGCGAGGCGACTGGCGGCTCAGGCCCGGGGAAGTCGAGGTCGTCATCGGCGACCCGATACCGCCGGACGACGGGGACGACCGTTCCCGCCGGCAGATGCAGCGCGTCCGGGAGGCCATCGGCGCGCGCCTGACGCCGCACGATACGGCGCCGGGCGAGGACCGCGGCGCATGGCGGGGGCTGCCGCCGGCGGCGGAGGGGGAGGGCGAGAGGTCCGGATGGACACCGTAAGGATCGTGCCCCTCGGGGGTCTGGGAGAGTTCGGCTCCAACATGCTGGCCGTGGAGTGGGGCGACTCCGTGATCGCGGTGGACTGCGGCGTGATGTTCCCCAGCCCCGAGATGCTGGGCATCGACTTGGTGATCCCCGACATCAGCTACCTGGCGGACCGGGGGAAGGCGCCCCAGGCCATCGTCCTGACCCACGCCCACGAAGACCACATCGGCGCGTTGCCCTACGTCCTCCGGCGCTGCCCGGCGCCGGTGTACGGCACGCGCCTGACCCTGGGCTTCGTGCGCCACAAGCTGCGCGAGCACCGGCTGGAGGAATCCACCGAGCTGGTGGAGATCGTCCCCGGCGAGCGTTTTTCGGTGGGTCCCTTCACGCTCGAAGGGATCCCGGTGACCCACAGCCTGGTGGACTGCATCGCCCTGGCCATCGAGACGCCGGTCGGGAACATCATCCACACCGGCGACTTCAAGATCGACAACACGCCCATGCCCGGGCAGTGCTTCGACTTCCACCGTTTCGCGGCCTACGGCGACAAGGGCGTCCTGCTCTTGCTCTCGGACTCCACCAACGTCGAGCGCGCCGGCTGCACGCCCTCGGAGCGCACCGTGGGAGAGGGGCTTCGGGGGATCTTCGGCGCCAGTCCGGGACGGATCTTCATCGCGACGTTCGCCTCGCACATCCCGCGCATCCAGCAGGTGGCGGAGCTGGCCGCGGATTTCGGGCGCAAGCTGGTGCTCAGCGGGCGGAGCATCATCAACAACACCGGCATCGCCGCGGACCTGGGCTGCCTCAGCCTGCCGGACGACGTCATGACCGACAACCAGGACTGGCGCGACGTCGCCGACGACCGGCTCTGCTTCCTCACCACCGGAAGCCAGGGAGAGCCCCTTTCCGTCCTGCACCGCGTGGCCTTCGACGAGCACCGCTCCATCCGCATCCAGCCGGGGGACACGGTGGTGTTGTCGGCGCGGTTCATACCGGGCAACGAGAAGGTCATCAGCAACCTCATCGACCACCTCTACCGGCGCGGCGCCCACGTCCACTACGAGCGCACTTCGGAGATCCACGTGTCGGGACACGCCAGCCAAGAAGAGTTGAAGACCATGATCCAGCTCACGCGTCCGCGCTACTTCGTGCCCGTGCACGGGGAGTTCCGGCAGCTCTGCAAGCACGTCGAGCTGGCCCGGGCGGTGGGCATACCCTCGCGGCACTGCTTCCTCCTCGAGAACGGCGACGCGCTGGAGCTTACGGAGCGGGACGCGTGGCGGGCGGCGCCGGTGGCCTCCGGCAAGGTCTTCGTCGACGGCAAGGGCATCGGCGACGTGGAGGACATCGTCATACGGGACCGCCGGCACCTGAGCGAGGACGGCCTGGTGGTGGCCATGGCGGTGCACCAGCGCACCGGCGAGGTAGCCGCGGGCCCGGACCTGCTGGCCCGTGGGTTCATGCGCTCGGAGGAAGAGGACGACGTCCTCGGCACCGCCCGGGACTCGCTGCGGGAGTACCTCGACGGCTGCGGCGCGGAGATGCGCGCCGACTCCGCCGAGCTGAAGGAGGGTATACGCCGGTCGCTGCGGAAGTTCTTCGAGAAGAGGCTGCACCGTCGGCCGGTGATCGTGCCCTACGTCATGGAGATGTAGGCGGACGTCCATGCAGAACGGCTCTCGACTCAATCGTGAACTGTGGGGCTCGGTGGTCCTGGTGGCGGCCTGTTTCGCGGTGCTCAGCCTGGTTTCCTACAGCCCCCTGGACCGTTCCTTCAACGTTCCTTCGGGCGCGCCCGACCCCGTCAACCTGGGTGGACTGGTGGGGGCCTACCTGGCCGACGCGTTGATGCAGGGGCTGGGCCTGACCGCCTACGTCCTTCCCGCCATCCTGCTGCTGCTCGCCCTCCGTCTGTTCCGCCGCGACCCCGGCAGGCTGAGAGTCCTCGTGTCTCTCGGATACGGCGTGTTGTTGTGGGGTCTGGCCATCGTGGTCAGCCTGGTGCGCGAAACCGAGCTGGCGCGGGACGGCGGCGGGGTCCTGGGCGGGTTCTCCAGGGAGTTCCTGACCGAGATGTTCGGCTACGCCGGGACCTGCGTCATCACGGTCTTCCTGCTGCTGGCCGCGGCCATGCTGATATCCCAGACATCCATGCTGAGCTGGTGGGGCCGCCTCGCGGCGGCCCGGGAGCGGCTTCGTTCCACGCTGGCCGCGGGGGCGACGTCCACGTGGCGCACCCGGGTGGAGGGGAAGCCGCCCGCCAACCCCAGGAAGGAGCGGGAGTTCAAGGCGCCGCCCATCGTGCTGGAGGAGGAAGGCCCGAAGGAAGAGCCCCAGACCCCCAAGGGGCGCCGGAAGAAGGCCAGGGCCAAAGCCAGGACCAGGCCCGAAGCCGAGCAGTTCGTCTTCCCCGAGATCACCGACGGCTACACGTTGCCGTCGACGGCCTTTCTCGATCCCCCGCCGAAGGTGAAGGCGGGCATCGACAAGAGCGCCCTGGAAGCCAATTCCCTGATGCTGCAGCGGAAGCTCCAGGACTTCGGCATCGAGGGCGAAGTGCTCGCGGTGAGGCCCGGACCGGTCATCACCGTGTACGAGTTCCGGCCGGCGCCCGGCGTCATGGTGCGGCGGATCGTGGGCGTGGCGGACGACCTCGCCATGGCCCTCAGCGCCGTCAGCATCCGCATCCTGGCGCCGATCCCGGGGGAGTCCGTGGTCGGGATCGAGGTGCCCAACACCCGGCGCGAGACGGTCCACCTGAGGGAGGTGCTGGAAGACCCGGTGTACGCGGACTCCGATTCAATGCTTTCCCTGGCCCTGGGAAAGGACATCTCCGGGGCGCCGTTCGCCGCCGATCTGGCGCGCATGCCGCACCTGCTGGTGGCCGGCGCCACCGGCACGGGCAAGTCCGTGTCGCTGAACTCGATGATCCTGAGCATCCTGTACAAGGCCACTCCGGATGACGTCCGCTTCATCATGATCGATCCCAAGATGCTGGAGCTGACGCCCTACGAAGGGCTGCCGCACCTGCTGACCCCGGTGGTGACCGATCCCAAGGAGGCCCGGGCCGCGCTGTTCTGGGCCGTGGAGGAGATGGACCGGCGCTACCGGCTCATGCGCGACAAGGGCGCCCGCAACATCGACAACTACAACCGCATCCTGGAAAAGGAACCGCCGCCGGACAGGTCCCGGAGCGGCGCGGGAGGGGACGACGCTTCTGCGGAGGAGCCGGACGCGGGCGGCGCGCTGGACGGACGCGAAGAGCTGGAGCACGGACGGCTGCCGCGGGTGGTGATCCTCATCGACGAGCTGGCGGACCTGATGATGTCCGTGGGCCGGGACATCGAGGAGCACATCACGCGGCTGGCCCAGAAGGCGCGCGCCGCCGGCATCCACATGGTGCTGGCGACCCAGCGGCCGTCGGTGGACGTGATCACCGGGTTGATCAAGGCGAACTTTCCCGCGCGGATCTCGTTCCAGGTGACCTCCCGGGTGGACTCGCGCACCATCCTGGACGGCCAGGGCGCCGAGCAGCTCCTGGGGAACGGGGACCTGCTCTTCCTGCCCCCGGGCACGGCCCGGCTGATACGGCTCCACGGCCCCTTCGTCTCGGACAGGGAGGTCCGCAAGGTCACCGATTTCATCAAGCAGCAGGGCCGGCCCCAGTACCGCCCGGAGATCATCGAGGCCGGAGCCGGGGACAACGGCGAGTTGGGCGGCCTGGACGACGACTACGACGAGATGTACGACCAGGCCGTGGCGGTGGTCACCGAGACGCGGCAGGCGTCCATATCCATGGTGCAGCGGCGTTTGCGGGTGGGTTACAACCGGGCCGCGCGAATGATCGAGAAAATGGAGCGGGACGGCGTGGTGGGGCCGGCGGACGGGGCGAAGCCGCGCGAGGTCCTGGCGCAGAGGATCGAGGAGTAGACCGGCAATGGAGACGACGAATTCGCGGCCTCGCCGAGGCGGTCGGGGCCGGCCCTGCATGAGGCGCGCCTGCGCGGTTCTTCTCGGCGCGGGCGCCGCCGCGCTCGCTTTCCTGTCGCCGGCGCAGGGCGTCCGCGCGCAAGACGCCCGGGACGTGGTCCGGGAAGTGCAGCGGCGCTACGACGCCACCCGGGACTACAGCGCCGACTTCCGCCAGACCACCGAGTACCGCACCCTGAACCGGCGCGTCGACGGCGCCGGCCGCATCTTCTTCAGCAAGCCGGCGAAGATGCTGTGGCGCTACCGGGAGCCCGCCGGCCAGTTCGTGCTGTCCGACGGCAAGCACCTGTACTTCTATCAGCCGGCCGAACGGCAGGTCATCAAGACCGCGCTCGGCGCGGTGTTCCGCTCGGACCTGCCGCTTTCCTTCCTGCTGGGCATCGGCGACCTGGAACGCGATTTCCGGCCCGAGTCGGTGGAATCCACCGAGGACGGACCCCGCCTCAAGCTGTCCCCCAGGAAGGCCAATACCGGCGTCCGCCAGGTCCACCTCACCGTCGATCCCGGAAACCACGACATCCGCCAGGTGCTGATCGAGGACGGGGGAGGCAACCACTGGACCTTCCGCTTCGACAACGTCCGTCGCGGCGAGCGGCTGGACCCGTCCGTCTTCGAGCTGAAGGTGCCGCAAGGCGTTGACATCGTCGAGTTCGGCTCGTAGGGGCCGGCGCATCGGCTGGTTGACTCCGCTCCGAATTAGTGGTGAATTGACCCCCTTCCGGGAGAGACGAACATGAGGAAAGACGTACTGAAGAAGTTTCGGGAGACGCTCCTCGGAATGAAGGGGCAGCTCCTGGAGGACATACCGGATCGCCTCAAGCACGAGGTGGAGAGTTCCAAGGACGAGGGGCGCGACACCTACGATCTGGCCAGCGACGAGCGCGACCGTGAGATCAACATGATACTCAACGACCGCGAGCGAACGAAACTGATGGCCATCGAGGACGCGCTGCTCCGGCTCGGCGAGGGTTCCTACGGCATCTGCGACGAATGCGGCGAGGAGATCGGCGTCGGCCGGCTCAAGGTGATGCCGTTCACGCGCCTGTGCGTCCGCTGCCAGGAAGAGCTGGAGAAGGAAAGCCGCATGATGAAGAGCTTCGATGACGACCGCACGCTACGCCGCCTCCCGACCACGGATACGGAGGAGGAAAGCTACTAGGGGCGGCGTCGGACCCGCCCGCGGCGCGGACGTCGCGTGACCCGGCCGGAACCCGAGGAGGACGCCATGAAGTACTTCTTTTCCAAGGACGAAGCCGAAGTCGTGCGCATCGAAGGCGAGGCGCCGCGCACCCTTTACCCGTGCGTGGAGCCGGGTACGACCGGGACCCGCCAATTCTCCATGGGCCTGCAGCAGGTCGATCCTCACAGCCGGATTCCCCTGCACTCCCACGACGAGGCCGAAGAGATCCTGTTCGTGATCGGCGGCCGCGCCACCGCCACGGTCGGCGACGAGACCGCGGAGATCACGCCGGGGTCGGTCGTCTTCATACCGCCGCGGACCAACCACGGCTTCGTCAACGACGGAGACGAGCCGCTGTGGCTGACGTGGACCTTCTCTCCCCAGGGCTTCGAGGGCTACATCCGGGGAGTCGCCGAAGGCACGGTGCAACTCAAGACGGTTTAGCCGCAAAGCGGCGGCTTCTTCTGGCCGGCGGCTGCCGGGACGGCGCCGCCGGCACCCTCGTTCTCGAACAGGCTCGGAAGGTGTTGATCGGCCGCGGTTCGCGCGTGGCCGCGAGGAGATCCCATGCTTGACGACAAGATCGGCTTCATCGGCGCCGGCAAGATGGGCAGCGCCATCATCAAGGGGGTCCTGAGGGCGGGGCTTGTGGAACCGGGCCGGATTGCCGCCAGCGATCCCGTCGAAGCCTTGGGAAAAGCGCTCGTGGAGGAGACCGGCGTTGGTTTCATGCAGGACAACGCCGTCCTCGTGGAGGCGTCGGACATCGTGGTCCTGGCGGTCAAGCCCCAGGTCATGGACGGCGTGCTGCGGGATCTCGCCGGCGTTACGCCCGGCGGCACGCTGTGGGTTTCCATCGCGGCCGGGGTGCCCATCAGCCGCATCGAGGGCCTTCTTCCCGAGGGCGAGCGCGTGGTCCGGGTCATGCCCAACACGCCTTGTCTGGTGGGTCAGGCCGCTTCGGCGTACTCGGGGGGCCGCTGGGCGAAGGGCGAGGACCTCGACAAGGTGGGCGAGATCCTTTCGAGCGTCGGGCTCGCGGTGGCGGTGGAGGAGCATCATCTCGACGCGGTGACGGCCCTGAGCGGCAGCGGCCCGGCCTACGTCTTTCTCTTCATCGAGTCGTTGACCGCGGGCGGCGTTCAGATGGGGCTCAGCCGCGACGTGGCTTTGAAGCTCGCGCTCCAGACGGTCTATGGTTCGGCCGTGATGGCCCGGGACTCGAAGGAGCACCTGGCCGAATTGAGGGACGCGGTGACCTCTCCGGCCGGGACCACGGCCGCAGGTCTTTTCGCCCTGGAGCAGGGCGCCTTTCGCGCCACCGTCATGGAAGCCGTGATCCAGGCAGCCGAGCGGTCGGAAGCCCTGGGGCGGGGGGAGCACTAGCACCGGCGCGGAGCGGACGTCATGCTCCATCACCATCCGTTCCCAAGGCGACGCATACGGCGCCTCGCCCTGATGCTGGCGTGGCTCCTGGCCGGGCCGGCGTATGCCGATCAACACACGCCGCCCGCACCGGATGCGGAGAAGCAGGCGTTCGAGAAGATCGTGGAGGCCCGGGGGCAGGCCAGGGGCAAGCGTTATGCGGAGGCCTTGAAGCAGCTCGACGAGGCCGTCTCGCTTGCCGAGGGAGTGGAGGACAAGCTGCCGCTCGCACTGGCGCTCCACAACATCGCTGAGGTGCAACTCCTCAAGGGCGAGCCCCGGGATGCGCTGAAGGTTTACCGCCGGGCCTTGGGAATCTATACCGAGTTGGGATACGGAGCCGGGGCCGGCATGGTGCAAAGACGCATCGGCACGCTCTCACGGCTTCTCAGCAAACCCGCGAAACCAAAGTCTCCGGTGGCGGAAAACGTCCCGCGGGCCGGCGCCGAAGAGCCGCTCTCGGCCATCGACCAGGCGGTGGAACGAGTCCGGCGGCGCAAGCTGGCCCGCGTCCGGGCCGCGCGGGAGGCGGCCGAGCCGGGGCCCGTCCGGGTCACCCGTTCCGAGCCTCTCCCCGCGGAAGACTCCGGTGAGTGGGCCTACGTCGAGTCTCTCAGGCAGAAGATCAGGGGCAATTCGAGATATCCCGACTATGCCAGGCGAACGGGCCAGGAAGGGACCGTTGATCTGGTCTTCGCGGTTCGGCGGAACGGCGAGGTCGAAAACGTGGAGTGGGTGAAGTCGTCAGGCTTCATCGTTCTGGACGTGGAAGCGCTCCGCAACGTCAGGGAGTCGGCGCCGTTCGGCGCCGTGCCCGACGGCGCCGCGTCGAGTCCCCTGACCGTTCGTCTCACCTTCAGCTACCGGCTGCCGGCCGCGTCCGACGGCGCACCCTGACTCCGCCGGACGGGAACCCGGCGGCCGTTCGCCGCACTCCGTCGGCTCGTGCTCCGGCTCCTACGGTTTCTTGCCGGCTTCGCCGACCGTGTCGATGGTGGTGAGTTGCGCCAGCGCGAACGCATGCCCCGGATCGAGGCGGAGGGCGCGGATGTAGTTGACGTCGGCTTGCCCGTGGAAGCCAATGGCGGCCGCGTTGCGCGCCCGCAGAACATGGACCTCCGCGAGCCAGCGCGCATCGGCCGCGAGCCTCGACTCCGCCACGTCGAGAAAGCTCAAGGATTCGCGATAGTTCTGCAGGAAGTAGTGAGCCCGGGCGATGAAGTAGTGGCTGTAGGGATTGGCGAAGTCTATGTCGACGGCCTGCTCGAACCTTGCCAGCGCGGCCTTGTAGGTTTCGGCCTGCAGCAGCGTCCGGCCCTGCTGCACCAAGTTCATGGAGGCCCTTCGCTGCGGCAGGGCCGAGCCGGCGCCTGCGCCCAGCGGTGGCAATTCGTATGAGCCGTCCGGTTTCTCGAACGCCACGGCCTTGAAGTCCGTGGCGGGCGCTGTCGGAGCGGGTACGGGATTTGCCTGACGGCCGGGTTGCGGCGGGGCCGGCGCATCGGCCCGTGGCGCCGTTTGCCGGATCGCCGGCGCCGGTTCCGGACCGGGAACCGGCAACTCCTGCTCGTGAATCGTCCCCTGGCGGAACAGAGGGGACGCGGGGGCGTCTTCGCCAGTGGACCCGTCTTGCGGGAAACCCGTTCCACACGCGAGCAACACGGCAAGGAATACCGCCCCGGCGGCCACCCATGCCGACGACGCCTTCGGTTGCCGCGCCTCCTCGCACGCGCCGCCCGGTGACGAAAGGACAACATCCATCGGAACACCATCCGTCGTGTCCGCATCCACAGAGTTCTTTGAAGAGGGCATCACAGCAATATCACCGCCAGCACCGTACCGAGGGCGAATGGAACCAGGGCCGCCGGAGGCAGGTTTCCGCTCACCGTGTCGACGACCACGAGCAACGACAGTCCGACGAAAACGAGACCCGGATAGGTCACCAGCAATTCGATCATGGTTCAATGCCTGATCGCCCGGTTCGCCCGGAACCAGTCCACATCACCCAACGTTGCGTCTAATTGTGGGGTCCGGCCTCGGGGGTGTCAAGGAGAGGAGGATGGGATGAACATCCTGTTCGTCATGTACGACCAGTTGCGTTTCGACTACCTGAGTTGCGCGGGCCAGTTCGCAGGACGGCCTCGGCGGCCTGTCGGTCGATCCTGAAATCTTCAACGAATTCGTCGAGGGATACGCCGTCTTCAAGCCAGTCGAAAAGCTGTTGCACCGGTAAGCGGCTGCCACGAAAACAGGGTGTCCCGCTCATGCGGTCTGGATCGACCCAAACGGCCTCTTCGAGAGTCATGGTGTTCTTCATCAGACTTAACCATCCTCCCACAACTTCAACTCGTCCTCGGGGAACGGATCGAAGAAGCTGTCGGGTATGACGATTTGGCCCTTCAGGACGTCGGGCTGCCGTTTGCCCTTGTAGCGGACCAGTCGCGCCACAGGCTCACCCCGCCGGGCGATGATTACCTCCTCGCCTGCCTCGACCTGTGCCAACAGACGGGAAAGCTGAGTCTTGGCTTGATGGACGTTGACCACGGGCATGGGTCTGGTCTCCTCGATGCCTGTACAAGCTGCAAGGTCTCTATGGCCGTTTCTTCCGGCTCGGGCGTCAGCGCTTCGCCAAGCTCGATCCTCGATGCCATAGCGTCCCACCACATCTTCAAGCGGGAGGCTTTCGGACTTGAATGCGCGGCTCTCGCTCAGCCGCTGTTCCGCCAAGTACAAGTCTTCGAGATCCTCCAGGTGCTTGAGAATGGCTTCACGGGCGTAAAAGGTCTTGGTTCGGCCCGTCGCTTTGGCCAGTGCGTCAAGGCGGGCTTCCAGGTTGGCGGGCAATCTGATCGCGAGCATGATCCCGGTTCCTTTCTCCGCAGCTATACGAGAATAGCGCAATACGTGAGCCAAATGCGGTTCCGGGACTCATCAGTAAATGCCTTTGGAGTAGGCCTCCTGCAACAACTCCATGCTTTCCCCGGTCCATCGCCAAAGATGGGCGGCGAAAACGCCGCAGTTCGGACCCCACATGTCACCTGTCCGGTGAAGCTTCAGTTGATCCACGCCTGCCGACGGATACGCCTCGGCCAGTTCTCCATGGAGTTCCGGGCTCGGATCGTTGAAATAGCCCCAGTAGTGGATATGAAACTTGAAGAACTCATCACGGTGCTTCTCTTCCCAATGCTCGAATTCTTCACGTAGCAGGTAAACGAAGTCCTCCGGCGATTCTCCCATAATGTCTTTGGCTGCGGCGATGCCCGGCGGTGTGGTCGTGAACACGACGATGGGCTTCGGATCGAAATGGAAGACCCTCAGCGTATGGCGTTGTTCCAAGATGTTGCGAACGCGTCGGTCGAACCAATCCATCAAGTGACCGCCAATGATGCGGCGCTGCCAGTCCTCTTCCGAATCCTCTGCCAAGTCTTCCGCATCCTTGAGGGGATGGTCTTTGCGCTGCCTCTTGGCAAATGACAGGAGTTCGTCCTTGTACTCTTGTAGTTTCATCGGGGCTCCGAAAGTCAACCGCCACCTACCGTCCATCCGTTGAGTGGCCGCCTTCCCAAGCTGCCAATTCGGCCTCCGGCAGTGGGTCGAGGATGCTGTCGTCTACAACGATTTTCCCTCTCATGGCACCAAACTGCCTCTTGCCCCATGTCTGGTAGCGGACGAGCCGCGCCACGGGTTGGCCCCGCCGGGCGATGACCACCTCCTCGCCTGCCTCGACCTGCGCCAAAAGGCGAGAAAGCTGACTCTTGGCTTCATGGACATTGACCACAGGCATGGGTTTGGTCTCTTTGGAAGACGAGGATACGCTGGGCAGCTTACCAGGCAAATGTCATGACCACCGCGAATCGGACCGGTAGCCCAAGTTTAACCCTCCAACGCCGGTTCACCGTCGTCGAGAAGCATGGTGATGACCTCCTTGAGGTTGTCATTGAGTTCCTCAAGGGTCTCCCCTTGGCTGTGTGCTCCCGGAAACCTGGGGATGTACCCGACATAGAGGTGTGTATCGGGGCAGCGTTCGATAATGGTGGTGTAACTGCGCATGGGTTACGTCTCGTCCCGGTGATCGGGCATGTTGCACTACTCTTGCACTACTCGACGGTTCTACCGTCGAGGATAGAGCCGGAGTCAATTGTGGTCAAGCGTCCGAATCGCCTCACAACAAAGGAGGTCTGCTGGCGCACGGATAGGCCGGGATTTGGTATACACTCCAGAATGGGACAATTGACTGAAGTTCAGGCTCGCGTCCTGCACGTCGTGCGAGGTCGCCCCGGTGAGTCGCAAATCACTCTCGTGTTGGCGTGTTGGCCCCGAATTTGCGTTGATGAAAACAGGGACTGTATGATCCAATAATCTGGAGGAATGAAGGCATGGGAATGACCTACGTTGACGGCATTGCTCGGGGCGCCGAAGGACAAGAGCGGGCGGTCCGCATGGCCGTCGAGTTGCGGCGAGTTCCCTGCTGTACGATCCCGATGCCAGGTTGACAGAAGATAGCGGTTGACATATGGTTGCCTTGGAAGGGGGCGCGCATGAATACGGAGACGGCGGCGCAGGGGCTGGAACCCGAAGAGACGGCTGAACGGCTTTTCACTGAGCACGGCCAGGACGGCGTCTGGCTCGATCGCTTCACCGAGTGCCTCGCGGGTCGCCGCGCCGGCGCGTCCCTCGCGCGTACCATTGAGGTATGGGACTTGAGCCAGGCGGCGGCGGCGCGGCGTTTCCACGTGAGCCGTCAGGCGTTCGCGAAGTGGTTGCGTCAGGGTGCGCCCGCGGAGCGTGCGACGGCAGTCGCCGATCTGGCTGCCGCCACCGATCTGCTGGTGCGCCACCTCAAGCGCGACCGTATTCCCGCGGTGGTGCGCCGGCCGATCCCGGCGCTTGGCGGGGTTTCCTTGATGGGCCTGCTGGAGCGTGGAGATACGCGCGAGCTGCTCGCGGTTTGCCGGGAGATGTTCCGGTTCGAGCGCGCCCAGGGCTGACCGTGGAGTTGCTGTACGAGACGGTCCCTGACGGCCACGTGTGGTGGCGGATCGCCGATCAGGCGTGGGTTGATCCGCTCGACCCGGGCTTCGCCAGGGAGGTGGGCGGACGCTGGAACCCGCCGGACAGCTTCCCGACGCTCTATCTCAATGAAGACATGGTGACAGCGCGGTTGAATCTTCGTGCTTTCATCGCAGGCTGGCCGTACGGACCGGAAGACCTCCGGGAGGACACCGGGCCGGTTCTGGTCGGCTGCAGGTTGCCGCGCCGCCAAGTGGTCTGTGACGTACACACCCCGGCGGGCGTCCACGCCGCCGGCATGCCCGCCACCTATCCGTTGGATGAAGACGGTACGCTGGTGCCGCACAACCGTTGTCAACCCGTTGGAGCGCGCGCCAAGGCCTTGGGTCTGCGCGGAGTCCGGTCCCGATCGGCGCAGGCCCGCGACGGCGCAGGGCGCCAACTGGCGTGGTTTCCCGCCTCGGCCCGCAGCATCGCCCGACGGGTCAGGATGTTGCCTTTCGCGACATGGTTTTGGGGGTAGCCGCGAAGCGTCTTGGTAAGGATCGGCTGCGTCCTCAGACGGGAGCCCCGTTGGCGGCGGTTGGGGCGCAGGTTCCCAGGGAGCTTGGCACTTTCGAGTGCGGAGAACCAGGATGTCAAAATCAACCTTCGCATCGCTTGAACATGAGGACCTGAAGGACTGGGCGGGGCCGGCCGTCTTCAGGCGCGGACGGGGATATCGGAACCGCGTGTCCGATCTTGCCGTCACCGAGGAAGGGCATATCGTTGCGGAGGTCATGGGAACCGGGCGCTATGTCACGCGTGTGTGGATGACCGGCGAGGGATTCGACCACGAGTGCACTTGTCCTTACGCGGGGCCGTGCAAACATGCGGTTGCCGTGGGGCTGACCTGCGTTGACTTGGTCAAGTCTGGAGAGACGATTCCCCTGATAGAGGCCGAGGAACTGGAAATCTGGTTGTTGGAGCATGGTGCCGGGGGCGCTTCGGGAGAAACTATCGATCGCGAGAAGGCGCGCGCGGCTCTTGAGGCGATGTCCAAGGCTCAGATCGTCGAATGGGCGATGGACAGCTTTGTCGCGCATCCGGGGTTGTTCGATTCCTTGCTTTCGGCGTCGCCCCTCGTGGACAAGGCGTCGCCCCTCACGGACGAGGCGTTGGCGCGGACGATGGCACGGCTGCGCGCGCAGATCCGGGAGAAGGCAAGCGAGCCGGGCTGGCAGAGACACTGGGACGACGGCGGGTACACCCCGGACTACACGCCTGTCCGGGCGCAACTCGAAAAGCTTCTGAAAGGCGGACAAGCACAGACCGTGGTCGAGTTGGGAGAGGATCTGTTTCAAGAGGGTAACCGCCAAGTGATGGCGTCGGATGACGAGGGTGAGACCGCGGACCAGATCAGGGATTGCATGGCGGTGGTGCTGGACGCTCTGAGGGAGATTGGGCAGCCCGTCGCGACGCGCTTGATCTGGTACTGGGACAAAGAGTTGGAAGACGAAGGCTGTCTGCTGGACGGGCTGGAGGCGCCCGTGGACGAGGATGAACTCAGTGAGGCTGAATGGCGCGAGGTCGCTGAAGAGTTCGAGGGGCGGCTGGCCTCCTGCCCCAAGCCCGAACCGGGCGGCGGGCCGTTCGCCGAACGGTACGAGAGACAGAGGCTGTTGCATCGCGCGACTTTGGCGCTGTCCCGCGCGGGCCAGCAAGAGCGGGCAGTGGATATGATGATCGCGGAGTTGCCCTACAGCGACAACTACGTCGAACTGGTTCAGTGTCTGATGGCGCGCGGGACCTACGATCAGGCGGCTGATTGGGCGCGCCAGGGTTTCGGCAAGACCCTGGAACATCTCCCCGGCATCGCGTGGCAGTTGCTGGGCCTGCTGATCGAGATCGCCGGGAGACACGAGGACTGGTTGCTGGTCGCCGCTCTTCGAGTCGAAGCATTCGTGGCGCGCACGGAAATCGTCAACTACACGGACGCCGAGCAAGCAAGCCGAAAGGCAGGCTGCTGGAACCGGGTCCGGCAGGCCCTGTTGCGTTTCCTGGAAACGGGAAAGAAGCCTTTGTCCGGAGAGGGCTGGCCGCTTCCCGACACCGGGCTCCAGTGGTCCACACCCAAGACACCCAAGTATTTGCGAAGGTCCGCAGCCAGATTTCGGTCACCCTTCCCCGATCACAACCGGCTGATCGAGGTGGCGTTGTACGAGAAACGAACGGAGGACGCGCTGCGGTGGTTCAAGGAGGCGCCCGGCGAAGGCTATCACGCCGAAGCCGTCGCCGAGGCCGTGGCGACGACGCATTCGGATGTGAGCTTGGGTATCTGGCGCGGCAGGGCGGAAGGGCTGATCGCCAGGGTCAAGCCCAGCGCGTATCAGGAAGCCATGCCATATTTGTCGCGGATGGGAAGGCTCATGCGGGGCCTCGGTCGCGGCGATGAGTACCGCGGTTACATCTCAGGGTTGCGCCGTCTGCACAAGGCCAAGCGGCGCCTGATGAAAGAGTTGGACGAGTTGGAACGGCGGGACGCAGCCGAACACAGGGACTGAGTCTGCGGCCCGCTCGCGCGCTCGCCTTGTCCGCTCACGGGCCGAGTGCTAGTCTCTCTCCCCTGACGAGCTTGCCCCGCAAGTTCTCCTGACAACCACCGAAACGGAGGCATGACCCATGATCATCGATCTCGACTCGCACCTGCGCGAGGGATACTTCATGGACGAGGTGTACAGGCTGGACGAGCCGTTCGCCCAGTTCACGCCGAGGAAGGCCAACGACCAGGGCCGGAGCCACGGCACCCGCTTCATCCATTCCCTGGAGCCGCTCAATCCCCAGGGCATCGCCACCCACAAGCATCCCTACATCTACGACCCCAAGATCAACTGGCGCGCCGGCGAGATCGCCGAGCGGCAGGTGGGGGGCTACGACATGGCGCGGCGGCAGGAGGACATCCGCAAGGAGCGCATCGACAAGGAGATCATCTTCCCCACCGGCATCAGCATCGCCACGCAGAACCAGGGCCGCCTGGGCGCGGCGCTGGCGCGGGCGTTCAACGACTGGGTGGCGAACCTGGTCAAGGGCTACGAGGACACGTTCCTGCCTTGTGCCATGGCCCCGGCGGGCTGCCCGGAGGCCATGCCGGACGAGGTGACGCGCTGCGTCAAGGAACTGGGCTTCAAGGCCGCGCACTTGGCGCCCTACGTGGGGTCCCGGAACATGGACGACCCGGTGTTCTACCCGTACTACGAGACCGTCCAGGACCTCGGCGTGCCGCTCTTCTGCCATCCCAACAGCAACGGCGACCTCACGGACCGGTTCGACAACTTCTACAAGACCCACGTGATGGGACGGGTGATGAACTGCACCGCGGCGCTGGTGGCGTTGGTGCTGGGCGGGGTGTTCGAGAAGTTCCCGCGTCTCAGGGTGGTGTTCTTCGAGTGCAGCGCGGAATGGATACTCTTCTGGATGCACCGCATGGACGACGACTACGAGTGGGCCAAGGATTTCGTCCAGCTCACCGGCCACCTGAGCATGGCGCCGTCGGAATACATCAAGCGCAACTGCTACGTGACCTGCGAGGCCGACGAGCGCGACCTGGCCACCCCCATCAAGGAACTGGGCGAGGACCGCATCTTCCTGGCCACCGACTACCCGCACTTCGATTCGGAGTACCCGCACACGGTATCGGGCATCGAGGAAAGAAGTGACATTACCGACGCGCAAAAGGCGAAGATCCTGGGTGACAACGCCGAGGAGTTGTTGAATCTGTAGGGCCTGCGTGTTACGAGCGGTTCAAGAGCCATAGGCTCATGCCACGCGCAATCCCCTGACAGACAATTGCAGATCGGAGGAGCGGCCGTGAAGGATCGAATTCGAGAGATCGACAAGGAGTACGGGTTCAATCTCAGCGAGGACGAGATCGAATCCATCGCGAAGCAGGCGGAGGAAACCCACCAACTGCTCCAGGACCTGTACAAGGTCGATGTCGCCGGGGTCATGCCGATCATGAAGATCGACAAGCAGCGGAAGAGCTGACCCCCGCCCGACCCGCGCAACCCCACCCTGCACCGACACCATGGACGACACCACCAAGGAACAGATCCTCCAGCACATCGACGGCCAGGAGCTGGCCGAGCTGACCCGCGACCTCGTGGACATCCTGAGCCCCACCGGCTCGGAGAAGGAGATCGGCGAGTTCATCCTCGACTGGTACGGGCGCAACGGCCTGAAGCCCGTCCGCCAGGAGATCGATCCCAACCGCGTGAATGCGGTGGGCGTGCTCCAGGGCAGCGGCGGCGGCGTGTCGTTGATGATCAACGGCCACATGGACACGAGCTTCACCGGGCAGGAAGACGACCTGATGCTGTGCCGGGAACTGGAGCCCCAGAGCGAGCTTCAGGGAGCCATACGCGACGGCAAGGTGTTCGGTCTGGCCGCGTCCAACATGAAGTCCGGTCTGGCGGCCTTCATGGTGGCCGGCAAGGCGCTCAAGAAGAGCGGCGCGCCTCTCAAGGGCGACCTCATCCTGGCGGCCGTGGCCGGCGAGATCTCCCGCACCCCCATCGGGCCGTACCAATCGGGACTGTACCGCGGCGAGGGCACCGGCACCCGCCACCTGCTGACCTACGGCGTCCAGTCCGACTACGCCATCGTGGCGGACCGCTCGGCCCTGTCCATCATCTGGACCCAGGCCGGCGTGGCCCAGTTCAAGATCGACACCTTCGGCAACCCCCACGCGGCCTGGGGCGTCACCCGGAAGCAGGAGCCGCCCGGGGAGCACAACGCGGTGCTCAAGATGGCCAGCGTGGTGCAGGCGGTGGACGCCTGGGCCGAGGAGTTCGAGGCCAACCACGTCTACCAGTCGGCCAACGGGCCGATCATCCCCAAGGTCAACCTCGGCTCGGTGCAGGGGGGCGCTCCCTACCGGCCCAACTATCACCCGGGCATCTGCTCGCTGTACGTGGACGTGCGCATTCCGCCGGAGCTTCGGCCCATCGAGGTGCAGCGCCAGTTGCGCGCTGTCATGGACGCCACCGGCTACGAGTACGACATCGAGATGTACACCTCGAAGATGGGCTACGAGGCCAAGGGCATCGAGCCCGTGGTGGAGGTCATCGAGAGCACGCACCAGGAGCTGTTCGGCGAGAAGACCACCCCGGCCAACACCTTCCGCTCCAGCATCTGGACCGACACCAACATCTACAACGAGATGGGCATTCCCGCCTGCAAGTTCGGCCTCGGCGGAGGCCGATGGACCACCCGGTCGGAGCAGATCGACATCGACGAGATCGTGCGGGCGTCGAAGATCTACGCGCTGTCCGCGGCGACCGTCTGCAACTGGAGCCGGTAGTGTCCCGTCCCGCAACGTCATTGATGAGACAGGGCGCCGAAGGTTCCCCGGCCCGGAGACGAAATGGAACCCGTACTCGCTGAAAAGATCGTCCACGGCTTGAAGGCGGCGGGCATCGATTTCATGACCTACCTGCCGGAGAGCCGGCTGAGCCAGATCCTGCCGCTCCTGCGCGAGGACGGCACGGTGCAACTGGTGGGCGCCGCCAGCGAGCAGGAGGCCATCACCATCGCCGCGGGCGCGGCCCTCGGCGGCAAGCGGGTGGCCTGCTACATGGAGAGCACCGGGCCCTATGTCTCCGCCTACTCGCTCCTCACCGTGGGCAAGCAGATGGGCGTGCCGATTCTGCTGCTCATCGGCTTCCTGGGCAGCTTCGCCGATCAGCGCAACAGCTTCCTTTACGTCACCATCGGCATGCGCATGATCCCCACCCTCGAAGGGCTGGGGCTCGAATACCGCGTCATCGAGAACGCCGACAACCTGGAGCGGCACATCCGGGACGCGCAGCGGGTGAGCGACTCCATGCGGGCGCCGGCCGCCCTGATCTTCTCCGGGGAGTTCGCCCGATGATCCGGCGCGACTGTCTTGAGCTCATCGCGCCGTTGATGACCGATCAGCTTGTGCTGTCCTCTCAGAGCGGCCAGCGCATCGAATGGTTCCACCTGTCGCAGCACGAGGGCAACCTGCTGGTGGGCATGATGGGTTGCGCCACGGGCGTGGGCATGGGACTGGCGCTGGCGCTGCCCCACCGTCGCGTCATCGTGCTCGAATCCGACGGCAGCGTGCTGCTGTCGCTGTTCAACCTGCCGACCCTGGGCAATCTCAATCTGTCCAACCTGACGGTGTTCGTGTTCGACAACGAGGTGTACAGCGGCAGCACCATGAGCGAGCCCACGGCCACGGCCGGCAAGACCGACCTGGAGGCCATCGCCCGTGCCTCGGGCATAGAGAACGCGGTCACCGTGCACGACGTCGAGGGCTTCAAGGAGCACGGCCTGCCGGGCGTGACCGGCGAGGGGCTCCACTACGTCATATGCAAGGTGGAGGAGAGCCTCATCCACCGCGAGATCCCGCGCCCCAACGTCGATCTGGCGGAGTACAAGTACCGGTTCGTTCGCTACATCGAGCGCACCGAGGGCATTACCATTCCTTTCGTCGGCCTGGGATAGAGGCGCCGCCCCATCCCGGAGCCGGCATTCCGAAGTCATCAAACCAAACCACAAGGAGGTGCAATCGTCATGCCGACCAACCAAGAGGCAGTGAAACGTCAGGAAGCGGAGAAGACCGAGTACGACTGGGGTACGCTCTGGCCGCACTATCACAAGGAGAGGATGAACTGGGCCACCGGGTTCCGCACCAAGGGCGACGTGGACATCCTGTTCCTTTCCGGCTCCACCGGACGCGACCCGTTCGAGGACGCGCCCTGCCGGGAGCCCGGCGAGGAGCGGTCCGGCCGCGGCAAGGTCGTCGGCGGCATCAAGGAGCAGACCCGTCAGGCCTGGCAGGACATCAAGGACAACCTGGAGATGATGGGCGGCGAGCTGAAGAACATCGTCATGATCCGCTATTTCCTCACCCGGCGCGAGGACGTGTTCGACATGCGTGACGAGATGTACGCGTTCTTCGAGGAGCACGAGCCCGATCTGCGGGCCCATCCCCGTCCCGCCACCCTGCTGCGCGGCGTCGGCATCGACCTGCAGGACATGCTTATCGAGATCGAGGCATGGGCCGCGGTGCCGCGCAAGAAGTAGCCGCCTGAAACGCGATGCGGGGGGTCGCCGGCAAGCCGGCGGCTCCCGCGTCCATCCAACCCGACACCGACCCTACAGCCAGTCCAGTTCCGCCATCACCGGCGCGTGGTCCGACGGCTTCGAGCCCTTGCGTTCGTCCCGGTCGACGCCGGCCGACGTCGAGCGCGACGCCAGTTCCGGAGTGGCGAGGATGTGGTCGATGCGGAGCCCCTGGTTGCGCGGAAACGCGAGCTGGCGGTAGTCCCACCACGAATAGAGCCCCGGCTCCGGGTTGTGTTTACGGACCACGTCCTCAAGCCCCCAATCCGACAGCCGAGTCATCACGCCGGTCATGTCGGGGTTGAAGAGCACGGTGCCGCGCCACTCGTCCGGCTCGGCCACGTCCGCCACGTCGGGAGCGATGTTGAAATCGCCGGAGATCAGCAGCGGCGTGCCCGGCGCGTGGGTCCTGTCGAGATAGGCGAACAGGCGCTCCAGCCATTCGCGCTTGTAGACGTACTTGTCCGAATCGACCGTGCTCCCGTTGGGGACGTAGACCGAAATGAACCGGATGCCCTGGACCATGCCGCAGATGCAGCGCGCCTGGGGATCGTCCACCCCATCGTCGAAACCGATGCGCACGTCCTCGATGGGCTCGCGTGACAGGATCGCCACGCCGTTGTAGGTCCTCTGGCCGTGCGCCGCGGCGTGATAGCCTTGCTCCTTCAGCACCTCGTGGGGAAACTGCTCGTCGGTGACCTTGGTCTCCTGAAGGCACACCACGTCGGGGCCCTGGCGCGACAGCCAGTTCAGCAGCCGCTCCTCCCGCGCGCGGATGGAGTTGAGATTCCACGTGACGACTTTCAAGTTCTCCTCCTCTCTGCCGTTTACGCCCCCACCGTCCAGTACCGGCCGTTGCTCCGCCTCAACGCGAGCGGCATCTCGTAAAGCTCCTGCAGCAGCGTCTCGGTGATGACCTTGCCGGTTTCGCCGGCCCGCAACACCCGGCCGTCCTTCAGCACCAGGGCCTTCTCGAAGGCGGGCAGGATCTCCTCGATGTGATGCGTGACGTACACCAGCGCGGTGGCGTCGCTGGTGCGCCCCAACTCTTGGAGCGCCGCCAGCAGGCTCTCCCTCGCTCCCGGATCCAGGCCGGCGCACGGCTCGTCCAGGAACATCAGGTAGGGGCGGGTCATCAGCGCCCGGCTGATGAGGACCTTCTGCTGCTCTCCCTGGGACAGCGTGCCGAACCCCTGGTCCTTCAGGTGCAGGCATCCCATGCGCTCCATCAGGACCTCGGCCTGCGCGAAGTCCTCTTCGACCGGATGGACCGTGGACATTTCCAGCAGTCCGATCTGCGCGAACTTGCCCGACACCACCGTCCGCAACGCCGGTTCCCGGCCCGGTATCTGGGAGGTGAGGGACGCCGTGACCCAGCCGATGCCCTTGCGCAATTCCCGGAGGTCCACCCGCCGGCTGCCGTTGCGGTAGACGACGCCCCCCTGGTTGGGCCACAGGTAGCCGCATGCCATCTTCAGCAGCGTGGTCTTGCCCGAACCGTTGGGTCCCAGGATCACCCAGTGCTCGCCCCGGCCGACCGTCCAGGCAATGGAGTCGAGGATCGTCCGCTGCCCCGCGGAGTACGAGACGTTGCGTATGTCGAGCGGGACTGCCGTGTCCATGTTTTCCGTTTCTCCTCGTTGCCAACACAGGGCGAAGGTTCTAAATAGCATTCCTATGCGCAGACTCGAAGGCCGGACGGCCATCGTCACCGGAAGCGGCCAGGGAATCGGCGAGGCCATTGCCGTGGCGATGGCGGAAGAGGGCGCGAGCGTGCTGGTGGCGGAGTTGCGGGAAGATACCGCCAACGCCGTGCAGCGGAAGATCGAGGAGGGCGGCGGCGCCGCTCTCGCCCACGCCACCGACGTATCGCGGGAAGACTCCGTCGAGGCCATGGTACAGGCTTGCCTGGACCGTTTCGGCAGCGTCGATATCCTGGTCAACAACGCCGGCATCTATCCCACCAACACGGTTGAAGGGATGCCCGAGGACGAATGGGAGCGGGTCATCGGCACCAACCTGTTCGGCACGTTCCTGTGCAGCCGCGCGGTGGCACCGCACATGCTCGCGCAACGGAGCGGGCGCATCATCAGCATCACCTCCGGCCGGGGGCTCCAGGGGGCCGACAACGGCGCCCACTACGCGGCCTCCAAGGGCGGCATCATCGGTTTCACCAAGAGCCTGGCCCTGGAGCTGGCGCCCGCCGGCATCGCCGTGAACTGCATCTGCCCGGGCGTGTCGGACACCGCGCAGCCCCGGGGCCACAGAACCGAGGATGAGCTTTACGCCAGCGCGGCCAGGATCCCGCTGGGGCGCATCGGCCAGCCGCGGGACATGGCCAAGGCGGCCGTCTTCCTCGCCAGCGACCGGGCGAAGTTCGTCACCGGGCAGACTCTGGTGGTCAACGGCGGCGCGATCATGCAGTAGAGTGGCGGAAGGTCCACCGTGTTGGTCAGGGAAATTCCGAGCGGTCGCGGTGAGCCCTCCGACCAGGGATTCCTCGGAACAAAGGATTCGTGATGGATGCGAAAGTGGTTGTCGTGACCGGCGGCGCCAGCGGCATCGGGCGCGCAACGGTCTTGCGTTTCAGTGAAGAGGGCTACGTGCCCGTTATCCTCGACCGGGACGCCGAAGCCGGCGCCGCCACCGCGTCGCTTCTCGAGACGAGACAGGTGGAAGGCCGCTTCATCCAGGCGGACCTGACCCGGAAGCCGGAGGTAGCAGCGGCGTTCGAGCGCATCCTGTCCGCCTGCGGCCGTATCGACGTGCTGGTGAACCTCGCCGGCGGCACGTTCCACAAGGGCGCGATTCACGAAGTCACCCCCGCGCAGTGGAAGGAGTGCCTCGACTTGAACCTCAAGACCACGTTCCTGTGCTCCCAGGCTGTCATCGCGCCCATGAAACAGGCAGGGCGGGGGACCATTATCAATACAGCCTCGAACTTCGGCGTCACCGGCGGCGCCGAGCGCACCCACTACGCCGCCTCCAAAGCCGCCATCATCGCCTTCTCCAAGTCCCTGGCCGCGGAGCTGGCCCCCCACGGCATCCGCGTCAACACCATCGCCCCCGGACTCACCGGCACCGACCGCGTGCGCGGCAAGTACGACGAAGCCGAGTGGTCCGCGCTGTCCGGCGCTCTGCCCATGGGACGCGCCGCCATGCCCGAGGAGATCGCCGACGGCATCTTCTTCCTCGCCGGCGCCGATAGCGACTACGTCACCGGCGCCACCCTGCACGTGAACGGCGGGATGGTGATGCCGTGAGCGAGGCCGGTAGGCCGGTTGGGGTCCTGCAAGCCGGGGACGCGCTACGACACGCGCTGCTTGCAATGACCCACATGATAGCATTATAATACCGGTATGAGTTCAATACATATTCGTGCGGTCAACCCTTCGACACTCGACGCGCTGAAACGTCTGGCGCGCACTCATCACCGATCTCTCCAAGGCGAGTTACATGCGATTCTCGAACGAGCCGCACGTCTGGCCCCGCCGGCCGAGGAAGGTCGGCCGCTCCGCTTGGTGACGGTCAGATCCCGTCATGCGGCATCGTGGAGCAGGGAAGATATCTATGACGACGCTGGCGGCCGGTGACATCCTTTTTGTTGACACGAACGTGTTCTTGACCGCGACGGACGCCTCACGGCCACGGCACCGGGATGCGATGAGGCTGTTTGATGAGGCCTACGCCCAAGGAGTACACCTTGCGGTGAGCGGTCAGATCTTCCGGGAATACCTGGTGGTGGCAACCCGTCCGTCGGAGGCGAACGGCCTCGGTTTGAATGTAGGTGATGCGATAGCCAACGTGAACGAGTTCTTGCGCCGGACGCATTCCTACGATGAAACAGAAGAGGTGGCGCGCCGATTGCGCCACCTCGCCGTGACCTATAGCCTCCACGGCAAGGTGCTCCATGACGCCAATGTCGTCGCCACGATGACAGCCAATGGCATCTCCGTCCTGGTGACGCAGAACCTCGGCGATTTTGTCCGGTTCGATGAGATACAGGCCGTCGCTCTGGAAGATGTTTCACTAGGCGGGGGCGTGCATGCCTGAGTCGCCACAGTCTCGCTGTTCGGCGCGCCGCGTCGCCGCCGGCGCTCTTGTCCTGATCCTCGGTTGGTCCGGAATTGCGATTGCGGACACGGTGGAGCGGACCGAGCGCCACACGGTGCGCGTCCGTATCCTGACCCGCGGGCTTGAACGCCCGTGGTCGCTGGCATTCCTTCCCGACGGACGGATGCTGGTCACCGAGCGGGCCGGGCGGCTGCGCTATGTCGCGGCCGACGGAACGCTCGATCCCACACCCATCTCCGGGCTTCCCGAAGCGGTCGCGGAAAGGCGGCAGGGCGGGCTGCACGACGTCGTGCTGCATCCCCGGTTCCGGGAGAACCGGCTCGTCTATCTTGCCTATGCCGGCAAGGGGGCCGGCGGCTACGGCACCGAGCTGGCCCGCGGCCGGCTCGACGGCCATCGTCTCACCGGCGTGAAGGTTCTGTTCCGGGCCTTGCCCAAGTCGTTTGGCGGCCGCCACTTCGGCGGCCGGGTGGTGTTCGACGGCAAGGGACACGTGTTCCTGACTCTGGGAGACCGGGGCAACCGGCCGAGCGCGCAGGACCTCGGCAATCACGCAGGCTCCGTCATCCGCCTCACCGAGGACGGCGGTGTGCCGCGGGACAATCCCTTCCGGTCGGCGCCGGGTGCGAGGCCGGAGATATACACCCTCGGCAACCGCAACGTGCAGGGCGCGGCCATCCACCCGCGGACCGGCGAGTTGTGGACCCACGAGCACGGCCCGAAGGGCGGCGACGAGGTGAACATCATCCGCGCCGGCCTCAACTACGGCTGGCCGGTGATCACCTACGGCAGGAACTACGGCATCGGCACGCGGATCGGCGAGGGCACCCACAAGGAGGGCATGGCCCAGCCGCTGCACCAGTGGACGCCGTCCATCGCGCCCTCGGGCATGGCCTTCTACGACGGCGACAAGTTCCCCGGCTGGCGCGGCAACCTGCTGGTGGGCGCGCTCGCCTACCGCCTGTTGTCGCGGCTCGAGCTCGACGGAGAGCGGGTGGTGCGCGAGGAGCGGATGCTGCAGAGGGTCATCGGCCGCATCCGCGACGTGCGGGTGGGGCCGGACGGCTACGTCTATCTCCTGAGCGATGAGACTAGTGGCGTGATCGCGCGCCTTGAACCCGCGGGTGGATGATTCAGCCTTTCCCTTGAAGCGCCTGTCGAAGGATGGGCCGCCGCCATGGAACGTCGCCTGCCGCTAGTCCGCGTTCCCCTCCGCCCTCAGCGAATCCAGCGCCTCCTCCACCAGCTTCCGCCGCAGCGCCTTCTCCTCGTCGGGCGGCAGGCTCGCGTCTCCGGCCACGTGGATGATGCCGTGGCCCAGCACGACGCGGTTGGAGCCCACCATCTTGGCGATGGGGAGGGCGGAGGTCATCTGCACGACCGGGACGCCGGCCTTTTCCAGCTCGGTGGTGATCGCAGCGCCGCTGCGGGTGCTGGTGCCTCACGTGGAGGTGAGGATGACGGCGTCCACTCCTTCGCGCTTTACCTTCTCCGCCATCTCACGTCCCAGGCGCCGGGTGTTGGAAAGGGGGTTGGAAAGGCCGGAGGTGGAGAGGAACTCCCCGTGGATATTGCCGACCGCGCCCTCCTTCTCCAGTTGCCTCAGGGCGTCCAGCGGCACCAGCCGGTCGGGGTCGGCCTGGACGAAGCGGGGATCGTAGCCGCCGTGGGAGATCTCGTAGTCCTCGCCCGCCAAGTCGTCGTCGTCCGAGATGTCGTAGGCGCCCCAGCGGGTGGCGGCCATCCCCTCGATGTTGTCCGGGTTGCCCTTGGGAACCAGCCCGCCGTCGGTGATGAGCATCACCTTGGCCTTGGACAGGTCATCGACTCCCCTGGGTTTGGCCACTGGCTGGAAGGAGGTGACGGGCATCTCGGTGTCGAACGGCTGTCCCTGGACCTTGGCCAGGACCATGTCCACCAGCCGCTCGGCCGAGGACCTGTCCACGAACCGGTCGCGTATGAACCCGCGCGCCAGGTAGCCTTCCTCGCCGGGCAGGCCGACGGCTTCCCCGGCCACGAGTTTCCGCGCCAACCGCGCCATGCGCTCGACCACTTCCTTCATCTTCGCCGCGTTGCGCCCGGAGTCGATGATGTAGAGGGCCTCCCGGTAGAGGTCCACCCCGGGGTTCTCCTCGTGCATGGCGGTGACCGCGGGTATGCCGAGCTGGGTCTGCACCGCGTTGCAGAGGGCGCCCGCAGCCATGCCGTAGCGGCCGGCGTCGAAGCACGGGCCGGCCACGAACAGGTCGGCCTCGGCGTCGCGCACCCGCTCCACGACCGCCGCCACCAACTCGTCCTGGTGCTCCACCGCGTGGTTGTCGCCACAGATGAGGGTCTTGACCACGGCCGCTCCATCGCCGACGGTCTGTTCCAGCAAACGGCCCGGCCCGACGGCATTCGCGGCCTCCTGGAGCGGGCTTCCGGCCTGCTCCTCGCCGCCGATCCCTCCAAAGAACTGGTTCAGGTAGTGAACGATCCTCATGGTCATGCCTCCCGACAGAACAATCTCAGTAGACCACCGCCCGCAGCCGCGACGCGCCCTGCTGGTTGGTCACGCCCGCCACGTTCATGGCGCCCAGCTCCCGCGCACCGGCCAGAAGCTCGCCGATGGCCGGGGTGGCGGCGATCACGCGCCCGGCCGGCGGCACCTCCCATCGGGTGTCGTTGCCGCCGCCGTAGACGATGGCGTTCACCTCCGGGAAGTTGAACAGCAGGGCCGACTCGACGCGGCGGTCCCGCGACACGTCCGAGACCATGACCGCGGTGCGGACCCCCTCGGACTCCAGCAGCCGCGCGGTCTCCGCCAGGTCGGCGTGGGGCACGCCGCCGCCGTACTTGGTGAGCACCGCGGCGTCGGCGTTGAGGGCCCACTTGACCAGCGCCGCGGCCGTGCGGCAGTTGCGGTCCCGGTCGGTGTTGTCCGATCCGGCGATGCTTGCCACCGTGCCGACGAAGTTCAACTCCCCGGCGTGGTGTCTCCGGTAAAGCTCGGTAATGATGGGATGGTTCTGGTAGAGGTAGGTCTCTGCGCCCCCCATGGAGGTGTAGTAGGATGTCACCACCGCGCCGTCCAGCCACTCGTCCGGATGCAGCAGCACCGGCAGCATCCCGGTGGTGTTGTGTCCGTAGAGCACCGGCTCGTCCAGCTCCGCCTGCCGCTGGCGGGAGAATATCTGCCCCACGTAGGCCACCCGGGGCAGGCCCTGACGGCCCGGCGGCCCCGGATTCACCGGCTCGAAGGCGCGGCTTTCCGCGGGTGCGTTCGACGCCGCGGCCTGGGCCAGATGGACCGCGGTCTTGAGTCCCGCCACCCGCTTCACCCGCTGGGCCGCGGGTCCCTCCCTGCCCGGGGCCATGCGGGGGACGACTACCAGGTGGTGCAGCTTCGAGTAGCAGGAACCCTCCGCCGCCGGTCCGCTCATCTCCAGGACGCGGCCGATGGAGCCGCGCGACCCGCCGGCCGCGTGCTCGTCGAGGACCGTGACGGCCATGCCCGACAACACGTGGGTCGTGCCCATGCCCGCGGTCAACGGAGGCCCGAGAATGCCCGGAAAATCGGGGCTGGAGCCGGCCGCCTTGGCCCTGGGCTCGATGATGTCGAACACCGGCCCGGCCCGGCAGTCTTCGCCGGGAGCCACACACTCGAAGACGACGCCGTCAAGCGCCTCGTCCTGGAGCAGCAGCCCGCGAAGCGCGTCCGCGTCGATGTCGAGGGTGGCGCCGTCGAGCCGGGTGGAAGCGCCGAAGCGAAGGGCTTCCACCCGGTGGTACGCCAGCGTCAGGTTCACGAGTTCACCTCAATCTCGCCGAGTCGGGCACATGATTCCACATTCCCGTGCCGATGGCAAAGCCGCCCCGCCCTTCACCCCTGGATTCCGGGTCAAGCCCGGAATGACGGAGGGGGCACACCGTCTTTCCGTCACCCCGGACTTGATCCGGGGTCCAGAGGGGCCGCCCGTATTATGGGTCAAGCCCGGAATGACGTGTTGACGTGTGTGTGGGAGTTCCGGTCAAGTCCGCGATGACCGAGAGCCGGCGCGCCCGGCGTACGCGGCCAGCGCCGTGCCGAACTCCGCGGCGTGGACTCCGTGGTCGGTGAAGTCTCCGTGGTAGCACTTGAGCGCCCACAGGGCGGCGTCGAGGTGGTCCGGTTTCTCCGTCAGGTCGTGGAGCATGAGGAAGAAGCGCGCCGCGGCGCCGTTCTGGTTGACCAGGGTCAACGGATAGCGGAGGAACGCGAGTCCTTTCTCGGCGATGTCGAAAAAACCTCCCGCCGGATTCTTGAGCTTCGCCCGGATGAATCCCGCGAGCGCTTGGGCGCGTTCGAGAAAGACCGTTTCGCCGGTGGCTTCGAACCCGTCCGCCAAGGCGCGTCCCATGAGGACCTGGTCCGTTAGGAGCCCGCGCAACCGGGGTGCGTCGTCGAAGTAGTGGGCCATGCCGCGGGAGCCGTTCCAGCAACGTTCCAGCAGAAACCGCAGCGTCTCCAGGGCGCGTTCGCCGCAGTCGCTGCGCCCCAGGGTCCGGGCGGCCCGCAGGCAGGCGGAGACGGCGTGGGCGTTGGCGTCGGTGTACATCCAGGGATCGGTGATGGAGAACATGCCCCGGTTCCGGTGAAGCACGGAACCCGCCGGCAGGTCCCGGCCGGGCGTGATGCGGATGTAGTCCCGACAGCCGTGGAAGTAGGGCTCAGCGGAGTCGCGGAAACCCTGGTCCAGGTAGGCCAGGATCTCCTCCGCCAGCTCCCGGAAAAAGGACTCTCCGGTCAGCTCGAAAACGTGCAGGGCGTTGTCCAGCAGGCTGGCGTGGTCGGACAGGAGCTTCTCGTGGTGGGGCTCGCTCCAGTCCGGTTTCGATGAGTAGCGGAAGAACCCTCCCTCCGGGTCATGGGTCTTGCTCTGGTGCATGTTGTACAGCGTGAGCCGGACGTGGTTGAGGTAGCGCGCGTCGCCGGTGGCCGCGTGGCGTTGCAGCAGGAGTTCGTTGGCCTCGCAGTGGGGGAATTTGCGCTCCGTTTCGTAGCCGCCGTGCACGGGATCGGCGAGGGCCCAGACGATATCGGCGATCTCGCCTGCCGCGTCCGGCCGCACGGCGGGGTCGCCGGCCGGAGGGGCAGGCGTCTGCGGCGGAGCCGGCGCGCGCTCCTGGTAGCCGACGTGGACCCGCACCAGGATGTCGCTGAAGTCCTTGGGCGAAAGATAGTTCACGCTCGCCAGGTAGTCGCCTTCGGCGCTCAGGAACACGATGGTGGGCCAGCCGTTGCGGTTGTAGCGCACGTCGATGTCCGGCCGCTGGGCGTCCTCCACCCGCACCGGGACGAAGTAGGCGTTCAGCAGCGCGATGATCTCGGTGTCGGAGAAGGTGGTCTCGTCCATGCGCTGGCAGATGCCGCACCAGAAGGCGCCGAGGAAGAGCATCACCGGCTTGCGTTCCTGGCGCGCGCGCTCGAACGCCTCGGCGCCCCAGTCGAGCCAGGGGACGCGATGGGCGCTGTTGGAGTTGGGGGAGAAGCGGAACATGGCGGCGTGTCCGGGACTGACGTTCGTGGACAAATATGCGCAGGATTTCCCGGCGTCGGCAAGACGCACATCGCAAGACGCACATCCTGTGGCGGCTGGTCAGTGTCTGTAGTACAGAGAGGGCCTGTATTACTTGGGAGTCTATCGGTTAGACGGCCTTTTTCCGTTCGTCCTGAGCCCTTCGACAGGCTCAGGACAGGCGAAGTCGAAGGACGGTCCGATCACCAGGAGACTAGCGAAAAGGAGTCCCATGACTGGTTCACAGATCGAACTGCCCGCCACCGTGTCTCGCGAGCAGACCATCCGCGACTCCGAGGCAGTGCTGGCCATGCCCGACATCCCGTTGAGCGTCGAGGAGGACATCATCCGGATCGACGCCTTGGGCATGGAGTGGGACCTTGGCATGGCGGTCTACCAGCCGCGCGACGAAGCCCGGATCCCGTCCGGCGCCGACGGCAGGAAGGTGGGGATCTTCCTGCTCCACGGCGGCTCCGGCGACTACAAGACCATGGAGCGGGTGGCGCTGCTGGCCGCCGGCAAGTTCGGCTTCAAGGTGCTGAGCGGCACGTTTCCCGGCCGGTTCTACTTCCCGGACGCGAGCCGGGACTGGCCCGATGACACGATCCACGCGGACGGCAGCGTGCGGACGCCCATCTGGAAGCGGGGCGAGCCCATCGGGCGCGACGAGTACGAGGTCGCCCGGGACGTCACCATGCGGCCGCGCTACGGCACCCGCACCGTCGCCAGGGCCAAACCCGGCACCAACTTCTACTACCGCATGGCGGCATGGCCCGTGGCCTTCGAGGAAGGCATGAAGGAGGCCATGCACCGGCACCTGCCCGACGGGACGTTCTCCATCTATGGTGAGGGCCACTCCACGGGCGGACCCTTCGTCTCCATGCTGTCCCAGCGCGTTCCCAACTTCGCCGGCGTGGTGGCTACCGAACACACGCCCTTCGGCCATGTGGGAGCCATGCGCGACAACTGGAGCGGCTCGCTGGGGAAAGTTTCGGGCTTCGAGCGCGTGAGCACCGACGACGCCGTGCGGAGCGACCCGTTCAACGAGCTGTACATCCGCACCTGGCGAGACCTCGCGCGCTACGCCGGCCCCGAGGCCCTGGGGCAGCAGGGGCCGGTGGCCTTGATGCAACTGCCCATGCTCATGGAGGATATCCTCGACACTTGGGACCGGGCCAGGGCGCGGCCCCAGTTCAAGGCCGAGTACGTCATCACCCACGACATCGCCGGGTCATTGACCGAGGCCGCCAGGGTCAGCGCCAAGCGCCTGGGCATGAACGCCGGCGAGACCGAGGCGCTGGCGGCCCGCTACCGCGGCTATCCGCGGGAGCTGTCGGGGCCGGACGCGCCGCCGCTGCCGCCGTTCCTGTTCGCCATCACCAAGGACAGCCGGGACCACAGCCCGGAGGTCTACAAGGAGGTGATCCTGCCCGCCTTCGCGGCCATGCGGCCCGCGCCCAAGACCCACTTGGCGCACTTCGGCGCCGGCGTGCACAGCTTCTGGAAGGCCGAGGACGGGCTGCCGCAGGGGATCGCGCCGGCCGCCATCAAGCTGTGGCACGACGCCATCACGGGAGGTTATTTCGCGGCCGACAAGACGGCGTAACCCTCTGACCCCGCACTCTCCTCGATAGAAGGGGCTACCAACCGAGGTACGACGATGAAATTTTCCTTCTTCATGATGCCGATCCACGACCCGTCCGAGAACCCGGCGCTGGCCTTCGACCGGGACATCTCGCTCATCCACTACGCGGAGGAGCTGGACTTCGACGAGTTCTTCATCGGCGAGCACCATTCCGGCGGCTGGGAGAACATGCCGGCGCCGGAGCTGGCGCTGGCCAAGGCCGCGGCCCACGCCAAGCGCATACGCCTGGGCACCTCGGTCATCAACACGCCGTTCCACCACCCGTTCCACGTGGCCGAGCGCATGGCCTTCCTTGACCACCTGACCCGCGGCCGCGCCATCCTGGGCGTGGGACCGAGCGCGCTGGTCACGGACAAGAAGCTCTTCGGCCTACCCAACGAGAAGCTCCATCCCATGCTGGCCGAGTCGGTGGACGTCATCGTGCGGCTGCTGGAGTCGCCCGAGCCCATCGACCACCACGGCGAGTTCTGGAGCTTCGAGGGCATGCGGCTGCAGCTCCGCTCTTACCAGCAGCCGCGCATGCCGCTGGCCGTGGCTTCCGGGGGAACCTCCGGGAGCCTCGACATGGCGGGCAAGCACGGCATGATGCTGCTGTCCCCCGCGGGCAAGAACCGCTGGCGCAATCCCGCCCACTCCGAGCAGTGGAAGACCGTGGAGGCCGCGGCCGCCAAGTACGGCAAGACCGCAAACCGGGACAACTGGCGCATCGCCACCAGCGTCTATCTCGCGGAAACCAGGGAGCAGGCGTGGGCCGACGTGGAGGCGGGCATCGCCCGGGACATGCAGTACTTCTTTGCCATCGGCCTCAAGAGGCCCTACGAGGCCTACCCCGACCAGCCGCAGTCGGAGATCACGCCCCGCTCGGGCGCCGACCGCCGCGACTGGATCATCGGCACCCCGGATGACGCCATCCGCCACATCGAGCGCATGCAGGAGGAGACCGGCGGCTTCGGCGGCCTGCTGCTCACCACCCACGAGTGGACCGGCAGCGAGAACCTGCGCCGCTCGTTGGAGTTGTTCGCCCGCTACGTAATGCCGCATTTCCGCGGCCACACGCTCGGTTTCAGGGACGAGTGGGACCGCCTGCGCAAACAGGCGGACGAGGGTGGCGTGCAACTCCGCGAGAACGGGCGTCCCAGCAACCTCACCAACGCCTGACCGGAGAGTTCCGAAAACGTCCAGTAGCCCGCCGACGTCCGCCCCCCGTCATTCCGGCGAAAGCCGGAATCCAGAAGGGGTGCCAGACTCGGACGTTTCGCCCCTCCTCCCCTGGATTCCGGCTTCCGCCGGAATGACGGGGGCGGCGGATGGCGCGGGGTGAACTATGCCTCCGCCGGCCGCTCGGCGCGCCATGCGTGCAGGTACTGCACGATCTCGTCCAGCGGCAGCACGTCGGCGTACTTCTGGTTCATGTCGAACAGGTTGATGGCGTGGCAGGCCTCGTGACGGTCGAATACGCACTCCTCTGCCACCACCATACGGAAACGGTAGGTGCAGCCGTCCACCACGCTGGCGCGGACGCAACCGCTGGTGCTCTCTCCGCAGGCGATGACGGTGTCGATGCCGTGCTGGTTCAGGTGCGCTACCAAGGGCGTGCCCCAGAACGCGCTGGGCGAGAGCTTGCGCAGCACCGCCTCGCCGGGTTGCGGGGCCACCTCGTCGATGATGTCGAACTTGGTGCGACGCCGCTCCAGGGCTTCGGCCGACAGGTTGTCCGTTCCTCCGTCACGGCGGAAGGACCATTCGTCGACGCCGGCGCCGGGTAGGCCGGAGATGTGGATGACGGGGATACCGACCTCTCGCGCCGTCGCCAGCAGCTTCTGGATGTGGGGGATGGCGTTCCATCCGGCCATGCCGCAGCTTCCGGGCCACTCCTTGATGGCCTCCAGCACGGACTCGGGCTTGTCGCCGAAGACCCACCGGTAGAGGTCGATGAGGACCAGGGCCGGCTTCTTGCCGAAGCCGATGGGCCGCGGCGGCTTCATCGCGACGTGGGCCTTGTCCTGTTCCGAAAGAAAACGGTCCCATACGCGTTCGCTCATGATCGGTCTCCTTGTATCGGTCGTTTAGTCGACGCCCGGCGGGCTCTTCGCGCGCCGGCCATGGTTGCTGCTGATCCGTTGCTGTCGTGGATGCCTTCTGTTGTTCATGACGCTCCGGGCGTGACAGTCAAACGGGAGCCAACTCGCGCCACCCTGCCGCCGGCAGTGCCTCGCGCCGGTGCGGCTCGTCCAGGTGATCCATTGGCGGTCCCAGCGGAACGATGCCTGTGGGGTTCACGTGGGATTGGCTGCCGTAGTAGCCGGCCTTGATCCTGTCGAGATCGCAGGTCTCCCGTACTCCCGGCCACTGGTACAGTTCGCGCAGATAGCCGCTCAGGTTGGGGTAGTCCTGGACGCGGCGGAGGTTGCACTTGAAGTGGCCGTGGTAGACAAAGTCGAAGCGCAGCAGGGTGGGGAACGCGCGCCAGTCGGCTTCGGTGATGCGCGTGCCGGTCAGGTAACGGCGTTCGGCCAGCCAACCCTCCATGGTGTCGAGGCCGTGGAAGACCTTCTTCACGGCCTCCTCGTACGCCTCCTGCGACTTGGCAAAGCCCGCGCGGTACACGCCGTTGTTTACGTGCTCGTATACGAAGTCGTTGATGCGGTCGATCTCCGCGCGCAGGTCGGCCGGGTAGTAGTCCTCCCCCGCGTCGGTCAGGCCGTCGAAGGCCGAGTTGAACATGCGGATGATCTCGGACGACTCGTTGTTGACGATGGTGCGGCGTTGGCGGTCCCACAACGTCGGCACCGTGACCTTGCCGCTGTAGTCGGCCTTGGCGGCGGTGTAGACTTGGTGCAGCCGGAAGACGCCGGCGTCGCCGGGCTCCAGGTCGTCAATCCCCCGCGAATAGGACCAGCCAGCGGTCTTGGGCCGGTCCGCGCTGGACATGGAGACCACGTCCTCCAGATGCTTCAGCTTGCGCAGGATCATGGCCCGGTGCGCCCACGGACAGGAGGGTGAGACGAACAGGTGGTAGCGCCCGGATTCCGCGTTGAACCCCCCCTCGCCGGTGGTTCCCGGAACTCCGTCCGCGGTCACCCAGTTGCGGAAAACGGAGTCGTCGCGCACGAAGCTGCCGCGGGAATCGGTCTGTACCTGCCCGTCCTCGTGCCACTTGCCGTCGATCAAGACGCCCATTCGTTCTCCTCCCGGCGCCGCTGCGGCTCTTCGCCGCCGCGTGCTTGGTCCCGTGCATCCATGCATACTCCCGACGGTGCGCGGTGGCAAGACGTGACATCTCTTCCCGAACCCTTGTGAGTTGACCGGGGCACGGCTATCCTTCGGGCTGTTTACACTCGGTTTCGGCGCTCCTTCTCGAGAACATGTACAGACCGTTTGGGCTTGCACTGCTCGCCGTCCACCTCCTGAGTTCGCTGACGTGCGCCGCCGAACCCCCGTTGCAGTCGCTGGCGCGGAAGGTGGTAGGCGCCGACCACGGCGTTTTCGTGAAGGCGGAGGACGGCAGGGTGCTGGCGGCGTTGAACTCCAGGCGCGCTTACCACCCCGCCTCGGTCACGAAAGTGGCGACGACGCTGGCCTTTCTCTCGAAGCTTCCGCCGGATCGCCGTTTCCGAACGACGTTTCTCGCCGCGGGTCCCTTGGGCGACGGGACCCTTGAGGGGGACCTCGTGGTTCGATCGGAGGGCGACCCTTATTTCCTGTTCGAGAACGCGTTCCTGGTTCTGTTGAGGCTCCGGCAAGAGGGGATACGCCGGGTCAACGGCGCCATCCGGGTCGAAGGGTCGTTCTACTTTGACTGGACCCCTGACCCCGCGGGGCACCGGCTCAGGCGCACGTGGACGGGTCGGTTGGGCGCTCAACGCTGGCCAACCGTGACCGGCGCCCTGTTCCCGGGCAAGCGCCTGCCGCTGGGAGACTACAAGCTCCGGTTCGGGCGCCGGGTCGCCCGGGAACAGCGCCGGGTGCGCGCCTTGGTCGTGCACGCGTCGCCGCCCTTGCTGCGCCATCTCAAGGATTTCAACAGTCACTCCAACGACATCTTTCATGAATTCTCGTACCGGATCGGCGGTCCGGAAACCGTGCAGCGAGTTCTTCGAGAGAACGTACGCGGCGTGCCCCGGGCCTCCATGGTGATCGACAACGCCGCGGGTGACGGCAGGAACAACCAACTGAGCCCGCGCGCCACGGTGGCCATGTTCGAAGCCCTGGAGAGGACTCTGGACAAGCGTGGCCTGTCCTTCGCAGCCGTGCTCCCGGTGGCCGGCGTGGACCCGGGCACGCTTGAGGACAGGCTTGCGGAGTCTCGCTACCGTGGGGCGGTTGCCGGGAAGTCGGGGACGGTGCGCGTGCTTCGAATATCGACCCTGGCCGGCGTCGCGTACACCCGGAAGTTCGGGCGCACGCTCTTCGCGATCATGACCCGGGGCCTGCCGCTATGGGCCGCCAGAGAGCGTCAGAATGCCTTCCTGCGGGGACTCCTCGACGCGGGCGGCGCCCGGCCGTTGCGTGCCCGGGACCCGGCGCGCCCCGCTTTTCTGGAAGCGCGGCTGGAAGCGCCGCGTTAGGGAACCGTCCTCCTGCCGCGGATTTGTATGTTGCAAGCCACCGGTGTAGGGTCCTTCGTGACGCGCGTGACGCGTGCGGTTCACTCTCGAAAGATCATGGAAGAGGAGGCATCCACTGATGGCTGACAAACCCCTGGAAGGAAAAGTGGCGTTGGTGACCGGGGCCGGCAGCCCCATCGGCTTCGGCCGGCGCATGACGTTCGCCCTGACCGCGGCGGGAGCGCGCGTGGCCATGATGGACGTCAGCGAGGAGTGGGTCAACCGGACCGCGGACGAGGTGCGCGCGGAGGCCGGCAAGGACAGCGTGCTGCCCATCGTGGAGAGCGTGAGCAGTTGGGAGAGCGCGGCAAGGGCGGTAGGGACCGCCATCTCCGACCTGGGCGGCCTGGACATACTCGTCAACAACGCCGGAACCAACCCGCGCAACGTCGGCCTGACCACCGAGTTCCGCGAGAAGTGCTGGGAGGTCTCGCCCGAGGCTTGGCTGCGGGTATTCGGCGTGAACTGCGCGGGCCCGTTCTACATGGTGCGCGCCGCCGTGGGGCACATGATCGAGAAGGGGTGGGGACGGATCATCGGCGTCACCACCAGCCTGGACACCATGTACCGGGCGTATGGCTCGCCCTACGGGCCGTCCAAGGCCGGCCACGAAGCCTTCATGGCCACCTTGTGCCAGGAGCTGGAAGGAACCGGGGTGACCGCCAACGTGCTGGTGCCGGGCGGTCCGGCCAACACCAACCTGATCCCCCAGGACGCCCCGTACCCACGGGATCAACTCATCCAGCCGCCGGTGATGGAGAAGCCCGTGGTATGGCTCGCCTCGGCGGCGTCCGACGGCATCAACGGCAGGCGCTTCATCGCCTATCACTGGGACGAGAGCCTGCCGCTGGAAGAGCGCCTGTCCAAGGCCAGCGCGCCCTGCGCGTGGCCGCAGGCCGGTCAGGCCGCCATCGCGCCGGGTCGGTAAGGTCTGTGGGTGTCTGAAATCCTGCGCAGCAGTGGACCCTGTAGGGGCGACCCGCGGTCGCCCTAGCCGTTGCCCCATATCGCCGCCGCCGTCTCTACAACCCGGCCGAGCTTGCGCCACTGGTCGTCTTCGCTCAGGGACTCGTGGTAGAGGCCGCTGGCGAAGCCGCATTGCGGGCTCAGGGCCAGTTGCTCCGGCGGGCAGTGCCGGCTCGCTTCATCCACGCGGTTCCGCAGCTCGTCGACGCTTTCGAGGCGGGCGCTCTTGGTGGTCACCAGTCCGAGAACGACGGTCTTGCCGGCGGGCACGAAGCGCAGGGGCTCGAAGGAGCCCGCGCGCTCGCTGTCGTACTCCAGCAGGAAACGGTGGTGCTGCAGGCCGTTGAAGAGGCGCTCGGCGATGGCGTCGTAATGTCCTTCCCGATGCCACTGCGGCACCAGCTCGCCGGTCTTGGGGTCGTGGGTGCGGGCGTTGCCCCGGCACAGGTGGATGCCGAAGGTCACCCCTGGGAAGCCTTCGATCAGGGCGTTGTCCGCGCGGATGGACCGCTCCAGGTTCTCGTCCGGGTCCTCGCCGCGGGAGCGCATGCGGTCCAATGACACCTGGTCCACATAGGCCGTGTAGCCCGGCGCGTCGATCTGGATGTAGCGGCAGCCCGCGGCCACCAGTTCGGCGATCATGCTCCGCTCGATACGCACCACGTCGTCGGTGAACTCGTCCAGGCCGCCGGGGTAGACGGACCGGGAGTCTTCCCACTTGAACCGCTGCGCGATGCGGTCCGGGCCGATGAGGGTGGGCTTGACCAGATGGCCGGCCATGTCGCTGGCGAACCGGTACTCCTCCAGCGGCAGGTTGCGGACCAGCCGTAGTTTCTCCACCGCCTTGCGCCGTGTGACGATGGCCGGACCGGCGGCGTTGAAGTCCTGCTCCGCGCGTTCCAGGGGCGTCGTGTTGACGTTCTCGTGGACGTAGAAGCGGATGGATTCCCGCGGCACGTCGAAGCCGGAGACGCACGCGGAGAAGCTCTCCTGGAAGTTGCGCCGCCGCAACTCGCCGTCGCCCACGACTTGCAGCCCCACGGCTTCCTGCTTTCGGATGATTTCCTGAATGGCCTCATCCTGAGCCCGCTGCAACTCCTCGTCGTCGGCCTCGTACCGGTCGTGCCGGAGGAAGACCTCCAGGAGCGGGCCGGGGTGGACCAAGCTGCCGATGTGCTCCGCCCGCAATCCGTGCAAGTCGTTTTCAGTGCTCATGGTTTCCTTGGGCGGCGGTTGAGCCGCCGTCGTTACAAGCCGCCGTCAGTCTCCCTGGGCAGCTTCATCTCCCTTGAGTCTGGCGAACCCCGTGCGGATGGACGGCAGGAAGATCAGCACCACCGCGAACACCAGCAGCGCCAGGGTCATCGGCCGCTGCCATATGAAGCCGATGCCGTCGGTGAGGTTCATGGCGCGCGCGAAGTTGTTTTCCAGCAGCGGTCCGAGGATGAAGCCGATGAGCATCGGCGCCAGCGGGTAGCCGGCCATGCGCATGATGGTGGCCACGAGCCCCATGCCGGTGAGCAGCAGCAGCTCGGTGGCATTGTTCTGGCCGATGTAGCTGCCCATCATGGTGAAGAACAGGATGAACGGGATCAGGTAGTTGCGCGGGATCTCCAGCAGCTTGGCGATGTACGGGATCAGCGGCAGGTTGAGGATCAGCAGCACCACGTTGCCGAGGTACATGGAGATGATCACCGCCCAGAAGATGGAGGGATTGTCCACCATCAGGCGCGGACCGGGCGCCACGTTCAACGCGATCAGGGCGCCCAGCAGGATGGCGGTGGTGCCGGAGCCGGGAATGCCCAGGGTGAGCAGCGGCACGAACGAGCCGGTGCAGGCCGCGTTGTTGGCGGTTTCCGGCGCCGCAAGTCCCTTGATGGACCCTTTGCCGAACCTGGCCCGGTCCTCCCCCTTGGCGATGTTGCGTTCCACCGCGTAGCCGAGAAACGACGCGATGGTGGCGCCCGCGCCGGGCATGACCCCGATGAAGAAACCCTGGAGCGACTGGCGTCCGATGACCGGGGCGATCTCCCTGGCCTCCTCGCGCGTGATGCGCAGGTTGGCGATCCTGCCGCCGTCGTCGCCCTCGCGTTCCGAACGCTTGGGGTTGAGCACCAGGTACAGCGCCTCGGGCAGGGCGAACAGAGCCATGGCCAGGGTGATGAAGCTGATGCCGCTCTGCAGGTCCTGGACGCCAAAGGTGAAGCGCGGAGCGTTGAACAGGGCGCTCTCGCCCACGGTCGCCAGCATCACGCCCAGCACGGTCATCATCAGGGCCTTGGCCACCTGGCCCGAGCCCGCGAAGGCGGCGATGGCGGCAAGCCCCACGACCATCAGCGCGAAGTACTCGGCGGAGTGGAACAACAGGGCCACGGTGGCCAGTCCCGGCGCGAACCCCATCAGCAGGATGGCGCCGATGGTGCCGCCGGAGAAAGACCCGATGGCCGCAACGGTCAGCGCCTTGCCGGCCTGCCCCTGCCGCGCCATGGGGTAGCCGTCGAACGCCGTGGCGACGGTGCCGGCCACGCCGGGCGCGTTGATGAGGATGGACGAAGTGGAGCCGCCGAAGATGGCGCCGTAGTACACGCCCGCCAGCAGGATCAGCGCCGCGGCGGGGTCGCCGATCTGTATGGCCACGGGGATCATGATGGCGATGATCGACATGGGGCCGAGGCCCGGCAGCATGCCGATCAGGGTGCCGATGAGGCACCCGGCGACGACCATGAGGAGGTTCTGGATGCTGAAGGCGGTCGTCAGACCGGCGAGGATTCCTTCGATCATCGGGTCGTACCCCTAGAGGAACCCTAGAAGAACCAGGGCCACGGGCGGAGGAAGATGCCGAGCACTTCCTGCACCAGGTACCAGATCAGGAACGCCGAGAGCAGGGCGACCGGAACGAGCAGGAGGTAGCGCCGCTCGCCCAGTATCATCGCCCCGAGGATCAGAAAGAGCGTTGTCGTGGTCAGGAAGCCCACGGGTCTGAGCAGCAGGGCATAGGCGATCATGAGCACCAGCAGCAGCACCGCCGGCCCGAGCTTGTACTGCCGGAGGTTGCCGATGTCGATGTCGTCGTCGGCGGTCTGGCCGCCGGTTACGGAACCGGACTGGATCAGCACCGCAAGCCCCACCAGCACGCCGAGGACGCTCAACCACTTGGGGAGCACGTTGGGCAGGAACGCCAGGTTGCGCTCGAAGGGAAGTATCGAGGCCTCCATGACCACGAAGGCCGTGTACCCGTAGATCAGGCAGATGAGGATGAAAACAAGGGCGATCGCGCGTTCGAGGGTCATGAAATCACTCCTCTTCGTCCCTCGCGCCACGGGGAGACAAGCCGGGGCGCCCTCCAACGGGCGCCCCGGCTGATTTGAGCGGTTACTTCAGGAAGCCGAGCTGCTGCATCAAGGTCTTGATCACCTTCTCCTGGTTCTCCAGGAACGCGACGAAATCCTTGCCCGAGTTGTGGATGTCCACCCAGCCGTTGCGGTCGCGTACGGCCTTCCACTCCGGCGTGGCGTACATGGCCGCGAGGGCCTTGCGGTACAGGTTCGCCTTGTCTTCCGGCAGCCCCGGGGCGGCGAAGAAGCCGCGCCAGTTGACGAACGTTACGTCGATTCCCTGTTCCTTGAGAGTCGGGGCATCCTTGAACGCCGCCACGCGCTCCGGGGCGGTGACCGCCAGGATGCGCATCTCGCCGGCCTTCGCCAGCCCCACGGCCTCCGAGAAACCGGTGGAGCCCGCGGCCACTTCGCCGGACAGGATGGCCGCGTTCAGCTTGCCGCCGGCGTCATAGGCAATGTACTTGACTTTTGTGGGGTCGGCCCCGGCGGCCTGGAAGGCCATGGCAATGGACAGATGGTCCAGGGACCCGGGCACCGAACCGCCGCCCACCGATACCTGGCGTGGGTTTTTCTTGTAGGCCGCAACGACGTCCGCAAAGTTCTTGTAGGGGCTGTCCTTGCCGGTGATGATGGCCTGGTAGTCGCCGATGGTGCCGGCGATCATGGTCAGGTCGCGGAAGTTGTGGGGAAAGCGCCCCACCAGCGAGCGGATGATGATGGGCGTCGAGTTGACCATCAGGGTGCCGTGGTTGGACGCCGCGTTCTCGATGAGAAAGCCGATGGCCTTGCCGCCGCCGCCGCCGGACATGTTCTCGTACGAGGCCGATCCGACGATGCCGGCCTTGGTCAGCGCCTCGCCGGTGCCGCGCGCGGTGCCGTCCCAGCCGCCGCCGGCGCCGCCGGGGATGAGGAAGTGGATCTTGTCGACGATCTGCTCCGCTGCGGGAGTGGGGTTCGCCGCGCTCAGCGCCAGCACGGTCGCGGTGGCGACGGCTACGCCCAGCCGCGTCAGAAAACGGGTACGTGTCATGGGATGGTTCCTCCTGTCTGAAAGTGTTAAACCATGGACTGATAACGCAATCGGGACCATTTGTCTAATATGAACGGGCGGGCACGGAGTTGCCCCGGCGCGTCGCTCCGGCGAAACTTGTTGTTGATGTCGAGCGGCAAATGGGATAAACAGGCGCAATCGACAAACCCGAGGAGGTGTCTGAATGAATCGGAAAACATTGTTTTCGACGCTGGTTCTGGCGGCCGTGTTGTCGCTGAGCGTCAGTGCGTTCGCGCAGTGGAACATCTCGGTGGTGGGCTCGCCGGCGGGCGGCACGCTCCAGGTGAAGTCCGAGGGGCTTGGCGAAGCCCTGCGCCGGGCCATCCCCAAGTCGAACGTCACGGTGCCGACCTCCAGTCCGGCGGCGGGGCTGGCGCTGACCGGCGAAGGCAAGGCGGCGGTGGGCGTGGGCGCTTCGGCGCGCATGGCCGTGAACGCAATTCGCGGGAACGCGCCGTTCAAGAAGAAGTACGACTTCAAGCTGCTGGCGTTCTGGGGCGCGGACCTCTTCATGTTCGTCGCCACGCCCAAGGCCAACCTGAGCACGTTCCGCGACTACGTGGCGCGCAAGGCCAAGGACGGCATCTCGGTGGGGCCCAAGGGCAGCGGCTCCTACATGGTGTTCGATGACGTGGCCAACGTGCACGGCACCAACTTCAAGCAGATGGAAGGGTGGGGCGCGAAGATTCACTATCAATACTCCGCCCCCTCGCTGGAACTGCTCCAGGACGGGCAGATCGAGGGGTTGGGAGGCCTCTGGGGACAGCCGAGCGCCCGTATCGTCGACCTCACCAACAACCGGGAGATGGTTTGGGTAGGCCTGGACAAGGAGGCCATCGACAAGCTCGGCGCGGAGTTCGGGTATGAGCACGTGAGGCTCGAAAGCCCGGGGGACTTCGGCTACGGCTACAAGTTCGTCAACAAGAAGCCTCTGGATACCGTGCGCATGGCGGACATCGTGGTCATCAACTCGAACCTGTCCGTGGATCAGGCCTACACCATTACCAAGGCCATCTACGGCAGCAAGGACTTCCTGGTCAACGTGCACGTTTCCTTCAAGGCCCTGAGCGCGGAGAACACCATCGCCCTGGACAAGGCGTCCAAGGCCTTGAACCTCCACGAGGGCACCATCAAGTATTTCCGCGAAGTGGGTGCCATGAAGTAGCGGCGCCCGGCGGCATGCGCGGGACCGGTTGTCCCGCGCATGCTCCGCGCCGGCGGTGGCGCAGCGCCCGTCGCGGCGCCGTCCCGCACCTCCGACCTCCGACAACTTTCCTCTCCCGCCCATGTCTTTCCTGACGACCCTCGGCCGAGTGTACGAGGACTACGCGGAAGGCAGCCGACGGCAGTTCACCGGCGTCGCCGGCAAGCTCGTCAGCGGCTTTGCCATCCTGTACTCCCTCTACCACATCTACGTCTTCATCATCGGCGTCGGCAAGCTGAACGTGTTCCAGCACCGCTCGACGCACCTGCTGTGGCTCCTGGCGTTTTCTTTCATCGTCTTCGGCCCGGCGGTCAGGAAGACGCGGGTGGGGCTGTGGGACTGGATCCCGGCGGTCCTGTCCATCGCCATCTGGGTCTACATGATGTTCAACCTCGAGCGCATCACCTTGTGGTTGAGCCTCATCGACGAACCGCCGCTGCTGGATCTGATCTTCGGCGGCCTGTTGATCCTGCTGGTGCTCGAGGGCGTGCGGCGCGTATCGCGAATGCCGCTCGTGATCGTCACCGTGATCTTCCTGCTCTACATGTTCTGGGGAAATCTGCTGGGCGGGATCTGGTGGCACGCGGGCATGAACTATGACGTGGTCATCGATCATCTGTTCCTGAGCCCCCAGGGCATGTGGGGCTCGCTCATGAACATCTCCGCCACCTACATCATCCTGTTCGTGCTCTTCGGTCAGTTGCTGCTGCACCTCGGCGGAGCCGCGTTCTTCGTGGATCTTGCCGATGCCGTGGCCGGGCGCGCCCGCGGCGGGCCTGCCAAGGTGGCGGTGGTGGGGAGCGGCCTCTTCGGGACCATCTCGGGCAGCCAGATCGCCAACGTCGCCACCAGCGGCTCCTTTACCATCCCGATGATGAAGCGTGTCGGCTTCCGGCCGGAGTTCGCCGGCGCGGTGGAGCTGTCGGCGTCCATGGGGGGGATGTTCATGCCGCCGGTGATGGCGTCCACCGTGTTCCTGATGAGCGACATCAGCGGCATCCCGTACGTGGAGATCATCGTGGCGGCGTTCATACCCGCTTGCCTCTATTTCTACACGGTCTTCTGGCAGGTGCACATGGAGAGCGTGAAGATGGGGATCACCTCCCCAACCGAGGGCAGGCGCTCGGCGTGGGACGTGCTCAAGGAGGACGGCCACTTCATCGTGCCCCTGGTGGTGATCGTCTGGGTGTTGCTGGAAGGTTATACCCCCATCCGGGCCGCGCTGGTGGCCATCGCGACGTTGCTGTTGGTCACGGTGGTGAGGAAGAAGGGACGCAAGGACTTCATCAGGAACGTGCTCAAGGGGCTCGAAACCGGCGCCACCACCACCATCATCGTGGGGCTTCCCATCGCCGCCGGCGCCATCATGGTCACGGCCATCTCCGCCACCGGCCTCGGCGGCAAGTTCGGCTCCATGGTCATGCTCTTCTCCGGCGGCTACCTGTTCCCCGCCCTGTTCATCGCCATGATCGCCTCCCTGGTGCTGGGGGCGCCGCTGTCGGTGGCGGCCACCTATATTCTGACGGCGATCATGATCGTGCCCGTGACCGTGCAACTGGGCGTGCCGCCCCTGGCCGCGCACTTGTTCGCGGTGTACTTCGCGGTCATCGCGCCCATGTCTCCGCCCGCGGGCCCAGCCATGTTCCTTGCCGGAGGACTGGCCGGGGCCAACCCCATGATCGTGGGGCTTCTAGGGATGCGTATGGCGGTCGGCGCGTTCGTGCTCCCGTTCCTGTTCGTTTTCAACACCGGCCTGCTGATGGAGGGGAGCCTCGCCGAGATCCTGTTGGCCACCGGCGTCGCCGCGCTGGCGTTGTTCGCCCTGGCCGCGGGCTTCGAGGGCTGGATCGCCGGGGCGACCGCCGTGTGGGAGCGGGTTCTCCTGGTGGGGGGAGGTTTCATCATGATCTTCCCGGGCACCCTGACCCTCAGCCTGGGCGCCGCCGCGGTGATCCTGGCCATCGTGGCCCACATGGTCCGGGTCAGGGTGGTGAAGCCTGCGAGCGAGCCGGCGTCTCCCTGACGCGCAAGTGGGGCGTGGATGCCCGACATGGACGGCAACGGCTGGGCGCCGGTGCAGTTGCCTTCAACGTGACGAGTCATAGCGCGTTGGTTTTCGTTCGGACAGTGCTGCTCGTGCTCGTGCTCGCGCTCGTGTGGGTGTCGGGCTGCAGCTACTCGCCGCCGCCGCAACGCCAGCGGGACATCTGCCAAGTCTTTGCCCAGTATCCCGACTGGTACGACTACGCCCGGAAGTCCCAGCAGAAGTGGGGCACGCCGGTGAACGTCCTCATGGCCTTCGTGCACCACGAATCGAGCTACCGTAGCCACGCCAAGCCGCCTCGGCGGTGGTTCCTGTTCATACCGCTGGGGCGCCCGTCGTCGGCCAGGGGTTACGCCCAGGCCCAGAACCCGGTCTGGAGCGAATACCAGGCCGAGCGGGGCCGGCTCTTCCGTAGCCGCTCGGACATGGAGGACGCCCTCGACTTCATCGGCTGGTACAACTACAAGACCTGGCGCGAGCTCGGCATCTCCCGCGCCAACGCCGAAAGACTCTATCTCGCCTACCACGAGGGCCGCGGCGGCTATCGCCGCGGCACCTGGAAGAAGAAGCCCTGGTTGCAGCGTGTCGCCAGACGCGTCGCCGGCACCGCCGGCCAGTATCGCTCGCAGCTTGCCCGGTGCGAGTCGCGTTTCCGTTGCGACTCGTGGTACCAGGTCTGGCCGTTGTGCCGTTGACCGGCCCGCTAGCGGCGCCCCCGTCATTCCGGCGAAAGCCGGAATCCAGGCGGGGCAGGGCTGGGGCCATCTCGACAACCCGCTTGCAAACCCGAACCACTCTGTCATAGAGTGCGGTCGCTCATCGGCTTGCGATGAAGAAAACAACAAGGAGTCACGAAAATGAAACAATTCACGAACAAATGGACGGCTCCGGCGGCACTATTGGCCTTCGGCATCGCGACCCTCGCGGCCACGGCCGCAAGCGCCGCGGACCTCACGCCCATCAGCGTGGGCCGGACGACCTCGGCGAGCGGATTCCACATCCCCTCCTACATCGCCATGGACGCGGGCATCTTCAAGAAGTACGGGCTGGACGCCAAGTACCGCAGCATGAGCGGCAAGGCGCTGCTCAACGCCGGCATCGCCAAGCAGATCGACTTCGTGCCGATCCCCGGCGGCGGCTCCCAGGCCGCGCTCAAGGGCGCGCCCATCACCTACCTGGTAGGCCAGTCGCTGATCTCCCAGTGGACCGTCACCGCCCACGCGAGCATCAAGACGGTGCAGGACCTCAAGGGCAAGATCATCGGCCTGGGGCGGCCCGGCAGCGCCGACTACGATGAGGCCGACATCGTGCTGTCCAAGAACTTCGGCATGGAGCCCGGACGCGACTACAAGGTCATCAGCTTCCGGGGCGAGGCCGAGCGCATCGCCGCCATGATCAACGGCGACATCCACGCCGGCCTGCTCACGTTCCCCCACGCCGCCAAGGCGAAGCTCGCCGGTTTCAAGGTCGTCCTGAAGACCGGCAAGTACCTGCCCCGCATCGGCGGCAGCTTCTGGGTCCACAACGACTACCTCAAGGCCAACCGCAAGACCGCCAAGGCCTTCATCCACGCCATGGCCGAGGCCGCCGAGTACATGGAGAACAACAAGGAAGGGTCCATCGACGTCATCCAGAAGTACTTCGCCATGAAGGACCGCAGGGAAGCCGAAGGCGTCTGGGAGGAAGTGTTCGACCAGTACGGCCCGGACATGCCCGAAGCCCTGGTCCTGAGCCTGTTCGAGTCCCGCGTCAAGCGCATGATCTCGAAGAACCTCTGGCCCAAGGACAAGCCCCTCCCCGACGTCGAGAAGTTCGTCGCCAGGGACCTGCTGAACGAGACCCTGAGAGAGCGGGGCTACTACCTGCAGGCGAAGCCGCTGTAGGCCGGCCCCTTCACTCCTGCCGTTTCGGGGCACGCGGCGCCGGTCCGTGTGCCCCGAAACAAGCATACTTGTGCATCTGCAAACTTTCTTGTAGTTCTGTAGGTGCATGGCCCAAGTCCTTGTCACCTGGATCGGGCACACCGATCTTCGCGCCCCCGAAGAAGAGGCCGACATCGGCATCGGACCCGTAGCTCAGGCCCTGTCGGAGCGAAGTTTCGACCGCGCGTTTCTCATCACCGACCACGGACACGACGCCGTTCGCTCATACAGGAAATGGCTCCGGGAACGCGCTGGAGGCGCCGATCTCCACTGGCTGCACGAGACGCTCACCGGCCCCACGGAGTTCGGTGAGATTTACGTGGCCGCGGTGCGCGCCTGTGAGCTGGCTCTCGCGGACGGGATGGGGGACACGACCCTTTCGTTTCATCTGAGCCCCGGCACCCCGGCCATGGCCGCGGTGTGGATCATTCTTTCCAAGACGCGCTTTCCCGCCGAATTGATCGAGTCTTCCAGGCAGCACGGCGTCCGTACGGCCTCGGTCCCGTTCGACATGTCCGCCGACTTCCTGCCCGATCTGTTGCGCCGGCCGGACGAGGAACTCGAACGGCTCAGTGCCGGCCTGGCTCCGGCCGCGCCGGAATTCGATGAGATCGTGCACCGGGGCCGGGCGATGACACGGCTCATCGTCCGAGCGCGCCGCGTGGCTCCCCGTTCGGTTCCGGTGCTGATCGAGGGCGAGACCGGCACCGGCAAGGAACTGCTGGCCCGCGCCATACACCGCGCCAGCCCCCGGCGCGACAAGCCGTTCGTGGCGGTCAACTGCGGCGCCATCCCGTCCGAGCTGGTGGAGTCGGAGCTGTTCGGACACGAGAAGGGAGCCTTCACCGGCGCTATGAACCGCCGCGAGGGCCACTTCGTGGAGGCCGAAGGGGGCTCGCTGTTTCTCGACGAGGTGGGAGAGCTGACCAAGTCGACGCAGGTGAAGCTGCTTCGAGCGCTCCAGGAAGGAGAAGTCGTGCCCGTGGGGAGATCCGGCAGCCGCAAGGTGGACGTGCGGTTGATCGCCGCCACCAACCGGCCGCTCCTGTCCGAGGTGGTGACGGGCGCCTTTCGCGAGGACCTCTTCCATCGGATCGCGGTGGCGGTGCTCCGGCTGCCGCCGCTCCGGGACCGGGGTGAGGACCTCTCGCTGCTGGTCGATCATCTGCTTGCGCTCGTGAACCGTGAAGGCGTGGAGCAGCCCGGCTACGTAGAGAAGAAACTTTCTGTCACTGCAAGAAAGCTTCTGGACCGACATCCGTGGCCCGGCAACGTTCGCGAGCTTCAGAACACCCTGCGCCGGGCGTGCGTCTGGACACCCGGCCCCGTGCTCAAGGCCGAGGATATTCGTGACGCGCTCCTGCCCACGGACGGGCGAACCGGGGAGGCCGAGGTCCTCGGGAAGCCGCTGGGAGAGGGTTTCGATCTGCCGGAAGTATTGGCCGGAGTGGCGCGACACTACCTGCAGCGCGCAATGGACGAGGCCCAGGGCAACAAGACCCAGGCCGCCCAACTCGTGGGTCTGCCCAGCTATCAGACCTTCACCAACTGGACGAAGCGTTACAGGGTGCGCGCATGATGGCACGGTGCTTGCCTCTAACAATGGTACTGTGGACGAGGAGGATCGGGTGAGCCCGCGTGAGAGCGAGGCGGATGCGCGAATCGTCATCGACGAGTTGCTGAGGCAGGCAGGCTGGGACCCCGCGGACAAGTCGATGGTGGGCACCGAGGTGCCGTCGTCGCAATCGTCCGAGGCCATCGAGCTTGTGGACCGCTCCCGTGCACGGCCTTTCGAGATGCATGCCCCTGTCTACAATCTCGTGGCGGCGGCCGGGGAGTTCGGCCCGGACATGACCGTGGGAACGACCGCGGAGGAAATCGGCTGGAAAACCGTCCCCAGCCACGTCCGGCTCACCCGCGACCATTTCGTGGCGCGCGTGGACGGACAGTCCATGGAGCCCACCATCCCCGACCGTTCGTACTGTCTCTTCCGCACGGACCGGGGAGGGAGCCGCGAAGGCAAGCTCGTCCTCGTCTGGCATCGCGGCTGCTCCGATCCGGGTCTCGGCGGGGAGTTCTCGGTCAAGAAGTACACCAGCGCCAAGGCCGTGGCGCCGGACGGCGACACCTGGAGCCACCGTGAAATCCGGCTGAAGCCGCTCAACCCCGATCCGGCCTACCGCGACCTGGTCTTCGACCCGGCCGCCGAGGGCGACCTCCGCGTCATCGGCGAGTTCGTCTGCGTCCTGGACACGGCGGAAGGCGCGGAACCCAGACGCGGAAGGGCCGACTACGTCCTCTATGACCAGCGCGGACGCCCCTTGGCCGTCATTGAGGCCAAGAAGAACGCCATCAACCCCTACGTCGCCAAGCAACAGGCGCTGCCGTATGCCAAGGCCCTGGGCGCGCCCTTCATCTTCTTGACCAACGGCGAACTGACCTACTTTTGGGACTACCAGAACGACGACGCCCGCCCCATCGCCGGCTTCTTCTCCCGCCGCGACCTGGAGCGGATCGTGGAGATGCGGGAACAGCGCAAGCCGCTGGCCACGGTCGATATCCCGGAACACTACATCCGCCAGGGGGAGACCCGCACGGTGCGGCCGTACCAGGCCGACGCCATGCGCGCCCTCGATCATGCCTTCGAGCTGGGCAAGCGCCGCTTCCTGATCGAGCTTCCGACCGGCACCGGCAAGACCGACCTCATGTGCCTGTACCTCAAGCGGCTGCTGGACGCCGGCTGGGCCGAGCGAGTCCTCTTCCTGGTAGACCGGGAACAGCTTGCCAAGCAGGCCATCGAGGCCATCCAGGACATCCTGTCCGCACACTCCAGCTATTGGCTGCGGCCGGGCTCGGCCCGCCAGGAACAGCAGATCACCGTCGCGCTGCTCCAGACCATGATCGGGCGAGTGGACGAATACACCGCCGGCTACTTCGACGTCGTTATCGCCGACGAGTGCCATCGCTCCATCTACGGCTCCTGGCAGACGGCATTGACCCGGTTCGACGCGCTCCACATCGGCCTCACCGCCACGCCGGCGAGCTACATCGAGCGCAACACCTACGACTTCTACCAGTGCGAGCCCGGCAAGCCCGACGTGTCCTATCCGCTGAAGGAGGCCTTCCGCGACAAGTACCTGGTGCCGTACCGGTTCGCGACGGGCATCACCGAGATCGTGGCGGAAGGGGCCGACGTGGACGACGAACACTACGACCCCGCCGAGTTCGAGCGCCGCTGGACCAACGCGGAGACGAACCGCCTGATGATGGAGGAGTTCGATCACCTCGCGTGGGAAAACTTCAAGGAGCTAGCGCCCGGCCAGGACCCCGGACCCGGCAAGGCCATCGTCTTCGCCATCACCAAGCACCATGCCGCGCGCCTGGCCCAGTACCTGAACGAGCTTCACCCCGAACACAAGGGCCGGTACGCGGAAGTCATCACCTCCGACGTGGCCGATCCGGACGCCTTGATACGGAAGTTCAAGAGGGAGACCTATCCCATGGTGGCGGTCAGCGTTGGCATGCTCGACACTGGCTTCGACTGCCGGGAGGTGCTGCATCTGGTCCTGTGCCGCCGCGTACGGAGCCCCATTCTCTACCAGCAGATGCGCGGCCGCGGCACCCGCACCGCGCCGCACATCGGCAAGCAGCAGTTCGTGATCTACGACTTCTTCAAGAACCACGAGTACTTCAACGACAGCGACGGCGGCGGGGTCACCGGCACGGGAGGCGGACACGCGCCGGACGGCCCCACGACGCCGCCGGAGCCGCCTCCTGCCCTTGTCGAGCTTGGCCTCGAAGACGAATGGCTCGAAGCCGTCACCTACATCGAGGTCGGTCCCGAGGGCGAGCGCGTCGACAAGAAAGAGTACGTGACCCACTGGGTGGAGACCATCCGCTCCCAGGCAGCGGATGATCCGCTGCTCCGCAAGGTGCGGGACGAAGAGCCGCTGGAGCCGGACGAGGAAGAGGAACTCGCGCGGCGCCTCAACCGGCCCGAGCGCTACTTCAACGAGGACAACCTCCGGCGCGCCTACCGCGACCCGGGAGGCAGCCTCGTGGACTTCATCCGCGCGGCCCTCGGGCGGCTGCACATCAAGAGCCGAGAGGAAAAACTGGAAGAGACCTTCCGCGCGTGGCTCGTCGCGCGTTCCCTCACGCCGCAGCAGGCCGAGTACCTCTGTCTGCTGAAGAACCGCGGCATCGCCACCGGGCGGGTCAGCCTCAGCGACCTCTTCGAGCCGCCGCTGTCGATTCTCGATGCCGCCGGCAAGGGTGTAGAATTGTTCGGGGAAGAGGGTCTAAAGGAAGTGGTCGCGCGGCTCAATGAAGATGTCTTCAGGGCCGCCGGTTGAAGAGGAGTCCATGGACCAGACACTGCGACGCAAGCTCGATCACATCACCGACGTTCTGTGGGCTGGGGGTGTGACCAACCCGGTCACCTACATCGAGCAGATTTCCTACCTCATCTACCTGAAGCTCCTGGACGAGGAGGAGTCCGAGCGCGAGCTTAGAGGCCGCCTCGGAGTCGGCAACGGCGCCAGCCTCTTCCCTCGTCAAGCCGCCCGTTTCCGCTGGTCCAAGTGGCGTTTCCAGAGCGGCGAGGGGCTCCGCAACTTCGTTCGGGACGAGGTCTTCCCCTACATGGCCTCCCTGGTGAAAGACGAACCCCATGTGGCCGACTATTTCCGCGACGCCGTACTCGAAATCGTCGATCCCAACGTGCTGAAGCAGGTCATCGACGAACTGGACTCCATCGATTTCCGCAAGCTCGGTCCCGACATCAAGGGCGACATCTTCGAGTACCTGCTCACGCATCTCGGCCAGTCGGCACTCAACGGCCAGTTCCGGACGCCACGCCAGATCCGCGCCTTCATGGTCCAGATGGTCGATCCGGATCTGGGCGATACAGTCTATGATCCGGCCTGCGGGACGGCCGGCTTCCTCATTGATGTGGTGGATCACATTCTCGCTCGCTACAGCGAGGAGCCCAAGGAAACCCCCATCTATGGCGAGGACTGGCTGGAGAAGCGCGAGCAGACACTGGATGAGGCGAAGAAGGAGATTCCAAACCTTCAGACTTATAGAAAGGGAGCAGGGGAGAAGATACCAGACTGGCGTCGCCTTGAGGCATCCATCTACGGCACCGACGTGTCACGCCAGATGATGCGGATCGCCTCGATGAACCTCGTGCTCCATGGCATCCGCCGCGCCAACCTCAAACGCGGCAATGTCCTTTCCGAGATGGGCGGCCTCACCGAAGACGACCTGAACCGCCGGTACTCGGTGATTCTTTCCAACCCTCCCTTCGCTGGGCAAATTCCGGCGGGATCCATTCGTCAGGACTTGCCGTCGAAGTCCAAGAAGAGCGAGCTTTTGTTCCTCGCCCTCATGTTGCGGTCACTTGCCCCAGGCGGGCGTTGTGCCGTGGTGGTGCCCGAGGGGGCGCTCTTCGGCTCGACCAAGGCGCATAAGGAACTTCGCGGGAAGTTGCTACGAGAATATGAGGTGCAGGCAGTGGTTTCGCTGCCTTCCGGCGTGTTCAAGCCCTACGCCGGTGTCAAGACTTCTGTCCTTGTGATTCGCCGTCCTACAATGGGGCCGGACGAGGGGCAGATCGGCACCAAACAGGTCTGGTTCTATGAGGTAGGTAACGACGGCTACGACCCGGACAAAATCCAAGGCGGCGGTCGCCCTGAGACGCCGGACAAAAACGACATCCCCGGCATGTTGGCAGCATGGGCTGACTACAAGGCGTCACGCTTCCAGGAGCCGCCGGGTGTGGAGACTGGTGTTTTTCTTGACGCCGGATGTGTGGAGCCACGCTGCTGGTGGGCGCCCTTCGAGACTATCGTGGACAGCGACTTCGATTTGGCCGCCTCTCGCTACAAGCCGCGCATCGGCCAAGAGTTTCCAGAGGAGGACCCCGTTGAATTGATCCGTGAGGTTCTCGCAATTGAGGAAGAGATTACGAGCGGGCTGGAAGCGCTGCTGAGTGAGGTTGAAGGCACGTGAACCCCTGGCATACCCAGCCAATCGGAGCTGTCTGTACACCGACCGAGCAGCGTGATCCTCGGGACGGTTCCGCGGGGGAGTTTCGATATGTCGACATCACCGGGATCGACCGCGTTCGCAAGAGGATCGCAGAATCCCGCACCATCCCTTGTGCAGATGCTCCGGGTCGGGCACGCAAGGTCATCCGGAAAGACGATGTACTTGTATCTACCGTTCGTCCAAACCTCAACGCGGTCGCGATGGTACCTGAGGAATTGGATGGCGAGATCGCCTCGACGGGATTCTGCGTTCTGCGTGCGAATAGAGAACTGCTTGATCCTCGATATCTGTTCTACCGCGTCATCTCTACCGATTTCGTTAAAGAGCTAACCTCGAAGGTAAGAGGCGCCAACTATCCAGCAGTATCTGATGCAGAAGTAAATAGAGTGGACATCCCGGTCCCCACCCTCTCCGAACAGCATCGCATCGTCGAGATCCTCGACCAAGCCGATCACCTCCGCCGGCTTCGCGCTGAAGTCGACGCCAAAGCCGATGGAATCCTCCCCGCAATCTTCCTCAGGATGTTCGGCGACCCTGCCACGAACCCGATGAAGTGGCAGAAGTGTGCGCTTCATGAATTGGCGACCATTACGACTGGCAACACCCCCTCACGTAGGAGACCCGAGTACTACGGAGAGTTCATTGAATGGGTCAAGTCAGACAATCTCAATACCGCATCTCATTACGTTACTACAGCCGCAGAGGGCCTCTCGAACCTTGGGGCAAAAGTCGCCCGGACGGTGCCTGCGGGGTCCACGCTCGTGACGTGTATCGCAGGTAGTCCAGGTGCCATTGGTAATTCGGCCTTGGCTGACCGAGAGGTTGCGTTTAATCAGCAAATCAATGCCGCGACACCTAAGCTTGGCGTAGATAGCTGGTTTCTCTACGGGCAGTTCCTTGCCGGAAAGCGCCTTGTCCAGGATGCCTCGACAGGCGGGATGAAGGGACTAGTATCGAAGCATCGCTTCAGCAGAATCGAGTTCATGGTGCCACCACTTGACTTGCAGAGGGACTTCGGACGGCACTGCAACCGCCTTTGCAATCAAAAGCAGGTACGCTTGAGAGAAGTTAGGCGGTTCAACAGACTGTTCGATATCCTGGTGGTTCGCGCCTTTTCAGGTAAGCTAACAGAGTCCTGGCGGGAAAGGAGTTTTTCAGGAGTTGGGGCAAAAAAAGCTAGCTCGACAAGGTGAGTTTCTCATGAGTTCGCAACTTGCGAAAACAACGCAGATTGTACGGCACGATCCGGTGAGATCCCGTCCCTCAGACTTCAAGCCATGACACTTCCAGGTGGATCCGCAAATAAGCTTGGCAACCGCTATGAGGAGTTATGGACCGTATGGGTATTGGTCCGTATGCTCCACGATGATGCCGAATCGATTCGGATCGAGGACCCGGGGACTGAGAAAGCCGAATTCGTAGTGACGTTGGCCTCCCATCGAGAGCTGCATCAGGTGAAACGTGGCCACCGAGACGGTAAGTGGAGCCTCAAGGATCTCGGGGCGACCGATGGCGGACTACTTCATGTAATCGGGCAACAACTAGCAGGCAATAGCGACCGATTTGTTTTTGCGTCAAGCAGTGACGCCGCGGTGTTGCGCAATTTGTGCGAGGAGGCGAGTGCCGCAGAATCGATTGAGGAGTTCAAGCGATGGTTTCTCGAGGCTGGAGATAAGAAGGAAGGATTCAAGACGCTTCAGGAGTGTTGGGGGTGTGATGTCTCCACCGCATTTGATCTCCTGCGGCGGATAGATGTCCAAACTATCGACGAGGCTGCACTCAAAGAGAAGTTGCTGTTGGGGGTTGAGGCCCTGTTCTTGGCGGATCCTCAGAAGGTCCTTGTCGAATTACGTGCCATAGTAAGGGATTCAGTACATCAGACGATTATCCGCGAAGGACTCGTCGACGCTCTCAAACAGCGCGGTTATCAGCTACGTCGGTTAACCAGCAGTCAACGGGCACGGGACGCTGTCAAGGCTGCGACCGATCAGTACCTGCACGGTGCGAAGATACAACTCATTCAGCATAGGCTCCTTCCGCGGCCGTCGACGACAATGCTGCTGGCGGGCCTGGAGGGACCTGCGACGGACCATGTCCTGACCGGTGGTGCAGGCTCAGGGAAGACAGCTTGCGTCGTCGAGGTTGTGGAGGCGGTGCGAGAGAGGGGACTGCCTGTGTTGGCGTTCCGGCTCGACCGCCTTCCCGCGCTATCAACGACGGAAGCTCTTGGACGCCAACTCGATCTTGAGGAGTCGCCGGTCCTTGTACTTGCGGCAGCGGCACAGACCGCCGGAGTCCCTGGCCTATTGATTGTGGATCAGTTGGATGCCGTCAGCACCATGTCGGGCAGGAGTTCTGGTGCCTTCGATCTGGTCGAGCGGTTGCTTCACGAGGCGCGAGGTACTCGCACACGGGCCACTATCCACACCGTCGTCGTTTGCCGAGCCTTCGACTGGAGAAATGATTCACGGCTGCGGCGGCTCCTGCCTGACGAACACGGACAAGTCGACGTTACCGAGTTCACGGATGAGGAGGTCAGGGAGTTTCTGACTAATGCGGGTTTTGACACGGCGTGGTTCCGGTCAGGTCAACTGGAGTTGCTCCGGCTTCCGCAAAACCTCTCGCTTTTTCTTGAGGCTGGTTTTGACACGCGTCTCGCGCCAGCTTTCCGGACGGCGACGGATCTATTTAGTCGATACTGGGATGAAAAGCGACGGTCGGTCGCCGATCGAGTCGTACCATCCGCTGACCAGTGGATGGAGGTTATGGAAATTCTATGCGAAGAGATGACCTCCACTCAGCAGCTATCAGTAGCCAAAGAGAGACTTGACACGATTCCGATCAGCTACTTGGACCAACTGGCGTCGGAGGGCGTGGTTACGTTTGACGGGCGCCGTTACGGGTTCGGTCACGAGAGCTTCTTCGACTATTGCTTCGCCCGAGTGTTCTTCAATCGGTCGGATTCGCTCGTGTCCTTCCTCAAGGGGCCAGACCAGCATCTGTTCCGTCGCGCTCAGGTTCGGCAGGTGCTGGCCTATCTACGTGACGCAGATTCTGTGCGTTACATTCAGGAACTTCACAGCCTGCTCTCGGATGAGGGAATACGGGTCCATCTCAAGGATCTAGCTTTTGCGCTTCTTGCCGCAGTCGTGGATCCGACCGAGGAAGAGTGGACCATCTGGCAAGAATGGCTTGCACCGGCGCTCAGCGCCATCGAGGGTGGGCTTCGCAACGCGAACAAACTGTCTGAATTGGCGTGGCGGCGGTTTTTTGGCGCACCCTCGTGGTTTGATGTCGCCGATCACCGCGGCTTGGTCGAGGCTTGGCTGGCCTCAGATAACGGTGAACTTGCAAACACTGCATTGAACTACTTGAGGTTGCATCAAGGCAATTCGCCGGATCGCGTTGCAGCCTTGCTCGAACCATATGCCGACTGTGGTGGTCAGTGGAAGGTGAGGCTTCGATTCTTTATGGAATCGGCCGACCATCACACGAGTCGTCGCGTGTTTGACCTGTTTCTCCGTCTCGTGGACAACGGTACACTCGACGAAGCCCGCGGGTCGAGGGCGGTGAACGGTACATTCTGGGACATGCTCCATGATCTCGGCGAAAACCGTCCAGAGTGGGTTCCGGAGGTGCTAGCCCATGTGCTCCGGCGGCGCCTTGCGATAGTCCGGGCCGCCGGGGAAGATCTACGCAAACCGGATCTCCTTGGTTACGACGCCTCTGCCGCAGAGATGTTAGGGAAGTCCGCGAAATCCGCTCCCGCCGTGTTCGTGAAGCACGTGCTGCCTTTGGTTCTCGATATTTCGGAGGCAACCGTCCTTCCCGGTGGAGAACCACCAAAACACGATGTTGTGTGGTCGTATCTTATCAAGACGGAGCATCCCAGGGGCGAGGATGCGTGTCTTTCGGGATTGGTCGCAGCGATCGGTGCACTGGCGCGTGATGGTACAGCAAATTTACGCGACATTGTCGCTGACCTGCGCAGTCGCGACACACACATCGCAAACCACTTGTTGCTTGCCCTTTACGCTGGCGGTGCCGCACACTACGCGGACGAAGCGATTTCGTTGCTTTGTGATCAACCATGGCGGTTCCAATGTGGGTTTTCTGACAGCCCGGTTTGGTGCGCGATGGAACTCATCAAGGTAGTGCTTCCGCACTGCACCGTCGAGAGTCGCGAAAGGCTCGAAGATGTGCTCCTTCGTTACGCCGCACCTTTCGAGCGCAGTAGTGCCGGTTACAAATTCGCTGGAGAGACGCGATTTAACCTGCTCTCGGCTTTCCCCGTAAAGCAACGCAGCGCTCGGGTGAACAAGCACTTGCAGGAGTTGTTTCGAAAATTCGGTGAACCGCAAGGCGTGCCAACACTGCCTGTCGCGGGTTGGGTGGGTTCGCCGATCGCGAAGAGCGCCGTGTATAGAATGACCGACGAGCAGTGGTTGCGGGCCATCGCCAAGTACCGCTCTGAGTACCCGACACACTTCGGGCCGGGTGATCTCAGAGGCGGTGCTACGCAATTGGCACAAGAACTCGAAACCAGGGTCAAGGAGGAACCAGATCGGTTTGCTCGCCTCAGTCTGAGGTTTCCTCCAGGAACTAACCCTGTATATCTGGAATTGACGCTCTCCGCATTGAAGGGCGCCGAGGTGGCAAGCACTCTCAAACTTGAGGTCTGTCGCAAGGCCTTTGCGGATTCACGCGGGTCATGCGGCAGGTCGATTGTCGCTTTACTTGGATCCATTGAAGGCCCGCTTCCGAATGATGCTGTCGAAATGCTCGGTTGGCTAGCGATCGATCACGAAGACCCTGTCGAAGAGTTATGGCAAAAGGATGCTGGTGGTGGTCACCCCGACTATAATGGCGATGTCCAAATGGACGGCATTAACACTACACGGGGGAGAGCAGCCGACGCTATTCGGGCTCTCATCCTTGCCGACGTGACCTATGTCGAACGGTTTCGTCCAGCTCTCGAACGAATGATCAGGGACCGGAGTGCGGCTGTTCTTTCCCGTATTGCAGGTACGCTACAGGCCGTAGCGTACCATGATTCTGCACTTGCTCTGTCGCTTTTCCTTTGCATGGATCTATCCGAGGAACGACTGCTTGCAACACGGTACGTCTACGGGTTTATTCATGGCAACCTGCGAGACAGCTTTGGTCAACTGCGGCCAATTGTCGAACGGATGCTCCGATCGTCCGAACCGAAGGTCGCTACGGCGGGCGCACGACTGGCAAGCCTTGCGGCGGTGGATCACGATGGTGCCGGGATCCTCGCCGTAGAGGCCGTCTCTGGGAGCCCGGATCAACGTCTCGGAGTTGCTCAAGTTGCAGCCGCAAATATTGGCGTCCCTCGGTGTCGCTCCTGGTGCGAAGAGACGCTTCGTGCACTGTTTGACGACTCCCACGTCGACGTGAGGGTCGAAGCGGCGGCATGTTTCAGCAATCTGCCCGACGACACACTCGATACCTTTGGTAATCTGATTGAGGCATTCAGCGTCAGCGCCGCCTTTCGGGAGGACTCGTTCTCGATCTTTCATGCACTGGAGGCTTCACTGGGCCGCTTGCCGGGGATGACGTGTGCGGTCTGCGAGAAGTTCCTGGATCGCTTTGCAAAAGAGGCCAGAGACATGCGAACGTGTCAGGCCGGGGACACCTTTACTCTCACGAAGTTGATTTTCAGGATCTACCAGCAACACCAGAACGATGAATGGACGTCACGTTCGCTGGACCTTATAGATCGCCTTTGCCTGGAAGGAATTGGCGACACAGCACAACAGTTTGAGGAGTTCGAGCGCTAAGGAAGGACGCGATGATGTCGTACCGTAGTGGTGAGAATGGCGCTGTCGTATGCTGACCAAACTCACCATCCGCAACTTCAAACTTTTTGGCGAAGTCGAGATCGAGCTAGGGAGCCCTGTCGTTTTCATCGGGCCGAACAACTCCGGCAAGACTTCGGCCATGCAGGCGCTCGCCCTGTGGGACATCGGGCTCAGGCGCTGGAACGAGAAGCGCTATGGGAAGAGCACGCCGGAGAAGCGTCCTGGGGTCACCATCAGTCGTCGGGACTTGGTGGCAATCCCGATTCCTGACGGCAATCTCCTGTGGCGTGACCTTCACGTTCGGGACGTCCAGAAGGTCGATGGGAAGCCGCGTACCAGCAATGTCCGTATCGAGATCGTGGTCGAGGGAATGAGCAACGACCATTCATGGGTCTGTGGACTGGAGTTTGACTACGCGAACGAAGAATCCTTCTATTGCCGGCCTCTTCGCCAGTTTGACGACAAGACGCCCGAGCGGATGCCAGTTCCTGAAGAAGCGGGTCATGCACGGATCGTGTTCCTGCCCCCGATATCGGGGCTCGCGGCCACGGAGACACGGCTTGATACAGGTGCTGTGGATGTGCGGATTGGGGAAGGGCGTACCGCAGAGGTGCTGCGCAACCTCTGTTTCCAGGTTCATGGGGCGCAGACGAAGCAGTGGGACCGGCTGGTGAAGCAGATCGAGAGTCTTTTCGGGACGGTGGTGGAGCCGCCCCGCTACGTGCCGGAACGCGGCGAGATCGTGATGAGTTACCACGAGCGTGGAACGAGGCTCGATCTGTCTTCCGCTGGATGTGGTCTTCAGCAGACTCTGTTTCTTTTGGCGTACATGTACGCCAACCCCGGATCGGTCCTGCTTCTGGACGAGCCCGACGCACATCTGGAGATACTTCGCCAACGTCAGACCTACCGCCTGCTGACCGACGTGGCTCGTGAAAGTGGCAGTCAGATCATCGCTGCGAGCCACTCGGAGGTGTTGCTAAACGAGGCCGCCGACCGGGATCTGGTCGTGGCCTTCGTGGGCCGACCGCACCGTATCGACGGCCGCGGAAGCCAAGTGCTGAAGGCGCTCAAGGAGATCGGTTTCGAGCAGTACTACCAGGCAGAGCAGAACGGGTGGGTGCTCTACCTGGAGGGCTCGACGGACCTCTCGATTCTTCACGCTTTTGCCCGACGACTGGGGCACGAACGGGCGTTGCAGGTGCTTGAGCGGCCGTTCGTTAAATACGTCGGGAACAATGCCAGCGCGGTCAAGAACCATTACCACGGGTTGCGGGAGGCGGTCCCGGGGCTTCAGGGAGTCGTCCTGTTTGATCGCTTGGAGTCGGAACCGCGGGACATGGCCCCGGTCGAGTGTCTCATGTGGAAGCGCCGTGGGATCGAGAACTACTTGTGCTCGAAGGCTACGTTGGAGGCATATGCGACCGCCTCAGCGACTGAAACCGTGGCGGGGCCGCTGTTTACACGAGCCGAAGCCGACAAGCGTATGAACGCAATGCGGCAATCCATCGAACCGGTGGAGTCGGCGCTGAGGACCTCGGGCAAGGGCTCTCCTTGGAACGCGGGCATCAAGGCTAGCGGCGATTTCCTGGAACCCGTCTTCAAAGCCTATTTCGAGAAGCTGGGGCTGCCGAACCTCATGGCCAAGAAGAACTGCCACGAATTGGTGGAGTACGTTCCAGACCACGAGATCGACCTGGAGATTCGCGAGAAGCTCGACGGCATTGTGCGGGTCGCGGAAAGGGCCGAGCCGGTCGGAGAACTGTCGTGAACCTTTTCGGCTTCCGTGTTGCCAACTTCAAGGCCTTCGCTGCCGCACAGCGAGTGCCGCTACGACCGATCACGCTCATCTATGGCGCCAACAGCGCTGGAAAATCGAGTGTCCTGCACACACTGGCCTTGGTCCACCATGCCATTGAGACCGGGGACCTGGACACACAACGGACTCAGATTGGCGGCGAGTCCATAGATCTCGGCGGGTTCCGGCAGTACGTGCACCGGCACCAGCGAGATCAGCAAGTCCAACTCGGTTTCGAGCTTGATCCCGGTCGGCTTTCCGGGCGCGTGGCAGCGCTGTTGCGCTCGGCACGCAGTATCGTCGTGGAGTTGTCGATCGGCGAAGGGATTACGAGCAATCAACCCGACCTCTTCGGGGACTACATGCGGGAGTTGGATGGGAAGGGGGTTCGCCTCGAACGCTTCGGTCTTGAGGTGGACGACGCGTCCCTGTTATCCATGAGCGCACGGCCGGGAGGGCTGTTGCGTCTCGATAGTCTCGACCATGCGCATCCGGTTTTCCGCGAGTTGTTTCGTGGACTCTTGACGTTGGCTACGACGACCGAAGAAATCCGCGAGGAGGATTTCGCTGCCCTTGGTGACGTGCTCGACACGTTGGTCCCATCCATAACGGCCAGACGGCGCGGTTTGTTCCTTCGGGTCGAGGACGAAGTCGAGGTCAGTGAGGGGGAGGGAGAAGGCTGGGAGGCGTTGATGCCGGTCAGTCGCGGGCGTCGCCGGGAGGACTTGGGGCGAGCGGGTCGCCTCTTTCTTCCCCGGGCCTTGCGCGAACTGGTGGAGGGTCTCGGAGCGGCAATCGAAGAAGACATCCGACGACTTCGCTACCTCGGACCACTGAGATCCTATCCGCCGCGTCACCTTGCCTTTGCACAACATCACGATCCCAACTGGTTCGCGGGCGGCGGCTACGCTTGGGATGTAGTCCGCACGCGCGCCGATGTCCGACAGCGTGTGAACACTTGGCTCAGCGACACTGATCGCCTCAAGACACCCTATGAGCTTGAAGTACGAGACCTGCTGCCCGCGACGACAGTGTCCAGGGAGCTTCCAGACAAACTTGGCGAGGCGTTTTTCGATTTCGCGACGACGCTTGCTTCGGATGGCGCCGACCGGCTCGCTGAACTCGGCCGCAAATATGAAGAAGACGTCCTGCCCGACATAGCAGAACTCGTGGCATCGGTCAGTGAAGTGGAGGCGTTGTCGGAGGACTGGGCTGACGAGATGGTCAAGGCGTCCCCTGACGTACTTCAGGACTTGGTTCTCATCGACAAGCGGACCGGCACCCCCGTGAGCCACCGCGACGTGGGCATCGGTGTCAGCCAAGTGCTGCCCGTCCTCGTCTCGGCCTTCGCGTCGGAGAACCGGCTGGTTGCCATCGAGCAGCCCGAGATACACCTTCATCCGGCCCTTCAGGCGGAATTGGGTGATGTGTTCGTGGAATCGGCGCTTGAAGGCGGCAACACTTTCCTGATCGAGACTCACAGCGAGCATCTGCTGCTTCGCATCATGCGTCGCATCAGGCAGACGAGCAGTGGCGACCTGCCGGACGGAGCGCCTGCGGTTCGTCCGGAGGACGTGATGGTGCTTTTCGTGGAACCCGACGGACCGAGGAGCATCGTCCGCGAGATGCCTCTCAACGAGCGCGGTGAACTGGTGAAGGCATGGCCCGGCGGCTTCTTCGAGGAAGGACTGCGGGAGATCTTCTGAATGTCTCTGATCGCGGACTACGCCATCACGCCCGACGTGCTCGACTCGGCCTCCTATACCAGCGAGGAGGTTTGCGGTCTGCACTTGCGGGAAATCAGTCAGGTCATGAGGAGCGAGGGGCTGGTTCGCGACCTCCGTGCCGGAGAGTGGCGAGGGCTATTCGCTGGGGGCGAACGCTCATGGCATCGCTTGGGCAAGGAAATGGTGCGGAAGCTGGCAACGGAGGGGCGATTGATCAGCTTCCCGCCCCGGCTTTCCAGGGCTCCTTCCGATGATCAGGACTGGTGCGAAGAGGCAGTCCGGTCCGACGTGACGGAACCATTCTCGGGCGGAGTCGTTGTGACGGAGTCGATCAAGGCGGCGTATGCAACGGACAGCCGCGTGGAGCGCGTCGACCGGCTCAGCAGGGCGGCTTGGTGGAGCCGCCGGAGTCCATCGGTTCGTTTGTCCCGGACTCTGGACGATTACAAGGAACACCTGGGTCCGATTCTGCGTTGCGCGAACTCGTTGCAGTTCATCGATCCTCACCTCAATCCAACGATTCGTCGATATCAACAGTTCAAGGAGCTGCTGTCCGTTGCCGGCAGGCGTAGCCCGCGGCCAACGATCGAAGTCCACCGCGTGTGCTACGAGGGATCCGGGCCAGGCCGCCGGATACTTGACGTCCGGAGCCTTGAACAGGATTTTCGCACTGCGCTTGCCGCTGGTTTGGCCGAAGCGGGTTCGCAGATTGAAGTGTTCGTTTGGGACGACTTCCACGACCGTTATCTGATCAGCAACCTGATCGGGGTGTCGCTGCCGAACGGCTTCGATACCACGAGCAACGTCAACGAGAAGACGACCTGGAGCCGCTTGGGGCGGGATGAACGCGACGATGTGCAACGCGAGTTCGACCCGGCCGTCGGGCGACACCGTCTGCACGGACGATTCAGCATTCCGTAGGGTTGGGTGATGCGCTTGGCCGAGGTGAACTCATGATTCCCGTCACCGACGACCTTCTCCAGAACATGGTTCGGGCCATCGTAGATGAGGTGGATCCCGAGCAGGTGATCCTCTTCGGCTCCCGCGGCCGCGGCGACCATCGGGAGAAATCGGACATCGACCTCATTGTGATCGAAGCCGAGCCCTTTGGCCCCGAAAGGAGCCGCCACAGGGAAATGCTTCGCCTCAACAGAGCGGTTCGGGGGGCACCCGTCCCTGTGGATATCCTGGTCTACTCCAAAGACGACGTCGACTACTGGCGCGATTCCCTCAATTACGTCTTGGCTCGCGCGCTACGCGAAGGCAGGGTGCTTTATGAGCGACGTTAAGTGTGCCCGTGTGCTCCTGGAGGCGGCCGAGCGGGATCTTGTCGCGGTTCGGGTTTTCGTTCGCTCAGGGGAGGTGTCCGATGAAGTGTTCGGTTTTCACGTGCAGCAGGGAGCCGAGAAGGCGCTCAAGGCATGGATTGCGGTGCTGGGCGAGTTATACCCGTTGACGCATGATCTTGAAGAACTGTTCGAGATGTTGGCCGCCTTGGGTGTCGATGCCGCCCCTTTCGAGCAACTGGTCGGCTATTCATCCTACGCAGTCGAGTTCCGTTATGCGGGCGTTCCGCTTGGCACTGACCCGATCGACAGGGAGCGCGCACTGTCGGTCGCCGAACAGTTGCTGGAAACGGTACGGCATGAGCTGGCAGCGGCTGAGGATGGGTGATGGAGTGTCCTAAGGTGAGATTGGGCGCCATCTTGTCGCTAAAGCCCTTCATGGTACTTGGTGCGAGAAAACTTGAGGGCAAGAGGCGTTAATCACGTGAGACGCTTGACCAGGACGAAAGCCATGCCCCCCGTCACCGACGACCTTCTCCAGAGCATGGTCCAGGCCATCGTAGACGAGGTGGATCCGGAACAGGTTATCCTCTTCGGCTCCCGCGCTCGCGGCGACTACCGGGAGAACTCCGACATCGATCTGCTCGTGCTCGAAGCCGAACCCTTCGGTCCAGGGCGCAGTCAGCACAAGGAGTTGGTCCGGCTCTACCGCGTACTGAGAACCTTTCACGTGCCCGCTGACGTCCTGGTTTTTTCCCAGAAGGATGTGGACTACTGGCGAGATTCCCTCAACCATGTCCTGGCGCGGGCTCTGCGGGAGGGAAAGACGCTCTACGAAAAGGGCGCGTCATGAGCGACGTGAAATGCGCGCGGATGTTGCTGAAAGCGGCGGAGCGGGACTTGGCGACACTTCGGAGCATGACCGCCGAGGCGCCGGAGGAGTCCTTTGGCTTCCATGTGCAGCAGGCGGCGGAGAAGGCCCTCAAGGCGTGGATCGCGATGCGGGGCGAAACATACCCGTTGAGCCACAATATCGGCGTCCTGCTGGATCTGCTCGTTGACACCGGCGCCGATCTGGAGCCCTTTCACGGTCTGATGGGGTACACGCCCTACGCCGTCGAATTTCGTTATCAGGGCGTCCCTTCGGGCATCAAGGCCATCGACCGCGAGGGCGCCATGGAACTGATTGAAGCCCTGCTCGGCGAGGTTCGGGGGAAGTTGGCGGAGTCGGAGTAGGATTCACGACTCCGCGACCTCGCCCGTGGCAAATTCCCGCACCACCCGGCAGCGGGTGAACTTGGGCGAGACGTCGACAATCCGGGGCACTTCGGTCGTTTCGTTCTCGGGCAGGGGCTTCTCGCCTTTCGCCTCGCCGGTTTGCGCTACGCTCTTGAGGGAACCAAGCTTCTCGGCGCCGTCGATGGCCGCGGCGTCGCCGCCATACCACGCGAACCAGGGAAGGCCGGCGTCTGTGTAGTCCTTCGCCGTGGGAGGGAGGGTCGGCGGCCGCTCGCCCGTGATCGTCAACCACAGGACCGAATTGGCCAGGGAAATGAAGCAGCGGCTTGCATGGCGTTGGTCCCAGGCGTCCAGACCGTAGGGGTCGTCGTATATCTCCTGTTTCATCCGGCCGCCGGGCGCCAAGCCCATGTCCCAAGGTGGTGGAAAACCTCCGAGCTCCGTGTCGGGGGACTCCACGACGCAAGCCCACTGATCCTTCGCCCGCTCGTATCGCTCATGCTTCATCGGATACACCAGAACCTGAAGGCCGCCGTGTCGTGCGTCGCCCGTAAGCTGTTCCTCGACGCTGTAGCCTTCCCACAAGGCCAGGGGCATGGCGACGAACTGGCGGATCATGCCCTTTTCGACGCAGTAACCGTCGAGCCACGGTTGTTCCGGCAGCACGACATAGTCCTGCGGATCGCGGTTCAGGTGATTCACCCAACTGTCGCCGGTGAGTGCGCAGAGCTTGCCGGTCGCGACCTTCACCGCGAAAGGATAGCGCGACGCGTTGAATCTGATCCACAGAGCCTCGGCCTGGTGAATTGGCGCGATCACACCGCCGCGCCGTTGCCATTCCTCGGGCAGACGCTTCGCATAGTCGTCCAGATGCCTCAGAGGAAAGCGGCCAAGGCCCGGCGGCAGCGGGTAGTCCCTGCCGTCATCCGGGATGCGCAGGGTGCGCTGGAACCCGATGGCGCAAGTCGCCTCGTCGTGGACTTCGGGAAACCTGAACACCAGTTGGTCTTTTTCAAGCGTGATCATCGTCGGTCCTCCTTTACCATTCGCCGTCCCGCACCTCTCGCACCACGCGAAGAATGGCGTGGTCCGGTGCTTCCTTCAGTTGTCGGATCAAGTCCGCGAACAGCCTGGGCCGCTTGCGGATGATCTCCTGGAGATCGCTTGATACCTTGCCCGCCACGGCCAAGAGCACGTCGGGGTCCTCGCCGAGTTCCTGCGCCAGACGCACGGCCGTTGCCTCCGAAGGCGGGGGGACGTCGCCGCGTTCGATCTTGCTCAGGTACGCTGGTTCGATGCCGATGCGCTGGGCCGTCTGGCGCACCGAGAAGCGCCGGTCCTTCAGCCGCAAGGCCTCCCGCCGCTCTCTGATCATATGGCCAAAGTGCGTCATGTGTCATAAACATAACACATTAATTCACCAAGTCAAGCCCCCCTGACTTCCCGAAGGCATGAAATTCCACTTGTCCAGGAAAACTGGCCTGCCCAGCGTTCGAGGGTGTCATTCATTGCCACCCTGTGTTAGGCTTTGCCGTACCCAAAGGTCAGCCGGCCGTACCCAAAGGTCAGCCGGAAACGGAGGTCGGACATGCCTGCAACTCACGCCCGAAACGTTGCACTCACACCCCAGCTCGCGGAGTTCGTCGACGATCTTGTCGCTGCAGGAGCCTATAACAACGCTAGCGAGGTGGTCCGGGACGGTCTTCGTGAATTGCAGCGTCGGAAATTCTTGGATCAGTTGACCGAGATTCGAGCTCGGATCAGTGTCGGCCTTGATCAACTCGACCGGGGAGAAGGTCGGAGCGGCGATCCCGCGGGCGTCATCGGAGGCATTCTCCGGGAGGCGAAACGAACGCGGCACCGCAATACATGAAGACGGTTGTCTACGCGCCAGTTGCGCTTGCCCGGCTGGCCGACATATTCGATTACACCATTGAGCGGTTCGGTCCTGCACAGGCTGACGCCTACGCGGCGCGGTTGGCCGGACGGCTTACCGACTTGGCTCTGGGACGAGGCTTGGCGGCACGGCCCTGCGAGCGCCTCATGCGCGATACGCGGGAGGCCTCTGGACTGACCTACATCCACGAGGGGTCCCACTACCTCATCCTCAGGGAAAGGCCCGAGACGCTCGAAGTCGTTGAAGTCTTCCACGAGCGAATGAATATCGAAGCGCATCTGTCACAACTGCTTGACGAGGGCTCGCTGTGATCCACAAGACACGCGGCGTGAAAGGGCAGTAACCTCACGACCCCGTAACCTCGCCCGTGGCAAATTCCCGCACCCGGCGGGCGGCCTCAGAACGTCTTCACCTGCTCCGGCCGCCAACGGCTCAGGCGGTCTTCCAGCTTCTTGACCGCCATGGTCATCACCAGCGAGATGCCCATGAACAGGATGAGGCCGGCGAAGACCACGTCCACGATATAGTTGCCGGCGGCCGCGGCCATGAGGTAGCCGACGCCCTGGTCGGAGCCGAAGAACTCTCCCACCACCACGCCCAGGATGGCGCGGCCGATGGCGAGCCTCAGGCCGGCGATGATGTAGGGCAGGGAGTTGGGCAGCACCACGATCTTCATGAGCTGCCACTCGTTGGCGCCGAAGGAGCGCACCACGTTGATGAGCACGCGGTCCACGTTCCTGACGCCCTCGTAGGTGTTGATCAGGAGCGGGAACAGCGCGCCGATGAAGACGATGACCACCGTGGACCAGATGCCGAAGCCGAGCCAGAGCACCACCAGCGGCAGGAACACCAGCCGGGGGGTGGCGTTGAAGGCGGTGACGAAGGGGTCGAACATGGCGTTCATGGTGTTGAAGCGCCCCATGACGAGCCCCACGGGCAGCGCCACGACGATGGAGAGCCCCAGGCCGATGATGAACTCGCTGCCGCTGACGTAGAAGTGGAACGCCACCTCGCCCGAGGTGATCATCTCGAAGAGCTTGAGGGCGATGTGGTACGGGGTGGTGAAGAAGAGCGCCAGGCCCTTGGGCAGGGTCACCACGTGGGGGATGAACTCCCAGACGAGCAGGAACAGCACGATGAAGCCCCATCCCAGGATGGGCTCCTCGTTCTCGCGGTACTGGGACAGGTAGCGGTTCATCGGGTTTCCTGGGTGCGCCAGGGCGCGATGGCCAGCTCGGCCTTGCGCAGGCCCACCGTGAAGATCACGGCGATGATCATCAGCACCAGGATGCACACGAACATGTGCGCGAGCTGGTACATGTCGCCGTACCAGATCAGCGCGTGGCCGATGCCCTCGGAGGCCGCGTAGAACTCGCCGACGATGATGCCGACGATGCCCCGGCCGATGGCGATCCGCGCCCCCGCCACGATGTAGGGGAGGGTGCTCGGCAGGATGACCTTGAAGTAGAGGTCGCGTTCCTTCCCGCCCAGGGACCGGACCACGTTGATGAGCAGCGTGTCCACCGAGCGGACGCCGGCAAAGGCGTTGAAGATGAACGGGAACACCGCCAGCAGGAAGATCAGGATGGTCTTGCCCTTGATCCCCACGCCGAACATGACGATGAGCAGCGGCGCCAGCGCCACCAGCGGGCTCGCGTACAGGGCGGTGAGGAACGGGTCCAGGGCGAACGCCACCCGCCGCCGCCAGCCCATCACCACGCCCACCGGGATGCCGATAAGCACCGCGGCGGCGAACCCGAACACGAAGGGAGTGCCGCTGACGTAGATGTCCTTCCACAGCTCGCCGCTGAGGATCAGGTCGCCGGTGGCCCCCCACATCAGCGACGGCTTGGTGATGAAGAACGGGTTGAAGGTGAAGACGAAGGTCAGCAGGAACTCCCACACGAGGAAGAAGCCCAGCACCGCTCCCGCCCCCAGCAGGAACCTCACGCTGCGTTCCGACATCGTCTTGAACCCCATGTCACTCCCGCGCGGTCAGCTCGTCCTTGAGGGTGTTCCAGATGTCGAGCTTGATGTCGTTGAACTCCGGCGACAGGCGCATCTCGTAGCCCCGCGGCCGCGGCAGGTTGATCTTGATGATCTTCTTGGTCTTTCCGGGCCTCTTGGTCATCACGATGACGCGGTCCGACAGGTAGGCCGCCTCCTCGATGCTGTGGGTGACGAACAGCACGGTCTTCTTGTGCTTGTCCCAGATCTGCAGCAGCTCCGCCTGCATGAGGTCCCGGGTCTGCGCGTCCAGCGCGGCGAAGGGCTCGTCCATGAGCAGCACCTCGGGATCCGTGGCCAGCGCCCGGGCCAGCCCCACCCGCTGCTTCATGCCCCCCGACAGCTCGTGCGGAAAGTGCCCCTCGAAACCCGTGAGCCCCACCAGGTTGATCAGCTCCTGGGCGCGCGGGCGCCGCGAGGAGACCGATTCTCCCTTCAGCTCCGGCCCCAGCTCCACGTTGCCGAGCACCGTCCGCCAGGGCAGCAGCCCGAACTCCTGGAACACCATGGCGCGCTCGACGCCGGGACCGGTGATCTTCTTGCCGCCGATCTCCATCTCGCCCGCGTCCGGCTTCAGCAGCCCCAGCAGCACGTTCAGGAAGGTGCTCTTGCCGCACCCCGACGGCCCCACGATGGAGACGAACTCGCCGCTGTTCAGCTCGATGCGGAAATCCTTGAGGGCCGTGACCGCATCCCTGTTCTTGGGCGTGAACGTCAGCGTGATATCGGTGGATCGGATGTAGGGTTCCATCGGCCTCGAAACTACTACAACGAGGGTGGGGTGACAAGCGGCGCGCCCAACGCGGCGGGTTCATTTCACAGCAGGCCGTAGCCTTGCGCCAGCGGGCGGCGCGGCTGCTTGACGGGCTCCGCCGGAACGCATACGTTTCCAGGCCGGTAGCGCGATGCGTATCGTCCTGATCAATCTCGAGCGGGCTTCGGAGCGACGGGCGCGCATGGAAGAGCAGTTCGCCGAGGTCGGCCTGCCTTTCGAGATCCAGAAAGCCGTGGATGGGCGGTTGCTTTCGGCGGATGATCTCGCCTGCGTGGACTGGGAGGGCCAGCGGCGCCTGGGTATCCCTCCGCAGACCGATGGGGCCATCGCCCTCTGGCTGACGCAACGTACCTTGTTTCAGGACCTTGTGGAGAACGGGCCTGAAATGATGGCGGTCTTCGAAGACGACGCTTTGTTGAATCCCGGGCTCCCGGATGTCCTGCGGGCGCTGGAGCGGAAGCCGTTCGGCTTCGACGTCGTGGCATTGAACAGGAGACACCCTCGACGGCGCTTCTATCCCTGCGTCTCACTGACGGCCCGGCACACGGTTGGGAGAGTACGCTTTTCGGACAGTGGATCAGAGGGCTACGTCATCACGCGGTGTGCAGCCCGGCGCTTCCTGGAGACCACGCCGAAGATGGTCTGGCCGGTCGACCACGCGATCTTGCGTTTCTGGGTCAATGCGCTCGACGTGTTCTACGTCAACCCGCCGGTGGTCGGACATGCCGGATACGAGGGTTCCATGATGGAAGGCAATCCGGTCTCCACCCGCCTGCGGGCCGAGGCGGGCGATGCCATTGGTTTCTGGCGACAAACCCTGACGACCGTTTCCCGTGGCGTGCAGAAGTACGTCGCCTTCCGCAAGCTTCTGCACGATGATCGGCGAAACATCTCGTTGCCGCTTATCCAACCCTGAATAGCCCTTTGAACCGTAGCGGATCACAGCCTTGTTGACGAACGAAGTCCGCCTGGGCGAGGTCTGAATGCCCGAACTACGCTCAAGGAACGGCTGCGTGCATGTCGCTTTCATCATTAGCCACCTTGGCGGCGGCGGCGCCGAACAAGTCGTACTCAATCTGGCCGGTGGGTTGCTTGATCGCGGCCACAAGGTTGATATCGTCTTGTTGAGGGAGCGGGTCAATTATCAGGTTCCTGAGGGCGTTCGGCTGTTCACGATTGAGGGCAGGCCGGGTAAAAATGCAGTAGAAGGTGCCGCGGGCGTGTCCGGTCGGCGAATCCAGCTTCGTGGCCGGTTCACGCCGTTGGATTGGGCACGCATGGCATGCGCCGTCGGTTGGAATCCGTTTTGCCTGCCCGAGCCGCGCCACGTTCGACAGGCGCGCGCCTTGGCATTCTACATGGGGCGCTACAAGCCGGATTGTGTGCTGTCAAATATTCCCGCCGCGGACATTGCGACGCTCTGGGCAACCCGGTTCGTAGCCGAACCACCGCCGATCATACCCGTTCTTCACGGCGTCGTTGGACGGGAGAATTGGCGCCATTTGCGCAGGTTCCGGTATCTGCTTGCGAGGGCGGCTCGTTTCGTGGGTGTGTCCCGGGGGGTTTCCGCCAGTCTGTCCGCGAACATGGGGGTTCCAGGCGACGGCATCACAACCATTTACAATCCCGCGGTCACTCCCGACCTTCAGGTCCGGATGGCGGAGCGCCCCGACCACCCCTGGCTCCAGGGACGCGAAACGCCGGTTATTCTGGCGGCGGGACGCTTGGCGCATGAGAAGGATCATTTCACCCTCATCAAGGCCTTTGCCCGTCTCGCTACGCGGCGCTCGTGCCGCCTGATCATCCTTGGGGAGGGAGGACTCAGGAAGGAGCTTGAAGGACTTGTTGCAGATTTGAAGCTCACCGATCGGGTGTCGTTGCCGGGGTGGGTGGAGAATCCTTTCGCGTTCATGTCCCGCGCGTCTCTTTTTGTATTGTCCTCGATCTACGAAGGGTTGGGAATGGTTCTGATAGAGGCGCTGGCGTGCGGCTGTCCGTGCGTGAGCACCGACTGTCCGGCGGGTCCTGCGGAAATACTCGAGGACGGTCGAGTCGGGCCGCTCGTTCCCGTTGGCGACGAGACGGCGTTGGCGGAGACGATGGGCCGCGTCCTCGATCAACCACCTGACAGGCAGGTGTTGAAGCGGCGAGCCGCGTGCTTTTCTGCGGATCGGGCCATTGCCGCCTACGAGAACCTGCTGTCAACCGTCGTGTCGGCCGGCCATCGCTCCCGGCGCGACGCCCGGTAAAAAGGACGGCCGGGTGCACATCGCTCTCATCGTTTCCGACCTTGGCGGCGGCGGAGTTGAACGAGTGGTGCTCAATCTCGCCGGCGGTTTGATTGAGCGCGGGCACAGGATTGATATCGTCTTGTTCAGGACGAGAGTCCACTACACGGTGCCTGAAAAGGCGCGATTGTTCGTCATGGACAACGAGCGCGGCAAACCCGCGAAAACGATCGATCCAGAGGTTCTCACGCGCCGCATTCCGCTCATCGCACCTTCCAACCCGTCGGATTGGGCGATCATGGCAGGTGTTCTGAATTGGGACCGGCTGTGTCTGTTCAACGCAAGACTGCTTCGGCAAGCCCGCGCACTGGCGTCTTACCTGGAGAGTGAGACGCCGGATTGTGTCTTGCCGAGTGCCGCCAGTCCTAAAGAGGTCATTCCGGCGATTCTCCTGGCCTGCCGCTTGTCAGCCCCGCATCCTCCGGTCATACCGATCATTCACAGTTTCGTGAAGTATCGCCGCTACCGCTACCGGCGAAGGTATCGGCGTCTTTTCGAGACGGCGGCTCGTCTCGTAGGCGTGTCGCAGGGAGTTGCCGACAGCCTGGCCGCCATCATCGGCGTTTCGGGCGAGAGCATAACGACACTGTGCAATCCCGTCATCGCGCCGGACCTCCGCGTCCGCATGACGGAGCTTCCGGACCACCCGTGGCTGCTGGACGACGGCGCTCCGGTCATCCTGTCGGCCGGGCGGTTGACCCGGTCCAAAGACTTTTCCACTCTTGTCAGGGCCTTTGCCCGTCTCACATCCTCCCGCCCGTGCCGTCTCATCATCCTCGGGGAAGGAAAGGACAGGGTCCGTCTGGAGCGGCTTGTTCGCAGGCTCGGGCTGTCAGGCCGGGTCTCGCTGCCCGGGTGGGTGGAGAATCCCTGGGCGTTCATGTCTCGCGCGTCCCTGTTTGCGCTTGCCTCAAGACGTGAAGGTTTCCCGACCGTGCTCGTCGAGGCATTGGCATGCGGCTGTCCCTGCGTCAGCACGGACTGTCCGGCCGGTCCGGCAGAGATACTTCAGAACGGAAAATTCGGACCGCTTGTGCCCGTTGGCGACGAGGCGGCATTGGCGGAGGCGATGGGCCGGGTCCTCGATCAGCCGCCGAATAGACGAATGTTGCAGCAACGTGCCGCCGCTTCTTCGGTCGAACGTGCAGTCGCGGACTACGAGAGGTTGATCGAAAACTATGCGTCAGATCATGGGGAACCCTCCATGCCGCATCTTGCAACCATCCCTTGAAGACGGCCATGCACATCACCCTGGTCATTCCGAACCTCAAGGGCGGCGGCGCGGAACGGATGGTTCTCAATCTGGCTCAAGGTCTGATCGACCGCGGCCACCGTGTGGATATCGTGTTGATCCGGCCTCTGTTTCACTACGTCAACGAAATTTCCGTGAACGCCCGGCTCTTCGCCGTGGACAACGTCCCGGCCCGGTTCCCGAAAGAAGACGGGGCTCGTCTGCCCGCTCGGCTGGCGCACCTCCCCGCGCCTTCGGAGGCACTCGACTGGTTGCACGCAGCGCGCGCTTTCGACTGGGACCTGCTTCGTTGCCGGCCCGATCCGAAGCTGCTGCGGCGGGCCCGCGCCATAGCGTCGTACATGGCGCGCGAGCGTCCCGACTGTGTTCTGCCGAGCCTTCCCCGCGCGAAGGCGGCGACTCTGCTGGCCGGTCGCATGCTCGCCGAACCACCGCCGATCATACCCATCGTCCACAACAACTACGAACGCCGGCGCGCAAGAGACAGGCACCGGTTGCGGCATCTGGCAGGGAACGCGGCTCACTTCGTCGGCGTATCGCAAGGGACCTCGGAACGCTTGTCCGCGGTTGTCGGCGTGCCGCGCGAAAGCGTCACGACCATAGGCAACCCGGTGATTACGCCGGCCCTGAGTGACGGAATGGCGGAGCGTCCGGCCCATCCCTGGTTCCTCGACGGCGGCGTGCCCGTGGTGCTGGCGGTCGGACGGCTGGAAAAGCCCAAGGATTTCCCGACCCTGATCTGGGCATTTGCCCGACTTGCGGCGCGGCGTCCGTGCCGCTTGGTCATTCTCGGCGAGGGGAAGGAGCGGGCGAAGCTCGAACGACTCGTCACGAGGCTCAATCTCGACGATCGCGTCTCGCTCCCCGGGTGGGTGGACAATCCCTTCGCGTACATGTCCCGCGCGTCCCTGTTCGTTCTTTCGTCGGTTTACGAAGGTCTCTCGATGGTCCTTGTGGAGGCGTTGGCGTGCGGCTGTCCCTGCGTCAGCACGGATTGCCCGTCCGGTCCGTCGGAGATACTGCAGGACGGCAAGCTCGGGCCTCTGGTTGCGGTGGGTGATGAGGCGGGATTGGCCGAGGCCATGGAACGGGTCCTCGATCGGCCGCCCGACAAACGGAAATTGCAGCAACGGGCAGCGGACTTCTCGGTGAACGCCGCGGCCTCGGCCTACGAGGGACTGATCCGGGACGTTGTGTCCGGCGGTGAGCGCGGGGCGAATCCGCCGGCGCGCAAAAATGCGCATCGGGCCGGAGGGAGCCGGTAGTGTCCGAGTTCGTGGACACGGCATCGGGGCTGTTCTACCGTTTTGCCGCGAGCGGAGCGTTGCCGGCCTCATGGTTCCGGGATACGGACCCGGCCGGCGTGGCGAGAGTCGGACGCACCGGAAGGCTCTCCCTCGAGATCGTCACCCATTGCTGGCGTTACGGCCACTTCCTGACCTACCAGCTCAGCTCCCTCGTGAACCATCGCACCGACAAGCTCGACGTCACCATGACCGTGTACCATGCGCCCGAAGACGAAGCGGTCGTACGGGTGCTGCGCTTCTTCGAGGGCATCGAAGTCCCCGGGGTCTCCTGGTGTTGGCGGCCGCTGCCGAGGGAACGGCTCTTTCGCCGCGGCATCGGCCGCAATCTTGCCGCCCGCGCCACCCGCGCCGACTGGATCTGGTTCACCGACGCCGACATCGTGTTTTACGGGAGCTGCCTCGGCTCGCTGGCGGAGGCGTTGCAGGGAAGAGAGGACGCGCTCGTGCATCCCAGAACGATCCTCGGCACGTCGTTGCTGCCGGACGATCACGATATCCTGCGGCAAGGCCGCACTGGCCCTGCGGTCCGCGAGATCCCCGTCGAGGAGTTCCGTCCTTACGGCGGAGTCCACGACAAGGCCAAGGGACCTTTCCAGATCGTCCACGGCGACGTGGCGCGGGCGGTAGGCTACTGCGAGACCATCGGCCTCTACCAGCGGCCGGCGCCGCGCTGGCGCAAGACCTATGAGGACCGAGCCTTCCGCTGGCTCCTGGGCACGGACGGCACCGCCCTGGACGTTCCGGGGGTCTGCCAGATCCGCCACGCCGTCAAGGGACGATACCGCGAAGACTCGGCCACGGGCAGGTTGCGCTCGTTCATACGGAAGAGCCAGGACCGGCGCGCGTGACCTCGACTCCGCGACTCCGGTCGCGCAGTATTCCGATGGCTCGTGCCCGGTTACGGTAGGGAGCGCTCCCACGCCACCGCCGAGCAAACCATCTCGTCCAACTGGTTGTGCGAGGGCGTCCAACCCAGTCTCTTTCGGATCTTCTGCGTGTCGGCGATGAGCACGGGCGGGTCGCCGGCGCGCCGGCTCGACGGCACACGGCGAAGCTCTCGCCCGGCCAACCGTTCCACCGTGTCCAATACCTCCAGGACCGAGTAACCCCGTCCGTAACCGCAGTTGAACACCTCCGTATCGGCGCCCCCGAAGAGGTTTTCCAGCGCGAGAAGGTGCGCCGTGATCAGGTCATCGACGTGAATGTAGTCGCGGATACACGTGCCGTCGCGGGTGGGGTAATCGGTCCCGTAGATAGGGATGCAGTCGCGCTTGCCCGCCGCCCACTCGGCTGCGACCTTGATGAGATGGGTGGCGTTCGGGGTGGACTGTCCCGCGCGGCCGTCGGGGTCGGCTCCCGCCACGTTGAAGTAACGCAGGATGGCGGCGGTGATGCCATGGGCGCGCCCGAGGTCGCGGATGATGCGTTCGCTCATCAGTTTGGATGCGCCGTAGGGACTCACGGGATGCAACCGGCCGTTCTCGCGCAAGGGTCGGTCATCCGGCCCGGGTGCACCGTAGACCGCGGCCGTCGACGAGAAGACGAGATGAGGGATGCCGAAGGCGGTCATCTGTCGGACCAGGGTCAGGGTGTTGACCGTATTGTTGGCATAGTAGCGGCCGGGATCGGAAAACGACTCCGAGACCACGATGCTGCCCGCGAAGTGCATGACCGCCTCTATCCGATACCGGCCAAAGACGTCTGCCAGCAAGCCTTCGTCGCCCACGTCGCCCTGGATAAGGGAAACTCCATCGGGCAGATTCGCCGGACAACCGACGGACAGGTCGTCCAGGACCACGGGACGATGACCTGCGTCGAGCAGGCGATGCACCGCATGTGCCCCAATGTAGCCGGCGCCGCCGGTGACGAGTACGGTCTTTTCCCTGAATGTTGATCGCGGGTCCATGTTCCTACACTCCCAGGTACCGGTGCCTCACGTCCTCCGCCGCGGCCAGTTCGGCGGAGTCGCCGGTCCAGGTGATGCGGCCCTTCTCCATGATGTAGTGGCGGTCGGCGATCTGCATGAGCGCGCCGTGGTTGCTGTCGATGAGGAGGATGGCCTGCCCCGCGGACTTGAGCCGCTTCAGGCAGCGCCAGATCTCGGCGCACACCAGCGGCGCCAGCCCCTCGGTGGCCTCGTCCAGCAGGATCAGGCGGGCGTTGGTCATGAGCGCCCGGCCGATGGCGAGCATCTGCTGCTCGCCGCCCGACAGGTTGCGGCCATACAGGTTGCCGCGCGACTCCAGCGCGGGAAACATTTCGAAGATGCGCTCCACCGTCCACGGGTCCGTGGCGGGCGCCTGGGAACCGGAGCCGTATCCCGCGGCCACCAGCAGGTTCTCCCGCACGGTCAGGTTCGGAAACACCTGCCTGCCCTCCGGCACCAGCCCGATGCCGGCCCGGGCCACGGCGTAGCTCGGCCAACCCTGGATCTCGGCGTCCTGGAACCGGATCGTCCCGGCCCGTGGCCGCACCAGCCCCATGATCGACTTCACCGTGGTGGTCTTGCCCATGCCGTTGCGGCCCATGAGGGTCACCATCTCGCCGGCGTCTACCCGGAGGGTTACGTCGAAGAGTATCTGGCTCGGACCGTAAAAAGTTTGGACGCCTTCAAGCTCCAGCATCGGTATCTGTCCTTGGCGCCTTTCGTTCCTTCTCGCGTGGAACCGTCAGGCGGACGGGGTCCGCAACCTGCCCCTACGCGTCCTCCCCGAGATACGCCTCCCGCACCACCGGGTCGGCGCGGATCGCGTCCGGCGGGCCGGTGGCCACCTCGCGTCCGGACACCAGCACGGTGACCCGGTCGGCCAGCGCGAACACGGCGTCCATGTCGTGCTCCACCAGCAGGATGGCCACGTGTCCCTTGAGCCCGTCCAGCAGCGCCACCATGCGGTTGGCCTCGTCGGGACCCATGCCGGCCATGGGCTCGTCCAGCAACAACAGGGCGGGGTCGGTGGCCAGCGCCATGGCGATCTCGAGCTGGCGCTGCTCGCCGTGGGCCAGGTTGCGGGCGATGACGCCGCCGCGTCCGCCGAGGCCCACCTGCTCCAGGGTGCGGCGCGCGGCACCGCGCAACGACCGGTCCGACCGCGCCGGGCGCCAGAAGCGGAAGGAGTGGCCGTCGTGGGCCTGCACGGCCATGGCGACGTTGTCCTCGGCGCTGAAGCCGCCGAACACCGAAGTGATCTGGAACGAGCGCGCCAGCCCCAGGCGGGCGCGCTCGTGCACCGGTCTGCGGGTGATGTCCCGTCCGCCGAGGCGGATGGCGCCCTCGTCCGGCGCCACCTCGCCGGAAAGCTGCTTGATGGCCGTGGTCTTGCCCGCGCCGTTGGGGCCGATGACCGCGTGGATCTCGCCGTGGACCACGTCCAGGGACAGGGAATCCGTGGCCTTGAGGGCGCCGTACGTCTTGGTGAGCCCGCGGGCGGTGAGCAGCGGTTCAGCCATCGGCGCCGTCCCCTCGCTCGAACCAGCCCCAGATGCCGCGGCGGGCGAACAGCACCACCAGCACCAGCACCGGCCCCAGGATGATCATCCAGTGCTCCATGTACGCGGACAGGACCTCCTCCAGGAGCAGCAGCACCGCGGCGCCGATGACCGGACCCGCCAGCGTGCCCATGCCGCCCAGGATCACCATGACCATGATCTCGCCCGAGACGGTCCAGTGCATCAGGGCGGGGTCGACGAAAGCCATGTAGTTGGCCATGAGCGCGCCCGCGAGGCCCGCGGCCGCGCCCGCCGCGACGAAGGCCGTGAGCTTGTAGCGGTAGATCGGGAAGCCGAGCGCCAGCATCCGTTCCTCGTTCTCCTTGCAGCCTTGCAGCACCATGCCGAAGCGGGAGCGCACCAGCCGCCGGCCCAGCAGCAGGAACCCCGCCAGGACGATCAGGCAGACGTAGTAGAAGGCGGCCTCGTTTTCGAGGTCGAGACCGGGGAGGCTGTTCCTCTGGGCGACGCTCAATCCGTCGTCGCCCCCGTACACCTCCAGGGATACGAAGAAATAGTAGAGCATCTGCGCGAACGCCAGCGTGATCATGATGAAGTACATGCCGCTGGTGCGCAGGCAGACGGCGCCGATGAGAAGCGCAAGGAGCGCCGCCGCCCCCACCGCCAGCGGCCACGCAGCCATGCCGCTCTCCAGCCACGGAAGGGAGAACGGCCATGCCGGGGCCTCTCCGCCGGCGCCGTGAAACGAGAGGATCGCCACCACGTAGGCGCCGGCGCCGAAATAGGCCGAGTGGCCGAAGCTCACCATGCCGCCGAATCCCAGGATGAGGTCCAGGCTGACCGCGGCAAGCGCGAAGATGAAGATCCGAGTGAAGAGCCCGATGAGAAAGGATTCGTCCAGCGCCTCGGCCACGGGCGGCAGCGCCGCCAGCGCGGCCGCGATGATCGCCGCCAGCACGGCTCTACGCCCACCGGCGATTTGTGCGATGCGGATCACTGGTATCTGCTATGCACCGGGAGCAGTCCTTGCGGCCGCCACACCAGGATCGCCGCCATGAAGATGTAGATGGACATGGAGGCCAGGGAGGCGCCGACGCCGTTGGCGGTGGCGGGGTCGAGGAACAGCCCCAGGGAGACCGGCAGGAACGCCCGCCCCATGGTGTCGATGAAACCCACCAGGATGGAGCCCACGAGCGCCCCGCGAACCGAGCCGATGCCGCCGATGACGATCACCACGAAGGTCAGGATCAGGATGTTCTCGCCCATCCCCACCTCCACCGACCATACCGGCCCGGCCATGGCGCCGGCGAGACCGGCCAGCAGTGCGCCCAGCCCGAACACCAGGGTGTAGAGCAGCGGCACGTTCACCCCCAGCGCCCCGATGATCTCCCGGTTGCTGGCGCTGGCCCGGATCATCATGCCCGCGCGGGTGCGGATGATGAGCCAGTAGAGCGAGAACGCCACCAGGCCGCCCACCGCGATGATGGCGAGCCGGTACACCGGGTAGTCCACCCCCGGGATGATCTGCACCGATCCAGAGAGCGCCGCCGGAACGTCGAGGAACAGCGCGCGCGGCCCCCAGATGATTTTGGTCAGCTCGTTGAAGAAAAGGATCAGGCCGAAGGTGGCCAGGACCTGGTCGAGGTGGTCGCGGCTGTAGAGGGTCCGCAGCGCCACCCGTTCCACCGCCATCCCCACCAGCGCCGAAGCGCACAGCGTGGCGGCCAGCGCCAGCCAGAACGAGCCGGTGACCTGGTACACGGTGGCGCACACGTAGGCCCCCACCATGTAAAGGGAGCCGTGGGCGAGATTGATCATCCCCATGATGCCGAACACCAGCGTGAGGCCGGCCGCCATGAGGAAAAGCATCACCCCGAACTGCAGGCCGTTCAGAACCTGCTCGAGGACCAGCAGCGTGGACATGGTTCGTGGGCTCGGTCTCGCCCCGCCTCCCTCCTGGATTCCGGGTCAAGCCCGGAATGACGGAAAGCGTCACCCCGGACTTGATCCGGGGTCCAGAGGCGGGGGCGGCACCCCTGGTTTCCGGGTCATGCCCGGAGTGACGGGGTCGGGTTCCGGTAGCAGGACCGTCGGCGTCCCGTCTCACCGGTCCGTGAGACGGGACATCCGTTCAAAGGCGGGTCGCTACATCTTGCACTGGCCGGCGTAGGCGTCCGCGTGGTTCGAGAAGGCCTTGCCGATGATCCTGTTGGTCAGCACCTTGCCCTCGCGTACCACCTCTCGGACGTAGACGTCCTGAATCGGATGGTGGTTCGGGCCGAACTTGAAGCTGCCGCGCACCGACTCGAAGTCGGCCTTGCGCAGGGCCGCGCGGAACGCGGCCTTGTCGGACACCTTGCCGCCGGTGCTCTTGAGCGCGGATCCGATCAGGAGCGCCGCGTCGTAGCCCTGGCTGGCGTACAGCGACGGCAGCCGCTTGTACGCTTTCTGGAAACCGGCGACAAAGGCCTTGTTGGCCGGGTTGTCGATGTCCTTGTTCCACTGGGAGGAGTTGATCACTCCCAGCGCGGCGTCGCCCACCGCCCCCAGGATGGTCTGGTCGAACGAGAACGCCGGTCCGAACAGCGGGATCTTCCCGGTCAGGCCCGCCTGGTGGTACTGCTTGATGAAGCTGATGCCCATGCCGCCGGGCAGGAAGAAGAACACCGCGTCCGGGTTGGCGCCGCGTAGCGCGGCGATCTCGGCCGCGTAGTCCTTCTGCCCCAGCTTGGTGTAGACTTCGCCGGCCACCTTGCCCTTGTAGAAGCGCTTGAAGCCCCGCAGCGCATCCTTCCCAGCGGGGTAGTTGGGCGCCAGGATGTACGCGTTCTTGTATCCCTTCTGCGCCACGTGCTGGCCCATGGCCTCGTGCAGGTTGTCGTTCTGCCATGCGACGTTGAAGTAGTTCTCATGGCAGCCCTTTCCGGCCAGCTTCGACGGACCCGCGTTGGGGCTGATGTAGAACACTCCGGCCTCCACCACCTTCGGCACCACCGCGATGGCCAGGTTCGACCAGATGATGCCGGTCATGATGTCCACCTTGTCGCGCTTCACGAACCGGTTGGCCACCTGCAGCGCCTTCCCCGACTTGCGCGCGTCGTCCTCCACCAGGAACTCCACCGCGGTCCCGCCGAGCTTGCCGCCCTCCTGGTCCACGGCCAGCTTGAAGCCGTCCCGCACCGCCACGCCGAGCGCGCTGCCGCCGCCCGACAGGGTCGTGATCATGCCGACCTTCACCTGGGCCGCCAGCGTCGCCGGCGCCCCGGCCAGGACAATCGTAATCAGGGCAATCATCCATTTTCTCACGGGGAGAAACCTCCTTTTTTTCCAGTGAATCCGGCGATCTTACCTTTTGCCGCGATGCGCCGTCAATGCCATGCTGTTGATGAATGTCGGACTACAGCGAAATGAAAAAGTTATTCGAGAACCCGGTAAAACCGCTTCTCCAAGCCCTCTCCTGCAACTAGGTCCACGACTTTGTCGACAAGCAATCGCAGTTCCTGAACACGTGTTCGTTGCGCAATCATTGCCACGACAGGAACCGGCAGTCTGTCAATGTTCTGCTGGTGCTCCATGCTCTGGTCGGCGGTGATCAGCGCATCGAATCCGTGAGAACCGGCCAGTCTCAAGAGGTCGCCATTCTTGCTGCCTGCCCACCCCATCCGTTGGACCGTGTGGATCTCGAACTCGTCAGGGAAATGGTCCGCAAGTTGTCTTGGAAGGGATTCGTCAAAAAGGAGCTTCATTCAGGTTGTTCGTGAGCGCTGTCTTTGCCCGCTTAAGCACTTCGATCGCCTGGGTGCGGGAGACGGTAGGGTGGTTGTCCAGGAAGTCATCAAGCCGGTCGCCCGCTTCCAGATACTCGATCAGGATACGTACCGGCACACGGGTCCCCGCAAACACAGGAGTTCCCCCGAGGATATCCACGTTTGTGTCGATCAAGCGATCCTTCATGGTTCCATCCTCCTCAGCTCGCCTCGCGGTACAGGTCCAGGGCCTTCATCACCGGAGCGTCGCTCATGGACAGGAGGATGGCGTCGGTGTCCGGGGAGTGGTTGGCGTGGGCGTGCTGGTTCCACAGCGGCACCACGAAGGAGTCGCCCTGCCGCCACTCGAAGACCCTGCCGCCGACGATGGAAGTGCCGGAGCCCCGGTACACGTGGTAGATGACGGTGCTGGTGTGCCGGTGGGGCTGGGTCTCCTGGCCCGGCTCCAGGAGTTGGACCGCGCACTGGATGGTGGGCATGGTGGGTCCGCCGTTGACGGGGTTCAGGAATTCGAGCAGGTAGCCGTCGTACGGATCCCGGCCCGACCCGTTGCGCCGGAGCCGTTCCAGGCTGCGCTCGGTATCGGCCCACTTGTAGTGGAAGAACTGCTTGGGTGGCTCCAGCGCCGGGCGGGCGTGGCTGTAGAACCCGGCCACCTCCTCGCTGGTGGCCTCCAGCGCCTGCTGCTCTTGGTGATAGGGCTCGAAGAAGAGCTGGTGCAACGCCTGTGTGAGCGGGATGTCCAGGCCGTCGAGCCAGATGATGGGCTTGCCCGAGTCGTTGACGTGGTCGTGCCACGTGAGCTGGGGCGTGAGGATGAGATCACCCTCTTCCATTACGCACTGCTGTCCGTTGACCATGGTGTAGGCGCCCCGCCCTTGCAGCACGAAGCGGAAGGCCGCGGCCGTGTGCCGGTGGGCGCGCGCGTACTCGCCGTGCTTCACGTACTGGAACGAGAAGTGGATGGTGTGGGTGGTGCCGTGGCCGCCGGGAATGCCGGGGTTCAGGAGCCGGATGGTCCGCCGCTCCGCGTCTTGCTCCAGGTTCACCACCTCCCCGGCCCGTATCATGCTTTCGTGCACGTCTTCCCAGCGCCACAGGCAGGGCTGCACGCTGCTGACGGGGTAGGGCGGCAGGTCCTCCAGCCCCAGGTTCCAATGCCCTTCGAGGCTCTTCTCGCTCATGTCCCGGTTGAGCTGATCGATGGAATCGCGGATGCGTTCCTGCTTCATTTCGGTCTCCTTCCGCCCGTCACGGTCGATCCACGGCACAGAATACACCACCGGCGAAACAAGTGAAACGATCCGGCCGGGGCTGACTGTCGGCAACGGACGGCCGCCGCACGCATCGTTGCAATTGCCCGCGTTGCCCGATATGTCATCCCTTCTGCCGGTAAATCCCAAGCACAAGGAAGTCGCATGCTGGTCATCTCGGAAGCACAGGTAAGGGAACTGTTGGATCTCGATGAGTTGATCGCCGCGCTGGAGCAGGCGCACGTCCAGTTCTCCGCGGGCAGGGTGGTGATGCCGGTGCGCCTGGTGGTGCCGTTGCCGGAGATCCAGGGCCGCATCACCAGCATGCCGGCGTACATGAGCGAGGAAAAGGCGCTGGGGATCAAGATCATCTCCTATTTCCGCGACAACCCGAAACAGAGCCTACCGCCGATCCTGGCCACCATCTCGCTCTACAGCGCCGAGACCGGAGGACTGGAGGTGTTGATGGACGGTGTCTACGTCACCGCCATCCGCACCGCATGCGCGTCGGCCATGGCCACCAAGGCGCTGGCGCGGCCGGAGACGCCGGTGCTGGGCGTCCTGGGCGCCGGCACCCAGGCGCGCACCCACATCCGCGCGCTGAGTCGGGTCCGCTCCATCGAGCGGGTGCTCATCTGGAGTCCGTCGCGCCTCAATGCGATCTACGTGAAGGAAGAACTGGAGGACGAGTTGGGTTTCCCGATCCAGCCGCAGGAATCCGCCGAGGCAGTGGTGCGCGAGTCGGACATCCTGACCGCGGTGACGGATTCGGCCGAGCCCATCCTCGAAGCCGGTTGGCTCAAGCCCGGCGTCCACATCAACGCCGTCGGCTCGCACCGGCCCGAGGCCCGGGAGATGGGCGGCGACACGGTCAAGCGGTCTACCGTGATCGTGGACTCGCTGGACGCCATCAATACCGAGTGCGGCGACATCCTGCTGGCCGTCAAGGAGGGCGCCATCACGCCGGACCACGTGCGCGGCGAGATCGGCGAGGTGCTGGCGGGCGCCAAGCCCGGACGCACGAGCGACGACGAGATCACCATGTACAAGTCGGTGGGCATTGCGGCCCAGGACGTGGCCGCAGCCAGCCTGGTGTACCGGCGGGCGCGGGAGCAAGGCGTCGGCACTGAGGTGGAGATGTAGGGCGCTCGACTCGGAACATACATCATGGACGCCAACGAAGCTCGAAAACGCATAGAGGAAGGCCTGGACGAGGAAGAGGTCCGGCGCCTCCTGGTCAAGTTGCTGCAAACCCCCAGCCCCCAGACCGAGCTGCTCGAGAGGGAGCCGCAGGTGCTGGCGCTGATCCGCGACGTGGTGCGGCCGGAGCTGGAGGCAGAGGGCATCGACGCCGCCATCGACGACATGGGCAACCTCACGGCGAGGTTGCCCGGCAGCGGCGCCGCGCCCGGCCTGGTGCTGGTGTCGTACGCCATGAACGCGGCCCCCAGCACCATGCCCAACCCCTACTCCGGCGAGATCGTGGACGGCGCGCCCTACGGCCTGGAGGGGCCGTGCGGCTGGGGCCGCGGCGCGTGCGAGCAGAAGGGCAGTCTGGCGGCCATGCTGAGCGCGGTGAAGCTCCTCGCCCGGAACGGCTGGGAGCTTCCGGGAGACCTCTACTTCGTCACCAGCACCGCGGGCGAGAGCGGCAAGCACGAGTCCCTCGACCACGTGCTTTCGAGCGGCGCCATCGACGCCGGCTGGGGCCTCATCGACGGCCCGCCCGAGATCCAGTTGGGCAACAAGGGCCGCATCGACGTGCGCATCGTGGTGCGCGGCCGCCAGGCCCACAGCAGCCGTCCGTGGGACGGCGTCAACGCCGTGGACGGCGCCGTGAAGGTTCTGGAGAAGCTGGCGCCGCTGATGCCGTATCCCGAGGACAAGAGCCATCCCGAACTGGGCCGGGTTTCCCTGACTCCCACCGCCATCGAGAGCTTTCCCAAGTCGACCCACACCATTCCCAGCGAGTGCCACATCAAGATGGACCGCCGGCTGTTGCCGGGCGACGACGCCGACCGGGCGGTGGTCCAGCTCGCCGACGCCATCGGCAGCATCGAGCCCTGCGAGGTGGCGCTGGAGAAGGAAGAGTTCATGTATCCCTGCGAGGTGGGAAAGGACGCCGGCGTGGTGGTGGCACTGGGCGACGCCATCCGCACCATGCTGGGACGGGAGCCGGAATACAGCTTCTCCACCGCGGCCAACGACACCGGCCTCCTCAACGTGAGGGGCATCGAGACCGTCAACTACGGCTCCCGCGCCGTCCGGTTCCAGCACACCGACAACGACCTGGTGCCGCTCAAGAGCGTCGTCGAGGCTGCCAAGGTGTTCATGTACATGGCGCTGCACCGCTGACGCGCCCAAGTCTGCCCGGACTTGATCCGGGAAACCCCGGACCCCGGGTCAAGCCCGGGGCAGGCTCGATCCGGGGTCCAGAGGGGAGCCGCCTGGATTCCGGGTCAAGCCCGGAATGACGGAAAGCGTCACCCCGGACTTGATCCGGGGTCCAGAGGGGGGTTGAGCCGGGGCAACCTCCATCCGCCGTGCAAGCTTCTCAAAAATGCCGCAACAATCTCCGGGAGGTACCATCATGCCAATGACCGACGCACAGTTCATCGACGTGGACGGGGTCCGTACGCGCTACTTCGAGAAAGGGACCGGCGAGCCGCTGGTGCTGTGGCACGGCAGCCACTTCGGCACCACCGACGCCTGCGACAGCGCCCTGGACTGGGAGCTGAACTTCGACGCGCTCGCCGAGTCGTTTCGGGTGATCGCGGTGGACAAGCTCGGCCAGGGACACACCGGCAACCCCAAGACCGACGAGGACTACACGCCCGCCGCGGTAGTAGAGCACGCCTACGGATTCCTCAAGGCCATGGGACTGAAGGACGTCCACCTGTGCGGCCACTCCCGGGGCGGCTACCTGGTGGCGCGGCTCACGCTGCTCCATCCGGAGATCGTCAAGTCCTGCATCATCGTCGACAGCGGCACCCTGTCACCCGGACCTTCGCTCACCGAGTTGGTGATGGCGGCGAGGCCTGAGCCGTATCTTAGCCGGGAGAGCCAGCGGTGGGTGGTGGAGCACTACTCCTACGGCGCCGGGCACATCACGGAAGGCTGGATCGACGCGGCGGTGGAGATATCCGAGTTGCCCAAGTACCAGGATTCCGTGCGGGCGATGAACGGCGGGGGCTTGAGGCTGTTCATGCGCAACCTCGTGCTCGACAAGGAGGAGTGCCTCCAGTGGATGCAGGAGGGGCGGCTCAAGACCCCCACCCTGGTGGTGTGGGGCTACAACGACCCGACGGCACGGTACCAGCGGGGCCTCACGCTGTTCGACTACGTCGCCGGCAGCACCGAGAACGCGCAGTTGCACGTCATCAACAAGGCGGGCCACTTCTGCTACCGGGAACAGCCGGAGCAGTTCAATCAGGCAGTGACGGGTTTTATCAAGAGCCTCTGACGGTGCCGGTGGCGTCCATGGGTCTCCCACGTAAGCGCGGAAACGGTCGGCGTCTTCTCAGAGGTGCAACGGAACAGGGTCCTTGAGGGAGATGGCCCGGTTGGTGACCCGGGCGGCGTAGGGATAGACCTCGACGCCGGCCTTGAACGCCCGCCGCAGCCAGCGCCCGTACTCCGGGTCAATCTCGTCCGCGGGCCTGCACGTAGCGCCGTCACGGCGCTGGATCACGAACAGCAGCACGGCCCGGTGCCCCTTTCGCCGCAGCCGCATCAGTTCCTTCAGGTGCTTGGTGCCCCGCTCGCTGACGGCGTCGGGAAACGCGGCCGCCCGGTCCACCACCAGCGTGACGTTCTTGACCTCCACGTAGCACTGCTCCCCGGGGCCTTCCAGCAGGAAGTCGAGGCGCGAGCCCGGGCGCGTCGGCACCTCCGCGCGCAGGTGCTCGTAACCTTGCAGCTCCCGGATCACTCCGCCCTCGATCCCTTCCCGCGCCAGCCGGTTAGCCGCCAGCGTATTGATCCCCACCAGCGTCCGCCCCACCCGGATCAACTCCCAGGTGTAGTCGAGCTTCCGGCCCCTGCCGCTCTGGTCCGAGAGGTAGACCCGGCTGCCGGGCGCGTTGCAGCCCAGCATGCTGCCCGTGTTGGTGCAGTGCGCGGTCACCACCGTGCCGTCGTCGAGACGGACGTCAGCCAGAAAGCGCTTGTAGCGCTGGATCAGGGTCCCGGCTATCAGCGGGGCGGCAAACCGCATGACGGCGAGCTATTGCAGCACCAGGGCCTTATCCGAACAGCTTTTCCAGAGGGATCGCGAGTCCCGGGAGCAGCGGGGAGGTGAGGGTGTCAGCCGGGCCGAGATGACCGGTGGCGATGAACCGGCCGTCCTCCAGTCTCAGGGTTTCGATGGCTTTGGCCGAGGGGTCCACGAGCCAGTATTCGGCCACCCCGTAGCGGGCGTAGATGTCCAGCTTGACGCCATGATCCCGGCGTTGCGTGGATGGCGAGGCGACCTCGACGACGAGGTCAGGCGGTCCATGGACATCGCGCTCGGTGATGATTCCGGCGCGTGCGGCCGAGACGACCAGAAGGTCCGGCTGCACGACGTTGGTGTCGGACAGGTAGACGTCGGTGGGCGCAAACAATGCCTCGCCCAGCCGGTTGTCCTCGACGAAAGGGGCAATCAGCGTGACGAGCTTGCGCAACACGCGCTGGTGCGGGACGGTCGGCGCTGGCTCGCGCACCAGCGCTCCCTCGATGAGCTGGTAGCGGACGTCGTCCGGCGTGTTGAGATAATCCTGGTAGGTGAATACGGTTTGGCGTTCCTGTATGACCATTTTGCGTCCCCCCGATGCTTCACGCCATGTGTCTGCCTCCGCGCCAGCCTCGCCCCTACATGGGTTCATCGCTGGTGCATGTGTAGGAGCGACCGTGAATTGAGAGAGTCGACGTTCAACGCCTCAGGCGCGCGCGAACCCGCAAGAACGTCTCCTCGGCGGTGCCGGACGAAATGTCTCCACGCTGATATGATTCGTATCGTCGCGCCGCTTCGTCAAGCCAGAGTTGCTCGACATTCTCATCAAGGTCTTTGTCCAGGGAATCAATCAGTGTACGCGCCAATTCGGCTCTCTGTCTTGTGGAAAGCCTGTCAATCTCCTCTCGGAGCTCGGAAATTTCTCGCGCCATCTTCGCCTCCCGCAAGAGATTTTACAGGGTGAGGACCAGGTAGTCGAACAAGAACTTCATTACTCTTCCTCCTCGGGATGTCGTGGCGGCGGTCTTATCTCCCCATCCAGTATCCCGGACGTCTTCTGTGATGTGAAACGGCCACAACTACGAGGTCATTGCCTTCGATCGTGTAGATCAGTGTGAAGGGGAACTTACGAAGCGGGAACCGGCGAAATCGTCCGACTGGTCTCCCGATGTGAGGTCGATGGAGTAGCAGCTCCACACAGCCCTCCACCTCGTCCAAAAATCGCTCTCCAAGTCCGGCCGCTTGGTCTTCGTAGAACTGAGCCGACTCCAGCATTTCCCCTTCGGCTGGGTCAAGAAAACGGATATTCATCGCCTCATCGAGCCCGAGCGGCTCCGAGTTCAGACCGTTGAGTTGTTCACCCGTCGCCGTTGAGGCATTTCTTCGCGGCGCGGCGCAGCAGCACGCTGATGAGGTGGCGTTTGTACTCCGCGCTGCCTTCGCGGTCGTCGGTCAGGGTGGCTTCGTCGGCGAGGGCGTCGGCGGCTTCCTGAAGCCGCCCATCGAGCGAGTCCGCGGGGCCTGCAATGAGGCTTTCGGCGGCTGCCGACCGGCAAGGGGTGGGGCTCACGCAGCCTACGGCGCAACGGGCCTCGCGGATCTCTCCGCCGTCATCATCCAGCTCGACGGTCAGCGCCAGTCCGAGCAAGGGCCGCTCGTGGACCTGGAACTTGAGGTAGGCGGAACGCTGTGACGGCGCCGGCAGCGGCACGTCCACGCCGGTCAGGACCTCGTCCTGGGCCAGGGAGTTCTCGTAGGCTCCGGCCAGCAACTCGTCCATAGCGAGCGTCCGCTCGCCCGACTTTCCCTGTGCCCGGGCGGTGCCGCCCAGCGCCAGCAACAGGGTGGCCGGATCGGAGTGGGGCTCGGCGAAGCACAGGTTTCCGCCCAGCGTGCCGGTGGCGCGCACGCGCACGTTGGCGACGTTGGCCGCCATTTCGGCCATCACCGGCAACAGATCGCGAACCACGGCGGAACATTCGATGGTCCGGTGAGTGGCGCCGGCGCCGATGTGCAGGTGCCCGTCCCGGCGTTCGATGCCGTCGAGTCCGGCCACGGCCTTGATGTCGATCAGGTGCTCGTAGCGCAGCAGGTCGTGGCGCATGGCCAGCAGCAGCTCGGTGCCGCCGGCGTACAGGGTGCCGTTGTCACCATAGTGGTCGAGCATCTCCGCAGCCTCGCCGAGATCGGCCGGCCGGTGGATGGCGAAACGTCGCAACGGCATCATGACTTGTTCTCTCCCCGGGCGGCGCGCGCTTCACGGATGGCGCGCCAGACCTTTTCCGGCGTGAGCGGCGCCCGGCGGATGCGCGCGCCGGTGGCGGCGTAGACCGCATTGGCGATGTTGGCGGGCAGCGAGTTCAGAGAGGCCTCGCCGCCGCCCTTGGCGCCGTAGGGGCCCACTCCGTCGCGGTTCTGCACCAGCTCCAGTTTCACCGTGCGCGGCATGTCGGAGAAGCGCGGCAGGCGGTACTCCAGCAGGTTGCCGTTGAGGAGTTGGTTGCGGTCGAACTCCAGCTCCTCGAACATGCCGATGCCCATGCCGGTGGTGGCGGCGCCGATGTCCTGGCCCTCGGCCAGGGCCGGGTTGATGGCCAGCCCCACGTCGCCGGCGGTGCCGAGCTTCTCCATGGTGACCTTGCCGGTCTCCTCGTCCACAGACACCTCGATGCCGGTGGAGGCGGCCTCCCAGAAGACCGGCAATTGGGCGAAGTCGCCGTCCTTGCGGATGTAGGCGCGGCCGATGACCTCGCCGTCGGGCAGGCGGTAGTAGCGCGTGAGCACCTCGGACCAGGTGAGACGCGCCTCGCCGCAGGTGATGCCGCCGCGGACCGTTTGAATCTCGGATTCCTGCACCCCCAGCACGTCCGCGGCCATGCGCACCATCTGCTCCATGGCCTCCCGACTGGCCTCCTGTACCGCCCGCCCCATGAGGGTGGTGGTGCGGCTGGCGCCGGTGGAACGGTCGTAGGGGGTGATGGCGGTGTCCGAGGAAACCACCCGGACCAGGTCGAAGGGGACACCGAGCTCCTCGGCGACGATCTGCGGCAGCACCGTGTGGCTGCCCTGGCCCAGCTCGGTGCTGCCGACCATCAGCGAGGCCGAGCCGTCGGCGTGCACGCGCACGGCAGTGGAGGTGAGAGGATAGGCGCCGGCGTCGCTGGCGGAGCAGCCGATGCTGCGGCCGTGGCCGCTGGGCAGCGGGTCCTTCCAGCCGAGGTTGTCGGCGACGATCTTGAGGTCTTCCGTGAGGGTGCCGTCGAACGGACGCATGCCGGGGAAGAACTCCTGCTTCGGCTTCGCCGCGTTGTGCACGCGGAACTCGTACGGATCCATGCCGATCTTGGCCGCCAGCTCGTCGATCTGGGACTCGCCGGCCATGGTCACTTGGGCGCAGCCGAAGCCCCGGAAGGAGCTGGCCGGCACGGTGTTGGTGTAGACCATCTGGTTGTCGATCTGCACGTTGGGGATGGCGTAGGGGCCGACGCAGCGGTTGGACGACTTCTCGCACACCAGCGGGCTGTTCTCCGCGTAGGCGCCGGTGTTCATGTAGATCTTCGCTTGGCGCGCGATGATCTTGCCGTCGGCGTCCACCGCGGTGCGCATCCAGGTGAGGGCGTCGTCGCCGCGGGTGGTGAGCATGGCCTCTTCCACGCTGAGCTGCAGCTTCACCGGGCGCCGCGCTTTCCACGCGCACGCCGACACCAGCGGCTCGATCTTGGTGTAGGACTTGCTGCCGTAGCCGCCGCCCACGAACGGCACGATCAGGCGGATCTGGCTCACCGGCATGTCGAAGATGGTCTTGAGGTCGTGGCGCACCATGAACGGGTGCTGGGCCGACGAGTAGATGGTGACGCCCTGGTCGCCCACCTCGGCGATGGCCACGTAGGGCTCCATGGCGTAGGCGTAGGCCATGGGGAAGTAGTACTCGCCCTCCACCACCGCGGCGGCCTTGGCGAACGCCTCGTCCACGTCGCCCCACTTGACGTGGTGCTCCTGGCACAGGTTGGTGCCGCGGCCCGCGGTGACCTCGCCCTCGAAGCCGCGCAGGGCGCCGGCCTCGAACTCGCGCTGGTGCAGCAGCGGCGCGGACGGGTCCAGCGCCTCCTGGGGCTCCATCACCGCCGACAACTCCTCGTACTCGACGTGGATGAACTCCAGCGCCTCGTAGGCAGTAAGCTCGTCCTCGGCGATGACCGCGGCCACGGGCTCGCCGGCGTAGCGCACCTTGTCGATGGCCACCAGCGGGTGGTCCTTGACGGCGTGGCCGAAGTAGGGATTCAGCCCCTCCAGGTCGTCGCCCCGCAGCACGTTGTAGACGCCGGGGTGGGCCTCGGCCTTCGACGTGTCCATGGAGACGATGCGGGCGTGGGCGTAGGGGCTCCGCAGCACCTTGGCGTAGGCCATGCCCGGGAGCTTGACGTCGCTCACGTAGAGCGCCCGGCCGGACACCTTGGCGCGGCCGTCGCGGCGCGGCACCGAGCGGTTGACCACCTCGAAGTCGCGGCTCCTGTCGTCGCTCATCCGCGCGCCTCCTTCATCACCGTTGCCGCCTTGCGGATGGCCTTCAGGATCGGCACGTATCCGGTGCAGCGGCAGAGGTTGCCGTCCATGTGGTGGATGATCTCGTCGTCGCTGGGGTCGGGGTTGTCGTCGAGCAGCGCCTTGGCGGACAGGATCATGCCCGGCGTGCAGAAACCGCACTGGAACGCGAACTCGTCGATGAAGCACTGCTGGATGGGATGCAGCGTGCGGTCGGGGCTCTCGAGCCCCTCGATGGTGGTGACGCGGTGCCCCTGAGCCTCGTAGGCCAGATAGGTGCAGGAACTGACCGGCAGGCCGTCCACCAGCACCGTGCACGCGCCGCACACCTGCACCTCGCACGAGATCTTGGCGCCGGTCAGGTTCAGGCGGCCCCGGAGCACCTCCGACAGGGTCTGCTGCGGCTCGCACTCCACGGCCACGTCCTTGCCGTTGAGCTCGAAGCGCAGCTCCACGGGAGCTGGTCTGTCGCTAGACATAATGCGGTATGATCTCCTCGGACCAGAGCAGCATCTCCTTGTACATGGTGTCCATGTCCGGGTAGATGAGCTTCAGTTCGAAGTGCTCCACGCCGGCCTCGATGAACTCGTCGATGCGCCGGCGGACGTCGTCCACCGAGCCGATGATGTGGCGGTCCAGGGCGAACTGGATGTTGTCCACGTCGCGCTCGTAGGTGTGGGAGCTTTCGCGGATGGTGGGCAGCGCCAGGGTCATGGCCTCGTCCCGGGTGCGGGCGATGGCGGCCAGCTTCTCGACCGCGATCTTGATGCCGGCGGGGTCCCGTCCCGCCTCTTCAGCCGCATTTCTCAGGAGTTCGCAGCCCCGCGCCATCTCCTTGGGCGACAGCCACCCGGGGATCCAGCCCTCGCCGTAGCGCCCGGCGCGCACCGCGGCCTGGTCCATCCAGCCGCCCACCCACACCGGCGGATGCGGCTTCTGCACCGGCTTGGGGTGGATCTCGGCGTTGTCGAACTTGAGGTACTTGCCCTCGTAGGAGGCCATGGGCTGGGTCCAGATGGCCTTCATGGCCTCAATGTACTCGTCGGTGCGGTTGCCCCGGCCCTTGATGGGCACCTCGAACACGTCGAACTCGCTGGAGTCGCGGGTAGCCTTGGAACCCAGGCCCACGCCCACCAGCAGCCGCCCGTCGCACAGATGGTCCAGGGTGGCGCACTGCTTGGCCGCGTAGATGGGGTTGCGCAGCGGCATCACCAGGCAGGCCACGCCGATCTGGATGTTCTTCGTCTTGGCCGCCAGGTAGGACATGGTGGTCATGCACTCGAAGAAGTTGGCCTCCTGGGCGTCGTCCAGGGCTTCGGCGGCGCCCGACGAGATGTGGTGCCGGTGCATCTCCGAACTCCACACCACGTGGTCGTGGAGCCAGATGGTATCGAAGCCCAACTCCTCCGAGTTCTGCGCCGCCTTGACGATGTTCTCCTTGCTGGAGAGCGGCCCCGAGTTGGGCACCCGGATGCCGAATTCGAACTTCCCCATGATCAATACTCCTCGCCCTCTGGTTTCAAACGGTACCGGTCCTTCGAGTTGGGTGGGGGTCAGGCACCGGGATGATGTTGGGTCCGCCCTTCTTCATCCCGGTGCCTGACCCCCACCCAACTCCCATCTTTGTTCTACGGTTCGGTGATGCCGATGCGGTCGTATTTCAGGTGGCGGTTGTACCAGTCCACCACCTCGCCGGCGATCTGGTCGAAGTAGTCGTTGTAGACCCCGTAGTGGGTGGTCTTCTTCAGCATGACCAGCTTCTTGGGCTCTCCCGCCTTCTCGTACATGCGGACCGAGTGCTCCTCGGGCGTGGTGGCGTCGTACTCCACCGCGATGAACAGCACGCCCCGCGGCGAGATCTTGTGCACGACGTCTTCCGGGGCGTAGTCCAGGATGGCGTCGGCGCACTGCAGCGGCATCTGGTTGGGGATCTTGGACGCCACTTCCTTCTTGATGTTGGTGGTCACGCGCTCCGGCGTCTGAACCATGATCTCCTCGCGCGCCGCCACCAGCTCGCCGGAGCCGTTCAGCACCCGCACCCGGCGGTCTTCCTCGATGCGCTTGAGGTAGTCGATCCACTCGTACTCCCGGCGCATGGAGTGGAGCCAGTCGCGGCCGTTGCAGACGCCCAGGTAGCACACCACGGCCTTCACCCGCTCGTCGGTGCCGCCCACCAGCACGGCGTTGCCGCCGCCGGTGCCGCCGGAGCCGTAGGTGGCGATGCGGTCGGAGTCCACGTCGTCGCGGGTCTCCATGTAGGTGATGGCGTTGCGGATGTCCTCCGCCTGCCAGGTGGGCATGACCCAGCCCTTTTGCGGGCCTTCGCTCTGGCCCCAGCCGCGGTAGTCGAAGCACAGGCAGGCGTAGCCCGCCTCGCACAAACGCTCGAACATCAGGATGTAGTGCTTGGCGTCCTTGAGGCCCAGAAAGCCCGGGCCCTGGACGATGCCCGGCCAGGGCTTCCCCTCGTCTCCGTCCGGCAGGTACACGGTACCGTGCACCTTGTAGCCCTCGCTGTAGAAAGTGACGTCCTCTGTTCGCATGTGGCTCTCCCAAAGAGCGCCTAGGCGCGCACCGCCGGCAGGACTTCCTTGCCCAGCAGCTCGATCTGCTCGTACCAGTCCTCGTAACGGAACCGGAGGTCGTAGACGATGTGGTTGAGGCCGCCCTCCTCGTAGCGCTGCGTGTCGCGGACGATGTCCTCGGGCGTGCCGGCCAGCAGCAGTCCCTCGATGTCCTTCAGCTCGGAGAAGGTGCCGGACGCGGGTTTCACCCAGGTGGGCTTCTTGTTGCCCTCGTTGATGAGTCCGGGCGCGTTGACCTTGCTCACCGCGGTGTCCTTGTCCTTGGCGATGCTGGTGATGGGGATGGCGCCGGTGGTGACCATGGGCTTGCCGGCCTTGTCGCAAAGGTCGTGCAGGTACTTGATGCACTTGTGGAACGTGGCCAGCGGGATGCGCCCGGGCATCCAGCCGTCGCAGTAGTCCACCGCGCGCCGGCACGAAGCCGGGGTGCCGCCGCCGTACCAGATGGGGATGGGCGCCAGCGGCGTGGGCTTCAGCTCGACGTCCTCGAAAGAGTAGTACTCGTCCTCGTAGTTCACCTTCTCGCCGGCCCAGAGCCGCCGTACGAGGTTGGAGTTGACCTTGGCCATGTTGAAGCGGTCCTCGCGGGTGTTCTTGAGCCCCGCCGCGGCGAACTCGTGCTGGAACGTGCCCGCGCCGATGCCCATGATCACCTTGCCGTCGGCCAGGACGCTCAGGGCCGCCATGCACTGGGCGAGGTGGATCGGGTGCCGGTGGGAGATCATCGTACCGGTCCCCAGGATCAGCTTCTTGCACACCGACGAGATCGCCGACAGGATGGCGACGCATTCGATATGGGTGTTGTCCGTGCCCTCCATGCCGTGGGGCTCGAAGACCAGGTGGTCGCGCACCCAGACGGAATCGAAACCCAGCGACTCGGCCAGCTTCGATCCCTCGATGCACTTCTCCGCCGATCCCTGGTCCCCGAAATGGGGCAGCAGCAGTCCGAACTTCAAGTTTGTCGCCATTCTCAAACCTCCTTGCGGTTTCTTGTGGTCGTTGACACGAAAAAAGGTTGCCGCCCCGCGCCATCCGCGCGGTTCGGCTCACCTGCTCCAAGTGCTTGAATTGACGCCGGTTCAGGCGCCATTTCCGTGGGATTTCATGAACGAGCGAGCCTCATTTATAGACATCGCCCGCGACGGCTGTCAAGCGCGCCTCGATCGTGTGCCGCGCGCCGGTTCGGTGCGGACTCCGTGACGGGCCAGTGCGGCGCGCGCGCCGTCCAGGTGGGTGCGGCTTACCGGAACCACGTGTCCTCCGGAGAGCCGCAGCACAGTGCGATGGTCGCGTCTTGCCCAACCTTCGACGTGCGGGTAGGCGACCCAGTAGGAGCGATGTACGCGAACGCCCGAGTCGCCCAACTCGGCGACGGCGTCGGCGAAGCGCAGCAGAACGTTGCAGCGACCCACCGTGGTGACGACTTCCACGTAGTGGTCGCTCATCTTGAGATAGATGACGTCCCGGCCGACTTCGAGGGGCAGGCGGTCCAGGAACCTGGATGGCACTTCAGCGGGTTCCCCGCGGTCCGTCGCCGGGACCGTCGCGCCAGGTTCGGCGACTTCCGGTGAAGCCGGTTCCGCAACCGTGCCCGGACCATCGGCGGACCTGTTGTTGAGGCGTTGATCCATCAGGTAATGGGCAACGGCGCCGCACAACAGCAGCAACAGCGTGATCAATGAATAAACCGCAGAGAAACCCCGGGCGGGGACATCCGGGCGGAACAGCGCGTCGACACCGTAGACGACGGCGGTGGATGGCATCGCCGCCACCAGCGCGGTCGCGGCTACCGCCAGCGCGATGAAACCCGGTGTTTGGAAACGCGTGAGGTAGAGGGTGACGACGTATTCGGCGTAGCACAGGGGAGCACACAAGACCGAGCACAGGATGGAGAAGGCAAGGCGCTCGGCCCACGTGAGGTCGCTCGTGCCCAAGAGACCGGCGGCGGCGGACAAGCCCAGGAAAATGCCGACCGCGAACAGGGCCCTTTTGAGCATGTAGGGCTTTAGCGCTTCACGATACGCGAATTCCCACTCGTGTCTCCCTGCGCCAGTCAAATCGCTGTCGTCAACTGACGAAGAAGATGTATGCTCCACGATGCACCAACCGTTCCAGTACGGTTAGGGTTAGGGGATGTCGGTGGCGATGTCAACCAGCGCTCCCGCGTTCTTGTGGTCGCGTTGGAATTCGTCTAAGAAGCACCGAAAAACGAGGAGGGACGCCGGCCGTGCGCGCCGGGCGGCCCAGCGGAGGAACCGATGAGCGACTTTTACAGTGAATGGCTGGATACGACCCAACGGAACGAGGAGTTCGTGGAGAACGCGCCGCGGGTGGCGCGCCACAAGGAGCTGGATTGGGTCAAGACGCGCCAGGACGCCAGCGCGGCGCTGATGATCGCGCCCGAACTGGGCTTTCCCACCGGCGGCAGCATGATGATGCGGGCCGAGATTCCCGTGGGGTGGCACACCGGGCGCCACAGCCACGGCGAGGAGGCCATCTACGTGGAGAGCGGCACCGGCTTCATGGTGCTGGACGGCAAGCGCTACGACTTCGGTCCGGGCACCGTCCTGCACGTGCCCTACCGGTCCGAGCACCAGTTGTTCAACACCGGCGACGTCCCGGTGGGCTACATCTCAGGGCTGGCCTGGCACCTGGAGGCTTCGGTGTACATGGGCCGCATGGAACAGCTCGAGGACTGCGGCGCCAACGACCCGGCGGCGCTGGCCGCCATCGGCCCGGAGGAATCCCAGGACTGGCCGGAGGACGGCCGGCGCATCTCCATGCACCAGGACCAGCACGAGCTGTCGGCCGAGTCCAAGCACGGCGCCACCTACTTCCTCATGGGCCGCAGCGGCAACCGCAACGGCTTCAAGGCCACGGCCGCGGCCATCAGCTCCATCTTCGTCGAGCTGCCGCGCTCCAAGAGCCACAGCCACGCCCACCCGGAGGCCTACCTGTACGCGCTGCAGGGCGCGGGCTACTCGGAGATCGGCGGCAAGCAGTACACCTGGGAGCAAGGCGACGCGGTCCACGTCCCCCCGGGCATGATGCACCACCAGCATTTCAACCCCAGCGACGGCGAGACCCGCGAGTTGCGGTTCGAGTTCGGCATCCGCTACTGGCTGGTGGACCAGTGGAAGGGCTACACCACCATCGACAAGCACCTGAAGGCCATGTCGATGGACGAGGACGACGAGGACAAGTAGGGGCGGGTTTCAAACCCGCCCGCGCCAGGAATGCTCCGCCAGCGCGCTCGCGCGGACGGTTACTCCCGGATCCCCGCCAGATCCAGCAGGAAGGCGTACTCCAGGGCGATCTCGCGGTAGCGCTTGAAGCGCCCGGACGCGCCGCCGTGCCCCGCCTCCATATTCGTTTTCAACAGCAGCCGGTTCCGGTCCGTCTTGACGGCGCGCAGCTTCGCCACCCACTTGGCCGGCTCCCAGTACTGCACCTGGGAGTCGTGCAGGCCGGTGGTCACCAGCATGTGCGGGTAGTCCTTCGCCTCGACGTTGTCGTAGGGCGAGTACGACAGCATGTAGTCATAATATTCCCGGTCGTTGGGGTTGCCCCACTCGTCGTACTCGCCGGTGGTGAGGGGGATGTCCGGGTCGAGCATGGTGGTGACGATGTCCACGAACGGGACCTGCGCCACCACCCCCTCGAACAGGTCCGGCCGCAGGTTCACCACCGCGCCCATCAAAAGCCCCCCGGCGCTGCCCCCCATGGCGAACAGCCGCTTCGGCGAGGTGTAGCCTTGCTCGACCAGGTGCTCGGCGCAGGCGATGAAGTCGGTGAAGGTGTTCTTCTTGTTGAGCAGCCTGCCGTCCTCGTACCACGCCCGCCCCATCTCCTCGCCGCCCCGGACGTGTGCAATGGCGAACGTGAAGCCCCGGTCCAGCAGGCTCAGGCGGGCGGAGCCGAAGGCGGCGTCGAGGCTGTGGCCGTAGGAGCCGTAGCCGTAGAGCAGCAGCGGGCTTCGGCCGTCCCGTTCCATTCCCTCGCGGTACACCAGCGAGATGGGGATACGGACGCCGTCCGCGGCGGTGGCGTGCAGCCGTTCGGTGCGGTAGTCCGCGGAGTCGAACCCGCCCAGCACCTCCTCCTGCTTGAGCAGGGTCTTCTCCCGGGTCACCATGTCGTAGTCGTAGATGGAGCTGGGCGTGGTCATGGAGGTGTAGCCGTAGCGCAGCACCGTGGTGTCGAACTCCAGGTTGACGTTGGTTCCGGCCAGGTAGGCGGGCTCGCCGAACTCCAGGTAGTGTTCCTGCGAGCCGTCCCAAGGCATCACCCGGAGTTGCACCAGCCCGTCCCGCCGCTCTTCCAGCACCAGGTGGTCGCGGAACACCTCGAAGCCCTCCAGCAGCACGTCGGGACGGTGCGGGATGACCTCCTGCCAGTGCTCCTTGCCGGTGCGGTCCAGGGAGGTCGACACGAGGCGGAAGTTCCGGGCCTCGTGGTTGGTGTGGATGAAGAAACGGTCCTCGAAGTGGTCCACGGCGTGTTCGTGCCCCCGTTCCCGCGGCAGGAAGACCGTGAACGCTCCCGTGGGGTCGCCGGCGTCGAGATAGCGGTACTCGTTGCTGAGGGTCTGGGAGGAGACGATCATGAGGTATCGCTTGGACTTGGTCTTGAACACGTGGGCCGAGAAGGTGTCGTCGGCCTCCTCGTAGACGAGCACGTCCTCCGCGGGATCGGTTCCCAGCACGTGGCGGTAGATGCGGTATGACCGCAGGGTCTCGGGGTCCTGCTTGGCGTAGAAAAGGGTGCGGTTGTCGTTGGCCCAGGTGATGTTGCTGGTCACCTCGGGGATGACGTCGGGCAGGGTCTCGCCGGTGGCGAGGTCCTTGAAACGGATGGTGTAGATGCGCCGTCCCTGCGCGTCCTCCGTGTACGCCAGCAGGTCCTGCCCAAAGCTCACCGCGAGCCTCCCCACCGCGAAGAACTCGTGCCCCTCGGCCAGGACGTTCACGTCGAGCATCAGCTCTTCCGGGTTCTCCAGAGAATCGCGCTTGCGGGCGTAGAGGGGATACTCCCGGCCCTCCTCGTAGCGGGTGTAATAGTAGTAGTCGTCCCGCCGGTAGGGTACCGACATGTCCGTCTGCTTGATGCGCCCCTTGATCTCCTCGAACAGCGCCTCTTCCAGCGGCTGGACGTGGGCCATGGCCGCCTTGGTGTGCTCGTTCTCGGCCTCCAGGTAGGCCACCGTGTCGGGATTGTCCCGTTCCCGAAGCCAGTAATAGTCGTCCCTGCGTACGTGGCCGTGGTGCTCCAACTCGTGCGTGACAACGTTGGCGGCCGGCGGTTTCGGGGTGGTTTCCATGCGCCCACCTTACCAGAAATCAGGACGTTGACCACGACTCGCATTCTTCCCGCAAAGTCGATAGCCTGTCCCCATCCGCTTTCCGAAAGGAGTCCGCCATGGCCACCAAGGCAGTCATGGAGTTCAAGGTCCATCCCTACGTGCAGTTCATGAGCGACCGGTTCGGGGCCTACGACCGCTGGATCGAATCGGAGGGACTGCCGGTGGTGAGCGGCTCCCACGTCCAGGACGTGCGCACGCTGGCGCTGGGGGACTGGCCGCGCCGGGGCGGCAAGGGCGCCTACCTGTCGTTCTCGGACCAGAACGTGGCCGACGGCTACGTGTGCGAGATCGCCGCGGGCGCGAGCCTTGTCCCCCAGCGGCATCTCTTCGAGGAGATCGTGCTCATCGCCGAGGGCCGGGGCGCCACCACGGTGTGGTACGACGAGGCCCGGAAGCGGACCTTCGAGTGGGAAGCCGGCAGCCTTTTCGCCATCCCGCTCAACGCCTGGCACCAGCACTTCAACGCCAGCGGCACCGACCGCGCCCGCTATTTCGCGCTGACCAGCGCGCCGGTGGTGTTCGAGCTGTACCGGGACGCCGACTTCATCTTCAACACCGACCACGTCTTCCGGGACCGTTTCGACCCCGCCCAGGAGGATTTCTTCAGCCGCGAGGGGAAGTACAACACCGATTATTACGGCGGCATCCTGGAGAACAACTTCATCAGCAACATCCGCGACATCAAGCTGGTGCCCCGGGAGAAGCGCGGCAAGGGCAACCGCAACATGTACATCCACATGGCCGGCAGCACCATGCTGGCCCACGTCTCGCAGTTCCCGGTGGGGACCTACAAGAAGGCGCACCGCCACGGCCCCGGCGCCCACATCTACATGCTCGACTCCACCGGCTACTCGCTCATGTGGCAGGAGGGCGAGAAGCCGGAGCGCTTCGACTGGCAGGAGGGCACGGTCATCTCGCCGCCGGCGGGAAGCTGGCACCAGCACTACAACACCGGCGCCGAGCCCTGCCGGTTCGTGGCGCTCCATGCCTCCACCGCGGTGCAGGGCGAGGAGCGCGGGGTGGAGCAGATCGAGTTCGAGGACGAGGACAAGGTCCTGCGGCAGATGTACGAAGACGAGTGCGCGCGCAACGGCGTCACCGCGCAGATGTGAGCGCGGTTGGGCCATCAAACCGGAAAGGAGCGGCCATGAGCGAGAACGCATCCAAAAAGGCCCGCGCCATGGGCATCAACCACGTGGTGCTGGAGGTGGGAGATCTGGGCCGGGCCCTTGAGTTCTACGGCGCCATCTTCGACTTCACCCTGCGCGGCCGGAGCGACCACAACGCCTTCATCGACCTCGGCGACCAGTTCATCCAGTTGAGCCTCGGCAAGACCCAGGAGGCCGACGGCAAGCGCCACTTCGGCTTCGTGGTGGACGACCGGACGCCGGTGCGGGAGGCCCTGGACCGGCTGGGCGTCAAGCCCCTGGACCAGCGGCTCAACTTCCGCGACCCGTGGGGCAACCGCATCGAGGTGGTGCCCTACGACGACGTCCAGTTCTCCAAGGCCCCCAACGTGCTCAACGGCATGGGACTTGGGGACTTGAGGAAGACGCCGGACGCCGTCGCGGAGCTGACGAAGAAGGGGATGGCGCCTACTTCGCCTTCTTGAAGCCGGTCAGGACCTGGAGATACTCCTTGATCTTCGGCGGCATGTTGTTGATGGAGTGCAACGCATCCGCGATGTCCTTGGGCGATACGTAGTCGATGTTGAGCTTGGCCTTCTTCGCTTCGGCCAGGAAATCCGCATCCTCCATCACCGCCTTGTAGGCCTTCCGCAGGATGGCGACGCGGTCCTTGGGCGTGCCCGGCGGCAGCGTGTAGACCCGCGTGATCTTGTTCTGCCCGTTCCAGGCGTTGAAGGCCGCGAGGTTCTCGCCCTTGAGGACGTCCGAGAAGAGTGGGATGTCCTTCACCTCGGGGTCGGGGTGCCGCTTGGTGATGATGAAGGGGATGAGCCGCTTGTCCGGAGGGGCGTCGAGCATGCCTCGGGCCGTGACCCTCATGGACTCCCAGGTCCAGCAGGCGCCGTCGATCTCGCCCGACTCCATGGCCAGCCGTATCGTCGCCGTGCCGCCGTAACCCGGGATGCTCTTGAACCTGGTCCCCAGTTCCTTGTTGAGGAACAGGAACGGATCGGTGGTGTTGCCGGGTGCGCGGGTGCCGCCCATGGTCACCACCTTGCCCGACTTGATGACGTCGTCCAGCGACTTGAGCCCGGAGGCCGCCATGAGGCCGCAGGCCACCGAGTCCGACGTTGGGGTGCCGATGTACTCGAACTCCGCCGGCTCGATCCGCACCTTCTTGTCGCCCATGGCCTTGGCGAAGATCAGCGCCGGGCTCCATACCCCCAGGGTCTTGCCGTCCGCCTTGGCCCGCTTGTAGATGTGGTTGGCCGTGATCAGGCTCCCCGCCCCGGGCATGTTCTGAACCACCGGAGTCGGTTTTCCCGGAATGTACTTGCTGATGTAGCGGGCGATGTAGCGGGTGTAGGTGTCATAGCCGCCGCCCGGTGAGAATCCCACCAGCATCCGCAACGTCTTGTCCTTGTAGAAGTCTTCGGCGCCCGCCGGCGCGTAGGCCAGCGTGAGCGCCAACAGCGCCGCCAGCAGCACGATTCTGCGAAGCATAGTGCTACCTCCTTGTCCGTTTTCGGGTTTGCACCCGATTCGACCGGCTACGCGTAGCAACAAGGGCCTTGGCTACGCGTAGCAACAAGGACCTTGTAGTGTCAACAGTTCTCCCTGATCTGCGGACTTCAAGGGACACCTTCTCGTTAGCTCCCGGCCCCTCCTTCAGGCTTAATTTCTTGTTGACCACTAATTAAACATGAAATATACACGAAACGGATATATTTTGAGTTCTGGCAAGTGAGCAACAATGGATGCGCACCAACGGGTACGGACTGTCCAGCATGCAGTGGGAATACGCAACGGATCGCCGTGACCCACCGGCATCACGGGCAATGACCGTGGCGGGCGTAGTCCTGCTCCTGCTGGCCGCGGCGCTCTTCCTCGCCTCTCCCGCCCATGCCCAGAACGCCCCGGCCAAGCCCACGGGTTTTACGGCCACGGGCGGGAGCCACCAAGTCGCCCTGGCGTGGACCGACCCCTCCGACTCCACGATTCTCAGGTGGCAGTACCGGTACAAGGAGACGGGCGCTTACGGAAGCTGGACCGACGTGCCCGGCGGCTCGGCCACGACGACCTCGTACACGGTGACCGGGCTGGCCAACAGCAAGCAATACACCTTCCAGATCCGGGCTGGCAACAGCGGCGGCGACGGCGCCGCCTCGGACGAGAAGACGGCGACGATGGCGCCGGCGAAGCCGGGCTTTTTCGTGCTGACGCTTTTCGTCGATACCCCGGGGGTGCAGTTCGGGTGGAGCAGCACGGACCCGAACGACAGCACCATCGACAAGTGGCAATATCGCCAGAGGAAGGGGACGGGCGCTTTCGGGGAGTGGACCGAAATACCGAAGAGCGACTGGTACACCTTCAGGCTGTCGCTGGAGGCCGACCAGTATTCCTTCCAGATCCGGGTCGTCAACGAAAGCGGCAACGGCGACCCGTCGCACATCAGGTCGGCGACGTTCGCGAAAGGCATTTGCAGCCGCACCGCGGCGGTGCAGACCGCCATCATCGCCCTCTACAAGTCGCAGAAGGGCAAAGACCTGACCTGTGGCGAGGTCACGGGCAAGGAACTCTACGAGCTCAGCGGCGGACTCAACCTGGGCAGCAAAAGCCTCACCTCCCTGAAGGCGGGCGATTTCGACGGGCTGGGGAACCTCGGCGGCGTTTCGCTCAGCAATAACTCCCTGACGACGCTGCCGGCCGACGTGTTCAAGGGGCTCGCCCGTGTCCGCTCCCTGAGTCTGGACGGCAACCAACTGACGGCCCTGCCCGCCGGCGTGTTCGACGACTTCGGCGGATTGAACATTTTGAGCCTCAACGGCAATAAGATCGCCTCCCTTCGGTCGGACGTCTTCGCATCGCAATCGAGCCTGCTGGAGGTGCATCTTTGGGACAACGAGTTGACGACCCTGCCGGCCGGCGTGTTCAGCAAGCTGTCGAAAGTGCGCCGATTGCGCCTGGAAAACAACAAGCTGTCCTCGCTGCCGGCCGGCGCGTTCAGGGGCCTGTGGCTCGAGTCGGTCCTGAACCTGAGCGGCAACAAGCTGACGACGCTGACGAAAGGCGTGTTCGACGGTCTGAAGCTGGCAGCGGCCGGGTCGGTGAGTCCGTCCGTCGCCCTGGACCTGAGCGGCAACGATCTCACGTCGCTGCCGTCGGGCGTGTTCGACAAGCTGACGAAAATGCGCCGCCTGGAGCTGCAAAACAACGATCTCACGTCGTTGCCGTCGGGCGTGTTCGACAAGCTGCCGGATTTGTGGATGCTGAACCTCAACGGCAACGACATCGCGTCGCTGCCGGCGGATGTGTTCGACAAGAACCCCAAGCTGGGCTGGCTGGACCTGGGCGGCAACGAGCTGGCCTCGCTCACGGTCGACGCCTTCGCCGGCCTGTCGAAACTGGTCCAGTTGCGGTTGAACGACAATTCCCTGACGAAGCTGCCGCAGGCCGTGTTCGGCGACCAGTCGAGTTTGAAGATACTGTATCTGCGCGGCAACGCCCTGCTGTGCCTCCCCGACATCCCCCAGTCGGTGACGCTGCTGACCCTGAACTCGAACCTCAGCCGCGACAACATGAAGCCGTGCGCGCCGTCAGCGTCGGCGGCGCCGGCGCTGACGGGCGGCCACAAGAAGCTGGACGTGTCGTGGCAGGCGCCGTCCCACAGCATCGGCGGGAGCGTCACCGACTACGACCTGCGCTACCGGGCCGGAACCTCGGGCGCCTGGACGAACTGGTCCCATACCGGAACCGGCCGCACCGCCACCATCACCGGCCTGACCAACGCCGTGTCCTACCAAGTGCAGGTGCGGGCGGCGAACGCCCTGGGCATCGGCGCTTGGTCCGCGGCCGGCTCTGCCAGTCCGGTAAGCGGCATCCGTATCGTGCTCTCCGAGACCGGCGTGACGGTGGCGGAGGGCGGCACGGCGACCTATACCGTGAAGCTGGGCGTGGCCCCGGACGCGGGAGTGACCGTGGCGGTGGCGCGGAGCTCCGGAGACACCAACATCACCGTGTCCGGCGGGTCGTCGCTGACCTTCACGACGGCGACCTGGGACACAGCGCAGACGGTGACGCTGGCGGCTGCCGAGGACCCCGACCTCCAGAACAGCAGCGCCACGATCACCCACACGGCCTCCAGCACCGGCGAGTACAACGGCACGACCGCGACCCTCACCGCCACCGAAGGGGACAACGACACCGCCGGACTGGTGGCGCCGGCGACCGCGGAGGTGCTGGAGGGCGGGACCAAGGACTACACGGTGAAGCTCTCGCAGCAGCCGTCCGCGGACGTGACGGTGACGGTGACGCGGGTCTCCGGCGACGGCAGTCTTTCGGTAAAGACCGGGTCGTCGCTGACCTTCAGCACGACGGACTGGAACATCCCGCAGACCGTGACCCTGCAGGCGGCGCAGGACCCCGACCATGCGCGCGGCACCGCAGTGTTCCGGCACGCGGCCAGCGGGGGCGGCTACAACGGCGTGACCGCGGACCTGACGGCGACGGAAAACGACGACGACACCCTGGGCATGGTGCTCTCGAAATCGAGCGTGAAGGTGCCGGAGGGCGGGCAGACGGCCTACACGGTGAAGCTGGGGACCCGGCCGACCGGCGGCAACGTGCAGGTGACGGTGGCGCGGAAGTCCGGCGGCGACACGGACCTGACGGTGAAGACCGGGGCGCTGCTGAGCTTCACGAACCAGAACTGGGACACGCCGCAGGACGTGATCCTGCAGGCGGCCCAGGACGCGGACGCCCTCCACGGAACCGCGGCGTTCGTGCACACGTCGAGCGGCGCCGACTATGGCGGCTTGAGCAAGGAGCTTACGGCCACGGAGGCGGACGACGAGGTCGGGCTGGTGCTCTCGAAGACGCGCGCGACCGTGCCGGAGGGCGGCACGGCGACCTATACGGTGAAGTTGAAGGGCCTGCCCACCGCCACGGTGACGGTGACGGTGGGGAGGAAGGCCGGCGGCGATACGCACCTGACGGCGGACACGGACTCCGGCACGGACGGAGACCAGAACACGTTGACCTTCACGACGACGAACTGGAGCACGGCGCAGACGGTGACGCTGTCGGCGGCGGACGATCCGGACAACGTCAACGGGGAGGCGGTGTTCACGCACGCCGCGGCCGGAGGCCAGTACACCCGTCAGTTGCAAAAATCCCTCTTGAAGAGCCCGCTCAGGCCGTCCTACAAAGGCTCTCCGGTGTCATACGGCAAATAGCTCAGGCTCACCATCTGTGAAGCTAAGCCACAGCCGCCCGTGAGATAAAATCGAGGGGGGTTGTTGCGACATTTTTTCGAACAAAACGAGGTGAGCTAAAGGATGTGGTCTCCGAAACTGATATAATCATCGTTGGTATCATCCCAATACCCGATGAAACGGAGACCACGAAATGAAACTTAGCAGAACCGCGGTTCGAGGTAAAGCCACGCTGGGCATGGAGGTTCGATTCGAGCCGCAGAAACTGACATCGTATTCGGGGCTCATCCTCTTTCAGCACTTCTTTTCCCACCTGGGTCTCAAGGAGCGGCTGGGGCGGTGCTTCCGCCACCTGAAAGCCAACCCCATCTACGGTCACCACGTCGTGTTGCTCCTGCTGGTGGTGCATCTCATCATCGGACACCGACGGTTGCAAGACTTGGCGTACTACCGGGATGATGAACTGGTCCGGCGGTTGCTTGGGCTGAAACGCTTGCCGGACGTGTCTACCGTGAGCCGCTCGCTGAAGAGTGCCGACGCGTGCAGCGTCGACAACGTCCGCGCCGAGTCGAGAACGGTGGTCATCGAGCGCCTGGTGGCCGAAGGGTTCGCGACTATCACCCTGGACTTCGACGGCTCGGTCTTGAGCACCGGGCGTCGCGCCGAGGGCACGGCGGTGGGGTTCAACAAGAAGAAGAAAGGCGCCCGCAGCTACTATCCCCTGTTTTGCACCACTGCTGTCCCACAAACTTTAGGTACCCGGGAGGGGGAGTTGGGGTGGCGGGGGAGCCGGGGGCGGCGGGTAGAGGAGGGAAAGGAGCGGGCGGCGGTCGAAGAGGTTGAGTTGGAGGAGGCGGAGGATGTGGTAGAGGGAGAGGGAGATACGATTGAGGAACTTGATGTAAGCGATGAGGAGATAGACACAGAGGGCGATCCAGAGCTGAGTGAGGACGGCGTTGCGGGAGGTTCCGAGGAAGCTTTTGACTTTGAGGTGCTGCTTGATCCACTTGAAGAAGAGTTCGACTTGCCAGCGGTCTTTGTAGATGTCGGCGATGGTTTTGGGGGCCAGGGAGAAGTGGTTGGTGAGGAAGTCGTAGAACTGGCCGGTGGCGGCGTCGTAGTAGCCGACGCGGCGGAGGGGGCGGGGATACTTGGAATGGCTGGAAGTGAGTTCGATGGTTTGATCGCAGATCACGCCCTGTTCGGGGTGGACGGGCCGGCTTTCACAGACGCGGTAGCAGGCGCCTCTTTTGAGGCGGGTAACCAGGAAAATCCCTTGTGAATACAGGTGGTTGAGCCAACTGAAGTCCACGTAGCCCCGGTCCGCCACCAGGATGCTGCCCTGGGGCAAGGTCAGCGCCCGCGCTCCATGGATGTCGGAAGTCTTGCCGTCGGTGATGTTGACGAAGGTCGGCAAATAACCGTCGTGGTCCAATCCCATGTGCACCTTCACCGCTCCCTTGGTGGTACGGAACTTTGCCCACGGAAACAGCGACAGACACAAGTCGATGGTGCTCGCATCCAGTGAGTACAGCTTGTTCTTGAAGCGAAACTTGTGTCCCGGCGCCTGACTCCGACAGCGGCCCAGCAACTTGCCGAACACCGCCTCGTATAACGTATACGGCTGCTTTTCGTTCACCCGCGCCAACGACGATCGGCTCACCCGCTTCACCCCAAGGTGATACTGCTTGTCCGCTTGCACGTCCAGGTTCCCCACGATGTCCCGCAGACTGCTCCGCCCCGCCAATTGCCCTAGAACCATCGCCACAAACTGCCCCCACCGCGTCATCTTCCGCAGCCGCCGCCCCTCGTGGTGCTCCCGCGCCTCCCTCTCAAATTCATGTCTCGGCACCAGCTTGAGTATTTGCCCCAGTACGGTATGATTGTATGCCATGGACCTGAACCTCCCTGTTGATGGGGTTTTCGCTTGTTCCATCATAACACAGGCGAGCTCTTCAGGTCCTCCCTCATTCGTATTTTTGTGGGACAGCAGTGGTTTTGCACCGTCGCCCAGACCGACCAGGTGCTCGACGTCCACCATCGGCCGGGAAACGTCCACGACTCCAAGGGCGCCGGCGCCTTCATCGAGCGCTGTGTGTGCACCGTGCGCGCGAGCCTGCCCCGGACCAGGATCGAGGTGCGCATGGACAGCGCCTTCTTCAGCCGAGACATCATCGATCGACTTCACTCCCTGGGTGTCACCTTCACCGTCTCGGTGCCCTTCGAGCGCTTGGCCGAACTGAAGGGGATGATCGAAGGCAGACAACGATGGCGGCCCATGGCCAATGGACTCGGCTACTTCGAGACCCGCTGGAAACCCAAGTCCTGGAACACCCGCTATCGCTTCATCTTCATCAGAAAACCCGTCCGATACCAGGACAAGGAGGAAATCCAACTCGACCTCTTCAAGCCGGTCTCCCATGGGTACGAGTTCAAGGTCATCGTCACCAACAAGAGAATCCGCACACGCAACGTGGCGCTCTTCCACGAAGGACGGGGATCCCAAGAGGGCATCTTCGCCGAGTTGAAGTCCCACTGCCAAATGGGCTACGTGCCCGTCAAAACACGCGTCGGGAACCAGTTGTACATGTTCGCCAGCATCCTCGCTCACAACCTCACCCGCGAACTCCAGATGCGAATCCACCCGCGTGAGCGTTCGACCACAACCAAGCGCCCCGCCCTGTGGTGCTTCCGCGAAATCGGAACCCTGCGCCGTACCCTCATTCAACGTGCCGGACGCATCATTCGCCCCGCCGGCAAGCTCATCCTGTCGATGAATACCAATCCGAATCTCGAAGCTGAATTCCGTCTTGCTCTCGCTGCCCTCACCCCCGGCCCGTAAGTCACAAATTTAGCTGTGGTTTTGCAACAATCGGGTACACCGGAGTGAGCGCGGAGCTGACCGCGGTCGAGGCGGAGAACGAGCGCGGGATGACGCTCTCGAAGAAAAGCGTGACGGTGCCGGAGGGCGGGGCGGTAACCTACACGGTGAAGCTGAACGCCGCGCCGAGCGGCGACGTGACGGTGACGGCGGCGGTGACCGGCGACGACGACATCGTCGTACAACTGGGGTCGTCGCTGAAATTCACGACGACGAGTTGGAGCACCCCGAAGACGGTGAGGCTGGCGGCGACGGCCGACGGCGACGGCCTGGACGGCACGGCGACGATCACGCACACCGCCACCGGCGGCTCCTACAACAACCTGACGGCGACGCTGACGGCCGCGGAGGCGGACGATGACCGCAAGCTTATAGGGGTGGCCAACAGCCTGTTCTTGAGCGAGGGAAGCAGCGACAGCTTCAAGATGGGCTTGAACACCGTGCCGTCCGGGACGGTTACGATAACGGTGAACAAGAAAACCGGCGGCGACCCGTCCCTGGCGGTGGACACGGACCCGGACGCGGCGGGCAACCAGAACACGTTCACCTTGACCAAGGCATACAATGCGAACGACCCGACGGCGCACCACACGATCAAGGTGTCCGCGGGCGATGATGCTGACGCCTACAACGCCGCCGAAAGCGATTCGTTCACCTTCACGGCCAGCGGCGGCGGCTACGACGACGCGAGCAAGTCGTTCGACGTCAACGTGACCGACGACGATGCCATCGGGCTGGCGCCGTTCCGGGGCCTGACGGGCCGGAAGGCGAGCTGGGCCATAGGGGCCGGCGACGTGGCCTGGGTGCGGGAGGGCGGGACGGTCACCGTCCCGGTGCGGCTGGCCTCGCGGCCGAACGGCGACGTGACGGTGACGGCGACAAGGCCGAACAACCCCAACAACTTCCCGTTTCTCGCCCCGGAGCACGCGGACCTGACCGTTGACCTGGACGCCGGCACGCCGGGCGTCCAGGACACGATGACCTTCACCTTCCTGAACTGGAACGTCCCGCAGAACATCACTCTGGCGGCGAAGGAAGAGGCGCCGCAGAACGCGAACGATCCCGCCGACGACACCACGGACAGCCGGGGGTCGATCCTCCTGGCGGTCGCCAGCACCGCCGATTCCAAGTACACCGCGAGTCAACAGATAAACCTCCAGGAGGCGGACAACGACGTCACCGGCCGGGCGTTGACGCTGTCCGCGTCGAGCCTGTCGGTGATCGAGGGCTTGACGACGACCTATACGGTGGCTCTGGCCAGCAAGCCGGACAACGACGTGGTGGTGACGGTGGCGCGGACCTCCGGCGACACGGACCTGAGCGTGTCGGGAACGTCATCGTTCACCTTCACGACGACGAACTGGAACACGGGGCAAACGGTGACGCTGGCGGCGGCGCAGGATGACGACGATTTCACCAACGGCAGCGCCGTGTTCACGCACACGGCCACCGACGGCGGCTTCACCGGCGTGACCGCCGAGTTGACGGCTACGGAGTTGGACAACGACGTCGTCGCCGGCCGGGCTCTGACGCTGTCGGCGTCGGGCCTGACGGTGCCCGAGGGCGGGACGGCGGCCTACAACGTGGCGCTGGCGGTAGCGCCGGTTGGAACGGTGACGGTGGCGGTGACGAAGAAGGAGGACGGCGACCCCGACCTGACGGCGAGCCCGGACATGCTGACCTTCACGACGCAGAACTGGAGCACCGCGCAAAGGGTGACGCTGAGAGCGGCGGAGGACGGCGACCGGCAGGCGGGCGGGGCGGTTTTCGTCCATACCGCGACCGGCGGCGGCTACGGCTACGGCGGCGGGGACGCGACGGTGGCCGAACTGGCGGCGACCGAGAGGGAAAACGACATCCTCGTCGTCGGCCGCGTGCTGTCGCTGGTGACGGTGGGCGTGACGGTGCCGCCGTCGGGCGTGACGGTGCCGGAGGGCGGGACGTCGACCTACACGGTTGCGCTGTCGGAGGCGCCGTACGGCCCGGTGACGGTGGCGGTGGCGAAGAAGGAGGGCGGCGACCCGGACCTGACGGTGGACACGGACCCGAACACGGAGGGCGTCCAGGGCACGCTGACCTTCACGACGACGGATTGGAGCATGCCCCAGACGGTGACGCTGAGGGCGGCGGAGGACGGCGACCGGGAGGAGGGTAAGGCGGTTTTCGTCCATACTGCGACCGGCGGCGGCTACGGCGAAGGCACGGGTGCGACGGTGGCGGAGTTGACGGCGACGGAGGAGGAAAACGACCTTCTCGTCGTCGGCCGCGCGCTCGTGCTGTCGGCGTCGGGCGTGACGGTGCCGGAGGGCGGGACGTCGACCTACACGGTTGCGCTGTCGGAGGCGCCGTACGGCCCGGTGACGGTGGCGGTGGCGAAGAAGGAGGGCGGCGACCCGGACCTGACGGTGGACACGGACCCGAACACGGAGGGCGTCCAGGGCACGCTGACCTTCACGACGACGGACTGGAACGAGCCGCAGGCGGTGACGCTGAGGGCGGCGGAGGATGGCGACCGGGAGGAGGGTAAGGCGGTTTTCGTCCATACTGCGACCGGCGGCGGCTACGGCGCGGGCGTGGACACGACGGTGGCGGAGTTGACGGCGACCGAAGAAGAAAACGACCTTCTCGTCGTCGGCCGCGCGCTCGTGCTGTCGGCGTCGGGCGTGACGGTGCCGGAGGGCGGGACATCGACCTACGCGGTTGCGCTGTCGGTTGCGCCGTACGGCCCGGTGACGGTGGCGGTGATGAAGAAGGAGGGCGGCGACCCGGACCTGACGGTGGACACGGACCCGAACACGGAGGGCGTCCAGGGCACGCTGACCTTCACGACGACGGACTGGAACGAGCCGCAGGCGGTGACGCTGAGGGCGGCGGAGGATGGCGACCGGGAGGAGGGTAAGGCGGTCTTCGTCCATACGGCGACCGGCGGCGGCTACGGCGCGGGCGTGGACACGACGGTGGCGGAGTTGACGGCGACCGAAGAAGAAAACGACCTTCTCGTCGTCGGCCGCGCGCTCGTGCTGTCGGCGTCGGGCGTGATGGTTCCGGAGGGCAAGACGGCCTCCTACACGGTGGCGCTGGCGGTGGCGCCGTACGACCCGGTGACGGTGACGGTGGCGCGGGCCGCCGGCGACGATACCGACCTGACCGCGGCCCCGGCGACGCTGACGTTCACGGCGACGGACTGGAACACGCCGCAGATGGTCACGCTGTCGGCGGCGGAGGACGACGACGGCGAGCGGGGCGAGGCGGTTTTCATCCATACTGCGACCGGCGGCGGCTACGGTGAGGGCGCGGAAGCGACGGTGGCGGAGTTGACGGCGACCGAGGAGGACAATTTCGTGCCGAAGGCGCGTGAGCGGCTGGCGCAGGCGAACGAGGCCATCCTGCCCGAGATATTGCGGGCGGTGGTGCAGCACAAGATCGACAACGTGGTGTCGCGGGTCGTGTCGCAAGCCGTGTCGGGGATGATCGGGACGGACGATGCTCTCGCGGCGGCCGCGCACCTGCTGGCCCGGCACGGCGAGGCGATCCAGGACGGCGTGTTCTCCTGGCGCGAGGCGCTGGCTGGCGTTGACTTCGCGTTGCCGCTCTCCGACGGCAAGGACGGCGCCGACGGGAAACGCGGTTCGGGAATTGCGTTGTGGGCCATGGGGGACTACCTCCACCTTTCTGACGACCGTCCGGTGGAGTGGTCCGGCGGCCTGTTCGGCGCCCATGTGGGGAGCGACGTGCGGATCGGGCGAAACCTCCGGGCCGGGTTGGGACTTTCCTGGGAGGAGGGCTCGTTCGACTACATCCACCGCTTGGACGACGGCGACGAGGTTGCCGGAACCGAGGAGGTGCGGATGACCAGCGTCTATCCCTACGCGGGCTGGCGTTTTCCCGGCGGCTCGAATCTGTGGGCCACCGTCGGCTACGGCCAGGGTGAGGTCGAGTTCGAGGACAATGTGCTGGACCGGCAGAGGGGCGACCTGCGGCAGCTTATGGCCGCCGCAGGCGGGACCGCCCGGCTGGCGGAAGCGGAAGGCGCCCTCTTCGGCGGCGAGGGGACGCTCGACGTCAAGACCCAGGTGTCGCTGGGGCGGCTCGCGGTCGCCGACAACGGTGCGATGATCCCGAAGACCACGGTGTCGGCCTACGGTGCGCGCGTCGCGTTGGAGGGCTCGGAGGCGATCGGCTTGGCCGGGGGCAGGACGTTGACGCCGTCTCTGGAGGCCGGGCTGCGCTGGGACGGCGGCGATGGCGAGACCGGGGCCGGCCTGGAGTTGGGCGGCGGGCTCGACTACACGGATCGGGCACTGGGCTTGTCCGCAGGCGCGCGCGGCCGAGCCCTCGTGGCGCACGAGAGCGGTCTGCGCGAGTGGGGCGCGAGCGGCTGGCTGCGGCTGGTTGCCGACAGTCTCGGGCGCGGCCTGTCGCTGGAGGCATCGCCGTCGTGGGGCAAGTCGGCGAGCGGCGTCGACGACCTGTGGCAACGCGGGGTGGCGGGTGCGGCGGACGAGGCCCGCGGCGAACCGCCGCAGATGCGTTTCGACGTGGAGGTCGGCTACGGTCTGGCGGCGCCGCCCGGCCGCCGTGGCCTGCTGACCCCCTATGCCGGCTTCGGTGTGACGGAGGGCGGCTCCCGGAGCTACCGCGCGGGCACCCGCTTCGAACTCGGCGCCGCGACCATGATCGACCTGGAGGGAAGCCGCGAGGATGACGCGGCCGGGGCCTCCGAACACGCCGTCGCCCTGCGCATGACGGTCTACTGGTAGATCTTCCTCTATATGGCGCTGAACTGCCGCCGTTACGGTCTGGTGGACTGATTCACGGTCTCGTTGAGGGAGCCGGTGCGGTAGCCCTGCAGGTCGATGCTGACGTAGGTGAAGCCGGCGTCCTTGAAACGCCGCAGGATCTCTTCGCGGATTTCTGGTCGAAGCAGCCTGTCCATCTCCTCCGATGCCACCTCGATGCGCGCCAGCTCGTCATGGTAGCGCACCCGGTAGACGCGGAAGCCCAGCTCCCGGAGCACGCGCTCGCAACGGTTCACCTGGGTGAGCTTCTCCGGGGTGATGGCGGTGCCGTAGGGGAAGCGGCTGGAGAGGCAGGCCAGGGCGGGCTTGTCCCAGACCGGGAGGCCCATGCGGCGGGCGGCCTCGCGAATGTCGGCCTTGGTGAAGCCCAGCTCGTCCAGCGGCGAACGCACGCCGCGCTCGCGCGCGGCCTTGCGCCCCGGTCGGTGGTCGCCCCGGTCGTCCAGGTTGAAGCCGTCCAGCACGTGGGCGATGCCGAGCGTCGCGGCTTCCTCGATGGCCTTGCCGTAAAGCTCGGTCTTGCAGAAGTAGCAGCGGTTGACGGGGTTGGCCGCGTAGCGGGGATCGTCCAGTTCGTAAGTGTCAATGAGCAGGTGCCGGGCGCCGATGCTTTCCGCCAGGCTCCGGGCGTCCGCCCCCTCCTCGGGCGCCAGGCTGGGGGAGACCGCGGTCAGCGCCAGAGCGTCGTCCCCGAGAACGTTCACGGCCTCCGCCAGCAGGTAGCCGGAGTCGACGCCGCCGGAGAAACAGACCACCACGTGGCCCATCTCCCCGAGCAGCGCCCGAAGCCCCGCCACCTTTCGCTCCAGCCCCCGCCTCACGGCGTCGTCTTCACCTTCGGACGCTCCAGCAGCGTGTCGCGCCAGCGCTTCACGTTGGGCAGGTCCTCGGTGATGGACGTCCGGTAGTGGTCCTCGCGGGTGAAGAACGGGATGTACGTGATGTCCGCCAGCGAATAGTCGTCGACGATGTAGTCCCGCCCGGCCATGCGCTCTTCCAGCGTCTCCAGGTGCTCCCGCAGCCGCTTCTTGTTCTTCTCCACCTCGTGGTCGTGGCGGATGTTGCCCGCGGCGGCCTGAAGCCGGGTGTTGCAGAAGTCGATCCAGATGCGCACCTCGGCGCGCTTCGCCAGGTCCCTGGGCATCAGCGACACTTCGGGAAACTTCTCGTCCAGGTACTCGTTGATGACCGCGGATTCGTAGATCACCGTGTCCCCGTCCACCAGCACGGGCACCTTGCCGTACGGGTTGAGCGTGACCAGCTCCTCCGACTTGTTCTTGAGATCACACTCCACCAGATCGTAAGGGATGTCTTTCTCTGCCAGGACAAGCCTTGTCCTGTGGGCGTACGGTCAAGGACCGTAGGACAGCAGTCGCAACATGTCTTCCTCCTTCGATTCCGCGGCCGGCTTTCGCGCGGCCGCCGTTCGGGCGGGCTTGAAACCCGCCCCCTGCTCCAATTTACGCGATGATCGGCTCCTTGACCGGCGTGTGGCTGGGCCGCCGCGGCACCCGTGTGCGCGGCTTGCCGTCGACCTGCGAGTTGCCCGCGCCGAACAGCAGCATGCGTCCCTCGCCCGTGTTGCAGAGCTGGTAGGGCTGGCCCGATTTCAGCAGGATCGTGTCGTGGGGGTTCAGGATGAACTCGTTCTCCGGCGTCCGCACCGTGCACTGCCCTTCGAGGACCATGAAGACGTGGTCGTCGTTCTCGTGGTAGTGCATGTCGTCCTGCATGTTCTCTTCGCAGTTGATGGTCCAGAAATAGGTCAGGTCCGTGCGCCACAATGAAAGGTGGCGGACTTCCGGGTTGGCCTTGGCCTCGTCGATGGGGTTCTTCACCTCGTACATGCGCGTGTCCTCCTGCTGCTTCCGACAGGGCGGCTACTTGTTCGCCACCAGCTTTCCGTGGGTGCCGTCGCAATACGGCCGGGTCCTGGACCGCCAGCACGCGCAGATGGCCATGGTACGCGGCTCGTCCACGGTGATCTCGCGGGGCGTGATGGAAGTCACCTTGTGCGACCCGTCGCAGAACGGGAAGTTCTGTGTCCGCCCGCACATGCAGTAGAACCGGCTCCGGGACTCCTGCCGGACGATCACCGGCTCGATCAGGTCGTCGTAGGCCAAGCCCATTCTGATTCCTCCATCGGTGTGGGACGCGCCGTTCCGTCAACCGGGCGGCCTCCGATCCACACCCGCTCCGTAGCTTCACCGTATACTCCACTTTGCCGCGGAGGGCCAGACGGCGCGGTAGAGGCTGCGTTTGCCGGGCTTCGGGTCGGTTCCGATTCTCGGAAACTTCAGCAAATGTGATAAAGTGGCCTGCAGTGAAAGCGGCATCGGAAGGCCTTTCATGATCGAGACCGACTGCTACAGCGACGAAGAGATCGCCGAGTGGGACGAGGCAGACAAGCTGACGCACGCGGAACGCCTGCGAATCCTCGACAAGCTCGGCCAAAGAAATGAGGCTGGTTCTCGACACAACCGACTATGGCCTGGGAGCCTGGCCGAGTAGTCGAATTTCAGGGGGCGACCGCGGGTCGCCCCTACACATGCCCCAGCGATGAACTTCATGTAGGGGCGACCCGTGGTCGCCCAAGCCGTGCCTCATCCGTTAGACTTGCAAGGCGTCTCGAAGGGAGCTAATTCCTGTAGTTAGTTACCCGCCGGCAGCGTGCTGTCGGCTCAAGGGCCGTTCCGCGGAGCGGCCCTTGCTATTTTTGCGTCTGCGCCGCCGGAGAGAACGCCGTTGCAAGATGCTGCCAGACTCCTGCCCGAGCGCCTCCCCGACGTCGGGGGGCTTGTCGAGGTGCGTTCGCGGCGCTGGCTGGTGGAGGCGGTCGAGGCGGAGTCGGGTCGGGTCAGCCTTGCGTGTGCGGACGACGACGCGCAGGGGCAGACCCTGGAGGTCTACTGGGAATTCGAGATCGACCGGCGCATCCTCGAGGCGGAGGCGTGGAACGCCATCGGGGCCAAGGGGTTCGACGCGCCCCGGCACTTCAGCGCGTTCCTCCACACGTTGCGCTGGAACTGCGTCACCGCCACGGACCCGAACCTATTCCAGTCGCCGTTCCGGGCCGGCATCAAGATCGACGCCTACCAGATGGAGCCGCTCCGCAAGGCGCTCCGGCTGCCCCGGGTGAATCTGTTCATCGCCGACGACACCGGCCTCGGCAAGACCATCGAGGCGGGCCTGATCGCGCGGGAGCTGTTGCTGCGCAAGAAGGTCAAGACCATCGTTGTCGCCGCGCCCGCCTCCGTGCTGGAGCAGTGGAAGGCCGAGATGGAAGAGCGTTTCGGCCTGCTGTTCGTGATCCTCGACCGCGCCTACCTCACGCAGGTCCGGCAGGACCGGGGATTCGGCGTGAATCCCTGGCGCACCCACAGCCGGTTCCTCGTGTCCCACAACCTGCTCATCGACCCGGCCTACGCCGATCCCATGCGCGAGTGGCTCGGGGCTCTTCTGCCGGGCAGCCTGCTCATCCTGGACGAGGCCCACCATGCCGCGCCGTCGAGCGGCGGGCGCTACGGCATCGAGTCGAAGTTCACCCGCGCGATCCGCGACCTCGGCGGCCGGTTCGAACACCGTCTGTTCCTGTCCGCCACTCCCCACAACGGTCACTCCAACAGCTTCTCCACGCTGCTTGAGCTGCTCGATCCGTACCGCTTTACCCGCGGCGTGCCGGTGCGGGGAAAGAGGGAACTCGAAGAGGTCATGGTCCGGCGCATCAAGGAGGACATCCGTGAGGTGCAGGGCGGCTTCCCTAGGCGGCGCGTGGAGCCGATACGGATCGACGGCCTGCCGGACGACGCGCCGGAACTCGTTCTGTCGAGGCTCCTTGACGAATACCGCGGTCTGCGGGAACAGCGGCTGGCTGGCGCCAGGCCGCAGGCCAGGGCCATGGCCGGTCTGCTCGTGGTGGGACTGCAACAGAAGCTCCTGTCATCCATCGAGGCGTTCGCCATCTCGCTCGCGCGGCATCGCAGGACGGTCGAGCGTTTGCGGGCGCAAGGCGACGGCGACGGACGGGACGCCCCGGACGCACGGGTTGCGGCCACGGCGACCGAACCGTTCCTGAAGCTGTTTGCGAAACCTCCTGACGCGGACGACGAGCGCGCGGAGCAGACCGACGAAGAGAGCGCGGCCGAGGAAGAAGCGCAGATCACCTCCATCAATGCGGCCGCGGAGAAGGATGCGCCTGCGGACGCGGCGACGGAGGCGGCCTGGGACAGGGAGCAGGCCCTTCTGAGCCGCATGCATGAAGTCGCCGAGGCCGCCCGCGGCCGTCCCGACGCCAAGACCCGCCGCCTGATCGACTGGATTCACGACAACCTCTGTCCCGACCGGCCGCGCTGGAACGAACGGCGGGTGCTGATCTTCACCGAGAACGTCATCGGCACGAAACGGTACTTGCGCGAGATGCTGGAGCAGGCCATAGCCGGCACTGACCTCGCCGAGGAGCGCATTGAGACCATCGACGGCCAGACCGTCGGCGCCAGGCGCAAGGAGATCCAGCGCCGCTTCAACGCCGATCCGGCGCGCGATCCGTTGCGCATCCTCATCGCCACGGACGCGGCGCGCGAGGGGCTGAACTTCCAGGCGCACTGCACCGACCTGTTCCACTTCGACCTGCCCTGGAACCCGGGCCGCATCGAGCAGCGCAACGGCCGCATCGACCGCAAGCTGCAACCGGCCCCGGAGGTGCGCTGCCGCTACTTCGTGCTGCCGCAGCGCGCCGAGGACCGGGTACTCGAAGTGCTGGTCCGCAAGACCGCCACCATCAAGGAAGAACTCGGCAGCCTCTCCAAGGTGATCGACGACGAGGTGGAGCACCGCCTGCGCGGCGGCATCCGCCACCGGGACGCGGAGCGCCTCGCGCGCGACATCGAGGCGGCCGATCTCGACCCCGAAAGGCGGCGTGTGGCCGCGGAGGAACTGGAAGCCGCCCGCGAACGGCAGGACGACTTGAAGGGGCAGATCGAACGGTGCCGCGGGCTGCTCGACCAGTCGCGCCGGTGGGTGCAGTTCGAGGCGCAACCCTTTCGCAACGCCCTGTCCTGTTCCCTGGAGATGCTGGGCGCGGAGCCCTTGAAGGAAACACGCACCGGCGAGGGCGACGTGGTCTGGACGTTGCCGCCGCTGGCGGGCAAGCCGCTGGCGGACACGAGCTGGACCGCCACGCTGGACACGCTGCGCGCGCCCCGCAAGACCGACCAGAAGCTCGCGGAATGGCGGCGGCAGGCGCCGATCCGTCCGGTGGTGTTCGAGGACGCCGGCGTGCTCACCGACGACACCGTGCACCTGCACCTGGAGCAGCGCATGGCGCAACGGCTGCTGGCGCGCTTCCGCGCCCAGGGGTTCGTCTACCACGACCTGTCCCGCGCCTGCCTCGTTCAGGCCGCCGACTCCGTCCCTCGGGTGATTCTGCTGGGGCGGCTGTGTCTCTTCGGGCGCCATGCCGAGCGTCTGCACGAGGAGCTGATCCCGGTGGCGGCCCGCTGGATCGAGCCGTCGCGCCGCAACGGACCGCTCAGGGCCTATGCCGAGGAGGCGGAAGCACGAACGCTGGAACGCCTGGAGACGGCCTTGCAGAGCGCCCGAGGCCCGAACGAGACGATTCACCGCAGGCTGCGCGATACCGCGGCCCAGGACATCGAAGACCTGCTGCCGCAGCTCGAAGGCCGCGCCGAGGACGTGGCCCGGAGCGCTGGGGACAGGCTTCGCGCGCGCGGCGAAAGGGAGGAACAGCAGCTTCGCGAGACTCTGGAGCGTCAGCGCCAGCGCGTGGAAACGGAACTCGGCAAGCACGAGGGCCGCGGAACCCAGCTCACGCTGGAGTTCAGCGAAGCCGAGATGCGCCAGCTCCAGGCCGACATCGCGTCGTGGCGCGTGCGCCTGGACCAGTTCGACAGCGACCTGAAGACCGAACCGGCCCGGATACGCGAGTTCTACGAAGTGCGGGCACAACGAGTCGAGCCCATCGGCTTGGTGTACCTGTGGCCGGACACCGGTTGAGACCCATGCCCACGCCCGACCCACACACCCGCGCCCATCTCGAATGGCTCGGCTTCATCCAGCCGAACGGCCTCGTGGTCTCCGCTCCGGCCCTGGTCAAGGCCGGGGCCATCCTCAACCGGCACGACGTCGAAGGACAGGAGTTGCTCGACGTCTGGCTGAACCGGCGCGACGGGTCGCCGGCACGTACCCGCGAACCCGGCCTCCAGGACTTCCGCGAATTCGCGAAGACCGTCCTCGGCTGGGGCTTCTCGCCCAAGGGATACGCGGGCACGGACGAGGCGCCGGTCCCGGCGGAGATCGAGGTTCCCCTCCCGGACTACGGCGAGACGTTGCGCCCGGATTTTGCGGTGCGCGAGCGCGATCCCCAGGCCGGGGAATCGCCGTGGCAGTTGCTGGTGCGGGTGCTGGGCGAGGGAGAGGACTTCGACAAGCTGACCGCGGGCGCCGGCGGACTGGAAGCTTCTCCCCAAGGCTGGATGGAGCGCCTGCTCCGCGGCGCCGGAGTCCCTGCCGGCGTCCTCTTCAACGGCGCGGCGTTGCGTCTCGTCTCGGCCCCGCGCGGCGAAAGCTCCGGCTGGATGGACTTTCGCGTCGCCGACATGGCGCAGACCGCGGGGCGGCCTTTGTGCGCGGCGCTGCGCCTCCTCCTGTGCGAGCAACGCCTCCTGGCCGGACCGAAGGAACATCGTCTGGCGGCGCTGCTCGCGGACAGCCGCCGCTATCAGAACGAGGTCAGCGAGCGGCTTTCCGAGCAGGTCATGCACGCGCTCTACGGCCTGCTCCGAGGGTTCCAGGCGGCCCACGACGCCTCCCGCGGAGAGCTGTTGCGGGAACCGCTCTCCGCCGAAGGCGACTCCAACGACGTCTATCGCGGCCTGCTCGCCGTCATCCTCCGCCTCGTCTTCCTGCTCTATGCCGAGGAGCGCGGCATGTTGCCGGGCGACGACGAGACTTTCACCCGCCACTACTCGGTCGCCGGCCTCTACCGGCGCCTGCGCGAGGACGCGGCCCTGCACCCGGACACCATGGACCAGCGCTTCGGCGCGTGGGCGCAGCTTCTCGTGCTGTTCCGCCTCATCCACGACGGCGCCGGCGGGCACAAGACCGGAGGCACGGTCCGTCTTCCGGAACGCCGCGGCGCCCTGTTCGACCCGGACCGGTATCCGTTCCTCGAAGGCCGCGGCAGCGGCGGCGGCAGGCAGATCACCGAGCGCGTCCAGCCGCCGCTGGTCTCCGACGGCGCCGTCTACCGGGTGCTGGAGAAGCTGCTGGTCCTCGACGGCGAGCGCATTTCCTACCGCACCCTGGACGTGGAGCAGATCGGCTCCGTGTACGAGGTCATCATGGGCTTCCGCCTGGAGACCGCCGCCGGCCGGTCCGTGGCCGTCAAATCCGCCAAGAAGCTCGGGGCGCCGAGCACCGTCAACCTGGACGAGTTGGCGAACCAGCCCTGGGAGCGTCGCGGGAAGTGGCTCCAAGACCGAGTGGACCGCACCCTCACCGATACGGTCAGGAAGGGGCTTCGGGAAGCGAATACGGTGGATGACCTTCACTTGGCGCTGGACCGGGTGCTGGACAAGGACGCCACGCCGGACCTTGTCACTCCCGGCTCCCTGGTGCTGCAGCCCAGCGATGAGCGGCGCCGCTCAGGCTCCAACTACACGCCGCGGGAACTGACCGAACCGATAGTCCGCCACACCCTGGAGCCCCTGCTCCATCGGCTTCGCGGCAAGGATGGCCAAGCGCCGACTCCGGCCCGGATTCTCGACCTCAAGATCTGCGATCCGGCCATGGGTTCCGGCGCCTTTCTGGTGGAGACCTGCCGCCAGCTCGCGGACGCGCTTATCGAGGCCTGGCACACGCACGACGAGACGCCGGTAATCCCGCCTGACGAAGACGAGGTGGTCCACGCGCGCCGCCTGGTCGCGCAGCGATGTCTCTACGGAATCGACCGGAACCCCATGGCGGTGGACTTGGCCAAGACCTCGCTGTGGCTCAGCACCCTTGCGCGGGACCATCCGCTCACCTTCCTGGACCACGCGTTCCGTCACGGCGACTCCCTGGTCGGATTGACCCGGGAGCAGATCGAGGCGTTCCACTGGATCCCGCAGAAAGAGCGTCCCGTCGAGGGCCTCCAGATCATGAGGATGCGGGAGCACCTGATGGCGCTGGCCGCGTTGCGCCGGCGCATCAGGGACGCGGGCGAGGACGTCTCCGATCGGGAACTCCACGAAATCTGGAAAGACGCGCGCTACGAGCTTGACGCCGTGCGGCTCCACGGCGACTTGGCGCTGGCGGCGTTCTTCGCCGAAGCCAAACCGGGGCCGAGGGAAGGGAAGCGGCGCGAATTCGCCGCGGCCGCTTGGGGTGGCCAAGCCAACCGCTACCTGGGATGGATCGGGGACCAGCGCGGCAGCGATCCGCCGCTCGCCCCGTTCCACTGGGAGATCGAGTTCCCCGAGGTGTTCGAGCGCGAGAATCCGGGATTCGATGCGTTCGTCGGAAACCCGCCTTTCGCCGGGAAGAACAACGTCGCCGCCGGCAACGTCACGGGCTATCCCGACTGGCTCAAGACCGTCCACCGGGAGAGCCACGGCAATGCCGACCTGGTCGCGCACTTCTACCGGCGCGCCTTCAACCTCCTGCGCGAAGGAGGCGCGTTCGGCCTGATCGCCACCAACACCATCGCCCAGGGCGATACCCGCTCCACGGGCCTGCGCTGGATATGCGAGAACGGGGGAGATATCTACCGCGCCACCAAGCGGGTCAAGTGGCCCGGCGACGCCGCGGTGGTGGTCAGCGTTCTGCACGTCGCCAAGGGCGAATTTGCAGGAACCAAGGTGCTCGACGGCAGGGACGTGGAGAACATCACCGCGTTCCTCTTCCACAAGGGCGGCCACGCCGACCCGGCGCGCCTTGAAGCGAACGCCGGCAAGAGCTTCCAGGGAAGCATCGTCCTCGGAATGGGCTTCACCTTCGACGATTCTGACAAGAAGGGCATCGCCAACCCCCTGTCGGAGATGCAGCGGCTGATCGAAGCGGACCCGCGCAACGGCGAGCGCATCTTCCCTTACATCGGCGGCGAGGAGGTCAACACCAGCCCGACCCACGCGCATCACCGATACGTGATCAACTTTGAGGACTTTCCGTTGCGTCGGGAGGATTTGGGAAAGCGGTGGGCGGATGCGGGGGAAGATTTGCGGCGGACATGGCTGCGGCGCGGGGTCGTGCCGTTGGACTATCCGGAGCCGGTGGCGACGGATTGGCCGGAGTTGCTGGGGATTCTTGAGGAGCGAGTGAAGCCGGAGAGGAGCAAGCTAACCCGGAATCCGATTGGTCGAAAGCGAGCGGGGTTCTGGTGGCGTTACGGCTCGACGGCAAACGAACTTTACGCCGCCAGCGCCAGTCAGTCCCGAGTTTTGGTGATTTCGAGATACGGACAAGTTGCCGCTTTCTCGTTCTTGCCTGCCGGCGCTGTCTACAGCGATTCATGCATCATATTTCCGTTCGACACCTACGCCGTCCTGTGCACCCTCCAGTCCCGCCCCCACGAGATTTGGGCGCGCTTCTTTGGCTCGTCGATGAAGGACGATCTCCGCTACACACCATCCGACTGTTTCGAGACTTTCGCTTTTCCTGGTGGCTGGGCAACGGCCAAGGGGCTGGAAGCCGCAGGCAAGGCGTATTACGAGCACCGAGTAACCCTGATGGTCAGTAACGGTGAGGGCCTGACAAGAACCTTTAACCGCTTTCATGATCCCTACGAAGATGATCCGGATATCGTCCGTCTCCGAGAACTCCACACCGCCATGGACTCCGCCGTCCTTGACGCCTACGGTTGGACCGACATCCCCACCGACTGTGATTTCCTTCTCGACTACGAGATCGACGAAGCCACCTGGGGCACGAAGAAAAAACCGTACCGCTACCGCTGGCTCGACGAGATTCGCGACGAAGTCCTTGCTCGCCTTCTAGCCCTCAACGCCGAACGCGCCGATGAGGAAGCTTGTAAGGGGGCGAGATCCGCCACCCTACTGAATCCGGCTTCGAAGTCCTCGCGATCACGGTACGACCGAACAACCGGACCTCAGCCGGTCCTCGAAGTTGCAGATGCAGAACTTCCCTGGGACCAACCGACGACTCATCGACGACGCAGTCGTGATCCATAATGACGGTCGTGTGTTGCATAGAAAGGGTCCAGAGATGTCGGCAATAATGCATCTAATGCAACTGTCCATGAACGACCGATTGGGGACGATCTCCGAGGGGATTGGCTACATCGTCGAGAATCTACGGCGATTGCAGGAAGCGGCAAAGGCGTTGCACGATGCCGAACACTGGCAGACGTCACAGATCATGGAAGGTTTCGCAGTCGAAGAGGCGGCAAAGGTACTCATTCTCATTGACGCGGTGAGATGCCCTCCGTCAAGACGCAACGACCTGAGCAGGACGGTAGGATACTTCGACAACCATCTGGCCAAGCGGATATATGCAGAGGCGTGCAGTTGGCGACCAGGGTCATTCGAAGAACTGAAGCAATATGCCCAGCAGGCAACGCGAAGTCACTATCTCGATGGTCCAAAAGACGTGGATTGGATATTCCCAAACGAGTTCAAGGCGCGCAGAGAAGGGGAAATCTACGTGGATTATATCAAGGATGTGACTGAAGAAAACGGGGAATACATGTGGATGGCGCCATATGCTGCTAACAGCCTGCCTAAGCTGCCCTATGTCGAACCCCGTGTTGTTGCTACCGTGGAAGCGTTGTGGCGCTTGGGGGTGGGAAGCAAGCACGGTCTGAACATCATTAGAGAAGAATCGCAGGACTTTGATCCAGAATTGAACGGCAGTCTTCGTGACCGTGGACAGCGGATCGCGAAGACCTTGGACAGGATGGTCCAGGACACCGATGCTTGCAGGGTGCAGGGTGCAAGGGCGGTGGTGATGGACAATTGGCCTTTCCCAATGTGGTCTCTCGATCTCTCGGAAGAGAGAAAGCAGAGAAACGAGAGGAAGGCCGATTTGGCGGAACTTCGAAGGAAGAGGAGGAATCTTATAGCAGAGTTTGAGCAACTCGCGTCTGTCCGTGAACCGGCGCTCAAAGTGACGGCGAGCCTGGTAGACGAACTGGCTAGCGCCTATGAGGCGGCAAAGAAGGAGAGGGACAGGCTTGAAGACGAGCAGGCCAGAGAAGAGGATGCTAAGCAGGAACGTGAGGGAGCCAAAAGGCGGAGCAAACTGCGGATTCGAAGAATTCTGGCGTTTGAGCCTCCCTTGTTCATGGCGCTCAAGGAAAGGTTGCAGAAACTTACCGAGGAAGAGAGGGCTGATTTGGTCGCCTTGGCATGGTTCACGCGAGACCGTGTAGCGAACTGGGCCACAGTGAGACGGCGGGCAGGAGAGAGGATACGAGACATGGAGTACACGTACCAGGCAGGTCTGGGAAACACTTGGAGGGAGGGCTACCAACGATGGAAGAGTGTGCCGAAGAAGTTTAAGCCTGGCGAATCGCGAATGTGAGAATTGAGACGAGCCATGGCAACTGACACCGATCCCAGGACGATTACGCGCGTCGCCCTGCGCAACTACAAGAGCATCGCAGCCTGTGACGTGGAGTTGACGCCTCTGACTCTCCTCGTGGGTCCCAACGGTTCGGGGAAGAGCAATTTTGTTGATGCCCTGCGCTTTACCGCGCAGGCTTTGCGCTTTACCCCGGACCACGCACTGCACGAGCGAGGCGGGATCAACGAGGTTCGCCGGCGGTCGCGCGGTCATCCGAACCATTTCGGCATTCGTCTGGGGTTCCGGCTGGCCGATGCTGCCGGCTGGTACGCCTTCGAAATCGGCGCGCGGCCGAAAGGCCGCTATGTCGTGCGAGGTGAGGAATGCGTTGTCCTGTCCCATACTGAAGGGCGGGCGTTTTTCCGTATAGATGACGGACGGCTGTTGTCCACCTCGATCCCGCATCCGCCGCCGACAGGCGGCAGTGACAGACTCTATCTCCTTCCCGCATCGGCGTATCCAGCGTTCAGGCCGATTTACGATACCCTGTCAGGGATGGGGTTCTACAACCTCAATCCGGAGCAGATCCGCGAGCTACAGTCGCCCGACCCCGGGGATCTCCTGGCTCATGACGGAAGCAATATCGCGAGCGTCCTCGCCAACCTCAAGTCGCGCTCGCCCGAGACGGCGGCACGGGTTGGTCAGTACCTCTCGAAGGTTGTCCCAGGAACGGTGGGCATGGAGCCAAAGACGGTGGGACCCAAGCTGACCCTGGAGTTTCGTCAGGAGGTCCGCGGCGATCCCCACCCGTGGCGATTCCTTGCCCATAATGTGTCGGACGGCACGCTAAGGGTGCTGGGTGTGCTCGTGGCGCTCTACCAGGGTATCGACACGGAGTCGGTGAACGCCAAACTCGTCGGTATCGAAGAACCCGAGGGATCTCTTCATCCTGCCGCTACGGGAGTACTGACGGATGCTCTTCGGGAGGCAAGCGAAAGCATACAAGTCGTCGTGACGAGCCACAGCGCGGACTTGCTGGACCGAGACACGATTCCGTCGGACTCCATCCTGGCTGTCGTCTCCGAGGACGGCGAGACGAAGATCGCCCGTCTTGATGCTGCGGGCCGCACCGCGCTGCGCGACGGGCTGTTCACGGCCGGGGAGATGCTTCGCATGAATCAACTTCTGCCCGATCCTGAGCAGGCGACGCCGGTGCAGTTGGATATCTTCCGCCCGGAGGAATGATCCGTGAGGAGAATCGTCGCCATTGTTGAAGGGGATGGCGAGGTGGAGGCCGTACCCCTCCTTATTCGGCGGATCGCTTTGGAGGTATCTCCACTTGTCCCGCCCGACGCTCCGAGGCCGATCCGGGTCCGTCGTCAGCGATTCGTCAAACCAGGGGAAGTCGAGCGCTACGTGAATCTAGCCGCGATCCTCGGTGCTGCCGAGGGACGTATACTTGTAGTTCTCGACGCAAATGGTGATTGCCCGGCAGAGCTCGGGCCGAACGTCCTGCAACGTGCCCGCGCGGCGCGTTCCGACCGTCGCATCGAGGTGGTTGTCGCGAAATGCGAGTACGAGTCGTGGTTCATTGCTGCCGTGGATTCCTTGCAAGGAACACGGGGGATCTCCGCCGACGCGAAAGTCCCGGAAGACCCGGAATCCATCCGAGGCGCCAAGGAGTGGCTCCGCGACCGAATGAGCAGTCCATACAGTCCAACGGCTGACCAAGCGACGTTTACCGCTCGCTTCGACATGACCTTGGCCCGCCGCCGCTCGCCGTCGTTTGACAAGATGTGGCGCGCGGTCAGCACACTCTTGTAGCGCAGCACTGCCGCGATCACACCGTCACGAATTCTCGTCATGCTGATCATGATCATTGAGATACGTCCATTCTCGCTGTTGTTTCGGAGCGTTTTCACCAATGCGCGTACGATGTTCTCGGGAGTGTCGGGAATGGTGGGCGGTAAGGGTTGGGGAGCCAATCTTGTCACTCTTCGCCTTCCCTTCCGGGTCTACCATGGGTGTCACCTCCTGATTCTCTGTTGACACCAATCCTAACCATTTGTCTATAAGGGAAGCATCTGCGGAAGCTCAGCGGCGACCCTTGGGGTCTTGGATCATCATTCTCGACGGCGTGGGAGCGATTCGCACAAATGGAGAATCTCATCTTATCGCGAAACCGGCCCACTTTCCTGGGTGAATTGATGAAATCGAACTGAGGAAAGGAGAAAGCCATGAAGTATCTGGCCTTGATTCTGATCGTAGCGTTGACGGGGTGCGCCACCGCGCAGGTATCCAATACCGAGGCACCCCCAGCGCGTCGTGTCGTGGCGCAGGGATTCGCCGGCATCGTCTCTCTAACAGATGTCAAGGAGGCGGCGACCACCGCCATGAACATCACTTGCGAAGAAGGGAAGTGGATCGATCTCGGTGGTCAATCCGTCGGGGCAGCACTGGCGGTCAACCTTCCCGATATCTCGAAAATCGGCCAGTTCATCATCGCCCTTCCCAGGAACACGTACACGACACTGTTCGCTTGTAGTGCAGAATGAGAGGGTCCGATTTCATGCTCCACGCGCCAGCGCGTCGAGCTTCGCCCTTCTTGGGAGTCCGCCGCGTTCTTTCCCGCGATCGTCGATGTTGATCTCGATCAGATCAAGCGCGGCGCCGTTCCATGGCCGCGTGTGTTCGAAGGCGAGTCGGTGCGTACCAGGGGCGTTGAAACGGACATAGACCACGCGGGCTGAGGGTTTCCCGTAGACTCCGCCGGAGTGTGCCGCCTGCGATTCCCCGACGATCTCGGCATCCGTTCCGGCTTCGACAAGGCTCCAGGTGTAGCCGGCGGAAGCATGATCTTCCAGGTGCACAGCGAAGAGATCCTCCGGTTGGGCTTCAAGAAAGCAATCGGTGTCGCTCCTGGTCAGAGCCCATACATCGGAACCGGAGTTCACCATCAGACCTTCGGGAGCTAGGGCACGTTTCAGGTCCGTCACCGGCCCCGCCTGAAGCTGCTCAGCTTCCGCGCGTCTGAGGACCTTGGCCGTCACCAGACTCCAGCACGCGGCTTGGTAGTTGATGCCGAGCCGAAGGGAGAGTTGGTAGATGATTTCGGGTTGACGCATTTCGTCCTTGTTCCAACCATGACGCTCGGCGCACTCGGTCACGAGATGCCCTGACGCCAGCAACTCGGAGGCAAAAGCGTCTGCGGCCACCTCTTCGACCGCTCGCGACCTCGATGTGTGGCGTCCTTCGAAGCCAACGGTTTCGTCCAGGCTCGACTGGTGTCCGAGCAACAGGTGTCCAAGCTCATGCGCGAGCGTGAACCGCTGGGCTGCCAATCCCTGACGATTGTTGACGACGATCCCGCCCGTTCCACCGCCGGTGCTGATGAAAGCGCCCCAAAGACGATCCAGGGGCCGGAAAAACGAGCGGAATCCCCCGCTCGGTGATCGCTCCGACAACGTCGAAGCTAGTGCGGTTGCTTCTGGCGGATAAGGCGAGAATTTGGCCTGCTGCCCTGGCCGCTCTCCGAATCTCGTTGCGTCTGTTCATCCGACTTCCTCTCTCTCGCCGGAACCAAGCGTCTCGGCCCGGCTGATGGTGGATCTCCCCGTCCTTGTCCCGCTTGCCGTGGCACCGTTTTCTTGACACGCTGGCCATGATGCGCGGGGATTTCACGTATCGTGGCGATGCTATTCTGTTCGATTCTTTTGCGGAAGAGTTCTTTAAGCAAATCCTGGGTGAATCGACTCACGATGGAAAACAACCAGAAACTTGAGGACACCCTGCGCACCATAGTTTCCCGCTACGGCATGGAACGGGTCCAGGATACGCTTCGTCAAATTAATGGACCCGTTCGAGTTCGTAGGAAGGAAAAGGAACTTTCGACTCGAGACATAGTGCACAGGGCGAACGGAGTTGGCCCACTACGTCTCCGAAATCTGGCGCAGGCTTATGTGTCCAAACTAGAGTTGCCCGTTAGGGTCCATGGAGCCCTGGTGGAACTCGCACGGAAGTTCGACGACAAAACTTTCTTGCCTACTTTCGGGGATATCAGGAATTTTTGTCGGTTTTATGGCATCGACCTGCCAGCATCGCCGTCCCGCGGATCGGCCATACCGCGGATTTTTAAGCATCTCTCGCAACTGTCACCAGTAGATCTGTGGACGATGCTTCGCACAGGCGCTTTTTCCGGCCCGTCGCAACTTGCACCCATTGCTGACGCCATTCGACGTAGATCCAGGAGGGAGGAGAAGGTGAAACGTGACCCGGAATTGTTGAGGTCGCTACTGTTCGAAATGGAGAATTCGGACGCCCATATTACGGTAGTGACTATGGATAGGAGTGCGGAGGAGTACCACCACTTTCAACTGCTGTGCGATGAAGGGCTTGTGGAGCAGACTGGTCAGGCTTCTTTTCGCCTGACGAGTTCCGGTCACGACTTCCTTGACGCCATTCGTGACGATTCTCGATGGCAGACGGTGATGGGCCACATCAAGCAAAATGGCGGCGATTGGACCTTGGGCATTCTCAAGGAGTTGGCTTCCCAGCTTCTCAGAGACACCTTGCTTCGCTGACACCTCAGGTAGGGAAGGTGCGTTCATGCCGCGCAACACATCGGTTTCTCTCGGGGACCACTTCGTGGGTTTCATCAACGAGCGTGTTGAGTTGGAAGATCACGAACCCAAGGTTGAGGCCCTGCGGGAAGCCCTCATCGAAGGCGAGCAGTCCGGCCCGGCGACACCGTTTGACTTCGACGCGTTCGTCACCCGCAAGAAGTCCACTTAGAGGCAGCGATCTGGGATCTGGTTATCGCTGGTCATGGCGCGAACGGTTTACGCCCAAGACGCCCAAGCGGGACTTTGAACCGCCCCGGGTTTCCTGGAGACGGAATAGTTTGAGTCAGGCCACCATGGCCGGCTCTTGGTAGCGTCGCCACCACTTCCGCAGGGTTGGCCGCGAAACGCCACAGCGCCGCCTGGCGGGTAACGTCATCGGTTTGTGTAGGTGGCTTTCGGCTTCGGTTCGTCGACACGCGGTTCCACGTCCGGCCGACTAGTTCCGTAAGGTAGGCCGAGTCGATATTCTGAACGCTTCGCCGGAGGGGTCGTTGCAATGATTGCTTGGTTCTTCTCAAAGACCTCTCGGACGCCTGGGTTCTTTTCCAGGAGTTTGTCAATGTCTAGCATCTTCTAACCCCCCCATCGGCGCCCATCGAAGATTTCTCGTGTTTGAACTACGCTCTCAAAGCCCATTTTGAGCGAATAGTCGAGCATGAGCGTATGATGATTTCTGACAGCAGTTCTCAGCACCCTATTTCGTCCGAAGTCGTCAATGTACAACTTAAGATCGCGACGGAGTCGTTGCATGTTGATTCCAATGCCGTGGGAGTTCCATTTCCCTATGTCGTTTAGTTTTTCCGCAATTTCGATAGCCCGCTTCTTCCTCATACTGTTAGTCACCGGGAGCTTTCGCGTTTTTGTAACGGTCCAATTTTTGAACTTGTACTTGGCCAACCACTCTTCCAGGAGAGCCAGCGATAAGGCCCGGGCCTGGCGATATGCGTAAAGTTCACCTTGGTCGAAACCGAGCAAGATTTGCAGTTCAGCAGCACCCGCCTCGCCACGATTGGCTTTGTCTAACAACTCCTCATACCTCAGAAGGTATCCGAGCGCAGGCAAGAGTTGTCGGCCATCTCTGCTGGCCACTTGCGGATCAATCGGTCCAAGAACGGAATAATAGTCCATCAGGATCGCATTTCCCGACAAGGCCAAAATTGTACCCGCCGACATCGCGTGGCTGGGTATCAGAAAATCGACGTCCCTGTAGTGATGCCTCAGCGCATCGGAGATTCGGCGAGCCGTCTCAGCAAAGCCACCAGACGTCTCCAGAATGAAAACCAGCTTGCGCCGCCGCTTAGTGAGGCCTTCCACCGCATCTCGAATGCGATCATCCGCGCCAAAGGCAATATGTCCGTTATAGAAGAGACAGTCAGCGCTCAGTTCACTTTCGATTTCCAGGAGAATATCAGCCAGCCGCGCCTCTATGAGGGGGTTAGCTCCTTTTGGAGGGGCCATTGAACTGGCGTCGGGGAGCCTTTAACGCTTGATCCAGCGTTTCGCAGCCCCATGCTTGGCTACCATTACCGCACATCCAACCACGTCACCGGACCTCTGCTGCTCTTGTGGTCCTTTCATGTGATTCCCCTCTCCGCTTGTGTAACAGTGTATCCGATGTGACACTGTGGGACAATGTCCCACCATGGCCATGCTGAGTACCGTATGCCTGTTTCATTTGTCAAGCGTCCCTGCCCGTGGGCACCGCGGCCTCATGGGACCGAAGCGGTAGATCGTTTCTCCGTATCGGCGGCGATGCTCTCCCCGACTTTGGCGGCTGATGCCTACCCCCTAGCGTGGCCCGTACAAGAAATGAAATTCAAACTGATCCCCTACCGGATTTTCACACCAATTGACAACCGCAGACCATCCCGTACGTTCAAGGCATGAGCTACCGAGAGCCGTTGCCCCCTGGATCTCAGCCGGCTGACTCCGCCGAAGCCCGCGCCGAGATCACCCGCGCCCTGCGGCTGGACCTCGTCGGCCCCGGCGCGGACGGCTATCTGAAGGACGAGCAACTGCCCGGCTGGGTGCGTCCGTCGAACTGGTATCTGAGCGGCTTCCTCGTTCCACGCCACGCTGCTTTTGGGCAACGCGCCGACGCGGACTCGGACGACGAGATGGAGCCGGAGGTCTGCGAGGACATCGGCGCCGGCGACGACTCCAGCGAAGACCGGCGCGCCGCCAAGGCGGGGTTCTTCCCGTCGTCCATGGGTTTGAGCTTTCTTGCGGCTCCGGGTACCGGCCGTGTCGCCGCGGTGGTGCGCTGGGGTGACTACCGGAAGGTCGAGGGCAAGGTCTCCGCCGGAGAGGGAGATGAATCGCCGGACCGGTGGCAACGCACGCCTTGCGAAGCGCCCCTGTCCATCGTCCTGCCGGAAGACGATTCGCCGCAGCGCCTGCCCGTGCCCGGCTCCCGCGGCCTCCAAGTCCACGTCGTGGCCCGCACCATGGATGCCGGCCTCTTCGGCGGGAAGATCGCCCGGGGCACGCGCTCCGTTTCCGTATTCCTGGTGAATGACCGGGAGCCGGCCGAGGACGACCGGCGGGACGAGGCGTTCGCGTTTCAGGCGGAGATCGAACTGCGGTCCGACGTTCCCTTCGCCGTGCGGCCCGACCTCCGCCCGGTGTCCGGCGACAACTGGGATGAGCAGGTGGCCGACCTGCACTATGCCGACGTGCCCGAGTACGCCTCCGGCCACGGCGTGGCGGTGACCTGGGAAGTCCGGGGCGGCGTCTGCCGCACGTTGCGAACGGACTGGACGCCCGTGGCCGAGGTGGAGCATACCGAGCCGCTCATCCGCCTTGCGCACACCGAGCTGGACATGGCGGCGCTGGGCCGGCTCGCCGACGGCGAAGCCGCGCGGACGGCTCTCATGCCGCTGGTATCCAGGTACCGCGAGTGGATCGAAGCCCATGCGCTCGACGACCTCCCGGAACAACGAAAGGAAACAGCCCTGGAGTTGCTGCGCCGCGCCCGTCTGGCGGCGGGCCGCATGGAAAGGGGCATCGAGATGCTGGCTTCCGATGCCGACGTGCGGGACGCCTTCTGCATGGCCAACCGGGCGGTCGCCGGGGCGTTGGCGCGGCGCATCCAGGACCCTCCCCGCTGGCGCGCCTTCCAGATCGCGTTCGTGCTGCTGAACCTGCCCGGAATCGCCGACCCCACCGATCCCGAGCGCGAGATCGTGGACCTGCTGTTCTTCCCCACCGGCGGCGGCAAGACCGAGGCGTATCTCGGTCTGGCCGCGTTCACCATGGCGTTGCGGCGGCTGCGAAACCCCGCGGACGGCGTCCTCGCCGGCGCCGGGGTCAGCGTCGTCATGCGCTATACGCTGCGCCTGCTGACCCTGGACCAGCTCGGCCGCGCCGCGGCGCTGGTGTGCGCGCTGGAAATCGAGCGCCGGAAGGATGCCGGCCGGTACGGCGCGTGGCCGTTCGAGATCGGCCTGTGGGTCGGCAAGGCGGGCACTCCCAACTGGCTCGGCAAGAAGGGCGACGGCAATTCGGACTCCGCGCGCGCCAAGGTCAACCGCTACAAGGACAACCCGCAGGCCCGGCCCATACCCATCCCGCTGGAGAACTGTCCCTGGTGCGCCGAGAGGTTCACGCCCGACTCCTTCACGCTGCTGCCGAACGCCGACGCGCCCGCGGACCTGCGCATTTCGTGCTCCAACTGGGAATGCGAATTCTCCGGCGACCCGCCGCTTCCCATCGTTGCCGTGGACGAGCCCCTGTACCGGCGGCTGCCGGCCTTTCTCATCGCTACGGTGGACAAGTTCGCTTCCCTGCCGTGGGTGGGGCAATCCGGGGCGCTGCTCGGCGGCGCCGACCGCTTCGACGCCGAGGGGTTCTACGGCGCCGCCGACCCGGGGAGAGGGAACCGGCTCGCGGCGCCGTTGTTGCCGCCCGACCTGGTGATTCAGGACGAGATGCACCTCATCTCCGGGCCGCTCGGCACCATGGCCGGCTTGTACGAGGCCGCCATCGAGACGCTGTGTGTGCGTGAGGCCGAGGGCCGGACCGTGAGGCCGAAGATCGTGGCCTCCACCGCCACCGTGCGGCAGGCGCACGAGCACATCCGGGCGCTCTTCGCCCGGCCCGACACCCAGGTATTTCCGCCGCCGGGGCCGGACCGCCGCGATTCGTTCTTCGCCCGCACGGTCCCAGCCGGCGAGAAGAACGCGCGCCAGTACGTCGGCGTCGCCGCCCAGGGCCGCAACCCCAAGGTGGTGATGCGCCGGGTGCTGCTGGCGCTGATGGCCGCGGCTGAGCGCATCTGGCGGGCCGCCGACGGCCCGCGCAACAAGCGCAACCCTGCCGACCCCTACATGACGGCTCTCGGCTACTTCAACAGCCTGCGGGAACTCGGCGGGGCGCGGCGGATCCTGGAAGAGGAAGTGCAGAACACGCTGAAGGGCTACAGCAACCGCAAACGCCTCAACGAGACGGCAAGCCTGTTCCGCGACCGCACGCGGTTCTCGGACGTGGTGGAGCTTACGTCGCGGGTCAGCGCCGACCAGGTGGCCGCGGCGCGCCGGCGGCTGGAACGTCCCTTTTTCGACGATGAGCACAACGAGCGGGTGGACTGCGCCATCGCCACCAACATGATCTCCGTGGGGCTGGACATCCAGCGGCTGGGGCTGATGGTCGTGAACGGACAGCCGAAGACCCACGCCGAGTACATCCAGGCCACCAGCAGGGTAGGGCGGGACGACCGCCGCCCGGGGCTCGTGGTCACGCTCTACAACGTCCACAAGCCCCGGGACCGGTCCCACTACGAGCAGTTCCTGAACTACCACAACACCTTCTACCGTTCGGTGGAGGTGATGAGCGTGACCCCCTTCGCCGCACGGGCGCTGGACCGCGGTTTTGCCGGTGCGCTGGTCGGCCTGGCCCGGCACGGCCGTCCGCGGATGACGCCGCGGGCGGGCGCGGAGAACGTCGAAGCGGAGCGCGCGGTGCTGGAGCCGCTGCTGCTCCACGCATTCGAGGAACGGGTGCGCGGCCAGCCGGTGCAGGACGACGCGGAGCGCGACGAGCGGCTGCGAAGCGTCCGGCGTCGCGTCGGCGACCTGCTCGATTCCTGGACCGCCATCTGGCAGGACTACCATGCCACCGGCGCCGCCATGCAGTACCAGCGTTATGAGCGGGGCGGTGCGGGGAAACCGTTGCTCAGGGAAATGCTGGATGCGGAGTTCGAGTCGGAGCACCACAGGAAGTTTCGCGCCAACCGCTCTCTCCGCGACGTCGAGCCCGCGGTGGACCTCCACGTGCAGGACCTTCCGGGCACTCTGGACGGGGGCGGCGGATGAACGGCAACGAACGCGGGCAGATACGCCGCAGCCAGGTCATCACGACGTTCGGACCCGGCGCGCTGATCGACTTGCCGCGACATTCCGCCATCGTCGGCGGACTGGAGACCTGGAGCGAGGACCTGGAGGAAATCGCCGAGCCGCGGCTCGCGGCGAAGCTGATGCAGATGACGGGAGTTCCCCATCCCCGGCTTTACGCTCCGCCGCCGGAGCCCCAGAGTCCGCTGGAAAAGAAGCGCAGCATCGGCGGGTGGCGCTTCCCGGAGTGGTTCGTGGTGCAGGAGGGCAATTGGGACGGCCGGAACTCCCGCTCCCGGCGTCTCGTGCACCGCAAGGTGCTGAACCCCCAGGGCAAATTCGAGACTCCGGGCGACAGCGGCAGGCGCGTCAGGAACGAGGTGGTGGCCACCCGTTTCGTCCGCGCCTGTGCCCGAGGCCACGTGGACGACATCGACTGGTACGCCTTCGTGCACGGCGGCGCCGACTCATGCCGGCGGCAGTTGTGGCTGGACGAGCGCGGCACCAGCGGCGACCTGGCGGAACAGGTGGTCCGTTGCGAGTGCGGCAGGCAGCGGCGCATGTACGAGGCCGCGCGGCCGGAGGATTTCGCCCTGGGGGTTTGCAGCGGCGCGCGGCCGTGGCTGGGCCGCCACGCCAGGGAGGCGTGCGGCGAGCCGAGCCGGCTGCTGATCCGCACCGCGTCGAATGCCTGGTTCCCTCAGGTGGTGAGCGCGCTCTCGTTGCCGGACCGAGGCAGCCAACTGGACCAGGCGGTTGAAGCGGTCTGGGACCGGCTGCAGATCGTCGACGATGCCGCAACCCTCGCCGTCGTGAAGAAATACCCGGAGGTGGCGAACCGTCTGGCGCCCTTCCCGGACCAGGAGGTGCTGGACGCCATCGCGGCTCGCCGCGCCGGAGGGGCCGATGGGTCGCGTCCCATCAAGCGCGCCGAGATGGACGTCCTGCTGGCCGCGGCCGAGGGTTATGGCGACGACGAGCCCGTCGATCCCGACTTCCACGCCCGCCGCCTGCCGGAGCGGGCTTGGCGCCGGTCGGGACGAATCGATGACCGTGACTACGATCCCCATGACCGGGATGAGTTGCCGGACTCGGCCTGGCGCCGTTCGGGGCGGTTTGACGCCGTGGAAGCGGTCATCCAGGTCCACCGGCTCCGGGAAGTGTTGGCGCTGGCCGGGTTCACGCGACTGGAAGCCGTGATGCCCGACGTGGACGGCGAGTACGATGCAACGGTCGAACGCGCCGACCTCGCGCGGGAGCCGCAGTGGTTTCCCGCGGTGGAGAATCGCGGCGAGGGCATCGTGGTGCAGCTCCGCGCCGAGACCGTGCGGGAGTGGCTGGCACGGGATGCGGTGAAAGCGAGGCTCGACACGCTGATGGCCGGACACGAGGCCTGGGCAGCGAAACGGAGCGGAAGGCGTTCCACGCCGCCGCAGTTTCCGGGCGGACCGTACGTGCTGCTGCATACGCTGGCGCACCTGCTGATTCAATCGCTGGCCTTGCGGTGCGGCTACCCGGCCGCTTCGATTCGTGAGCGCATCTTCGTCGATGACGCGGGCGCCCGGCACGCGTTGCTCCTCTACACAGCAACGCCGGACGCCGAAGGCACCCTGGGCGGCCTCGTGCAGCAGGCGCGCGACATCGAGGCGCATCTGCGCCAGTCCCTGGAAACGGGAGCGCTGTGCTCCAACGATCCGGTCTGCGCCGAGCATGTGCCCGGCGACAGCATGGAAGAACGCTGGCTCCACGGCGCCGCCTGCCACGGCTGCGCGCTGATCGCCGAGCCCTCCTGCGAGATGCGCAACGAGTACCTGGACCGCGCGCTGGTGGTGCCGACCCTCCAGGCGCGGGATGCGGCCTTCTTCAACGCGCCCGTTTGAGACCTCCGTTTTGACCTCCGATGGGCGACGTTAGTTGACACCCCTCCGCCCGTATACTACGCTCCCATTCCAGCCTCCGCATGACTTTCCACACAAGACCGTGCGCGGCGATGCATCATGGGTAGCGACACGCTCTGGCCGCTGGGCCTGTACTTTCTGATTGCTCTCGTGGTGGCCGGGAGCATGATCGGGTTGTCGTTCGTCCTCGGCGAACGGCATTCGGATCGTGCCACCGGGCAGCCCTACGAGTCCGGCATCGTCTCCACCGGCTCGGCCCGGGTGCGGCTGTCCGTCAAGTTCTACATCGTCGCGATGCTGTTCGTGATCTTCGACCTCGAAGCCGTCTTCATCTTCGCCTACGCGGTGGCGTACGAGGAGGTGGGCTGGCCCGGCTACGCCGGCATGGTGGTGTTCGTCGCGATCCTGGTGGTGGCGCTGATCTACGAGTACCGCATGGGCGCCTTGGATTGGGAGCCGCTTCGACTCAGGCTGGCCAAGGCCGGTCGGGAGAAAGGGTAGAGGGACCCCATGCAATGGTCGTTGTCCAAGCCCAGGCCGGCCGAGCCGGAGAAGGGCGGCTTCGACGAAGCCATACGGAAGCTGCTGGTCATGGCCCGCCTGGAAGACTTGGTCCGGTGGGGGCGCAAGAACTCCATGTGGCCGTTCCATTTCGGGCTGTCCTGCTGCTTCGTGGAGATGGCCACCAGCCTCACCAGCAAGTTCGACGTGGCCCGCTTCGGCGCCGAGGTCATCCGCGGGACGCCCCGGGAGGCCGACGTCATCGTCATCGCGGGCACCCCTTTCATCAAGATGGCGCCCATCGTGAAGCGGCTGTACGAGCAGATGATGGAGCCCCGCTGGGTCATCTCCATGGGCGCCTGCGCCAACTCCGGCGGCATGTACGACATCTACAGCGTGGTCCAGGGGGTGGACAAGATCCTGCCGGTGGACGTGTACGTGCCGGGCTGCCCGCCCAGTCCCTGGGCGTTCCTGGAAGCGCTGACGCTGCTGCAGAAGGCCGTCGGCAACGAGCGCCGTCCGCTGAGCTGGATGGTGGGTCCCCAGGGCGTCGAGAAGGCGCCGATGGCGGCCATGCGGGACGTGAAGCGGCCCGACCGCATCCGCGCAACCAGCCTGCGCTCCCCGGACGAAGTCTAGTCATGAGTGATGCGCCCGCGGTGGTGACCGAGCTCGAAGGCCGTTTCGGCGCCGGCGCCTTCACGGCGCAGGAGACCCGGAGCGGCTTTCCGACCCTGTGGACCACCAGCGAGCGCCTGCCCGCGGTCCTCAAGTTCCTCAAGACCGAGGTGGACCGCCCCTTCGGCACGCTGTACGACCTCACCGCCATCGACGAACGCTTCCGCCAGCAGCGGGACGGCCAGCCCGACAGCGACTTCACCGTCCTCTACCACCTGCTGTCCTACGGGCGGAACGAAGACATCTGCATCAAGGTGCCCCTGGACGACGGCGACGCCTCGCTGCCCACGGCCACCGGCCTGTGGCCTTCGGCCAACTGGTACGAGCGCGAGGTGTGGGACATGTTCGGCGTTCGCTTCGACGGCCATCCCTCGCTACGCCGCATCCTCATGCCGCTCACCTGGGAGGGCCACCCCCTGCGCAAGGAGCACCCGGCCCGGGCCACGGAGATGGGTCCGTTCCAGCTTCCCGACGAGCGCCAGGACCGGGAGCAGGAGGCGCTCCGGTTCCGGCCCGAGGACTGGGGCATGAAGCGCACCCGCGAGGGCACGGACTTCATGTTCCTCAACGTGGGGCCGCAGCATCCCGGCACCCACGGCGTCATCCGCATCGTCCTGCAGCTCGACGGCGAGGAGATCGTCGACTGCCTGCCCGAGATCGGCTTCCACCACCGCGGCGCGGAGAAGATGGGGGAGCGGCAGTCCTGGCACTCCTTCATCCCCTACACCGACCGCATCGACTACCTGGGCGGGGTCATGAACAACCTGGCCTACGTCCTCTCGGTGGAGCAGCTCGCCGGCATCGACGTGCCCGACCGCGCCCAGGTGATCCGGGTGATGATGTCGGAGTTCTTCCGCATCGCCAGCCACCTGGTGTGGTACGGCACCTTCGCCCAGGACGTGGGCTCCCTCTCCGCGGTCTTCTACACCTTCAACGACCGGGAGCGGATCTTCGACATCGTCCAGGCGGTGTGCGGCGGGCGCATGCACCCGAGCTGGTTCCGCATCGGCGGCGTGGCCCACGACCTGCCCAAGGGCTGGCAGGGGATGGTGCGGGATTTCATCGACTACCTGCCGGACCGGCTCGAGGAATACGACAAGATCGTGATGCAGAACCGCGTCTTCAAGGCGCGGACCCAGGGCATCGGCGCCTACACCGTGGACGAGGCCATCGACTGGGGCGTCACCGGACCGGGGCTCAGGGCCTGCGGCTTCGACTGGGACTTCCGCAAGAAGCGGCCCTACTCGGGCTACGACCAGTTCGAGTTCGACGTCCCCACCGCGGAGAAGGGCGACTGCTACGACCGCGCGGTGGTGCGCATCGAGGAGATCCGCCAGAGCCTGCGGATCATCGACCAGTGCCTCAAGAACATGCCGCCCGGCCACTACAAGTCGGACCACCCTCTCACCACGCCGCCGCGCAAGGAGCGCACGATGCACGACATCGAGACGCTCATCAACCATTTCCTGAGCGTGAGCTGGGGGCCGGTGATCCCGGCCGGGGAATCGTTCATGGGCATCGAGGCCACCAAGGGCAACAACGGCTACCGGCTGGTGAGCGACGGCGGCACCATCCCGTACCGGGTGCGCATACGCACGCCGTCCTTCGCCCACATGCAGATGATCCCGCTGATGAGCCGGGGCACCATGGTGCCGGACCTGCTGGCGATACTCGGCAGCATCGACTTCGTGCTGGCGGACATCGACCGATGAGGAGCATCGCAGCGAAGCTTTGACGAGGTTCCCATGTTGACGGAGCAGGAACGCGAGAGGATCAGGGAGGAGGCGGCCCACTACGACTACCCGCAGGCGGCGTGCGTGGAGGCGCTGAAGATCGTCCAGGAAGGGCGCCGCTGGGTGTCGGACGAGCATCTGAAGGAGGTCGCCGGGCTGCTCGACATGAGCCCGGAGGCGCTGGACAGCGTGGCCACCTTCTACAACCTGATCTTCCGCAAGCCGGTGGGGGAGAACGTCATCCTCCTGTGCGACAGCGTCAGTTGCTGGATCATGGGCTACGAGGACCTCTGCGCCCACCTCAAGGCGCGTCTCGGGGTGGAGTTGGGGGAAACCACCTCGGACGGCAAGTTCACGCTGCTTCCCATGGCCTGCCTCGGCACCTGCGACCGCGGCCCGGCCATGATGGTGGGGAACGACCTGCACCGGAACCTCGACAACGACAAGGTGGACGAGATACTCGGCCGCTACCGGCAGCCGCCGGAGGCTTGAGGCGGACCCATGGCGAACGGATCATCCTTGGACAAGCCCCTCACCGGGGACCTGAGATCGGACGGCGGCGTGCTGGACCTGGCGGCCTACGAGAAGGCCGGCGGATACGAGGCGCTCCGGCGGGTGATGAAGGAGATGACTCCGGCCGACGTCCTGAAGGAGGTGACGGACTCCAGGCTCCGGGGCCGCGGCGGCGCCGGATTCCCCACCGGCCAGAAGTGGAGCTTCGTGCCCATGGGCGACAACGCGCCCACGCCCAAGTATCTCGTGGCCAACGCCGACGAGATGGAGCCCGGCACCTTCAAGGACCGCATGCTGCTGGAAGGGAACCCGCACCTCCTCATCGAGGGGATGATCCTCTCGGCCTACACGATCCAGGCCACCAACGGGTACATCTTCCTGCGCTGGGCCTACAAGCTGGCCGCGGAGCGCATCACCCGGGCCTTGGCCGAGGCCCAGGACAAGGGCTACCTGGGGAAGAACATTCTGGGCTCCGACTACAGCTTCGAGCTGCACCTCCACACCAGCGCCGGCCGTTACATGTGCGGCGAAGAGACCGGCCTGCTCAACGCGCTGGAGGGCAAGCGCGCCAACCCCCGGGCCAAGCCGCCGTTCCCCCAGGTGAGCGGCCTCTGGGGCAAGCCCACCATCGTGCAGAACGTCGAGACCCTGTGCAACGTGGCGCCGATCCTGCGCAACGGCGCCCAGTGGTACCTGGGGCTCAGCCGCAGCGAGGACGGCGGCACCAAGCTCTACGGCGTGAGCGGCAAGGTGCGGCGTCCCGGCGCCTGGGAGCTGCCGCTGGGCACCACCATACGGGAGATACTGGAACGCCAGGCCCGGGGCATGCGCGAGGGCTACAAGTTCCGCGGCGTCCTCCCCGGCGGCGCCTCCACGGACTTCCTGGTCGAAGAGCACCTGGACACCAAGATGGACTACGGCTCGGTGCAGGCCGCCGGCAGCCGCCTGGGCACCGGCCTGATGATCGTCCTGGACGACAAGACCTCGGTGGTGGGCATGGTGCTCAACCTGGAGCGCTTCTTCGCCCAGGAGTCCTGCGGCTGGTGCACGCCGTGCCGTGACGGCCTGCCCTGGACCGCGCGGATCCTCCAGGGGCTCCTGGAGGGCCGGGGACGGCCCGGCGACCTGGAGCGGCTGGAGATGCAGACCCGCATGATGGGGCCCGGCAACACCTTCTGCGCGCTGGCGCCGGGCGCCATGGAGCCGTTGCAGAGCGCGCTCAAGTATTTTCGCGAGGACTTCGAGAGGCTGATACCCAAGAGCGACGCAGCGTAACGATCATGGCCACCATCTACGTCGACGACCGGCCCTACGAGGTCGATCCCGGAAAGAACCTGCTGGAAGAGTGCCTCTCCAAGGGGCTGGACCTGCCGTACTTCTGCTGGCATCCCGCGCTGGGCTCGGTGGGCGCTTGCCGGCAATGCGCGGTCAAGCAGTACCGGGACGAGAACGACCAGCGCGGCCGCATCGTCATGGCCTGCATGACCCCGGCCATGGACGGCGCGCGCTTCTCCATCCGCGACAACGACGCGGTGCAGTTCCGCGCCGGCATCATCGAGCTGCTGATGAGCAACCACCCCCACGACTGTCCGGTGTGCGACGAGGGGGGGGAGTGCCACCTGCAGGACATGACGGTGATGACCGGCCACAACTACCGGGGCTACCGCTTCAACAAGCGCACCTTCACCAACCAGCAGTTGGGTCCGTTCATCAACCACGAGATGAACCGTTGCATCACCTGCTACCGTTGCGTGCGCTACTACCGGGACTACGCGGACGGCAAGGACCTGGACGCGTTCGCGTCGCACAACCACGTCTATTTCGGCCGCCACGAGGACGGCGCCCTGGAGAACGAGTTCAGCGGCAACCTGGTGGAGGTCTGCCCCACCGGCGTCTTCACCGACAAGACGCTGAAGGAGCACTACACCCGCAAGTGGGACCTGCAGACGGCTCCTTCCGTGTGCGCCCACTGCAGCCTCGGCTGCAACACCATCGCCGGCGAGCGTTACGGGGAGCTCCGGCGCATCCTCAACCGCTACAACGCCGAGGTCAACGGCTACTTCCTGTGCGACCGGGGCCGGTTCGGCTACGGCTTCGTCAACGGCGACAAGCGGCTGCGCCAGCCGCTGGTGCGCAGCGACGGCGAGAGCCGGACGGCGGGCGCGCCGGAGGCTCTGGCTTACGCGGCCTCGCTGTTGAAGCGGCAGTCCCGGGTCATCGGCATCGGCTCGCCGCGGGCGTCGCTGGAGGCCAACTTCGCGCTCCGCACGCTGGTGGGGGCCAGGAACTTCTTCAGCGGCATGGCGGCCGGGGAGGACCATCTGGTGGCCCGCATGTTGCGGGTGCTGCGCGGCAGCCGCGTGAGAACGCCGTCCCTGCGCGAGGTGGAGAACGCGGACGCGGTCTTCATCCTGGGCGAGGACGTCACCCAGACCGCCCCCCTGCTGGCGCTGGCGGTGCGCCAGGCGGTGAAGCAGGCGCCCAGAAGGGAGGCCATGCAGCTCCGCATCCCCCGCTGGGACGACGCGGCCCTGCGGGAGGTGATGCAGCAGCAGAAGGGGCCGCTCTACGTCGCCACCACCGGCGACACGCGGCTGGACGAGGTCGCCACCGCGAGCCTGCGCGGCGCTCCCGACGACCTGGCGCGGCTCGGGTTCGCGGTCGCCCGGGCGCTCGACGAGACCGCACCCGAGGTGGAGGGGTTGTCGGACGGCGTGCGCGCGCTGGCCGCGACCATCGCGGGCGCGTTGCGCGCGGCCGAGAGGCCGGTGCTGATCTCCGGGTCGGGTTGCGGCAGCGAGGCCGTGATCGACGCGGTGGCGCAGGTGGCCCGGGCGCTGGGGCAGGAACGGCCCGCGGACCTGTGTTTCACGGCGTCCGAGTGCAACAGCTTCGGCCTCGGCCTGCTCAACGCCATGAACACGTCGGAAGCCTTCCAGAGGGTGGAGGACGGGCACGTGGACACCGTGGTGGTGCTGGAGAACGACCTGTACCGCCGGGCGCCCCGGGCCATGGTGGACTCCATGCTGGCGTCGGTCCATGTCATCGCCCTGGACCACTCGGCCAGCGACACCACCGCCGGCGCCCACGTGGCGCTGCCGGCCGGTTCGTTCGCCGAGACCGAGGGCACCCTGGTGAGCAACGAGGGCCGGGCGCAGCGTTTCTACCAGGTCTACGTTCCCGAGGGAGACACGAGGCCGGGCTGGCGCTGGCTGCGCGACCTGGCCCAGGCCGCCGGACGCAACGAGCTGGCGGCCCTGGGGTCGCCGGACGATCTCCTGGCCGCGCTGGCCCGGGCGGTGCCGGTGTTCGCGCCGTTGCCCGAGAGCCTGCCCACCGCGGCGTTCCGGGTGAGCGGCGAGAAGGTGCCGCGCCTGTCGCCGCGCGCCAGCGGACGTACGGCCGTGCAGGCGGACGTGAGCGTCCACGAGCCCAAGCCGCCCGGAGACCCGGACTCACCGCTGGCGTTCTCCATGGAGGGCTATCCCCAGCAGCCGCCGTCGCCGCTCATCACGCGGTTCTGGGCGCCGGGGTGGAACTCCGTGCAGTCGCTGAACAAGTTCCAGGCCGAAGTGGGCGGCGCGCTGACCGGGGGCGACCCCGGAGTACGGCTGCTGGAACCCGGTCCGAACGGAGACGCGTCCTACGTCACGGACGTGCCGCCGCCGTTCGAACGGCGCGCCGGCGAGGTCCTGGTGGTGCCGCTGCATCACATATTCGGGTCGGACGAATTGAGCGCGGCCGCTCCGGCCGTGGCCCAGCGGAGCCCCGGGCCGTATGCCGCGCTGAACCCGCAGGACGCGGAGCGGTTGGGCGTGGAGGAAGGAGCGTTGGTGGAGATCGAGCTGGCCGGGGCCGCCTGCCGGTTGCCGGCGCGTCTGACCGCGGGCATGGCCGCGGGAGTTCTCGGCGTGCCCATGGGGGTCGCCGTCCAGGGCGCCGACATCCCGGCCTGGAGTCCGTGCCGCAAGGTGTGACGTGAAGGACGTGCTGTTGCAGATCGCCGTGGTCCTGGGGGTGCTCAACGCGCCTCTGATCCTGGCCGCGCTGCTCATCTGGCTGGAGCGGCGTTTCCTGGCGCTGCTGCAGGACCGCTACGGCCCCAACCGGGTGGGGCCGTTCGGCCTCGGCATCGTGCTGGCCGACATGATCAAGATCTTCACCAAGGAGGACTGGGTGCCGCCGTTCGCGGACCGGACGGTGTTCACGCTGGCGCCCGCGGTCATCGTCGTCACCGGGCTCATGTCCGTGGCCGTGATCCCCATCACCGAGACCATCGGCGTCACCGACCTCAACATCGGCCTGCTGTTCTTCCTCGCCATGTCGTCCATGGGCGTCTACAGCGTGGTGCTGGCGGGCTGGGCCTCCAACAACAAGTACGCGTTGCTGGGCGGGCTCCGGGCCTCCGCGCAGATGGTCAGCTACGAGGTCTTCATGGGCCTCTCGCTCATGGGCGTGGTGCTGATGGCGGGCTCCTTCAGCCTGCGCGAGATCGTCGAGGCGCAACGGGAGATGTGGTTCATCGTGCCGCAGTTCCTGGGCTTCGCCATCTTCTTCATCGCCGGGCTGGCGGAGACCCACCGGCTGCCTTTCGACCTGCCCGAGGCCGAGGCCGAGCTGGTGGCGGGTTTCCACTCGGAGTACTCGGGGATGAAGTTCGGCATGTTCTTCGTCGGCGAGTACGTCGGCGTGACCGTGGTCTCGGCCATGATCGTCACGCTGTTCTTCGGCGGCTGGACCGGGCCGGTGCTGCCGGGCATCGTGTGGTTCGGGCTGAAGCTGCTGTTCTTCATCCTGGTGTTCATCACGCTGCGGGCGGCGCTGCCGCGGCCGCGCTTCGACCAGTTGATGTCTTTCGGCTGGAAGGTGCTCTTGCCGTTATCGCTGCTGAACCTGGTGGTGACGGCGGGGGTGTTGTTGCTCTTGAAGGCTTGAGGAGTCGCCGATGTTGAGCATGCTGAGGACCATCTGGACGGTGTTTCTGCACCTTTTCCGGCGGCCCGTGACGGTGCAGTATCCGGAAGAGAAGCCGTACCTGCCGCCGCGTTACCGGGGCCGGATCATCCTCTCCCGGGACCCGGACGGCGACGAACGCTGCGTGGGCTGCTACCTCTGCTCCGCCGCCTGCCCGGTGGACTGCATCGCCCTCCAGGCCGGGGAGCGGGACGACGGACGGCGTTACCCCGAGTGGTTCCGCATCAACTTCTCGCGCTGCATCTTCTGCGGCCTGTGCGAGGAGGCTTGCCCCACCTACGCCATCCAGCTCACCCCCGATTTCGAGCTGTGCGACTACGACCGGCAGAGCCTCGTCTACGAGAAAGAGGACCTGCTGATAAACGGCCCCGGCAAGTATCCGGGCTACAACTTCTACCGGGTCGCCGGCCTCGCCGTCAGCGGCAAGGACAAGGGCGCGTCGGAGAACGAAGACAAGCCCGTGGACGTGAAGAGTCTGCTGCCGTGACCGTCATCTTCTACCTGGCCGCCGCGGTTGCGGTCTTCGCAACGGCCATGGTCATCACCCGCTCCAACGCGGTGCACGCGCTGTTGTACATGGTGGTGTCGCTGCTGTCGCTGGCGCTGATCTTCTTCACCCTGGGGGCGCCCTTCGTGGCGGCGCTGGAGGTGATCATCTACGCCGGCGCCATCGTGGTGCTGTTCGTGTTCGTGATCATGATGCTCAACCTGGGCGCCGAGGCCACCGCGCGCGAACGGCAATGGCTGCAGCCCCGGGCGTGGCGCGGGCCGGCAATCCTCTGCGCCGTCCTGTTCGTCGAGTTCCTGGCGCTCCTGGTGGTGGAGCCCGGCCAGGCGGGCGCCCCGGCCGCGGTGGGGGTCAAGCGCGTGGGCGCCGCGCTCTACGGCCCCTACGTGCTGGGGGTGGAGTTGGCCGCGATGCTGCTGCTGGCCGGCCTGGTGGGGGCTTTTCACCTGGGCCGCCGGATCCCGTCGGACGGCGAGGAGGGCGAGTCCTGATGGCCGCGGTCCCCCTGGAGCACGGCCTCGCGCTGGCCGCGGTGCTGTTCGGGCTGGGCCTGGCGGGGGTGCTGGTGCGCCGCAACATCATCTTCGTGCTGCTGTCGCTGGAGATCATGCTCAATGCCGCGGCCCTGGCCTTCGTGGTGGCGGGCGCCCACTGGGGCCAGGCCGACGGCCAGGTCATGTTCTTCTTCATCCTGGCCATGGCCGCGGCCGAGGTGGCGGTGGGTCTGGCGCTGGTGGTGCAGATCTACCATCGCTACAACACCCTGGACGTGGACGCCGTGAGCCGCATGAGAGGATGACATGCTAGAGCTGCTGTGGCTGATACCCGCCCTCCCTCTCCTCGGCTTCCTCGTCCTCATGCTGGCCGGGTCGCGCCTCTCGCGCACCGAGGTGGCGTGCGTGGGCTGTGGCTCCATCGGCCTGTCCGCGGTGGTCACCCTGATCGTGGGGCTGAGCTTCATGGCCGCGCCCCCCGCCGGCGCCCGCTTCACCCAGACCCTGTGGGTGTGGGTGGACGTGGCCGGTTTTCGTCCCGCCTTCGCCTTCTACCTGGACGCGCTGTCGCTCACGATGATCTTCGTAGTGACGTTCGTGGGCTTCCTCATCCACCTCTACTCGGTCGAGTACATGATGGAGGAGGAAGAAGGTTACAGCCGCTTCTTCGCCTACATGAACCTGTTCGTGTGCGCCATGCTCACGCTGCTCTTGGCGGACAACCTGATGCTGCTGCTGCTGGGCTGGGAGGGCGTGGGCCTGTGCTCCTACCTGCTGATCGGCTTCTTCTACAAGGACGAGGCCAACGGACAGGCCGCCAGCAAGGCTTTCATCGTCACCCGGGTGGGAGACACCGCCATGCTGATGGCGCTCTTCCTGCTGTTCGCCGAGCTGGGCACGCTGGACATCCAGGAACTGCTCCAGCGCGCCGGACAGCAGTTCCAGCCGGGTTCCGGCTTGGCGGTGGCGGTGGCGCTGCTGCTGCTGGGCGGGGCCGTGGGCAAGTCCGCGCAGCTTCCGCTCCAGACCTGGCTTCCGGACGCCATGGCCGGCCCCACGCCGGTGAGCGCCCTGATCCACGCGGCCACCATGGTCACGGCCGGGGTCTATCTCATCGCGCGCACCCACGCGCTGTTCACCCTGGCGCCGGCGGTGCTGACGCTGGTGGCGGTCATAGGCACACTGACGCTGCTGATGGCGGGCTTCGCCGCGCTGGTGCAGACCGACATCAAGCGCGTGCTGGCCTACTCCACCATCAGCCAGATCGGCTACATGTTCCTGGCCCTGGGGGTGGGGGCGTGGTCCGCGGCGCTGTTCCACTTCATGATCCACGCCTTCTTCAAGGCGCTGCTGTTCCTGGGCGCGGGCGCGGTGATCATGTGCCTGCACCACGAGCAGGACATGCGCCGCATGGGCGGACTGCGCCGGCTCATGCCGTTCACCTTCTGGTGCTTCCTCATCGGCTCCGGGGCGCTGGCGGCCATCCCGGTGGTGACCGCGGGCTTCTACAGCAAGGACCTGATCATCTGGAACGCCTACAACTCGGAGATCGGCGGGGTCTGGCTCTGGGCCGGCGCCTTCGCGGGCGCGTTCCTGACCTCCATCTACACCTTCCGCATGGTGTTCCTGACCTTCTACCGGGAGGCCACCGAACGGGTGAAGAAGCTCCTGCCCATCCACCAGCCCGGGCCGTGCGTGCACATCCCGCTGGGGGTGCTGGCGGTGCTTTCCGTCGTCGCCGGGGTCATCGAGCTGCCCCACACCATGGGGAAGCTCACGCTGTTCTCTGATTTCCTGAACACGGCGCTGCCGGCGTATCACGGCGCCCCGGCGAGCTACGGCATCGAGCTTGTGTTCGAGCTGCTGGCCGCGGCCGCCTCCCTCGGCGGCATCTACCTCGTCTGGGTGCTGGTCATGGGGCCGCCCGGCGCCATGCAGCGCATCGCCGCGCTGCCCTGGGCGCCCCGGGTGGAACGGCTGTGGCTTTCGGGCTGGGGGTTCGACGCGCTGTATGACACGCTCTTCGTCCGGCCGTACCTGTGGTGCGCGCGGGTCAACAGGGACGATTTCATCGACGCCGGCTACCGCGCCGTGGCCTTCGTCACCGAGATGCTGCACTTCACGGCCACCCTGACCCAGACGGGCGCGGTGCGGTGGTACGCCACCGGCATCGCGGTGGGGGCCGTCCTGACCGTGGGACTGGTGATCCTGCTATGAGCCTTGCCTGGATTCTGCTTCTGCCCCTGGCGGGCGGACTGGCGGCGTGGATCGCCGGACGCCGGAGCGACCTGTGGCCGCGCTGGATCTCGCTGGGGACGGCGCTGCTCCACCTGCTGCTCCTGCTCGTGACCTGGGGCGTCTTCTTCGCCCGCGCCGAGACCGCGGAGGGCGGCTGGCTCATGGTCTACAAGCAGCCGTGGATCCCGCAGTTGGGCATCAGCTTCCACCTGGCGGTGGACGGCCTGAGTCTGCTGCTGCTGCTCCTGACGAGCTTTCTGACCGTGCTGGCGGTGCTGACCTCGTGGACCTCGGTGACGCGGTCGGTGGGGTTCTTCCATTTCAACCTGCTGCTCATCCTCACCGCGCTGTCGGGCGTGTTCATCGCCTTCGACCTGTTCCTGTTCTTCGCCTTCTGGGAGATCTCGCTGCTGCCGCTGTACTTCCTCATCGGCATCTGGGGCTACGAGAACCGGGTCTACGCCACCACCAAGTTCTTCATCATCACCCAGGGGAGCGGGCTGCTGATGCTGCTGGCGATCCTGGGACTGGTGGTGGTGCACTGGCAGTCCACCGGCGTCATGACCTTCGACTACCTGGAGCTGGTGGGGACGCCCATGTCGAACGCCACCGCGTGGTGGCTCATGCTGGGCTTCTTCATCGCGTTCGCGGTCAAGCTGCCGGTGGTGCCGTTCCACACGTGGCTGCCGGACGCCCACACGCAGGCGCCCACCGCCGGCAGCGTGGCGCTGGCGGGACTGGTGCTCAAGATCGGCGCCTACGGCATGCTGCGGTTCGTGATGCCGCTCTTCCCCCAGGCGGCCGCGGACTTCGCCCTCGTCGCCATGATCCTGGCGGTGGTGGGGATTCTCTACGGCGCGCTGCTGGCGCTGGGCCAGACCGACCTGAAACGCATGGTGGCCTACACCAGCATCAGCCACATGGGCTTCGTCCTGCTGGGGATCTTCGCGTGGAACGAGCTGGCGCTCCAGGGCGCGGTGATCATCATGCTCTCCCACGGCTTCAGCGCGGCCGCCCTGTTCATGCTGGTGGGCGACCTGCAGCACCGCACGCATACGCGCGACCTCGGCCGCTTCGGCGGCCTGTGGAACGTCATACCGCGTATGGGCGGCGTCGGCCTCTTCTTCGCCATGGCCTCCTTGGGGCTGCCGGGGCTCGCGAGCTTCATCGGCGAGTTCCTGGTGCTCATGGGCGCGTTCCAGGTGAACGTGCCGCTGACGGTGCTGGCCTCGGTGGGCTTGGTGGCCGCCACCGTCTATTCGCTGTGGATGATGCAGAAGGTCTACTACGGCGCCAACACGGGGGACTGGAAACTGGACGACACCAACGGCCGGGAGATGGCGGTCATGGCGTCCCTCATCGGCGCGACGCTCTGGCTGGGGCTCTACCCGCAGCCGGTGTTGACCACTTCCGGCGACGCGCTGGCGCAGATGCGGCAATTCGCCGACAAGGCCCGCAAGGCGTCGTCGCGGGAAGTCCGCGGCGCCGAGGGCAGCCCGTCGGCGGCCTCGGCCCGCACTCCGAAGCCGCGCGTCCCGGCCGGGGACGGTCGCGAGGCCGGTACCGTCGCAGCCGCGTCGCGGGATGGAGGTAGCCTGCCGTGAACGTGTTTGGCGCATTGACCCCCATCGTGCTCCTGGGGCTGACGCCGCTGGTGCTCATGCTGGTGATCTCGTTCCGGCGCGACCACCGGCTCGCCGTGCTGCTGTCCCTGGCGGGTCTGGCGCTGACGCTGGCGGTGCTGCCGGGCGCGGTCCCGAGCACCGCGCCGCCGGTGGCTCCGCTGCTGGCCATGGACGCCTACGCGCTGTTCTACATCGGGCTGCTCACCGCGGCCACCATGGTGGTGGTGGTGCTGTCGTACGGCTACCTGGAGCGCATGCCGGGGAATCGCGAGGAGTTCTACCTGCTGCTCACGCTGGCCACCTTCGGCTGCGCCGTGCTGACCGCCAGCAACCACTTCGTGTCGTTCTTCCTGGGGCTGGAGATACTGAGCGTGTCCCTCTACGGTCTGGTGGCCTATCTCCGCACCACCCGGACCGCGCTGGAGTCCGGCGTCAAGTACCTGATCCTGGCGGCGGCGTCCGCGGCCTTCCTGCTGTTCGGCATGGCGCTCATCTACGCGGACCTGGGCACCATGGACTTCACCGCCATGACGTCGGTGCTGGCCGGCAAGGCGCGGGAACCGACCCTGCTGCTGCTCGGCGGCTTCGGCATGGTGGTCATCGGCGCCGGCTTCAAGCTGGCCGTGGTGCCGTTCCACATGTGGGCGCCGGACGTCTACCAGGGCGCGCCGACGCCGGTGACGGCCTATCTGACCACCGTGTCCAAGGGCGCCATGGTGGCGCTGCTGCTCCGCTACGGCCAGTACGGCGGACTCCTGGACTACGAGTCGGTGGCGATCGTGCTGGCCATCATCGCCGTGGCCTCCATGTTCCTCGGCAACCTCCTGGCGCTGCTGCAGGAGAACGTCAAGCGCCTGCTGGCCTACTCCTCCATCGCCCATCTCGGCTACCTGCTGGTGGCGGTGATCGCCGCCTCCCGCGAGGGCTCCCACGCGGTGACGTTCTACCTGGTGGCCTATTTCATCACCTCGCTGGGCATCTTCGGCATCATCACGGCGCTGTCGGACGAGCGCAAGGAGGCCGACGAGGTCAGCGACTACCGTGGCCTCTTCTGGCGCCGCCCCTGGGTCAGCGGCGCGTTGTCGCTGATGCTGTTCTCGCTCGCAGGCATTCCCCTCACCGCGGGTTTCGTGGGGAAGTTCTACGTCCTCACCGCCGGCGTCCTGTCTGACCTCTGGACCCTGGTGATCCTGCTCGTGGTCAGCAGCGTCATCGGCCTCTACTACTACTTGCGCATCATCATCACCCTGTACCTGTCCGCCCCCGACGACCCGTCCTCACCCCTGCCCGCCACCCGCCGTTTCTCCCTCCCGGAGGGACTGGTACTCGCCGGATTGACCGTGCTGCTGATCTGGTTCGGTGTCTATCCCACCACGCTCCTCGGCGCGATCCAGGCGGCTGTCGGCAGTCTTGCCTAAGGGACGGCGAGAGAAGGTTTTTTGTGACTCGTCACGGCAGCAGAGTGCCGCGCAGGACGGTGACCGCTTGTCCCGACAGCAGGACCCTTTGACCGCGGACGGCGACCTTGACGAGGCCGCCGCGTTCCGACACTTGGCGCGCGGTGAAGGTGTCCCGGCCGAGACGGGATTTCCAGTACGGCCCCAGGCAGCAATGGGCCGACCCGGTAACGGGGTCTTCGTCAATGCCTGTCTTGGGGGCGAAGAAGCGCGACACGAAGTCAATGCCGTTGCTGTCGGCCCGCGCGGTGACGATGAAACCGCGTGTCTCAATCTCTCCGAGACGCCGGTAGTCCGGCGTAAGTCGTTGCACGGTGCCCGGCGCGTCGACTTCGACGAGGTAGTCGAAGCGGTTCCGGCCGACGTAGGCCGGCTCGGCCCCGATGGCAGCGGTTAGTCCGTCGGGAGCGGGAACCGGCTCGGCCGGTTCCGCGGGAAAGTCCATCTCGATCCAGCCGCCGCGCAGCTTCGCCGACAACCGCCCGGAGCGGGTGTGGAAAACGGCCGGTTCTCCCGGTGGCAGGTGTCCTTCGTCCCAAAGCACATGGGCGCTCGCGAGCGTGGCGTGGCCGCACAGATCGACCTCGATCACGGGCGTGAACCAGCGCAGGTCGAACTCGCCTGAATCGCGGCGAACCAGGAAAGCGGTTTCCGACACGTTCATCTCGCGAGCTACCCGTTGCATCCACGCGGCGTCGGCAGGAGCGGACAATAGGCACACGGCAGCGGGGTTGCCGGCGAACGGTTCACCGGTGAAGGCGTCCACTTGAGTGATGGTCAGGCTCACAACGACAGTTCCGGTAACCTGAGCAGTTCGTCCGCCAAGCGAGGCGGTTCAAATTCAACATCTGTTGCCGCAGGCATCGCGAGCGAGTCGACGATGCTGGCCCGCGTCTCGTCATTCCTCACCTGTTGGTTGAACTCTTTACTGGTCGTGATCTGGGGGTCCATGTGTCGAGCCCTCCTCGCAAGTGAACATATTACCACAAACCCCCGGACGAGCCTGATTGACAGACGTGACGGACAGAGATTAACTAACTTCGTTTGCCGGTGCGGCGGCAATGGGGCGAAGCAGCCGGCAAGCGCCTCTACGAAGGAAACACATACATGGCAAGGGTCTCAACCGACAAACGAACGTCCAACACGGCCGAGGACACCCTCGCGCACAAGAGCCGCGACGAGAACGTCGTCTCCGGCGGTCACCTGGTGGCGGCGGCCCTCAAGAACGAGGGGGTGGACACCATCTTCACCTTGTGCGGCGGGCATATCATCGACATTTACGACGGCTGCATCGACCACGGCATTCGCGTGGTGGACGTGCGGCACGAGCAGGTGGCGGCGCATGCCGCGGACGGCTACGCCCGGCAGACGGGTCGCCTCGGGTGCGTGGTGACCACTGCCGGGCCGGGTTTCACCAACGCGTTGACCGGCATCGCTACGGCGTTCCGTTCGGAAAGCCCGGTGCTCCACATTGGCGGGCAGGGGGCGCTCACCCAGCACAAGATGGGCTCGCTGCAGGACCTGCCGCACGTCGATGTCGCCGCGCCCATCACCAAGTTCTCGGCCAGCGTGCGTTCCACGGAGCGCATCGCCGACATGGTGGCTATGGCCGCGCGGGAGTGCTTTGCCGGGGCGCCGGGGCCGAGCTACCTGGAGATTCCACGGGACGTGCTCGACCGGGAGGTGCCGGCGGACAAGGTGATCGTGCCGAAGGGCGGGCGCTACCGCGCTTCGACCCGCGCCATCGGCGACCCTGCGGATGTCGAGAAATTGGCGGAGTTGCTGGTGAAATCCGAGCGTCCCGCGGTGCTGCTGGGCGCCCAGGTTTGGACCTGCCGCGGCCACGAGGCCGCCACCTCGCTGTTCAAGGCGCTCAACGTGCCCTGTTACATGAACGGCGCGTCCCGCGGCCTGCTGCCCCCCGGCGACCCCCACTACTTCAACCGCACCCGCGGCGACGCCTTCGGCGAGGCGGACGTCATCGTCATCGTTGGCACGCCCTTCGACTTCCGCATGGGCTACGGGCGGCGGCTGCGCGCCGATGCCACCGTGGTTCACATCGACATGGACTACCGGACGGTGGCCAAGAACCGCGACGTTTCCCTGGGTTTGGTGGGCGATCCGGGCGCGATCCTCAAGGCGGTGCATGCGGCGGTGGGCGAACGGCCCGACAACGGCGCCGAGGGCCGCGCCCGCTGGCTCGCGCATCTCCGCGGCCTCGAGAACGAGAGGGCGGCGAAGCTCATGCCGCTTTTCACGTCCGACGCCAGCCCCATCCACCCCTGGCGGGTCGCCTGGGAGTTGAACGAGTTCCTCACCGAGGACACCATCTACATCGGCGACGGCGGCGACGTCGTGACCATCAGCGCCCAGGCGGTGGAGCCCCGGGCTCCCGGCAACTGGATGGACCCCGGCGCCCTCGGCGCGCTGGGCGTGGGCACGGGATTCGCGCTGGCTTCCAAGCTGGTGCACCCGGAGAAGGAAGTCCTGTGCTACTACGGCGACGGCTCCTTCGGCATGACCGCGTTCGACATGGAGACCGCCAACCGGTTCGGCGCTCCTTACATCGCGGTCATCGGCAACAACTCGGCCATGAACCAGATCCGTTACGGCCAGCTCTCCAAGTACGGCGAGGAGCGCGGCAACGTCGGCAACCTGCTGGGCGACGTGCCCTTCTCGAAGTTCGCGGAGATGCTGGGCGGATACGGCGAGGAGGTCACCGACTGCCGTGAGGTCGGGCCGGCGTTGCGCCGCGCGCGCGAATCGGTGCGAACCTCCGGCAAGTCGGCCGTTGTCAACGTCTGGGTGAACGCGGGGGAATGGGCTCCCGGCACCAAGCGTCAGACCATGTACAAGTAGAGCAGGGCTTCATTCATAGCGGCAACCAGGGAACGAAATGGAAAAGGCACTCTCCGGCATCCGCATCCTCGACATGACCCACGTCCAGGCAGGACCCACTTCGAGCCAGCTCATGGGCTTTCTGGGCGCCGACGTGATCAAGCTCGAGTCGCCCGCGGGCGACGCCACGCGCAAGCAGCTTTGGGACGTTCCCGACGCGGACAGCCTCTACTTCACCATGTTGAACTGCAACAAGCGCTCCATCACGGTGAACCTCAAGAACGCTCGGGGCAAGGAAGTGTTCACCCGGCTGGTGAAGTCCTGCGACGTGCTGCTGGAGAACTTCGGTCCCGGCGTGCTGGACCGTCTCGGTTTCGGCTGGGAGAAGGTGCACGAGTTGAACCCGCGGATGATCATGGGCTCCATCAAGGGGTTCGGCAGCGAGGGGCCTTACGCGGCCTTCAAGGCCTACGAGAACGTGGCCCAGGCCATGGGCGGGGCCATGAGCACCAGCGGCATGTTCGACGGCCCGCCGGTGGTGACCGGCGCGCAGATCGGCGACTCCGGCACCGGCGTGCACCTGCTGGCGGGGATCCTGGCGGCGCTGCTCCAGCGGGAACGCACCGGACGCGGCCAGTACGTCGAGTGCGCCATGATGGACTGCGTCATGAACCTCTGCCGGGTGAAGTTCCGCGACCACCAGCGCATCGAGCGCGGCCCGCTGGCCGAGTACTCGGTGCAGGAGTTCGAGGACTTCACGCCCCGGGCCGGCAACGACTCCGGCGGCGGCCAGCTCGGCAACGCCGTCCCGTGCAAGCCCGGCGGCGCCAACGACTACCTTTACGTGGTGGTGCAGGAGCACGTGTGGACCGCCCTGGCCAAGCGCATCGGCGGCGAGGCGCTGGCCAACGACCCGCGATTCACCGACATCGACGTCCGGCGCGCCAACCAGGCGGAGATGTGGCGCCTGCTGGCGGAGTTCGCCCGGGACTACACCAAGTGGGAGTTGATGGAGATACTCAACGATCTCGACGTTCCCTGCGGCCCGATCATGAGCACCAAGGACCTGGCGCACGACGAGCACGTCAAGCTCCGGGAGATGATGGTCGAGGTGGACCATCCCGAGCGCGGCGCGTGGCACAACGTCGGCTGCCCCATCAAGCTCTCGGACTCGCCGGTGGAGGTCAGGCGCTCGCCGTTGCTGGGCGAGCACACCGAGGAGGTGCTGAGCGAGGTCCTGGGATACGGCGAGGAGGAGATCGCGCAGCTCAGGAGCGCTGGGGCGTTCACGCGGTAGCCGTTGCGCTCCTCCGCCACGCCTGGATTCCGGCTTCCGCCGGAATGACGGATTCGGGCATGGCGGCTTGCAGCCGACACACAGGCGTTGAATACAGGACATGGGCCGGGGCGGAGTCTAGGTAAGGAGGCCGTAAGACATGCAAGCGGGAACTGATCGGCGGGAGCAAGTCCTCGCGGTCCTGAATGAAGCTAGGTCCGACGGGCGGACCGCGTTGTCGCCGTTGGAGTGCAGCGCTTTGTTGCGGGCCTACGGCGTTCCGCTGCCGCGAGAAGGCGTGGCGCAGTCGGCGGCGGAGGCCGCGGAACTGGCCGAGGACATTGGCTTTCCGGTGGTGATGAAGATCGTCTCGGAGGACATCCTGCACAAGACCGAGGCCGGCGGCGTGCGGGTGGGAGTGGCGGATCGGGAGCAGGCGGAGCAGGCCTACGGGACGCTCATCAAGAACGCCCGGGCCTACAAGGCCGACGCAGCGCTGGGCGGGGTGCAGGTGCAGCAGCAGGTGTCCGGCAAGGGCGTGGAGGTCATCGTCGGCGCGGTGACCGATCCGAGCTTCGGCAAGGTGGTGGCCTTCGGACTGGGCGGGGTGCTGGTGGAGGTGCTGCGCGATATCACCTTCCGGCTGGCGCCGGCGAGCCGTGACGACGCCCTCGCCATGCTGGACGGCGTGGCCGCGGCCGAGGTCCTCCGCGGCGTGCGGGGCGGCGCCGCGGTGCACCGCGAGGCCCTGGCCGACATCATCGTCGGCGTCTCGGAGCTGGTGAGCGACTTTCCGGAGATCCGGGAGGTGGACCTCAACCCGGTGCTGGCGGACGCCGACGGCGCCACCGCGGTGGACAGCGTCATGACAGTGGACTTCGCGCCGCAGCCCGAGCCCTACCGGCCGTCCCAGGACACGATCGTCTCGGCCATGCGGCGCATCATGAACCCCAGGGCGGTGGCGGTCATCGGCGCGTCGGACGGAGAAGGGAAGATCGGCAACTCGGTGATGAAGAACATCATCAACGGCGGCTACGAGGGCGCCCTCTACCCCATCAACCCCAGGGCCGACGAGATCCTGGGCAAGAAGTGCTACCAGAGCGTCAAGGACATCCCGGAGGACGTGGACGTGGCCATCTTCGCGGTGCCGGCCAAGTTCTGCGCCGCGGCCATGACCGAGGTGGGGGAGAAGGGTATCCCGGGGGCGGTGATGATCCCGTCGGGCTTCGCCGAGGTGGGCGAGAAGGAGATGCAGGAAGAGCTGCTGGCGGAGGCGCGCAAGTATAACGTCCGCGTCATGGGACCCAACATCTATGGCTTCTACTACACCCCCGCCAACCTCTGCGCCACTTTCTGCACGCCCTACGACGTCAAGGGGCCGGTGGCGCTGTCGTCCCAGAGCGGCGGCGTGGGCATGTCCATCATCGGCTTCAGCCGCTCCACCCGGCTGGGGGTCTCGGCCATCGTCGGGCTTGGGAACAAGTCGGACCTGGACGAGGACGACCTGCTCACCTACTTCGAGCAGGACGACAACACCCAGGTTGTGGCCATGCACGCCGAGGACCTGAAGGACGGGCGCAGCTTCTACGAGGTGGCCAGCCGGGTGTCGAAGAAGAAGCCCGTGGTGATGCTCAAGGCCGGCCGCACCCAGCTCGGCGCCCGCGCCGCGGCCTCCCACACCGGCGCCCTGGCCGGCGACGACAAGGTCTACGACGACCTGCTGAAGGCGTGCGGCGTGGTGCGCGCCTACTCGCTCAACGACATGCTCCAGTTCGCCCGGGGCCTGTCGGTGCTGCCGACGCCCAAGGGCGAGGAGATCGTCATCATCACCGGCGCCGGCGGCTCCGGCGTGCTGCTGTCGGACGCGGTGGTGGCCAACGGACTCTCGCTGATGAGGCTCCCCAAGGACCTGGACGAAGGCTTCAAGCAGTTCATCCCGCCCTTCGGCGCCTCGGGCAACCCCGTGGACATCACCGGCGGCGAGCCTCCCACCACCTACGAGCGGACCATCCGTTACGGGCTGGAAGACGACCGCATCCACGCCTTGATCCTGGGCTACTGGCACACGATCATCACGCCGCCCATGGTGTTCGCCGAACTGTGCGCGCGTGTAGTGCAGGAAGGCCGCGACAAGGGCATCGACAAGCCGGTAGTAGTGTCGCTGGTGGGCGACGTGCAGGTGGAGGAGGCTTCGGAGTACCTCTACGAGCGGGGCATCGTGGCCTGTCCCTACACCACCGAGCTGCCGGTGGCGATCCTGGGCGCCAAGTACCGGTGGGCAAGGGGCGCGGGGCTGCTGGGATAGGCCCAGTTGTTTCGAGTCCGTGCTTCGTTCTTCAAGAAGGATGAGGGTAGCGCAGCATAGCTCACGGTTCCCTTACAGGCCGGTGTGTATGGTGAGACGGTAATCACCCTATGGTGACACCGAAGTACTGTGGGGTGATGATCAGTAAACTCTTGAATCGGTGGTTTCGGCGTCGAAGAGTTCCTGCGGAGTACGAGCCGTGGCTCAACGACATAGTGCCGTTCATAAACATGTCCTTGCAGACAATTGATCGCAGTAAACTCAATGAAGAGAGGCACGGTATGGTGCGAGGGCTTCTCGGACTCTATGTTGCGGGCGTATCGAAATACTACGGGAGAGCTCGTGGCCTCACATACGGACAGTCTCGGTTCCTTACGATCGAAGTATTGGTGCGTGCAGGATGGCCGGGTGAGGCCGCTTCGTTTATTTTTGATATCTCGCAGGATGTCGCGCGTTCTCTTTCTGAGCACGTCGATACACACGAAGACGCAATAGACGCCGGACTTCGAGCAGGCCGAGCCTATTTTGAAGATGGCGATGTCCGTGCCACGATGATGCCGGGGATAAAGCTCCTACAATGGAAACAGGCTGGACTGTGGGAGCCCTGACACGAAGGGTCGGTTGGGTTAGGAGATGGTCCCAGAAGGGCCAGCACATCATCAAATCGGAGGTTTATTGTGGAACGACTGCCTCGCGGGGCGAACTTTCAGCGCAGCCTGATGCTGTGGCAGATCGGGCTGCACGTCGCCGGCGACCCGAACGAGCCGTACTACGGCAACCGGGACATGTGCATTTCGGTGGGGAGCGGGTCGGCGGAGAACTTCCGCCCCTGGCTGCGCATGTCCACGGGCTCGCCCATCATCGCCCACGCGGTGGCCAAGGGCGACCTGGAGATGTCCATGGTCAACCCGTCCGCCTTCCTCACCCAGGCATACCGGGGCACCGGGCTCTTCAAGGAGCCGCTGCCGCTCCGGGTGGTGGCCTGCTACCCTTCCTGGGACCGCTTCGTGTTTATGATCCACCCGCGAACGGGAATTACCTCCTTGTCCCAGATCAAGGAGCGGAAGTATCCGTTGCGACTTTCCATCCGCGAGGACGCTACCCACTCCACCCGGGTGCTGCTGGACCAGACCCTGGAGATATACGACTTCACCCTCGCCGATCTCGAATCGTGGGGCGGCGGCCTGCAACTCAACGGCGGGCCGGGGGACGAGCGCCGCATGGCCGCGCTCAAGGACGAGACCATCGACGCCGTGTTCGACGAGGGCTTGGTGTTGTGGTTCGACGACGCGCTGTCGCGCGGCATGGAGCCGGTCACCCCGGACGATTTCGCCATGGAGCGGCTCAACGCCCTGGGCTGGCGCACGGTGACCATGCCGGCGGGCTGCTACCCGCACCTCAAGGCCGACCACACCTGCATCGACTACGGCGGCTGGCCCCTCTACACTCGCGCCTCCCTCCCGGATGAGGACGTCTACAAGGTGTGCGCGGCGCTGAAGGAGCGCCAGAACGAGATCTACTGGGAGACGCTGACCGGCATCGACCAGTTGTGGAAGGATACGGACGCCACGCCCCTGGACGTGCCGCTCCATTCCGGAGCGGAGAAGTGGTGCAGGGAGCAGGGCTACCTTTGATGGACGCCGACACCCTCGCCGCGGCCGCAGACCGTTCCCGCGACGGGCGAGGAGCGCACGCAGAACAATCATGATGGACCTGCAGGACATGACCCTCGCCGAGGCTGCGCGCCGCATCGAAGCGCGCGAGGTCTCCCCGGTGGAGTTGACCCAGGCGTACCTGGACCGCATCGACCGGTTGGACCCCGAGCTCAACACTTTCGTCACCTTGACCCGGGCGCGGGCGCTGGAGGACGCGGCCAAGGCCGAGGCCGATCTGGCTGCGGGCCGTTACCTTGGCGCGCTCCACGGCATTCCAGTCTCCATCAAGGACAACCTCGCCACCGCTGGTGTCCGCACCACCGCCGGCTCGAAGCACCTGTCCGACTGGGTTCCGGACGAGGACGCGACGGTGGTGGCACGGCTCAGGCAGGCCGGGGCGGTGATCCTCGGCAAGACCAACATGCACGAGTGGGCCGCCGGCTGCTCCACCATCAATCCCTGGTACGGCACTACCCGCAATCCCTGGGACCGGAATCGGGTGTCGGGCGGGTCGAGCGGCGGTTCGGCCGCGTCCGTGGCCGCGGGGCTGGCGCTGGGGTCCATCGGCACCGACAACGCGGGCTCCGTGCGCAATCCGGCGTCCCTGTGCGGGGTGGTGGGGCTCAAGGCCACCTACGGCCGGGTCAGCCGGTTCGGCGGCGTCGCCGGCACCGGCGGGTACACTACCGACCACTTCGGCGTCCTCACCCGGACGGTGCGGGACAGCGGGCTCATGCTCCAGGCCATCGCCGGCCCGGACCCCAGGGATCCGTTGTCCAGCGACACTCCGGTGCCGGATTTCAGCGCGCGGGTGGGGGAGGGCGTGGCCGGTCTCAGAATCGGCATCGTCCGCGAATACTTCGACGCCCTCGCGGCGGACGAGGTTAAGGACGCGGTAGCAACGGCGGTTGAACTGTTGGAGTCCCTCGGCATGTCCGTGCAGGAACTGTCGGTTCCGTACGTGGAACACATCCCCATGGTGCAGCTCGTCACCGCGCGGGTGGAGAACCTGTCCCCCGCGGACTCGTTCCTGCGCGCCCGGCCGCGGGACTACAGCCCCGGGTTGATGTACCGGCAGGTTCACGCGCTGACGCTCCCCGCCCATGCGTACGTCACCGCGCAAAGAGTCCGCCGTCTTGTCTGCGAGGCCTTCGACCGGGCCTTCGAGCAGGTGGACGTGATCGTGAGCCCGGCGGTGAGCATGCCGGCGGAGACCATCGAGGAGTGGGAGCAAGGGTACGTGGAAACGGCGGGAGGGCGAATCCCGCTGTCGGACGGCCGCGGCACCCGGGGAACCCTGTGCACCATCCCTTTCAATGTCACCGGCGCGCCCGCGGTAAGCGTGCCGTGCGGCTTTTCTTCCGAAGGCCTGCCCGTCGGCCTGCAGATCGCCGCACCCCATTTCCAGGAGCCGGCGCTGCTGCGGGTGGCCCACGCCTACGAGCAGGCGGCCGGATGGCACGCCCGGAGGCCGCCGGGTTGCTGACAATCCCACTTCTTTCGGGTCTGCGGCTAAAGTGCCGTCCGGCGGCGCCGAATTACTACCATAGGGAAGGTGTTCGCTTTGGATGCAGCGGCGAGGCTACGGCGTCGTTTGATATCCAGTGGCGGAAAGAACTATCATGGTCGCCCGGAGCCGGCGGATTGGGGAGACGGGCATGTCTGTATCGGAATGGACAGGAATCACGCAAGCCGCCGTCAGTCTGCTGATGGTCGGCGTTGTATGGGCCGGCATCTTGGTGATGCGCCGGGCTGGGGATCAGCGCTCCAAGCGCGAAGACCAACACCACGCCGAAGCCATGGCCGCTCACAAGGAAGTCATGGCTTCACACAAGGAAGCCATGACCGTACACGGCGCCTCGCACGCCGAAGCCATGCGCGCGCTCGAGGCCTTGATCGAACGCACCGGTCGATAACGTGGATGGATCACCTCGATATCGAGTGTAAACAGGCCCTCCCCTCATGAGACACCGAGACGTAGGCGTGCTGGTTTACGACAGGGCGAAGGCGACGCCGGGCTACACTCTGATCGTGCCGCAGTCGTCGCGCAAGGCGTACCTCATCGGCATGCGCGGCGAGGTGCTCCACGAGTGGTCGTTTCCGCTGTGTCCGGGAAACTACGCCTACCTCCTGCCCAACGGCAATCTGCTGTGGGCCGGCCGGGTGGAGGACGCGGGGCCGCCGCTTTGGCGCGGCAAGGGCGGCCTTCTGCGGGAATACACCTGGGAAGGGGAGGTGGTCTGGGAGTACTCCGACCCGGCCCAGCACCACGACTTCCGCAGGCGCCCCGACGGCAACACCATCTACATCGGCTGGGAGCCGGTGCCGGCGGACGTGCAGCCGCGCATCAAGGGCGGCTACCCCGGCAGCGAGCACGAAGGCGTCATCTACGGCGACTACGTGCGCGAGGTGTCTCCTTCGGGCGAGACGGTGTGGGAATGGCACGCGTGGCGCGACCTGGACCTGGAACGGTGGGAGCTGTGCCACTCCTGCGGCCGCGACGAGTTCGCCCACGCCAACGCCTGTTTCCCGCTCGACGACGGCGGCGTGATGCTGAGCTTCCGGCGCCTGAACGCCATCATGATGATCGACCGTGAGACCTGCAAGGTGAGGTGGTCGCATCAGGACGCTACCTGGGGCCACCAGCACGACTGCACGGTGCTGCCCAACGGCAACATCCTGCTCTTCGCCAACGGCATTCACGGCCTGGACAACCCGTTCTCACGGGTCATCGAGCTGGACCCCAAGTCAGGGGAAACCGTCTGGCACTACCGGGGCTCGCCCATCTGGACGTTCTTCAGCCCCAACATCAGCGGCGCCCAGCGCTTCGACAACGGCAACACGCTCATCTGCGAGGGCCAGATGGGACGGGCCTTCGAGGTCACCCAGGCGGGCGAGATCGTCTGGGAGTACGTCTGTCCGTTCTTTGCGGATTACCAGGGCCGCGGCCCGGCCAACAGCATGTTCCGGGTCTACCGCTACGCCGCGGACTCGCCGGAGATCGGCGGGCGGCTGACGACGGGGGTAGCGTGGTGACGGCGACTTGCGGGACCCCGAAAGTTCCGCGCCTGTCGCCGAATATTCAGGGCCGCGCCAAGCCCGCCGCCCCTGTCAGACTTTCCTGAAGTGCAGGATTCCCCACTGCAGGTAGCCCCGCTCCCCGCCTTCCACCCAGTGCCGCAGGCCGGTCTTGACGCGTTGCACGCGGTCGGCGCCGCACTGTTTCGTCAGGTCCTGCTCATTGGCGAGCAATCCCTCGAGGATCCGTCCGTAGTGAGTGGCCAAGTGCGGCGTGAGGTCGGCGAATTCCAGTTCCTGAAAACCCAGTTCCGACAGCATCGCCCGGTACTCCCGAAGGGAACCGAGGGAGTCCAGGTGGACGCGGTCGAGGATGGGTTGCAGGGCTTCGGGTGGGCAAAGCTCACCCACCATGGGATCGGTGAAGATGAACTGTCCGCCCTTGCGCAGCACCCGGCCGACCTCGGCGAAGACCTGCCGCCGCCGGGTGCTGTGCAGGATGGCGTCCTGAGACCACACCACGTCGAAGCTCTCGTCCGTCACGGGGATGTCTTCGAAGCTCCCGTCCACCACGTTGATGGCCAGGGAGCACCTGTCCCTGGCGTTGAGATCCCGGTTGCGCGCGTTCTGGGCGTCGCTCAGGTTGAGGCACGCCACGTGGCATCCGTATTGGCGGAACAGGTAACGGGCCGACCCGCCGTGGCCCGCGCCGATGTCCAACACGCGGGTGCCGGGGCCAAGTCCCTGGATCATGGAGGCGATGCGCTCCACGGTGCGCAGGCCGGCTTCGTCGACCGTGTCCCGGTCGCTCTCGTAGATGCCCAGATGAAGGTGCTCGTCGCCGTACGAGATATCGTAGATCGCGCGCACGTCATTGCTGTTGTAGTAGCTTCTGACCGCCTCCACGGCCTCGGAGTAGTGGGCCTCCACGGGAGCGTCGCCGGGCCGGCCGGACCCGCCTGTTTCGTTCATCGTCGAAGTCCTTCAGGCCTTCCGGAAATGGAGGATGCCCCACTGGAGATGGCCCGTGTTGCCACCGTCCACCCAGTGCTGCAGGCCGGCCTTCATCCGGTCGATGTACTCGGCGCTGCACACTTTCAGCAGCTCCCAGTGATTGGCCTGCACCTCGTCCAGGACCCGCGCGTAGTGGGTGGCGAGCTGCGGCGTGAGGTCGATGAACTCGATCTCCTCGAAGCCCAGGCCCGACAGCATCGTCCGGTATTGCGGGACGGACCCCAGGGAATCCAGGTGGATGCGGTCCAGGATGGGTTGCAGCACCTCGGTCGGGCAATCCTCGCGTTGCATGGGGTCGGTGAAGATGAACTGTCCGCCCCTGGCAAGGACCCGGTCCACTTCCTCGAACACCTGCCGCCGGTTGCCGCTGTGCAGGATGGCGTCCTGGGACCACACCACGTCCACGCTGTCGTCCGGCATGGGAATCTGCTCGAAGCTCCCGTCCACCACGTTGATGGCCAGAGAGCACTTTCTCCGGGCGTTGAGGTCGCGGTTCCGCGCGTTCTGGACCTCGCTCAGGTTCAGGCATCCGACCTGGCAGCCGTAGTTGTCGACCAGGTATCGCGCCGACCCGCCGTACCCGGAGCCGATGTCCAGCACGCGGGTGGTGGGCCCCAGCCCGTCGATCATGGACGCCATCTTCCGCACCGTCCTGCGGCTGGCGTCGAAGATGGTGTCTCCTTCACCCTCGTAGAGGCCGACGTGGATGTCCTCGCCGCCCCACACGGTGGCGTAGAAGCGGTCGGCGTCGTTGCTGTTGTAGTAGTCCCGCGCCGTCTCCACCGTTTCGGAGTACGTGGTTCCCACCGCGACCCTGGCAGGCCGCTCCTCGTTCTTGTAGAGCTTCTCGGCCACGTGGATGAAGAAGTCGGGGTCTTCGACCCGGTGGGTTTCCTGGAAGTCGGCGAAGGTCTTCACCTGCTGGAAGCCGACCTCGCCCATGAGCTTCCGGACGTAGTCCTTGCGCAGCGGGAACATGTTCAGGTGGAACACCGAGTTGTCGGGGAACTCGTAGCGGAACCGGGCCAGCCCCTCGTCCACGTATTCGGGCTCGGCGCTGACGTTCTCGCCGCAGTAGTAGTAGATGTGCTTGGAAGTGAACCCATCGTCGAGGATGTTGTCGTAGTTCCGTTGATCCAGGACCAGGACGCCGTCGTGCTGCAGCACCGAGTAGAACTCGGCGAGCGCTTTCCGGCGATCCTGCTCCGAGAACAGATGGGTCAGCGAGTTTCCCAGACAGATGACCGCGTCATACTGGGTGTGGACGTCCCGGCTCAGCCACCGCCAGTCCGCGTGAAGGGTCTTCATGATGAAGCCCTGCTCCTTGGCGTTCTCGAAGGCCTGGGCCAGCATCTCGGGGCTGCCGTCCACGCTGGTGACGTCGAACCCGGCCTTCAGGAGCCGGATGGAGTGGAAGCCGGTCCCGGTGGCCACGTCCAGCACGCGCTCCACGCCGCGCTCCTTGAGAATGTTGATGAAAAAGTCCCCTTCGCTGGCGGCGCGGGCGTCCCAGTCGATCAGCTCGTCCCATTTGCGGACGAAGCTGTGCACGTATTCGCGCTTGTACTGGTCGGTCTTCCGCTGGGCGATGGGGTTGTCGCCATACAATTGCTCCTCGGCCACAATACACCTCCTCGGTTGTGGGCCTGACAGCGCCGTTCGCGCCTGCACGGACTCTTCAGCCTTGAAAATGGCAGGACAAAAGGCAGGAAACCACTAGTCTCCCAACATTGGTCCAACAAAGTCAACCCCGTCAAAATCGTCCGGCCGTGCCGCAACGGCGTGAATCCGGGCTTCGTTGTGTCCCGGTGACAGGAATGTTATAAGGCGCGCACGAAACCGCGGGCGGCCATTGACCTACTGTTCATCTCCATAGAGAGGGACCATCATCATGGCGATTTTCGATACCGTGCTTCACGGCGGGGCCATCATCGACGGCGCCGGCAACCCCTGGTACTACGGCGACTTGGCCATCAAGGACGGCCGCATCGCGGCCATGGGGCGGCTGGACCCGGGCTCGGGAACCCGCTCCATCGACGTCCGGGGCAGGATGGTGACGCCGGGCTACATTGACATGCACACCCACAGCGACCAGCCGCTGATCAAGGACGGCAACGGCGAGAGCAAGATCCGCCAGGGGGTGACGCTGGACATCATCGGAGAAAGCCAGACCGTGGCGCCGCTGGTGGGGCCGGTGTTCGAGGAGTACGTGGCCGAGCACCGGCACCGGAACGGCATCGAGGCTGACTGGACGACCTTCAGCGAGTACTTCGACCGGATCGAGGCGGGCGGCATCTCCATGAACGTGGCCTCGGGCGTGTCGCCGCAGCAGGTCAAGCGGGTGGTGGTGGGGTTCAAGGAACGTCCCGCCAACGCGGAGGAGCAGGCGCGCATGGACGGCTACGTGGCTCAGGCCATGGAGCAGGGGGCGCTGGGGCTCACCGCGGCCTGGCACGCCAAGGGGCCGGAGTACCCGGACGAGGTGGTGTCCATGGCCCGGGTCGCGCGCAAGTACGGCGGCTACTACGGCGTGCATCTCGGCAGCGAGGGCTTCGACATCCAGGAGGAGCTGGAGAAGGCATTGAAGGTGGGGCGGGAAGCGGACATCCCCATCCACGTCTACCACCTCAAGATGCGCTCCAAGGAGAACTGGGGGCGGGTGATGCAGGTGGTGGAGCAGATCGAGGAGGCTCGGAGCGAGGGCCTGGACGTCACCGCCAACCAGTACCCCTACACCGCCATGCAGCACCCGTGGCGGCGGCTGTTCCCGCGCTGGGTGCAGGACGCGCCGGTGCAGGAGACCATCGGCGAGTTCATGAGCCCGAGCTTCCGCCAGCGGGTCATGGACGATCCCGAGTTCACCCAGTACGTGAGCGAGCACGGAGGGTGGGAGGGCATCGTGGCGGCCCGTCTGGACAAGCCCGAGCACCACGCCTGGGAGGGCAAGACCATCCAGCAGATCGCGGAGATACGCGGGCAGGACCCCGCCAGCACCTGTTTCGACCTGATCTACGGCGAGGGCATCTTCATCCACGGCATCTACCACACGCTCCGCGAGCAGGACGTGCAGGACGTCATGCAGGTGCCGTGGATCTCCGTGGCCTCGGACGGCAGCGCCCTGAACCTCCAGTCCCGCGGCATGCCGCACCCCCGCAGCTTCGGCACCAATGTGCGCGTGCTGGGCCGCTACGTGCGCGACGAAAGAGTGCTGACCCTGCCCGACGCCGTGCGCAAGATGACCTCGCTCCCCGCCCAGGTGCTGGGGCTCAAGGACCGCGGGCTGCTGCGGGAAGGCTACTGGGCGGACGTGGTGGTGTTCGACCCCGACACCGTGGCCGACCGGGCCACCTTCGAGAACCCCAAGCAGTATCCCAGGGGCGTCGAGTACGTGTTCGTCAACGGACAGATGGTCATCGAGAACGGCGACCACACCGGCGCCCGGCCCGGCCGGGTGGTCTACGGTCCGGGGAAGAAGTAACCGGAGAGGATTCGGCCGCGCCAGTGAGCGAATCACTGCAAGGCATTGCCGCATCATCGCCCTTTGTCTTCGAAAGAAGGACCTCGTCGAGATGCACCCTGAAACGAGCCCGTTCAGTCCCGGACAACCTGTGCCCATCGAGTTCTTCGTCGGGCGCGGCAGGGAGATCGAGCGTCTGCGCGGCATGGTGAAGGCCGGCGCGCTGGGCAACTTCCGAATCGGTTTCGTCAGCGGCGAACGGGGAATCGGCAAGAGTTCCGTTGCTTCTTTTGTGCGCCACCTGGCCGAGCGTGAGAACGGCGTCGTGGGATGCCACGTATTCCTCGGCGGGGTCCAGGACTTGAAAGAGATGCTGCGGAGGACCTTCGACCGACTTTTGAAGGAAAGCATCGACAAGCCCTGGCACGAGCAAATCAGGGAGTTTTTCGGAAACCGGGTCCGCAGGGTAGGCCTGCTCGGGGTCACGCTCGAGTTGGATCTCCCGGAGCGCGACCTGTCCACGCTTGCTCACGACTTCGTCCCGACCGTCGCCCGGCTCCTGGACGTGATCAAGGAGCAGAAAAGGGGACTCTTTCTGATCCTTGACGACATCAACGGTCTTGCGGGTTCCGAGGCTTTCGCGAACTGGCTCAAGAGCACCGTGGACGAAATTGCCACCTCCCGGCGAAAGGCGCCGCTCTGCGTGCTGGTCGTCGGGCTCGAGGAACGGCGTCAGGAGTTGGTGGCGAAACAGCCGTCTCTCGCTCGGGTCTTCGAGTTGATCGACATCGCGCCGTGGTCCGACGACGAGGTCATGGAATTCTATCGGAACTCGTTCGGTTCCGTGAACGCGACGGTCGGCGAGCCGGACCTGCGCCAGCTTGTCCGGTTTACCGGTGGACTGCCGGTTCTGGCGCACGAGATCGGCGATGCGGTTTGGCGCACCGCCCGGCATCCGGCAATTGACTCAAGGGAGGTTTCGATGGGCATCTCGGCCGCAGCCGAGCTCATTGGACGGAAGCTGCTGGAACCGCAGGTCTTCAGCGCTATCCGTAGCGAGCGCTACCGGTCGATCTTGCGAAAGATGCTGGACGAACCTCGGATGGACTTCCGCAGGTCCGAACTTGTAGGACGGCTGACAGGCGATGAAAGGAAAGTCATGGACAACTTCCTTCAACGCATGAAACGGCTCGGCGCGCTGCAAACCGATCCGGAAGTTCAAGGCGGATACCGATTCCCCAACCTCCTGCACGCGCTGTATTTCTGGATGGAATCACGGCGGGTTTCCCGATGAGACAAAATCTGCGGTCCTGGAAAGAAGGAGAGTAGGGATGGCGCTGCCGGAGAGTCTTTACGCGGACACGATCCTGGTCAACGGCAACGTGATCACGGTGGACGACGCCCATCCCGCGGCCGCGGCCGTGGCGGTCAAGGGCGACCGCATCCTGCACGTCGGTAGCAACGACGAGGTGCGGCAGTGCGCGGGCCGAAACACTCGCGTCATCGACTGCGCCGGCAAGACGGTGCTGCCCGGGTTCATCGAGCCGCACACCCATTTCATGTCCTTCGGCGTCCGGCTGGGCATGGTGAACGTGCGCACGCCGCCCAACGACTCCATCGAGGACGTGCTGGCGCGCATCCGCGAGCGCGCGGCGGTGACCCCCAAGGGGCAGTGGATCGAGGCCCAGGGCTACGAGCATACCGCGGTCGCGGAGAAGCGCTGGCCCACCCTGGCCGAGCTTGACGGTGCGGCGCCCGACAACCCGCTGGTCATGACCTACCGATCTTCCCACGTGTGGATGGCCAACAGCGCGGCGCTGAAGCTCGCCGGCATCGACGATGATACGCCCCAGCCCGATGGCGGCCACATGGACCGGGACCCGCAAACGGGCAAGCTCACCGGAGTGCTGCGGGAGAAGGCCGCGGCCCGGCCGGTGAACAACCTGGTGCCGCATCCGACCCTGCAGCAGCTCAAGGACGGGGTGGAGCTGGCGGGCCGGGAGTACAACTCGGTGGGCATCACCTCCACCCACGACGCCGGCACCGGCGACACACCGGACCACTACCGGGCGTATCAGGAGACCATCGACGAAGGACGCCTCAAGGTGCGGGTCTACCTGATGATCCACGACCTGCCCTACAAGCGCTTCTACCTGGAGCGGGACCTGGGGTTGCGCACCGGCTTCGGTTCGGACTGGCTGCGGCTGGGAGCGGTGAAGACGTGCAGCGACGGTTCCATCCAGGTGCACACCTGCGCCTTCTACGACCCCTACATCACCAGCGACACCGACGACCCCACCAAGGACCCGTGCGGCGTGCTCCAGTACTCGCCCGAAGACCAGAAGAAGCTCGTGTCCGAAGCCCACGGCAAGGGCTACCAGGTGGCCATCCACGCCCAGGGCGACCGCGGCGTGGACGTGGCCCTGGACGCGGTGGAGAACGCCATGAACGAGGCGCCGCGCCCCAACCCGCGCCACCGCATCGAGCACTGCCAGGGGGTCACCCGGCAGGCGCTGGAGCGCATGAGCCGTCTGGGGGTCATCGCGTCGTTCTACCCGCACCACCTGTGGTACTGGGGCGACCGCCACATCCACGACTTCCTGGGCATGGAGCGGGCGCAGCGGCTGGACCCCATGCGCACGGCCATCGACCTCGGCGTGGTCACCGTGGCCCACTCCGACACCCCCATCGCGCTCCCCAAGGACCCGCTCTTCGCCACTGATCCGCTCTTCGGCATCTGGTGCGCGGTGAACCGCAAGACCCGGGCGGGCGTGGTGCTGGGCGAGAACGAGCGCATCACCCCCATGGAGGGCATCCGCGCCTACACCATCAACGCCGCCTACGCGGCCTTCGAGGAGAACAGCAAGGGCTCCATCACCGCGGGCAAGCTGGCGGACCTGGTGGTATTGGGGGACAATCCGCTGACCGTGGACCCGTGGGAGATACGCAACATCCCGGTGGAGCGGACCATCGTGGGTGGTGAGGTGGTGTATGGAGATTCGTGATCCGGTAGATCAGTTGCCGGTCGTTGCCATGTAGATGCTCGCGGGCGGCTGATGTCCGTATCCGTCATTCCGGCGAAAGCCGGAATCCAGAGCGGCACGTGAGCGATCCTGGATTCCGGCCCCGTATCGAGTACGGGGCAGGCTTTTCGCCGGAATGACGGGTCAAGGACGGCGTAGGATCAAACTGGCATGGAGTTACGGGTTGTCCGGAAGGACAACCCGTAACTCTTTTTTCACGCCTTGACGTCCATCTCCTCCAGCAGGATCTTCTCGTCCGGGCGCGGCATCCACACCAGGTTGCGGGCCGCTCCGTACTGATCGAAGAGTTGGTACAACGGGATCATCGGCGCTTCCTCCATGATGACCTCGTTCATCTTCTGGAGGATCTTCAACCGCTTGGCGTCGTCCGATTCCGCCTGCTCGGCGTCCACGAGCGCGTCGAAAGCCGCGTTGCTGAAGTTGGTGCGCTTGGAGCCGCCGGTGCGGAAGTACTGGTACAGCGGCGTGTCGGTGTCCAGCACGCTGCCCCGGCCGATGTAGTAGAACGGACTCTTGCCGCCGTTGACGCCGTCGCGGCCCCAGAAGACCACCCATTCCTGCGGCACGATCTCGACCCGGAAGCCGCCCTTGGACATCTGGCTGGCTACCACTTGCACCAGCTCGGTGTCGTTCGCGTACTTTCCCGGCGAGTAGTGCAGCTTGACGTCCACGCCGTTGGGATATCCGGCCTTGGCCAGCAGCTCCTTTGCCTTCTTGGGGTCGTAGGGGTAGCGCTTGAGGTTGGGGTTGTACCCGTAAACGCGGGGCCCCACCGGTCCTTGAAGCACCTCGCCGTTACCGTCGAAGATGTTCTTGACGATGGAGTCCGCGTCCACGCAGTAGTTGGCGGCCTGCCGAACGAGCTTGTTGTCCCAGGGCTTGAAGTTGACGTTCAACGCGAAGAAGTAAATCCGCAGACCCGGCACGCTGCGCACCGAGACCCGGGGGTGGCGGTTGATCCGCTCCACCTCATGCACCGGCACCCGGTCCATGACGTCGCACTGTCCCGCCTGGAGGCCGGCCATGCGCGAGTTGACCTCCACCACCTTGCGCCACACCAGTTCCTTGATGGCGGGCTTCTTGCCCCAGTAGTCGTCGTTGCGCGTCAGCACCAGGTCGCCGTCGCGCTTGAAGCTGACGAACTTGTACGGGCCCGTGCCGGTGGGGTGCTTGTCCACGTCCTTGCCGTACTTGTCCGCCACGGTCTTGCTCATGATGAAGCGGTTGCGCACGCCGCGGGAGAGGAACGTGACCGAAGGTTTCTTGGTGATCACGACCACCGTGTGCTCGTCCGGCGTCTGCACCTCCTGGACGTTCCGGAACGACCGCCGCTGCAGGCTCCGCTTGTCGTTCTTCATCCGGTCGATGGAGAACGCCACGTCCGCGGAGGTAAGCGGGCTGCCGTCGTGGAACTTGATGCCCTTGCGCAGCTTGAACTCCCACTCTTTGCCCCGGAACTCCCACGACTCCGCCAGCCGTCCCACGAACTTCGCCTGGTCGTAGCTGAACTCCACCAGCGGCTCCATCATGTGCTGCCACTGCCCGTAGATGGCGCCGCTGCTGTGGTCGTAGGGGTGCAGGTTGTCCATGTTGCTGGCGTTGTACACGATGACGCGATCCTTGGACGCCGCGTACGCGAACTGTCCCAGCGAGGGATTTATCAGGGCCGCGGCCCCCAAGGCGGCGCCGCCCTTGAGCACGTCCCGCCTGCTTAAAAGTCTTCTTTCGTCGCTCATGTCGCAACTCCTTTCCGTTCAGGTCCTTGGTTGTCGGGCCGTCTTTACTTGTCCATGGGATGGCGCTTGAGAAACTCCAGAAAGTGGGCGTTGGCCACGTCCGGCATCTGCCGCAGGTAGCCGTGGTTGCCGCCCTCCACCAGCTTGAACTCGGCGCCGGCGATGCCTTCCGCCAGCACCTTGGACGACTCCACGTGGCTGCCGGTGGACGCGTCCACCGTGTCGCCGGCGCCGCAGATGACGAGCGTCGGGCACTGGATGCGGTCCAGCAGGTGGCGCGTCTCGTGTTCTTGCCGGGCGACCACGTGCCGGAGATAGGGCCGCAACGGGGTGAAGTAGGTCATGTTGACTTCGCGGAACTCCTGGACCTTGTCCGGGTGGTCGCGCACGAACTCCGGCGGGAACATGAAGCTGCCGCCGAAGTGGTCTTCCATGTATTGCGTGTGGCCCTTCTCGGCCATCTCCGCGGCCGTGGCGTAAGGGACGCCGCGTTCGTAGTACTGGCCGTCGTAGGACGTGCCGGGCCCGGAGCCCGAGAGGACGACGCTGTGGACCACTTCGGGATGGTCGATGGCGATCCACTGGCAGACGCGTCCGCCCATGGAATGGCCGAGGAAGTGCGCCCGGCCGATGCCGAGCGCCTCCATCAGGTTGGCGCAGTCGTCCGCGAACATGCGGGTGGAGTAGTGGACGTCCGGCTTGTCGCTCCGTCCCGTGCCCCGGTGGTCCCAGGTAAGCACCCGGTAGTGCTGCGACAGATCGGGGACCTGGAAGATCTTCCAGTGGTCGCCGGACATGCCCGTGCCGCTTACCAGCACCAGCGGCTCGCCGCTGCCGTGCAGCTCGTAGTGGAAATTCAGGCCGCTGACGTTGGCGATGGGCATGGCTAAAAAACGACGACGCCCCGGGCCGCCTCTCCCTGCTTCAGCCGCTCGACTCCTTCGTTGATCTCGTCGATCCTGTAGCGATGGGAGACGAGCCGGTCCAGGTCCAGCCGCCCGGCCTTGTAGTGCTCCACCATCCGCGGGATGTCGATGAGCTGGCGGGCGTTGCCGTAACCCGTGCCCGTAAGGGTCTTCTGCTCCCTCACGAAGCGCAGGGGATTGATGGACGCCGTGTGGTCCATGGGCGCCATCCCCACCACCACGACGGTGCCGCCTACCCGCGCGCACTCCAGCGCCTGTTCCACCGTGGGGCCGAGGCCGATGGCCTCGAACACGTAGTCCACGCCGCCGCCCGTGATTTCCCGCACGCGTTGGGCCGCGTCCTCGCGCGCGCTGTTGATCTTGTGGGTGGCGCCGAACTCCTGGGCGTATTCCAGTTTCCCGTCGAGGATGTCGATGGCGATGATGGTGCTGGCGCCCACCAGCCGAGCTCCCTGGATGCAGTTGAGGCCCACGCCGCCGCAGCCGATGACCGCCACGGTGTCCCCGGCCTCCACCCGCGCGGCGTTGGTGACGGCGCACACGCCGGTGGTGACGCAGCAGCCGATGAGCGCGGCCACCTCGGGCGGGATGTCGCCGGGCACCGGGACGGCCTGCTCCGCCGGGCACACCACCTGCTCGGCCCAGGTGCCGAGCCGCGCCGAGATGTAGAGCGGCTGTCCCTTGAGGCTCACTCGCGCGGTGCCGTCGTGCATCATCTGGCGCGGCGAGTTGTGGCCGTTGCACAGAACAGGGATGCCGCGCGCGCAGTTCTCGCAACGGCCGCAGTTGGCGCGGAAGGAGAGGATGACGTTGTCGCCCGGCTTGACGTGGCTGACGCCCGGACCCACGGCCTCCACCACGCCCGCGCCTTCGTGGCCCAGGATCGCCGGCCTCAGGTTGTCCCACTCGCCCTTGATGTTGTGCAGGTCGCTGTGGCAGATGCCGGTGGCGCCGATGCGGACCTGGACCTCCTGCTCCTTGGGGCCCTCGATGTCTACATCGTCCACCACAAGGGGGGCGTTGGTCTCCACTAGCACCGCGGCTCTCATCCGCGCACCTCCATGAAAGGCCCCATTGAGAGGGGCGGGCCTGAAGCCCGCCCCCGTTCGAAACCCGTGCGATGGGCGGGTTTGAAACCCGCCGCTACTTGATCGTCATCTCCCAGGTGCGGATTCTCTCGTCGGACCGCGGGTCCCACTCGATGTTGCTGGCAAACCCGTAAATGTCCGCCAGGTTCCACAGCGGCACCCACGGGGAATCCTCTTTCAGGATACGGCCGATCTCGTGCAGGATCTTGGCGCGCTTCTCGGGATCGGCTTCCGCCATCTCCTCTTCGATGAGCTTGTCCAGCGCGGGGTTGCTGTAGTCGATTCGCGGGCTGGCGCCGGTCTTGAAGTACTGCTCGACGTGCGTGTGGACGTCGATGACGCTGCCCCGGCCGATGTAGTAGAAGGGCATCTTGCCCCCGTTGACCCCGGACCTGCCCCAGAACACCACCCACTCCTGAGAGATCAGCTCGACGTTGAACCCGCCCTTTTTCATCTGGGCGGCGAAGGCCTGGAGGACCTCGCTGTCCTTGGGATAACGTCCCTGGGAGTAGTAGAGCTTCACCGAAACGCCGTCCGGGTAGCCGGCCTTGGCCAGCAGCTCGCGCGACTTCTTCGGGTCGTAGGGATAACGCTTGGCGTTGGGGTCATGGCCGATGTACGTCTTCGCGCCGGCGCCCTGCACCACGAACCCCAGGCCGTCGAAGATGTTCTTGACGATGGAGTCGGCGTCTATCGAATAGTTGGCCGCCTGCCGCACCAGCTTGTTGTCCCAGGGCTTGAATCCCGGGTTGATGGCCAGGAAGTAGATGCGCGATCCGGGAACGGACTTGATGGTGATCCTGGGGTTCCGCTTCAGGCGCTCCACTTCGTGGGGCGGCACGGCGTTGATGACGTCCACCTGCCCGGCCTCCAGGGCCGCGACCCGGGCTGCCTCCTCGGTGACCTTGCGCCACACCATGGTCTTGACCTGCGGCTTCGGCGAGCCCCAGTAGTCGTCGTTGCGTTCGAGCACCAAGTCGCCGTCGCGCTTGAAGCTTACGAACTTGTAAGGCCCGGTGCCGATCGGATGCTTGTCCACGTCCTCGCCGTGCTTCTCGGCGGCCGCCTTGCTCATGACGAAGCGGCTCTGAAGCTTGTCGAGGAAGACAACGTTGGGTGTGTCCGTCACCAGGACGATGGTATGGTCGTCCACGACGCGCATCTCCGTCAGCTCTCTCAGTTGCCGCCGCTGAAGGCTCTTCTTGTCCTTCTTGATGCGGTTGAACGAAAACTCGACGTCATGGGCGGTCAAGGGCGAGCCGTCGTGGAACTTGATGCCCTTCTTCAGCTTGAAGACCCACTCCTTGCCCTTGAATTCCCAGGACTCGGCAAGCTTGGGAACGTACTTGTTGAGCTTCTGGTCCACCTGCACCAGCGGCTCCATGATGTGCTCCCAGATGCCGTAGGCCGGGCTCAGGCTGTGGTTGTACGGGTGGAGCGAATCGATGCCGCCCGCGTGATAGATCACCACCCGGTCCTTGGAGGCGGCCCACGCCGAGCCGGCGACGACGCCCAGAAGCAGCGCCGCACCCGCGACCAGTGCTCCGGTCCGCTTCCACAAACTTCCACGAATACGTGTGTCGAGTTTCATTGAGCCATCCCCCTTTTTCGGAATGCGGGCCCTCTCCCCACCGTGGAGGAGAACTTGGTTGCTACTTGATCCTCATCTCCCAGGCGCGGATTCTCTCGTCGGAACGAGGCTTCCACTCGATGTTGCTGGCGGCGCCGTAGATGTCCGCCAGGACCCACAACGGCACCCACGGCGAGTCCTCTTTCAGGATGCGGCCCAACTGGTGCAGCAGCTTGAGACGCTTCTCGGGATCGGCCTCCGCCTGTTCCAGTGCCATGATCCTGTCGAACTCGGGATTGCTGTAGTCGATACGGACGCTCGCGCCGGTCTTGAAGTACTGCTCCTTGTGCGTGTGCGCGTCGACGACGCTGCCCCGGCTGATGTAGTAGAAGGGCATCTTGCCGCCGTTGACCCCGGTCTTGCCCCAGAACACTACCCATTCCTGGCTGATCAGCTCGATGTTGAAACCGCCCTTCTTCATCTGCGCCGCGATGGCCTGGACCACCTCGGTGTCCTTGGGGTACCGTCCCGCGGAGTAGTACATCTTTACGTTGACGCCGTCCGGGTATCCCGCCTTGGCCAGAAGCTCACGGGACTTTTTGGGGTCGTAGGGATAGCGCTTGGCGTTGGGGTCGTGGCCGATGTGCTGCTTCCCCGCGGCCCCCTCCACCACGAAACCCAGGCCGTCGAAGATGTTCTTCACGATGGGGCCGGCGTCCACCGCATAGTTGGCCGCCTGCCGCACGAGCTTGTTGTCCCAGGGCTTGTACCCGGGGTTGAGGGCCAGGAAGTAGATGCGCCCGCCGGGCACCGTCTTGATGTTGATCCTGGGGTTCCTCTTCAGGCGCTCCACGTCGTGGGCCGGCACCGCGTTGACCACGTCAGCCTGTCCGGCCTCCAGGGCCGCGACCCGGGCGGCCTCCTCGGTGACCTTGCGCCACACCAGGGTCTTGACCTGCGGCTTCGGGGAGCCCCAGTAGGCGTCGTTGCGCTCCAGCACCAGGTCGCCGTCGCGCTTGAAGCTCTTGAACTTGTAGGGGCCGGTGCCGATGGGGTTCTTGTCCACGTCCTTGCCGTACTTCGCCGCGGCAGCCTTGCTCATGACGAAGCGGGTCTTGAGCTTGTCGAGGAACACGACGTTGCGCGTGTCCGTCACCAGGACGATGGTGTGGTCGTCCACGACCCGCATCTCCACCAGCTCTCTCAGTTGCCGCCGCTGCAGGCTGTTCTTGTCCGTCTTGATGCGGTTGAACGAGAACTCGACGTCGTGCGCCGTCAGCGGCGTGCCGTCGTGGAACTTGATTCCCTTGCGCAGCTTGAACGTCCACTCCTTGCCCTTCAACTCCCAGGACTCCGCCAGCTTGGGCACGTAGGCCCCGCGCGCCTCGTCCACCTGCACCAGCGGCTCCATGATGTGCTCCCAGATGGAGTAGGCCGGGCCCAGGCTGTGGTTGTAGGGGTGGAGGGAATCGATGCTGCCGGCATGGTAGACCACCACGCGTTCCTTGGAGGCGGCCCAGGCGGAGCCGGCGATGAGCATCCCCAGGAGGAACGCGGCGCCCGCCAGCACCCATACCCGTTTGAATGAACTCCTGCGAATACGCGTTTCATTTCTCATGGGGAATTCCTCCTTTCGGAACGAGCCCTCCGTGACGGGCTGTCGTACCCGCGATACATAGGTAATTGTCATGTCGAAAGTCAACCCTGAAGTATCTGCAAACAGGGTGTCCTGTGCTGCTCCCTGTCCCGTCGTGACCGTGGCAAGAGGGTGCTGACGTCCCGGTCTCGTCATTCCGGCGAAAGCCGGAATCCAGGAGTGGTGGAGCAGGGGTCCACGGGGTCGCCCCAGCCCCATCCCTGGATTCCGGCTTTCGCCGGAATGACGGCCTGACGGGCCGAGGCATATTGCATCGACCCGGCTGCGCTCAAAGGACCCTGCCGGTTTGACGCCGGTACGCCAGAGCTATATTCGTAGGAACCTGTCTCACACGCATACTCCGAGGCAGGTTCCACAAGCGGAGGTATTCAAATGGCCGGAAGTCATTTGCCCTATCCCGACACGGTGTTCTTCAACGGTAAGGTGCGCACGTTCGCGCCGGGTGCGCCCGTGGCCGAGGCGGTGGCCTGCTCCGGCGGGCGCATCGTCGCCGTCGGCGCCTCGGACGAAGTGCGGCGGCTCGGCGGCGCCGGCACCCGGGAGGTGGACCTCAAGGGCCTCACCGTGATCCCGGGGCTGACCGACGCCCACGTGCACCTGGCGGACAAGGGGCTGGCGGACATGCAGTTGGTGGACGTCCGCGACTTCTACGGCCCGGTAAACAACATCGACACCGTCCTCACTCGCCTGTCGAAGAAGGCAGCGGAGACTCCCGCGGGCGACTGGGTGGTGGCGCAGGGAAGTCCGATGCAGGACTTCCGCATGAAGGACAAGCGCTTCCCGGACCGTGTCGACCTCGATGCCGCGGTCCCCGAGCACCCGACGTCCGTCTCCTTCGGCGCCCACGTCACCGTGGCCAATTCCAGGGGCCTGACGCTCGCCGGCATCGACCGGGAAACGCCGGACCCGGCCGGCGGCGCCATCGAGCGGGACTCCGGCACCGGAGAGCCCACCGGCATCCTGCACGAGCGCGCCCAGCACATCGTGACGGGCGTGATCCCGGAGTTCGACGCCACGGCGCGCAAGCTGGGCATCGCTTTCGCCGTGCAGCAGGCCCTCGAACGGGGCGTGACCACCATTCACGACATCGTCAAGGACCCGTCCGCGGTGCGCGCCTACCAGGAGCTCAGGGCCGAGGGCGGCCTGCACATGCGCTCGAGCCTCCTGCTGCGCGTCATTGAGTCCGACATGAGCACGGACAGCGTGCTGGAGACCGGCCTCCAGACGGGCTTCGGCGACGAGTGGCTGCGGGTGGGCGGCGCGAAGATGAGCATCGACGGCGGCATCACCGGCCGCAACGCGCTGTTCTACGAACCCTACGTCGACACGCCGGACTACAGCGGACTCATCCGCATCCAGCAGGACGAGCTGGACGAGACCGTGCTGCGCTGCCACAGCGCCGGCCTCCGCTGCTGCGTGCACGCCATCGGCGACCGCGCCTTCGACATGTCGCTGGAGGCCTACGAGAAGGCGCTGGCCGCGTTGCCGCGGGTCGACCACCGCCACCGCATCGAGCACATGGGTAACTGGCTGATGACCCCCGAGCGCATCGAGCGCCTGGTGCGCATGGGCGTCCTGGCCATTCCCAACATCTCCCTGGGCTACTTCGTCGGCGATTCCATCCGCGCCGCCATCGGCGCCAAGCGCATGGAGCGGGCGTTCCCGCTCAAGACCCTGCTGGAATCGGGGGTGAAGATGGCAGGAGGTTCCGATGCGCCGGGGTACTGGCCGGTGGACCCGCTGCGCGACATCGGCGCCTACGTCTCGCGCCGCATGTTGTGGGGCGAGACCCTGGCGCCGGAGGAGGCCCTGAGCGTCCAGGATGCCTTCGACCTCCACACCATCCATGCCTCCTTCGCCGGCTTCGAGGAGGACCTCAAGGGCACGCTGGAGGTCGGCAAGCTGGCGGACATGGCGGTGCTGGCGGAGGATCCCTTCGAGGTCCCCGCAGAACGCATCAAGGACCTGAAGGTGGAGATGACCGTGGTGGGAGGCGAGGTCAAGTACCGGGCCTGATCCGGCCCAGGAGGATCTCGGTGTCGCCCCCAGGCAGTGAGTGCCTCGTGCCCTGCACCAATACGTCCAGGGGCGCTTTGTTTCCGTCCAGTGCAATGCGCACACGCTCGTGCGTGAGGTCCAGAGTCACCCTGCGCCCGCGATAGACGATCGCCAGGCGCAGACCGGGCAGTTCGTCGGGCAGACACGGGTCGAGTCTCAGGGTCTCGCCCAACGTGTCGATGCCGGCGTAGCAGGTCAGCAGAAGGTCGTCGATGCCCCCGATGGCGCCCAGGTGGACGCCCTCGGGGGTGGTGCCGCCCTGGATGTCGGCGACGTCGCTTTGCAGCGCCTCCGTGAAGTAGCGCCACGAAGCGGGCGGGTCGGAGCGCGCCGACACCGCGGCGTGGACCACCCGGCTCAGGGTCGAGCCGTGGGAAGTGCGGGCCCTGTAGTAGTCCATGGTCTTGCGTATGGTTTCGTCATCGAGTTCGTATCCGAGCTGCCGGAAGATGACCCGCAGGTCGTCGACCCGCAGCAGGTAGAACAGCATCAGCACGTCCGCCTGTTTCGTGACCTGGTAGCGGTTGGCGGTGTCGCCTTCCGCCTCCAGGATGCGGTCCAGCCGGTCTATGTTGTCGTATTTCGCAAGGTAGGCGGCCCAGTCGAAGGGCTCCAGCTCGTCGTATCCTTCGAACTGGCTGATAATGCCGTCGCCGTGGAACGGCACGGTCATCTTGCGGGTCATTTCGCGCCACTTGCGCTCTTCTGCCGGCTCCAGGCCGATCTGTTCGGTGAGTTCGGCCTCCCGGGCTTCGTCGAGCAGGGACAGCACCTCGAAGGCGCGTTCCAGCAGCCAAGCCACCATCACGTTGGTGTAGGCGTTGTTGCGCAGGCCGCCGGTTTGTGCGCCGGGGTACGTGTCATGGTACTCGTCCGGACCCATGACGCCGTGGATCTCGTAACGTCCGGTGCTTTCGTTCCACTCCGCCAGACTGGCCCAGAAGCGGGCGATCTCCAGGATCATCTCGGCGCCGTAGCGGGACAGGAAGTCGCGGTCTCCGGTGGTCTTGTAGTAGCGCCAGACGTTGTAGACGACGGCGATGTTCACGTGCCGCTGGAGAAGGCTGTTGTCCACCAGCCAGCGTCCGGAGTTGGGGTTCAGATGAAGTTCCTGGCTCTCCTCGGTGCCTTCGCTGCCGCTTTGCCAGGGGTACATGGCGCCGTCATAGCCCTCCTTGCGGGCGGCCTTGCGGGCGGCCTCCAGGCGGCGGTAGCGGTACAGCAGCATCGACCGCGCGACCTCCGGAAACCGCGCGATGTAGAAGAACAGGAAGTACATCTCGTCCCAGAAGACGTGGCCGCGGTAGGCCTCGCCGTGCAGGCCCCGCGCGCCCACCGCGGCATCGAGGTCGGTGGAGTTCGGGGATGCGCTCTGCATCAGGTGGAAGGCATGCAGGCGCAGGATCTTTTCCTCCTCCGGCCGCGACGGCAGGTCCACCTTGCAGCGGCGCCACAGGGAATGCCACGTCTTCGCATGGGACTCCAGCAACTCGACGAAAGGGCCGGACTCGGACACGGCCTTGCGGGCGGCGTGGCCGCATTCGGAGATGGCCCGGTCCCGGGACGAGTACAGGGCCACCGTCTTGTCCACCGTAACCGCGCGCTTCTCCGGTATGGTGACGGTGATCTCCTGCCCAATGGCTTCCGGTTCCTCGAAGGTGCGGCATTCGACGTCCTGCAACGCCTCCCCGCGGAAGAGCCGCGTGCGCGCCGCCAGCCCCAGGCGCGTGCGCGACTGGTTGGTCTGGACTACCAGGTACACGCCGTCCTCTCCCACCTGCCCCTTCTCCAGGGTCTCCAGGTGCTTGGAATTGAGTTCCCGATAGCGCGCAACGCCGGCGTTGACGACCGCGCCGTTCAGGGAGGACTTGAGGGTGGCCCTTCCGGACCAGTTCTCCGCCAGCAGAGTCCACCGCATGACCGCCAGGTGCGGTTGCTTCATGTGCACGAATCGCCGGCTCCGGATGTAGCTGATTCGTCCTTCGGGGTCACGAAAGCGCACGCGCCGCGACAGCAGGCCGTTCCTGAGGTCGAGACCCTGGTAGTACCGCAGGATTTCGACCGCCGAGAGGTCGAACCACGGACCGTCCTCCACGCGAAACTGGAGGCAGAGCCAGTTGGGCAGGTTGACGAGGTCCTCGTTGCCCACCACGCGTCCGCTGATCTCCGTCTCGAGGCGGTTGTAGCATCCCACCAGGTAGGTGCCGGGGTAGTGCACGTCGTCGGCGTCGGCCTCCTCGGCGGTGCCGCGGGTGGCGAAGTAGCCGTTGCCGAGGGTGCACAGGGTCTCTCGCAGGCCCTGTTTGGCCGGGTCGAAGCCGTTGTATGCGAAGATCCACTCACTCATGGTTCACGTTTCGGGTCTTTTCCAACCAACCCTGAAACTCTAACAGTCCTGAAACCGCGCGCCAATACCCCAGGGGACGGGAGGCGCAACAGGCGTTACCGGGCGCCGGCCCGAATGGTGTGGCGGGCGGCGATGCGTCGTCCGGTGGTGCGGCGGTTGCCGACGCTGTCCTCAAGGGCGGTCTCCTCGTCCACCACCTCCAGCACGGCCACGTCGGCCTCACGGCCCACCTCGAGGACGCCGAGCCGATCTTCCCAGCCGATGGCGCGGGCGGCGTTGATGGTGCAGTCGGCGACGATCTCGTCCAGGTCCAGTCCCAGCATCAGGAACTTGGTCAGCGTGGTGGGCAGGTCCACCACGGGACCGGCGCCGCTCATTCGGTGGAGATCGGTGCTGATGATGTCGGGGCGAAGCCCCTGGTCCATGGCCCGGGCCACCAGGTCGAAGTCGAAGTGCCCGTTGGCGTGGGCGACGTCGAAGATGACCCCGCGCCGCTGCGCCTCCAGGACCGCCGGGCGCAGGCGGCCATCGGGGTCCACGATGGCCGGCTGTTTCGGCGTGTAGCAGTGGGTGACGATGTCCCCCGGGCGCAGCGTCTCGACGATCTCCTCCATGGGGATGCCGGTGTCGCCCACGTGCACCATCACCGGCGAGTCGCTGGCCTCTCCGGCCTGCACCGCCATGCCAAGGGCCTGGCGGCCGTGTTCTCCCACGGACTTCACGTGCAACCGGATCTTGATGCCTACCGCGACGTCCGGATTTTCCCGCACCGTGCGCGCGGCGCCATCGGGGTCGGCGAAGCCGATGTTCTCCAGCTCTCCCGGGACGTTCAGCACGCCGTGCTGCGCCACCGCCACGAACGCCAGCATGCGGGTGCGCGCCCGCTCGTACACCAAGTGCCGGAACCCCGTGAAGTTCACCGGGCCGGCCGAGCCCGCGTCCGCGGTGGTGGTGACGCCGCTGGCGCCGCACGCGGCGTCGAGATCGGTGCCGTAAGGGTTGACGCCCCAGTAGCTGTGCACGTGGAAGTCGATGAGCCCCGGGGTCACGAAGCAGCCGCTCACGTCGAGGACCTCTCTGGCGCCGTCCCGCGGGAGGTCCTTCCCCATGGCGGCGACGCGGCCGCCCGCGATGCCCACTTCGAGTTCCTGCCGCGGCCCGACGGCCGGGTTGATCACGGTCCCGTTGACGAGAAGCAGGTCGAACGCATCGCTCACGGAGGATCTCCTTTCAAGCCGGTTCACGTCCCGCGCCGGTCGATCGGAACGGCGTCCTTCGGCTTCGCCATGTTCAGGACAGTCCGTAGAACCGCGTGGGGTTCTCGTGCAGGATCTTGTCGATGACCCCCGGCGGCACCTCGCCCTTCTCGCGCAGGCCCCTGAGCGCCAGCAGTTCGCTGGCGTTGTCGGCGTGGCCGTAGTCTGAGCCGATCATGATCATGTCCTCGCCCGCGTGCTGGAGCACGTAGGGCAGGTCGTCGTCCGTCTGGCAGGCGACGTAGAGGCGGTTGGCCGCGAGCAGGTCCTCGTCGGGTTCCACGCCGGCCTTGCGTTGCCGTAGCGTGATGTCCCGCACGACGTGCGGGACCCACTGGGCCGCCACCTCGATGGCGCCGATGCGCAGGCCGGGGAACCGCTCCGGAATGCCGCGCATGACCATGGCGTGGACCGCGCCGATGACCGTGAGCTTGGCGGTGCGGAACGGGTCGTTGCCGAAGGCTTCGGAGACCGCGGCGTTGCCGATGCCCGAGTGGATGCCGATGGGCACGTCGAGACGGGCGGCTTCCTCGTAGAGCGGGAAGAAATAGGGGTGGTGGAGCGGATGATGCGTCTCCAGGCCCCGCATGAACACGGCGCAGGCGCCGTGCTCCGTGGCCCAGCGCAGCTCCTCCAGCGACTCGTCCATGCTCAGCAGCGGCAACTGCGCCGCCCAGCGCAGCCGCCCCTTGCCCGCGGCCCAGATGTCCGCAAGCCAGCGGTTGTAGGAACGGCACAGCGCGAGTTCCACGTCCGAGCGGTCCGTGACCGGCCGCAGGAACAGGGTGGGGTAGAGCACCTGGACATCCGTGCCGATCGCGTCCATGTGCTTCAGGCGCGCATCGATGTCGGCCATGTCGCGGGACTCTTTGGGGGTGTCCAGGCCGATGTTGTCGCGCCCGCCGATGAGCTTGCCGTTGATGACCCAGAAGTTGCGCGTGCCGCCCTCGGGCACGTCCACGGTCACGGGCACCGGGCGGAAGCGCTTGTCCCGTCCCTCCAGGTAGTCCCAGGTATGCTCCGTCTCGATGACGTGGGCGTCGGCGTCGATGGCCAGCATGTTCTCACCTCCAGTCGGATTCGGGGAAGGACGCAAGGGAACCTATGCTCGCAACTGCTTGGCGAACCAGTCCACGATGAAGCTGCGCCGGTCGAAGCGCTTCTCGTGGTGCCCCACGCCGTCCAGCAACTCCCGCGGGGCGTTGACGGCGTTCTCGTACAGCCGGACGGCGCCGCGCGGGTCCATGACCCGGTCGTCGTGGTTGTAGCCCACCAGCAGCGGGCACTCGATCTTCTGCGCCCGGCCCACCAGCGTGAACTCCTTGATGCGTTCCCGGGCTTCCTTGAGGTCTGCCGCGCCCATGAGCCAGCGCAGCCGGTCCTGGATGGGAGGGTAGTAGTCGAAGATGTCGTCCACCAGGTGGTAGGCGCCGCTCCACACGGCCACCGCCTTGATGCGCTTCTCCTCGGTGGCGCAACGGGGTCCGGAGTAGCCGCCCATGCTGGAGCCGTGCAGGCCGATGCGGTCGGGGTCCACGTCCGGGCGCGTCACCAGGTAGTCGATGACGGCCTTGGCCACCCGTTCCGAGTCCGGCGGCGCGTAGAGTTTCTTCTCCCGGAGCGTGGCGCCGTGTCCCGGCCCGTCCACGTCGATGAAGGACATGCCCCGCCGCACGTACTGGCCGGCGTCGCCGTCCAGCCCCCGCAGCAGGATGCCGTCGGCGCCGCCGTAGTTGTAGACGGTGGGCCGGCGGGTCCCGGCCTTGCCCCGGGCGGGATAGAACAGCGCGTCCAGCACGTGTCCCTCGTAGGGGATCTCCACCCGCTCGAAAGGCGGCCTCACCAGGCCCCAGGCCTTGTCGAAGGTCTCCTTGAGCTTGTGGTGGCTCTGCATCATGCGCGGGTCGCTGTCCGGCATGTACACCAGCGCCCGCCGGTAGAACTCGGCCGCCCGCCGGTAGAAGTCGTGGGCGGTGACGTTGCGGCCCTCGTCCTCGAATCCCGCGGCCAGGGCCTCGTTCTTCTCCGCCATGCGGGTCCATTCGGCGTGCCAGCTATCCAGGTTGTACGGCTTGTAGCGGCCGGCCACCTCGCGTACGTCGGGATCCGGATGCAGGAGCGGCGCCTCCATGCGCACCTCGAGCTGACCCCCGCCCGGCAGGCCCGGTCCCGGAAAAAGGCGCTTCTCCACGTCTTCGCCGGCCAGGGGTCTGTCAGGAGATTCCTTCATTCGATCTCTCCGTGAATGGCGGAACAGTCTCCCGGGAGCGTCCCTTAGATGCCGTAGAACGCCCTGGGGTTGTCCTGGGTGATCTTCTTCACCGCTTCGTGGGAGATGTCGCCCTTGTCGGCGCGCTGCTTGAGGAGGCCCAGGAAGTCCATCTCCTGGGCGGAGTCGTTGTGCGTGTAGTCCGAGCCGACCAGGAGGTTTTCGTCTCCGGTGTGCTGCATTACGTAGTCCAGGTCCTCGTCCACCTGGAACGACACGTACATGCGGTTCCGTTGCAGGATGTCCTCCGGCATCTCCTCGATCTCCATGGTGGAGCGCAGCACGCTGGTGGGCCTTTCCAGGTTCTTCTCCAGCCGGCGGCGGATCTCGTAGAGCACGAAGGGCACCCAGGAGGCGGTGGCCTCGATGAAGCCGAAGCGCAGTTCCGGGAAGCGGTCCGGCACGCCGTGCACGATCAGGGACTGGAACGCGTGCACCACCGGCAGCAGGATGCGGTAGAAGCGGCTGAAGGTGAACTCGCGCGCGGGGGTGAAATCGGGCACGCCCGATCCCGTGTGGAAGCAGATGGGCATGTCGAGCTTCTGCGCTTCCTCGTACAGCGGGAAGAAGTAGGGGTCGTTGGCCCACACGCCGGCTTCCCGGTCGCCCTTCTTGAGCACGCCGCAGGCGCCGTGCTCCTTGGCGAAGCGCAACTCATCCAGGGCCGCGTCCATGTTCAGGGTGGGCGGCAGCATGACGTAGCGCAGCCGTCCCCCGGACTCCGCCCAGCGCTCGGCCATCCAGCGGTTGTAGCTGCGCCGGAGCGCCAGCTCCACCTCCGGCTTGTCGGTGAACTCCACCAGGAACAGGGTGGGGTACATGACCTGGAAGTCCACGCCCATGCGGTCCATGTCCTCCAGCCGCTGCTTCACGTCCTTCAGTTCGCGCGCGCCCTCTGTGGTGTGGGTCTCCTCGTCCGTGCGCACGAAGCGGATCTGCCGCCTGCCGTCGATCATCCAGTAGCGCATGGTGGCGTTGCTGGCGTCCTGGCCCTTTGGAAAAGCGGTGGCGGGCCTGAGGGCCTCGTCGCCGTCGCGCATGAAGGCCCAGGTATCCTCGGTCTCGTCCACGTGGGTGTCGGCATCGATGACTGCCATGGCGTCCTCCGGATTGGGGGATAATAGCTGTGGATTAGCAAAACCCGGCTGGCTTGCCTAGCAGACGGGCAGGGCGAAAGGCGGTTCAGCAGGGCCTAAACTTGGGCAGGCTGATGTCGTCGCTGACCGGGTCGAACACCACCTCCACCGCCATCCCGATCTCCACTTCCTCCACCGGGCAACCGACGATGTTCGTGTAGTAGCGCGGGCCTTCTTCCAGATCCACCCAGGCGATGACGTAGGGGATGTCCTTCTCGAAGGCGCGGGCGCCGCGGCCCGCCAACTGGCGGATGACGGTAAAGGTGTAGACGGTGCCGCGTCCGCTCAACTCCTCCCACTCAAGGTCTTCGCCGCCGCACTCCACGCACGACGGGCGCGGGCACCACGTCAGCTCTCCGCAGGCGCGGCAGCGCTGCATTACCAGCCGGCCCTCTTTGGCGGCCTGCCAGAAAGGCGCGGTCAGCTCGGTGATCTCGGGGAGGGGGCGTCGGGGTTCGGTTCCTGCTTCAGCCATGGGGTCACCCGTTGTCGTTGCTGAGAATCGCCACGGCGGTGGAGCCGAGGTTCTTGCCGTAAGGGAGGCCGCCGAGGCCGGTGCAGAGCCCGGTGCGCGCGCCCGCCACCTGCCGCTCGCCGCCGTCGCCGCGCAGTTGCGTGACCGACTCCAGGATGTGGATCATGCCGCCGCAGGTGGACGGCTGCCCGCAGTTGATCATGCCGCCGCCGGTCTGGATGGGGAGCGTCCCCTTGAACGAGAAGTCGGTGGACTCGAAGTACTTCGTGTCGCCCTTGTCGCAGAAGCCCAGGTCCTCGATCTGCATCAGCTCGATGACCACGTAGTCGTCGTAGACCTGGGCGAAGTCCATGTCGTTGGCGGTGACGCCGGCCATGTCGAAGGCCCGGGCGCCGGCGTCCCTGATCCCCATGATCGTCGCGTCGGAGTGGGTGCGGGGGCCGTAGCTGGGGTTGTCCTGCTCGCCGAAGCCCATGAGGTAGACCGGCTTCCGCGGCATGTCCGCGGCCCTTTCCGCGGAGGTGAGGACGAACGCCTTGCCGCCGTTGGCCGGCATGACGCAGTCCAGCAGTCGAACGGGGTCGGCCACCAGCCGCGAGGTCTTGTAGTCCTCCAGCGTCATGGGCTTCTTGAGGTAGGCGTTGGGGTTGAGCGACGCGTGGTAGCGGGCGGTGACCGCGATATTGCCCAGTGCGTCCAGGGTGGTGCCGTACTCGTGCATGTGCCGCCGCATCACCAGGGCGATGCCGCTGTTGGCGCCCATGAGGCCGTAGGGCACCTCGAAATCCCGCACGTCGCGCGGCTCCACCCCGTTGTGGTTCTCCACGAACGTGCACGAAGCGGCCACGCACAGGACCCGGTCCACCAGCCCGGCCTGGATGGCCGCGGCCGCCTGTCCCAGCGACGACACCGTGGCCGCGCCGCCGTTGGCGTTGGCCAGGGACAGCGCCGGCGTGATGCCGAGGATGGACGCGGTCTCCTCCGGCCAGAAGGGCTGCAGGTAGTTGGTGGTGTAGATGGCCGCGAGCCCCTGACCGTCGAAGTCCTTGCGCGTGAGGCCGGCGTCCTCCATGGCCAGGCGCGCCGCCCAGGTCAGGTACTCCGGGATGGTCCGGCGTCGCTCGCCCGGGCGCCGGCCCAGACGGTCCACCGGGGTCTCGCCGATGCCGACGATCGCTGTCGTGCCGCGTATGCTCATGAGGTACGGGACTCCTTGAAACGCTTCGTGATCACGCAGACGGGATATCCGCTCGTACGTGTTCTTGCGTTAGCGTGACTTTGCGTTAGCGTCAAGGCTCCGGGTATAATTCGGTCCGGGAACAGCCGGCGATGCCGCGAACCGTCATTCCGGCGAAAGCCGGAATCCAGGGGTCGGGAAAATCACGTCCGTCGTCTGTTCGAGTTCCCAATAGATCACCAAGGAGAGACCGTTTCATGTCGGAATTCAAGTTTCAACCCATCTTCGAGCTGGGCGACGACACTACCGAGTACCGCAGCCTGGGCAGGGAGGGCGTGTCGGAGATCGAGGTGGACGGCCGCACCATCCTCAAGGTGGATCCCGCGGTGCTGCGGAAGCTCACCGCGGAGGCCGTCCGCGACATCTCCCATCTCTTCCGGCCCACGCACCTGGCCAAGGTGCGCGCCATTCTCGACGATCCCGAGGCTTCGAAGAACGACCGCTTCGTGGCGCTCCAGCAGCTCAAGAACGCCAACATCTCGGCCGGCGGCGTGCTGCCGGCGTGCCAGGACACGGGCACCGCCATCGTCATCGGCAAGAAAGGCGAGAACGTCTTCACCGGCGCCAACGACGAGGAGGCCTTTTCCGCCGGGGTCTACGACGTCTACACCAACACCAACCTGCGCTACTCCCAACTCGCGCCGCTGACCTTGTACGAGGAGAAGAACACGCGCACCAACCTGCCGGCCCAGGTGGAGATATACGCTACGCCGGGCGACGCCTACGAGCTGCTGTTCATCACCAAGGGCGGCGGTTCCGCCAACAAGTCGGTACTCTACCAGCAGACCCCGGCGCTGCTGAACGAGGCGTCCATGCTGGAGTTCCTGGAAAAGCAGCTCAAGACCATCGGCACCGCGGCCTGCCCGCCCTACTACCTGGCCATCGTGATCGGGGGGATGTCCGCGGAGTTCAACCTCAAGACCGTGAAGCTGGCCAGCACCCGCTACCTGGACGGACTCCCCACCACCGGCAACGAGTACGGGCGGGCGTTCCGCGACCTGGACCTGGAGGCCAAGGTCCAGGCCATCAGCCACAAGATGGGCGTGGGCGCGCAGTTCGGCGGCAAGTATTTCACCCACGAGGTGCGGGTGATCCGGCTGCCCCGGCACGGCGCTTCCTGTCCGGTGGGCATGGGCGTCTCGTGCTCCGCCGACCGGCAGGCCAAGGCCAAAATCACCCGGGACGGAGTGTTCCTCGAACGGCTGGAGACCGATCCCGCCAAGTACCTGCCGGACTTCGTCGAGGAGGACGACGCCGACGCGGTGGTGAGCGTCGACCTGAGCCGCCCCATGGACGAGATCCGCGCCACTCTCTCGAAACATCCGGTGAAGACCCGGCTGTCCCTCAACGGCACCATCGTTGTGGCCCGGGACCTTGCCCACGCCCGGATCAAGGAGCGGCTCGACGCGGGCGAGCCCTTGCCGGACTATTTCAAGGACCACGTCGTCTACTACGCGGGGCCGGCCAAGACCCCCGAGGGCTACGCCTCCGGCTCCTTCGGCCCCACCACCGCCGGGCGTATGGATTCCTACGTGGACCTGTTCCAGTCCCACGGCGGCAGCCTGATATCGCTGGCCAAAGGCAACCGCTCGCGGCAGGTGACCGACGCCTGCAAGAAGCACGGCGGGTTCTACCTGGGCTCCATCGGCGGCCCCGCGGCCATACTGGCCAAGGACAACATCAAGCAGGTGGAGGTGCTCGACTACCCCGATCTGGGCATGGAAGCGGTGTGGAAGATCGACGTCGAGGACTTCCCCGCATTCATCATCGTGGACGACAAGGGCAACGACTTTTTCGCCGAGTTGCAGTAGAAGGATCGGAAGGAACGGCAAAGGGCGCCCGGCGCCCGTGAAGGACCGGGTTGACGGACCCGTCCAAAGGAGCAGGCCATGAGCGGCAACGGCGACGGCAACGGAAAACCATTGATCGTGGATGCGGACGCCCACGTGGTGGAGTGCGACCGCACTTGGGACTACCTGGAGGGCTCGGAGAAACAGTTCCGGCCGGTGCCGCTGGCGTCGCCGGAAGAGGACGGCGCCGCGCTCCAGTTCTGGCTGGTGGACGGCAAGGTGCGGGGTTTCCGCTTTCCCGCGTTCTCCGAGGAAGAGCTGCAGCGGCGTCAGGATATCGTAGGACGCAGGTTCGCCGAGGCCAAGGAGGCGCGGGAGCTGGGCAACGTGGGGCTCCGGCTGGAGCACATGGACCAGACCGGGGTCGACGTGCAGGTGCTGCACAACACCATGTTCATCGAGCAGGTGACCGAACGCGCGCCGGTGGAGGTGGCGCTGTGCGGGAGCTGGAACCGCTGGCTCGCCGACATCTGGTCCCAGTCCGACGGGCGGCTGCGCTGGTCGTGCCTGGCGCCTACGCTCAGCATGTCCGATGCCCTGGACCAGATCCGCTTCTCCAGGGAGCACGGCGCCTGCGCGGTGCTGATGCGGCCGTTCGAGGGCAACCGGATGCTCGTTGACCCGTATTTCTACCCCATCTACGAGGAGGCCTGCCGCCTGGACATGGCCATCGCCGTGCACATCGCCAACGGCAGCGCCTGGCTGAGCGATCTCTACACTCATCCGATACGGCTGGGAACCACCTTCCACCGTTTCCGCATCCCCACCGTGGGAGGCTTCGCCGACGTGCTGTTCAGCGAGGTTCCGGAGGTGTTCCCGAAGCTCCGCTGGGGGTTCATCGAGGCCAGCGCCCAGTGGCTGCCGTGGATCCTGCACGAGGTGCGGAACCGCTACAAGACCCTGGGCCGGGAATGGCCGGACAACCCCATGGAAGCGTTCCGGATGTTCGTGACCTGCGAGAACACCGACGACCTGCCCTACATCGTGCAGGAGACCGGCGAGGACGGCCTGGTCATCGGCACCGACTACGGCCACACCGACACCTCCAGCGACGTGGACGCCATCCGGGTGTTCCGCGAGCGCACCGACCTGGGCGAGGACGTGAAGCAGAAGATCCTGAGCGACAACGCGCGGCGGCTGTACGCGCTGTAGGGTGGGTTTCGGACCCGGTCGCGCCCGGGACGGATGAGCAGGGGAGCAGGCCATGAGCGGCGACGCCAATGGGAAGCCCATGATCGTTGACGCGGACGCCCACGTGGTGGAATGCGAACGCACCTGGGACTACCTAGAACCCTCGGAGCGGCAGTACCGCCCAGTGCCGCTGGCGGTGCCGGAGGAGGGCGGCGTCACGCTGCAGTTCTGGCTGGTGGACGGCAAGGTGCGGGGCAACCGCTTCCCGGTGTTCTCCGAGGAGGAGATGCGGCGGCGCCAGGAGTTGGTGGGCCGCAGGTTCGCCGAGGCGAGGGAGGCGCGGGAGCTGGGCGACGTGGGTCTCCGGCTGGAGCACATGGACGCCACCGGGGTGGACGTGCAGGTGCTGCACAACACCATGTTCATCGAGCGGGTGACCGACCGGGCGCCGGTGGAGGTGGCGCTGTGCGGGAGCTGGAACCGCTGGCTGGCGGACATCTGGGCGCAGTCGGACGGACGGCTGCGCTGGTCGTGCCTGGCGCCCACGTTGAGCATATCCGACGCCCTGGACCAGATCCGCTTCTCCAGGGAACACGGCGCCTGCGCGGTGCTGATGCGGCCCGTCGAAGGCAACCGCCTGCTGGTGGACCCGTACTTCTATCCGATCTACGAGGAGGCCAGCCGCCTGGACATGGCCATCGCCGTGCACATCGCCAACGGCAGCGCCTGGCTCGACGAACTGTACCGCCACCCGGTGACGCTGGGAGCCTTCTTCCACCGCTTCCGCATCCCCACGGTGGGCGGCTTCGCGTACGTGCTCTTCAGCGAGCTTCCCGACCTGTTCCCGAAGCTGCGCTGGGGCTTCATCGAGGCCAGCGCCCAGTGGCTGCCCTGGATACTTCACGAGGCCCGGAACCGGTTCAGGACCCGCGGCCTGGAGTGGCCTGACAACCCCATGGAAGCGTTCCGGCTGTTCGTCACCTGCGAGAATACCGACGACCTGCCGTACATCGTGCGGGAGGCCGGCGAGGAAGGCCTCGTCATTGGGACGGACTACGGCCACACGGACACGTCCAGCGACCTGGACGCCATTATGATCTTCCGGCAGCGCGCCGATCTGACCGAGGACGTGAAGCGCAAGATCCTGAGCGACAACGCGCGCCGGCTCTACGCGCTGTAGGAGCGGGTTCGACAAGCCGCCCGCGCACCGACTACCGCCCGCCTGGGAACAGGCGAGCAAAGGAGACGCCATGAGTGGAGAAGCCAACGGAAACCCCGTGATCGTCGACTCCGACGCCCACGTGGTGGAATGCGAACGCACCTGGGACTATCTGGAGGGCTCGGAGAAGCAGTACCGCCCGGTGGCGCTGGCGTCGCCGGAGGAGGCGGGGATCAAGCAGCAGTTCTGGGTGGTGGACGGGAAGGTGAAGGGTTTTCGCTTCCCGGCGTTCTCGGAGGAAGCGCTACGGCAGCGCGAGCAGCAGGTGGGCCGCAAGTTCGCCGACGCCGACGAGTCCATGGAGCTGGGCAACGTGGGGCTCCGGCTGGAGCACATGGACGCCACCGGAGTGGACGTCCAGGTGCTGCACAACACCATGTTCATCACGCAGGTGACGGACCGCGCCCCGGTGGAGGTGGCGCTGTGCGGGAGCTGGAACCGTTGGCTCGCGGACATCTGGTCCCAGTCGGACGGACGGTTGCGGTGGTCGTGTCTGGCGCCCACCCTGAGCCTGTCCGATGCCGTGGACCAGGTCCGCTTCGGCAAGGAACACGGCGCCTGTGCTGTGCTGATGCGGCCGTACGAAGGCAACCGGCTCCTGGTGGACCCCTACTTCTACCCCATCTATGAGGAAGCCAGCCGGCTGGACATGTCCATCGCCATCCACATCGCCAACGGCAGCCCCTGGTTCAACGACCTCTGCAGCCATCCGGTGTCCAATGCAGCCAACTTCCACCGTTTCCGGGTGCCCACCGTGGGCGCCTTCAGCGACATTCTGCTGAGCGAGATCCCGCAGGTGTTTCCGGACCTGCGCTGGGGCTTCATCGAGGCCAGCGCCCAGTGGGTGCCCTGGATGCTTCGCGAGGTCCACAACCGCTGCCGGGTGCTGGGACGGGAATGGCCGGACAACCCCATGGCGGAGTTCGGCATGTTCGTCACCTGCGAGAACAGCGACGATCTTGCCTACATCGTGCAGGAGAGCGGCGAAGACGGCCTCGTCATCGGCACCGACTACGGCCACACCGACGTTTCCAGCGACGTGGACGCCATCAGGGTGTTCCGGGAGCGCACCGACATCTCCGAGGACGTCAAGCGCAAGATCCTAAGCGACAACGCGCGGAGGCTGTACGGGCTGTAGCGGAGAATCGGGGAAAACTCGAAGGCGAATACTCAGAGAAGTTTCCGGCGAGGTTTGCACGATGCGATTCACCATTGAAACGGAACAAGAGGAAGACGGACGTTGGATCGCCGAGGTATTGGAGCTTCCGGGTGTAATGAAATACGGAAGAACCGAAGCCGACGCCATGGCTCAAGCGGAGGCGTTGGCCCTCCGTGTGATTGCCGAAAGAATGGAGGCGGGTGAACAACCACCCGAACCGATCGAGATCCGGTAAACTTCTCGCGGCTCGAATCGAATTGAGGGAGGTGTCTGGGCATGGCAACTGTCAAGAAAGGGATACTGACGGGTTCGCCCGAGTGGTGGAAACATCTTCGCAAGACGAAGCGTGTCTTCTGGAAAAGGGAACGAAAGGCTGCAAAGCGCGACGGCGAAAGACAAGCACAAGAAAGTTGACAAACTCTCCGGCGTCAAGGGACCCTATCCCTTGGACAGAGCGGGAACTAACGCAATGAGAGTCCGGATTCATCGGGGCACGAAAGAAATCGGCGGCACCTGCATCGAGTTGGAGGCGCAAGGGAAGCGTATCGCTCTGGACGTCGGCCTGCCGCTCGATGCGCCGGACGACGTGGAGACACACAAGAGCCTGCTGCCGCAGGTTCCTGGGTTCCGGGAACCGGACGAGAGCCTGCTCGGCGTACTCATCTCCCATCCCCACATGGATCACTACGGCTTGGCCCAGTACGTCTGCCCGGAAGTCCCGATCTACATCGGAGAGGGCGCGCACGCCGTCATGAAGGCCGCAAGCCCCTACGTTCCCAACGGGACTGCCTTCGCCGACCCCAACTTCATCGCCAACCGGGCACCGATCGAGATCGGCCCGTTCCGTGTCACGCCATATCTGGTGGATCACAGCGCATTCGACGCCTACCATCTCCTGGTAGAAGCGGACGGCAAGCGGGTGTTCTATTCCGGCGACTTCCGCGCCCACGGCCGCAAGGCGAAGTTGTTCGAGGCGATGGTCGCCCGCCCGCCGAAGGACATCGACGTTCTGCTGATGGAGGGGACGACCATCGGGCGGACGGGCTCCGATGAAGGCTTTGCCACCGAGGACGACCTTGAGATGGAGTTCGTCCTGGCGTTCCGGGAGACCAAGGGCCTCCACTTCGTCTGGACTTCATCGCAGAACATCGACCGCATCGTCACGATCTTCCGAGCCGCAAAACGGACCGGTCGCGTGTTGCTCATCGACCTCTATACCGCCGTCGTCCTGGAGGCCACCGACCGGGACAGCATTCCGCAATCGAATTGGGACGAGGTGAAGGTCTACATTCCGCACCACCAGCAAGTGTTCATAAAGAAGAACAGGCTGTTCGACGACCGCAATCGCCACCACCCTTTCCGTGTCTACCTCGAGGACTTGCCGGGGTTGGCCAGCCGGGCCGTCATGCTGTTCCGGCCCATGGTGATGGACGACCGCGGTGTGCAAGGAGTGCTGAGTGGCGCGGGGTTCACCTATTCGATGTGGGAGGGATATCTGAAAGAGCGAGGCTCACTCAGGGTCCTGAAATGGCTCGAACAGCATGGCATCCTCCGGCGCACCATCCACACGTCCGGCCATGCTTCCGTTGCCGACCTGACGCGCTTCGCTGCCGCTTTGGCGCCACGCACACTGGTCCCAATACACTCCTTTGAAACAGGGCGGTTTGAGGAGTTTTTCGATAACGTCGTCCAGAAGGAGGACGGCGAGTGGTGGAGGATTCCAATGAACCCTGGTAAGCACGCTGGATTCGAAAGATGACTACATGATTCTGAAGAAAATTGAAAACAGAACTGAGAACTGGAAAACAGCGAAACACTTTGCCCCATTTCTCAGTAACAAGAATGCTCGCTTGAGACTGGCGCAAGCACTAGATGGGCGTACTCCAGACCAGGATATACGTATAGAATTGTTCTGGTACGGGATACGGGATTTTTGTGCGGAAGAACGAAATAAGGAAACAGAACGCGTAGGAGAGGGGTCGAAGGCAAGAAGATCAGCGAAAATTAAGGAGCGGATGTCAGAGTGTTTTGCTAGAGACTACGAGGAGCTATTTGGCGATCTGAGTGAAGAGATTGCCGAATTCGAACTGCTAAGTTGTTCCAAGAAATATGAAGTGCCGATCGATAAAATACGGTTGTACAACAACCTTGTGCACACGGAGATAGACATTGTCCTGGAATCCTCGAATTGTCTATTCATCGGGGAGGCCAAGGCTGAAATGGACTTCGGGTCCGACGGGCGGCTGGTCTTGGTGCACCAACTGATTCGTCAGTATGTTGTGGCGAAACTCTTGATCTGTCGCCTTAACCTAAAGAAAACGGTGGTCCCTTTTGTTGTCGGAGACAACCCTGAACAACTAAGAAAAAAAGGTCAGCTAAAATTCATGATCTGCCAAAAGGGGCTCAGAGAAGACAATGTACTGTCGTGGTGTGAAATAGATGCCATTGCAAGAGCAGCGGGCGAAGACGTTCCGAGGTGTCCTCGGATAGATTGTCCGCCTTGCTCAGGAAGATCAGCGTGGCGCTGAGCGAATCGCCTGTTCCCGAGCGGGAATGGCCGGCTGTCGAACGCATCCTCGGACTGGAGTCGATGGCCCAACTCATGGGGATATCCGTGTCAAGCGCCCGTGGCTATTTCGCCGGTATTCGGACGACACCCGATGCGGTGGCGGCCCGTCTCCATTTCCTTGCCTTCGTCGTAGGCGACCTCGCGGGCGCGTACAACGATGTCGGCGTCCGTCGTTGGTTCCATCGTCCGCGCACGCTGCTGAACGGAAGCACTCCCGCCCAGTTGCTGGAAGGCAACTGGGAACCCCACGACGACGGACCTCGCCAAGTGCGTCAGTTGGCGGCCTCCCTTGGACCATCTCCGCTGACATGATCGCCTTCCGTCACGCCGATCCCCGTTTCCCTTTTCTTTGGGAGGATTCGTCTCAGCCCGCGGGGCGCTGGAACGAGCCGGGCAGGTTGACCCACTGCTTCACCGATACCCCTGACGGCGCGTGGGCGGAGTTCCTGCGTCACGAGGAGATTGTCGATCCCGCGGACCTGGAGACGGTCCGTCGGGCGCTCTGGGCGGTTGAGATCGGCGATGAACCGGCGGTGCGGCCGGAGTTGGCGCCGGAGTCGTTGACCGGCGGTCGGGAGAGTTGGCTTGAGTGCCAGGAGGAAGCCGACCGCCTGCGAAGCAGCGGCGCATCCGGGCTCACGGCGCCGTCTGCCGCCCTTCGGTCAGGCGGCGCGCACGGATGGCGGGTTGACGGCGGCCTTCAGGCCGGGCCAACCAGGGATGGCAAGGTGTTTGCGCTCTTCGGGCCGCGCCCGGATCTGGTCGGGTGGCCGGCGACGGTCGCCGGACGGCCGGGCGACGATCTCATAGGCCGCGTGCGGCACTTCTGACGGTCGATAGTCGCCACGTTGCAAGGGGTTGTATAGCGGCTTGAATAGATTAAACTATAGCTATGAAAGTCATACAATTGACGATGGAGCCCGAACTCGTGGAGAGAGTGGACAAACGGGCGAAACGCCTTGGCACCACGCGCTCAGGGTTTACGCGTGAAGCGTTGAGAGTCGCTTTGGAGCGTTACGAGGAAGCGGAGTTGGAGGAGCGCCACAGGGCGGGATACCGTAAGGCACCGCCCACGAAACAGGAGTTCATTATCCCGGAAGGAGATCACGCATGGGGTGACGGCGCATGGAAAGACGAGTGATGCGTCGCGGTGAGATCCGCTGGTACCGATTCGCTCGTCCGGACAAGCGCAGACCCGTGCTCGTATTGACGCGTGACTCGATCCTTTCGAGCCTCGGCGAGGTTACGGTCGCTCCGATCACCACCACCGTTCGCGGTATTCCCAGCGAGGTGACCTTGTCCGTGGATGACGGAATGCCTCGCGAATGCGCCGTGAACTGCGATCATTTACAGACGGTCTCACGAGGGAGACTCGGGGCATTGGTGACAAGTCTCCCTGCCGGAAAGATGCAACGGGTGGCAAGGGCAGTTCGCTTTGCACTGGCCCTGCACTGACAACGGTGCTCTCATGGTCATCCCCTCTTCGGTTTTCTTCAATCCCTTGCCCCTCTCCTTCCAGAAAGGGGACATTTTAGCTTTGTTCAACAGGGGACATTATCGCTTTGCTCTAACTTGACCGCGGGAAACATTGGCGCGGCCATCCGTGAACGTGGCATACTCCGGTCATGCGCTTCTTCAACACCACCGGCCCGGTCCGGCCCGAGAAGCACTACGGCATCCCGGCGCTGAGCCGGCTCGATCTGGACGAGGTGCTGGCCCTTGTCCGCGACGAGCGCTACTTCGTGCTGCACGCGCCGCGGCAGACGGGCAAGACCTCGGCGCTGCTGGCGCTGCGGGACTTGCTGAACGGCGGCGCCGAAGGCGCCTACCGTTGCGTCTACGCCAACGTCGAGGCCGCCCAGGCCGCGCGCGAGGACCTGGAGCCGGCCATGCGCGCGATCCTGAACGAGCTGGCATTCCGGGCGCGCTCGACGTTGCGGGACGAATTCCTGGGCGAGGTCTGGCCGGGCATCCTGGCCACGGCCGGCCCGGGCGGCGCGCTCGGCGAGGCGCTGAGCCGCTGGTCCGAGGCCGACCCGAGGCCGCTGGTGCTGCTCATCGACGAGATCGACGCGCTGGTGGGCGACACCCTGCTGTCGGTGCTGCGCCAGCTTCGTGCCGGATACGACCAGCGCCCCGGGAACTTTCCCCAGAGCGTGGTGCTTTGCGGGGTGCGCGACGTGCGCGACTACCGCATCCATTCCAGCGCCGAGAAGCAGGTGGTCGCCGGCGGCAGCGCGTTCAACGTCAAGGCCGAGTCGCTGCGCCTGGGCGACTTCTCCGAGGCCGAGACGCGCCAACTCCTGACCCAGCACACGGAGGAGACCGGGCAGGGGTTCACCGAAGACGCGCTGGCCGAGGTGTGGCGGCTGACCCAGGGCCAGCCGTGGCTGGTGAACGCGCTGGCGTACGACGCCTGCTTCCGCCACAAGCCGGGGCGGGACCGCGGCCGGCCGGTCACCGGGGCCTCGGTGACCGAAGCGCGTGAGCGCCTGATCTCGCGCCGGGAGACCCACCTGGACCAGTTGGCGGACAAGCTCCAGGAGGACCGGGTGCGGCGGGTGGTGGGGCCGCTCCTGAGCGGCGGCGACGAGCGTGAGTTCTCGGCGCGGGACCTGGAATACGTGCGGGACCTGGGGCTGGTGGCGTGTGACGGGCCGCTCCGCATCGCCAATCCCATCTATGCCGAGGTGGTGCCGCGGGAGCTGACCTACGCGGCCCAGGCGGGGCTGGTGCAGGACATGGCCTGGTACGTGGACGCGGAGGGCGGGCTGGAGGTGGGGAAGCTGTTGGCGGCGTTCCAGGAGTTCTTCCGGGAGCACTCCGAGCACTGGGTGGCGCGGTTCGACTACAAGGAGGCCGGGCCGCAGCTTCTGTTGCAGGCGTTCCTGCAGCGGGTGGTGAACGGCGGCGGCCGCATCGAGCGGGAATACGGGCTGGGGCGGGGGCGCACCGACCTGCTGATCGTCTGGCCCCAGGGGGAGCGGACGCGCAGGTTCGTGATCGAGTGCAAGGTGCTGCACAAGAGCCTGGAGCGGACCATCGCCGACGGCCTTGAGCAGACCGCGGCCTATATGGACCGCTGCGCCGCGGAAGCGGGCCACCTGGTCATCTTCGACCGCGACGAAAGCCGGAGCTGGGAGGACAAGCTGTTCCACCGCCGCGAGCCCGCCGCTGGCGCCGGCATCGAGGTGTGGGGCATGTGAGCCGCGCCGCCTTCACTCGCCCTTGGGCCGGTGGTACACAGAGGATCGACTCACACGAAGCAGGGGGCTTTCCAACCTTCTCTCTGTGCTAACGACTGCCGCCGCGCCCGCCACTCCGCCCTGCCACCGCGATCAACGTAAACGCCAGCGCGCTTAGCCCCAAGCATGCCGCCGTAGTGTACGCGTACCCGTATCCATCCATGAACGCTGCCAGCAGCCGCGGACTGTCCGCGATATTCAGCGCGGCCAGGTCTTGGGGTCCGGATTGGTTGGTGACCGCGGCCAGCCGCATGCCGACGAAGGCCGTCGCGATGGCGGTGCCCAGGGAGCGGCCGACGCTGCGGATGATGGAGATGACGGAGGAGGCGATGCCCAGGCGCTCGGGCGGGACGGAGCTGATGAGGCCGTGGTTGTTGGGGGTCTGGAACAGGCCGAGGCCGACGCCAAGGAGGGCCAGGCGCGGCACGATCTCGGCGGGGCCGGAAACCGGGCCCAGCAGGCTCATGGCGTACATGGCCACGGCCACCACCACGGCTCCGGCGGCCGCAGGCAGGGTGGAGCCGACGCGGTCGGTGAGCCACCCGGCCGAGGGCGACACCACCATGAGCACCAGTGCGGTGGCGGTCATCAGGGTGCCGGCCTCCAGCGGGTCCATGCGCAGCACGAGCTGGAGCAGGAACGGCATCATCAACTCGTTGGTGCTGAGAGCCACGAAGGTGGACAGGCGCGCGATGTTGCCGGCGGCAAAGGGCACGATCCGCAGCAGCGCGAGGTCGAGGATGGGGTAGGGGCAAGTCGCTTCCCGCCACACGAACAGGGCCATGAAGAGCGCGCTCAGCAGGAATCCGCCGTAGCCCAAACCGCCCCGTGTGATTCCCAGCAGCAGGAACGTCAACCCCACCGCGAACAGGCCAGCGCCGGCGAAGTCGAAGGGCTCCCGCGCCGCCCGGCTGCCCGACCTCCGGTCGTCCAGCAGGAGGAAGCGGGCGGCGGCGAAGCCGATGAAGGACAGGGCGCCGGAGATGAAGAAGATGTAGCGCCATCCCAGGGTGAAGGTGATGAATCCGCCCACCACGGGTCCCAGCGTGAAGCCGATGGCGGAGACCAGGCCGCCGGACAGGCCCATGGCCCGGCCGCGGTCCGGGCCGGTGAAAAGGGAGGCGGTCAGGGCGAAGGTGTTGGTCATCATCAGGGCCGCGCCCACGGCCTGTCCCACGCGGCAGGCCATCAACTGCGCAGGTCCCTGGGCCACTCCCGCCAGCATCGAGGCCACGCCGTAGACCAGGAAGCCGGCGGAGAAGGTGAGCTTGCGTCCGAGCAGGTCCGAGAGCCTGCCGCAGGGCAGGTACAGGGCGCCGGTCACCAGCGCGTAGACGAAGACGATCCAGCCGGCGAAAGTGATATCCGTGCGGAACTCGGTTATGATCACCGGCAGGCTTATGGTAAGCATCCCGACATCGGTGGTGGCGATGAAGACGGAGATCACGACCACCCACAGCGCCCACCAGCGGTGGTTGGGGCCGAAGATGCGGTTGTCGATGAAGTCTCTGAGCCAGGGGGTCATGGTGCGTGGGTCGGGAGCGGCCGTGAGTTCGTCCCATCCTTCTTAGCGGCTTCTTGTTCAGCACGAAAACGGTTGGAGGATACGCGGACCCGAAGCACTCGCAGCGGGGTCCCGGCAGGAGGTCAGGGTATGGCCATTCGATCCGGCAGGAACTACATCGAGTCGCTGCGCGACGGCCGCGAGGTGTGGCACGCGGGGAAGCGCATCGACGACATCACCACCCATCCCGGCTTTACCGGCACCATCAAGACTCTCGCGGATCTCTACGACCGGCAGGCGTCGGCGGAAGACGGCGACACCATGAGCGTCGCGCGGGACGGCGAGCGCATCTCCTACAGCTACCTGCCGCCGCTGAACGCGGAGGAGTTGCTCGCCAAGCGCGCCAACATCGAGCTGTGGTCCCGCGAGACCTTCGGCCAGATGGGCCGCTACCCGGAGTTCTGCGCGGAGCTGGTGGTGGGCATCCTGGACATCGCCGACACCTTGGCGGACCACGACCCGCGCTGGGGCGAAAACGCCCGGGAGTACTACCGCCACTGCATCGCCGGCGACCTGTGCCTGACCCACGCCCTGCAGGACCAGTTCTACGACCACTCGAAGCGGGTGAGCGAGCAGCCCGATCCGGACTTGGTCCTCCACGTGGTCCGGGAGACTTCGGAGGGGCCTGTGGTCCGCGGGCTCCGGAACCTCGCGACCCTGGCGCCCCTGTCCGACGAGGCGCTCGTGTACCCCAACCGGCCGCGTGACCCGGACGAGCCGGACTACGCCCTGGCCTTCGCCATCCCCATGAACGCCCCCGGACTGAAGATCGTCTGCCGTGACCTGTACGCCGAACACGCCGACCCAGAGCGCTTTCCGATCACCGCCCGCTTCGACGAGGTGGACGCCACGCTCATCTTCGACGACGTCCTGGTGCCCTGGAACCGCGTCTTCGCCTACCGCAAGCCCGAACTAGTGGCCGGCTTTCACCGAAGCATCCAGACCTGGGCCGCCTACGCCACCCTGGTCCGCCTCATCATCAAGATCGAGACGTTCCTTGCGGTGGCCCAGCTCCTGACGGAATGGTCCGGCCGGCACAAGAACCCCAACTCGCAACTCCGGCTGGCCTCGTTCGTCAAGGACCTGGAAGTGCTGCGCGACTGCGTGGAGATGGGGGAGGCGCGCGCATTCCGCACAAGCGGCGGCTTGTGGGCGCCGCTGCTCACAGCGGCCTACCGGGTGCACAGCATCGAGGCGTGCGACCGGGCCATGGAGAACATGGAGGGTCTGCTGACCAGCTCGCTGGTGCTCACCGGCGGCGGCTCGGATCTGGACAACGGGGAGCTGGGGCCGCTGGTGGACCGCTACTTTCGCGGCTGCGCCCCCAGCACCCGGGAGCACCTGCGGCTGCTGGCGGTGGCGGCCGATCTGGTCATGACGCCCTTCGGCAAGCGCGGACAACTCTACGAGCGTCTTCAGAGCGGCGACCCGGACAACCAGCGGCGGCGCGCCTACGCGCAGTTCAAGGAGCGCGACGGCGCCGAGCGGATGCTGGAGTTCATCAACAAGGACTGGTGATGCGGCCGGCGGCAACGCCGTTCAGCGCGTGGTAGACACGACATGAGCCCTGTGGCGCCCGTTCTCAGGCGCGCCCGCTCGGTGGCCGAGATGCACTCCTTCCGGGGCGGCATCGGCAGCGCCGCGAGCCGCGCGGCGGCGCTGGCGTTCCGGCCCCGGCCCTCCGATGTCCTCATCGCCACCTTTCCCAAGTGCGGCACCACTTGGCTGCAGCAGATCGTGCACGGGCTCAGGACCCGTGGCTCCATGGACTTCGAGGAGATCACCCTGGTGGTGCCCTGGCTCGAGCTGGCGCTGGACCTCGGTATCGACCCGGATGCGCCCCAGGCGGCCGAGCCCCGCGCCTTCAAGAGCCACCTGAACTGGCACGACGTCCCCAAGGGGGGACGCTACATCACCATGGTGCGGGACCCCGGGGACGTGCTGGTGTCCATGTACCACTTCCACGAGGGTTGGCGTTTCGAGGCCGGGGCCATCACCCTGGAGGACTATTCCCGGAGTTTCTTCCTGGCCCCGGAGCGGGACCGCGGCTACTGGAAACACGTGGCCTCGTGGTGGCCGCAGCGCGGCCGTGAGGACGTGTTGATGCTGTGCTACGAGTCGGCCCTGGCGGACGTGCCCGGAACGGTGCGGCGCATCGCCGGGTTCATTGGCTGTCCGCTTGACGGCGAGCTGTTGGAGATCGTGGTCCGCCAATCCTCCATCGAGTTCATGAAGGCGCACGGAACCCGGTTCGACGACCACGTGGTGCGGGAGGCGCGCAACGCCGCCGCCGGCCTTCCGCCCGGAGGCGCATCGTCCAAGTTGAGGAGCGGCCGGGTAGGCGACCATGTGGACAGGCTGCCGATGGACGTGCGGGCAGCCCTGGACGGCATCTGGCGGGAGGCGATGGGGGGCCGCTTCGGGCTCGCTTCCTACCGGGACATGGTGGCCGCTCTCGGCCCCGCCGACGGCTCGCTGGCCATTGGCTAGGGCGCGCCCTTTCCGTGGCCGCCTGGGCTGGTCAGGATTCGGTGCAGGTCGGCTTGGGTGTAAACGTCGCGGGCGAATTCGAAGGTGCCCGGTCCACGCAACTCATCGGCAGCCTGCCGCACCAGCGACATCGCCGCCTTGGCAAGGTTGCTGCCGACGGTCACCCGCCTGACGCCCAGATCACGAAGCTTCGGAACCGGCGGAGTGTTCGGGCCGGCCAGCACGTTCATCGGCCCGTCGATGGCAGCGGCCAGCCGGCCGATCAGCGCGCCGTCGCTGACGAACGGCACGAACGCGCAACGGGCGCCGGCCTGGAGGTAGGCGTTGGCGCGGCGGACCGTCTCGGAAAACACGTCCTCGCCGTCACCATGATGAAATCCGTCGGTGCGGGCATTGATGACCATCGGAATGCCCGCCGAATCGGCGACCGCGCGGGCCGCGCGGATGCGTTCCACCGCCACCGCGAACTCGATGAGGTGTCCCGGGTTCCGCTTGTCACCGTCCTCGATGTTCATCCCGACCGCGCCGGCTCCGAGGGTCCGGCGTGTGGTTTCCGCCACGTTCTCCGGCGCGGGACCGTAACCCGCTTCCATGTCCGCCGAGACCGGAACGGGCACGGCGTTGGCGATGCGGCGCACGGCACCGGCCATTTCCCGCAAGGAGATGTTCTCGCCGTCGCGGTATCCGAGCGCGAACGCGCAGCCGCCGCTGGTGGTCGCCACCGCGGCGAAACCCGCGTCCACCAGGACACACGCGCTGATCGCATCCCACGCATTGGGCAGGACGAGAAGCTCATCGCCTTCGTGCATCGCCGCGAAGGTTTCGGCGCGTTTCTTCTGTTCGGACCTTCTCATCGTCTCTCGCTGGCCGGATTCCCGGCGTCACCGCGGGTTTGAAACCGGCCTGCTACTCGTCGTACCTCCCGTCCTTGTTGGGGACGAGCTTGCCGTCTTCGTAGTAGAAGCACCGCCCCGAATCCTCCATCGGCACCTGGGCGGCCAGCACGAACCCTTGGCCCAGGACCTCCGGCGTCGGGAGGCGCGTGAAGGCTTCCTCCGGCGCTCCCTCGGTGACGATGGGCACCCGCGGTGAAAAGGTGACCACGCAGACGTTGGACTCCCGTACTTCCTCCGCCAGGTAGCGGCTGAAGGTCCAGATGGCGTCCTTGGTGACCACGTAGGCGCAGGCGCCGCCGGGCGAGACGCCGCCGCCGCCGTACAGGTTGATGATGTGCCCGGAGCCGCGTGGCTCCATGTGGGCGAGCGCGTGCTTGGAGCAGAGGAAGGTGCCTCCCAGGTTGGTCTGGATGACCTTGTCCCAGAAGTTCACGTCCATGTCCTTGATCAGCGGCCAGCGGGGGATGCCCCAGGCGAAATGCGGCACGATGGCGGCGTCGTTCACCAGCACGTCGACCTGCCCGAACCGGTATATGACTTCGTCGAACGCCCGCCGGACCGCCTTCTCGTCCCGCACGTCCGCGTTGATGCCCAGGGCGTCGGTCATCTCGCCCAGCTCGGGGCCGGTCTTGTCGAGCCATTCCTGGCTCACGTCGATGATGACGACCTTGGCCTTCTCCCGCGCGAACGTCAGCGCAGCATGGCGTCCGATGCCCTTGCCGCCGCCCGTGACCACGACCACTTTGCCTTCCAGCATGTCGATCCTCCAATTGGCAGTTCTGCTCCTCCGTCATTCCCGCGAAACAGGCTGTGGCAAAATTCGCGAGGCAGACACGTTACCAATACGTCATTCCGGCGAAAGCCGGAATCCAGGGGTGGAGAGGGGTGCATCGTGCGTGTTTCTCCGCCCCACCCTCCTGGATTCCGGCTTTCGCCGGAATGACGATTCGAGCGTCGTCGCTTCTCCGCACGCAGGACGGAGTTTCGACACAGCCTGGAAAGCGCGAATCCATAACCTATCGCCGGTTCCTTTGCAGCCCACGGTATACCTTTTCCGCGGTTACCGGAATATCGTAGACCCGCACGCCGACGGCGTCGGCCACGGCGTTGGCGACGGCTGCCGGCGGGTTGTTGTTGGCGAACTCGCCGATGGCCTTGCCGCCGTAGGGAGCGAGCCCGCCGGTGGATTCCACCAGCACCGTCTCCAGGCGCGGGATGTCTTGGATGCCCGGCAGCTTGTAGTCGCCCAGGTTGGCGTTGGCCACCTTGCCGTTGTCCAGCGTGAGTTCCTCCATGACCGCCTGGCCCAGGCCCATGACGACGCCGCCGTCGATCTGGCCCTGGTGGGTGATGGGGTTGATGACAACGCCCACGTCGTGGGCCGTGACGATGCGCTCGACCCGGGTGGCGCCGGTCTCCGGATCCACCTCCACCTCCGCCACCTGCGCGCACACGTAGGTGGTCTCGTCGGGGTAGCGGAAGTCTTCTTCCACCGTGACGATGCGGTCGTCGGGATGCCGGGCCGCCACCTGCGCCAGGGTCACGCTCTGTCCCGGTTCCGCGCGTAGCGAGAACGTGCCTTCGGCGTAGGCCACGTCCGCGGGGTCGCATTCCAGCATGTGCGCGGCGTGGGCCGCGAGCCTGTCGCGCAGCTCGTTGCAGGCGCGCTCCAGCGCCAGGCCCGCGACGTAGGTCACGCGGCTGGCGCGGGCGCCTGTGTCGTAGGGCACGGTGTCGGTGTCGCCCGTGGCGACGCGCACCTGTTCCAGCGCCAACTGCATCTGCTCGGCCACGAGCTGGCGCAGGATCGTGTGGGTGCCGGTGCCCTGGTCCACGGTGGGGCTCAGCACGGTCAGCGTCCCGTCGGTCTCGGCGGTGACGGCGATGCCGGTCTCGCCGCCGGAGATGTGCCGGCCGTAGATGGCCACGCCGCGGCCGCGGTTGGGGCCGGAACGGGGCGCGTGCCAGTCCGCGGCCTCCAGCGCCCGCGCCAGCACGGTGTGGACCTGCAGGCCGGGGAGGCGCTTGCCGATGGCGTCCTCCTCGTTGTCGCGCAACACGTTCTGAAGCCGGAACTCGCCCGGGTCCATGCCCAGCTCCCGCGCGAGGAGGTCGGTGTGGGACTCCAGTGCGAAGAAGGTCGGGATGGATCCCGGACTCCGGTAATAACCTCCCGGCGTGGTGTTGGTGTAGACCTGCAGGAACTCGAACTCGGCGTTCTCCACCCGGTAGAGGCCGCCGACGTAGTGCCAGGTGGCGAACGACGCGCTGGCCTTGGGGCCGCCGTAGGCGCCGCCGGCGTGCCATGCCTTCAAGCGCCGCGCGACGATGCGGCCGTCCCGCGTGACGCCGCTACGAATGGTCATGACCGTGGCCTCGTCCGGGTTGCTGGCGGTCAGCTCTTCCGCGTAGGTCATGACGATCTTCACCGGCCGCCCGGATTCGCGCGCAAGGAAATAGGCCACGGGCAGGTCGCGCGCGTCGCCCTTGCCGCCGAACTCGCCGCCCACGTTCACCGAATGGACGCGGATGCGGGCGTGTTCCATGCCGAGGGTGTCGGCGAGCATGCGGCGGGTGCGGAAGGGGTCCTTGGTGGAGGCCCACACCTGCACGCGGCCGTCGGCATCGATGGAGAGCAGCCCGGCATGGGGCTCCAGGTAGCCCTGGTGGCGCCCGGGTATGCGGAAGGTGTGCTCCAGCACCACGTCGGCGTCGCGGAACCCTTGCTCCACGTCGCCCTTGCTCCAGCTCAGCCGGGTGAGCCCGTTGCGCACGTCGGTGGCCAGGCGTTCGTGAGGGGCGCCGTCGTAGCCGGCGACGTCGTCGTGGAGCAGCGGCGCGTCGGGCGCGGTGGCGGCCACCGGATCGAACACCGCGGGAAGCACTTCGTAGTCTACCTCGATGAGGCCCAGGGCCGCCTCCGCTTCCTCGGGCGTGTCCGCCGCCACCGCTGCCACGCGGTCGCCGACGTAGCGTACCTTGTCCCAGCACAGCGCCGGCAGGTCCCGGATCTGCTTGCCCATGTAGTGGTTCGGGACGTCCAGCCCCGTGACCACGGCCCGGACCCCGTGCGCGGACCGTGCGCGGCCGGCATCGATGGAGCGGATGCGCGCGTGCGGATGCGGGCTCCGCAGGATCTTGCCCCAGAGCATCCCCGGAAGCGGCACGTCCGCGGCGTAGCGGGTGCGCCCGGTGACCTTGTCGGGCCCTTCGGCGCGCAGCACCGCGGTGCCGACGATTTTCGTATCCGGCATCTCCACTTCCTCAGGAAAGTCCGGGCTGGGCAGGTAGCACGGGTTTCGATAGCCGGTGCGGCGTCACGATTCCGGCATGAGCGAACGCCGGCCGAACCACCAGAAGATCAGGATGAGCGGCGTCAGCACGCCGGTCATGACCAGCGTGACCGCGGCGGCCAAGCTGGTGGCGCTGGAGTTCCAGTAGCTCCAGATCACCGCGGGGAGCGTGATGTTGTCGTGGCTGATGAGGAACGCCGCCACGGTCAGCTCCCGGTACACCAGGATGGCGGACCAGATCCATACCGACATGATGGTGGGGCGCAGCAGCGGCACGAGGATACGCCAGGAAGTCCGCACCGGGGACAGGCCCGAGGTGTAGGCCGCTTCCTCCAGTTCCTTGTGGATCTGGAGCAGCGAGCTGTTGAGGGCGCGGGTGGCAAAGGCCAGCCGCGACACCACGTAGACGATGGCGATGAGCCACACCGTGCCGTAGAGCGGCAGGAAGCCCTTGAGCACGAACAGCGACAGCAGCAGCGCGGCGATGGCCAGGATCACCTCCGGCAGGGCGTGGGGCAGGAACGCGCCGAACTCCAGAACATAGCGGTAGCGGCTGCCGGAACGCACGATGAGCCAAGACATGGCGAAGGCGACCACCAGGGTCACGGTCGGCACCAGCGCCACCAGCAGCACGGTGTTGGTGAGCCCCCGGTAGACCAGATCCCAGTCGACCCGCTCGAAGGCGATAAAGGACATGCGGCTCAGCATTTCCCAGGAGGGCGGCGCCACGTACGGGGTCAGCGCGACATAGGCGATGAGCAGCAGCGGCAGCAGCTTGGAGGCGACGACGTAGAGGCCGATGAAGGCCCAGCCCACCCAGCCCCAACGGCCCAGGTCCACCAGCGTGGGGCGGTAGCCCTTGCCGGTGACGACCTCGTAGCGATGCCCCTGGCGCAGCACCGAGCTGTACCACCAGGTCAGCAGCACGGCCACGCCGATCATCAGCACGCCCAGCGCCGCGGTGACCCCGTGTTCCGGGAACTCGTCGTCGCCGGGGTTCGTCTTGAGGTAGACGAAGGTGCTGAGCATGTAGACGCGGTTGCCGAGGCCGATGATCGCCGGGATGTCGAAGGTGGCGATGGCGATGGTGGCGATGTAGATGACCGCGGCCAGGATGGCGGGGAAGGCCAGCGGCAAGGTCACCCGGCGCAGGGTGGCGAAGAAGCTCATGCCGTGGATCTTGGCGGCCTCCTCCAGCGACGGGTTCATGGCGCGGAACATCTGCGCCGTGAGGATGAACGCCAGCGCCGCGAGACTGAGTCCCTGCACGAACCCCATGCCCGTCGGCGTGGCGATGTTGAAGGGTCCCTGCTCGAGGCCGAACGTGCCCACCAGCCAGCGGTTGACGAAGCCCATGCGCTGGTGCGCCATGAAGGTCCACCCCATGGCGGTGTAGATGCCGGGAATCAGCAGCCCGAGGGTCATGGTGGCGTACACCAGACCCTTGCCGGGTAGGGTGGTGCGCTCGGTGAGCCAGGCGATGGGCAGCCCGATGACCAGCGCCACCAGCGTGGTGACGATGGTGAAAATCAGGGTGTTGAGAGTGACCCGGGCGACGAAGGCGTCGCCCAGCAGTTCGGCGTAGTTGTCAAGGCTGTAGTTGGCCTCGAAGCTGCCCAGGATGCCGGTCTGGAAGCTGATCCACACCAGCACGGCCACCAGCACGAAGATCACCACCAACGGGATGCTGGCGAGCCCCGTGAGAAGCGGGGACGCTTTGGGCCGGAGGGCGCGAAGCCGCGGCCAGCCTAAGACGTGTTCCATGGGGGCTGCGGGCGGGCCGCCGGCCCGCCCGCGTCCTCTGCGCCGCTAGTTGGTCTTGCCTTCCGCCAGGATCTTCTCGAGCTCCTTGCGGGTCTTGCGATACGTGGTCTGGCTCCCCAGCCATTGCGGTGAGTTCACGACCACCTTGGCGCCTTGGGCCTTGGCCGCATCCAGCGTCTTGCGCTGGTGGGACTCCTTATAGAGGTGGAAGTCCAGGCCGTTCCTTTCCCACATCCACTTCTGGCCTTCCGGCGTGTGCAGGTACGCCACGAAGAGGGCGGCAGCGGCGGGAGACTGCGAATGCACCGGCACGGAGCCGTAGCGCGTGTGGGAGACCACCGCCTCCTTCACCACCGCGTAACCCAGCGGGACTCCTTCTTTCGCGTACCGGTTGACGTACTGGTCACCGCAACTGAACACCAGCATGGCGAACTCGCCGCTGGTGAGCTTGTCGACCGAGCCGCACCGGATCAGCCCGCCGATCTGCTTGGCGAGCTTCTTCGTGTAATCCACCATGACTTCCTTGCCCAGGAGATCGTCCATGGCGAACTCACGCACGCCCGCGGCATAAGGGGTGGAAGCGATCTTGCCCTTCCACTTGGGAGCGAGGACGTCGTGCATGCTCTTGGGGATGTCGTCGCCCTTCACCACGTCGGAGTTGAACATGATGCCCACGAGCGTCGAGGCGGAGGCAAGCGCGATGCCCTTGGGGCCCACGGGATCGAAACCGGGCTCGGGGTCCAGCATCGGCCGGCCGAGGTACGCCTTCCAGGGCAGCGAGCGCGTCAGCCCCACCTTGCTGGCCTGCAGCACGCCTCCGGAGTTGCCCCAAACGACGTCCGTGCTGGCGGGCTGTCCGGCCTTCATCTCACGGGTCAGACTGCCGATCATGCGGGTCATGGACGGGCCCGGGGTGAACTTCGGCTTGAGGTTGGTGCCGTACATCTTGTTCATGGCGGCGACGACCTCCGAGAAGCCCTTGCCGCCGCTCAGGCTGGACGACGACCACATGGCCCTGATGGTCGTCTCTTTCTTGGCGGCCTCCACCAGCTCCTTCAGGTTCTTGGGAGCGTCGGCCGCGTAGGCCCCGGCGACCAGGAACAGCGAACAGAGAGCCGAACATAGGGCGATGGCCCACCTTCGGTTGCGTTTGAGATCGAGCATCAGCCTCCTCCTTTTGGGTGTTGGGTTTCTGACACGGACTCCCTTGTACCAGTTTTCCGGGCTAGTGCAAACCACGGGTGCAGGAGGACTCCGGGGTCTCCATTACCCGTCTTGGAAGCTGGCCAATGGCGGCGCGGCACTGGATCACGTCATGAGGGGTTCAAATGGCACCTGCGGTGTTTCGTCAAAACATAACTTGTCAAAATATGACTTGTCAAAACATGACTTGACTATTTTACCGGACGCGGATACGCTGTGTTCATGGCCGGTTTCATCGGGCGCGCCGCGGAGTTGGGCCTCTTGGAAAAAGCTTTCCTGTCGAAGCGTTCCGAGTTCATCCCGATCTATGGCCGGCGCCGGGTAGGCAAGAGCGAGCTTATCCTGAAATTCATGGCGGCAAAGCCGGGTGTGTATTACCTTGGGCAGCAGGCGCCGGCCGCACTACAGGTCCGAGGGTTCCTGGAGGAGGCCGCAACCGCGCTCCGAATGCCGCTGCTAGCCGAGCTCCGGGCGGCCGATTGGCGGGGGGCGCTGCTCACGGTGGTCGAGCAGTGGACCGCGGCGCACCCCGGCGCCAAGTTGGTGCTGGCATTGGACGAGTTCCAGTGGATCGCGGCTTCGAGCCCGGACATTCTCGGGACCCTGCAAGAGTGCTGGGATCGACACTGGAAACGCGCCGGCAACGTCGTGCTGGTGCTGTGCGGCTCTTACCTGGGCTTCATGGAACGGGAAGTGCTCGGTCATGCCAGCCCATTGTTCGGGCGCCGCACGGCACAGCTCCACCTGCAGCCTTTCGACTACCGGGAAGCTGCCAGGTTCCATCCACGCTGGTCGCTCCCGGACCGTGCCCGGGCGTACTTTCTCGTCGGCGGACTGCCGCAGTATCTCCTCTGTCTCGACGAATCCGCATCCGTCGCCCAAAACATTCGCCGGAATCTTCTGGACGAGTTTGCTCCGCTGTTCCATGAACCCACTTTCCTGTTGCGCGAGGAGCTTCGTGAAGTCGCTCCGTACCATGCCATCCTGTTCGCGGTCGCGTCCGGGCACGGCAACGCCCGCGACATTGCCGCGGCGACGGCGTTGCCGGAACGCAACCTCTACTACTATCTCCAGCAATTGGTGGACTTGGGCTACCTGCGGCGGCGCTACCCGCTGGATCGCCGCCGGCCGAACGCGAAGCAGGTGCGCTTCGCCATGGACGATCCGCTGCTTCGGTTCTGGTTCCGGTTCGTGTTTCCCAACATGAGCGTCATTCGCGGCGCCGGCCCGGCCCGCGCTTTCGAGGACCGCATCGCGCCGGCCCTCGATGCCTGGTTCGGGAGTTGCTTCGAGGGCCTCTGCCGGGAGGCGCTACCGCTCATCTACGCGGCCGAAGGGGTGTCGGCCGGCTTCGAAGTGGGCGAGTACTGGGGTGCCAACGTGCAGATCGACGTCGTGGGCATGCGCGACGACAACTGGACCGATCTCGGCGAGTGCAAGTGGGGCTCGGTGAACTCGTCAAGAAGGCTAGAAGCCGAGTTGGAACGGAAGGTCGCGCTCTACCCCAACAGCCGGGGCGCAAGCCTGGGACGCCGCTACTTCGTCCGACGCAAGCCCGCCGGAAAGGACGGGGCACGCGGCTGGTATTCGTTGGAGGATCTGTATGCGCTCGATGGCCCGCCGGCTCATCGCCGGTGACCACGATTCGGCTAGCCCTGCTTGCCGACGGAATTGACGAACGCCGTGTTCTTCTCGTCGGCCGCAAACACCATGACGTCCTCGGGCGCCACGCGCAGCCGCAACGTATCCCCGCGGGCCGTCGGGACGGCGCGGCTCTTGCCGGTGAGAAGGATGTCGCCCGCGGTCGCGTCGTAGACGAACTGGTCGCCCAGGAACACGCTGGAGGTCAGGCGCGCCTCGAAGGTGTTTTCGCCTTTCTCGTCAGAGGGCTCGGCGTACTGGATGCACTCCGGCCTGAAACCAACGAACACATCCTCACTCGGTTCGGTGCCGCCGGACGGGCGGAATCGGCCGATCCTGGTCTCTACCAGGTTGCCCTCCACGCGCCGGCCGGGGAGCCAGTTGACCGAGCCGAAGAACTCGGCCACCTCGGTGCAGTTGGGGCTGCGGTAGAGGTCCATGGGGCTTCCGTATTGCAGCAGCTCGCCCAGGCTCATGAGGGCGATCTTGTCGGCCATGGCCATGGCCTCGATCTGGTCGTGGGTGACGTACAATACGGTGGCGCCGAGCTGCTTGGCCAGATCGCGGATGCGCCCGCGCACGTCCTCGCGCAGGCGCGCGTCGAGGTTGCTCAGGGGCTCGTCCATGAGCAGCACCTTGGGGTTCACGGCGATGGCGCGGGCCAGCGCCACCCGCTGCTGCTGGCCGCCGCTCAAGAGCGTGGACGGGCGCTCGATCTGCTCGTCGAGCTGCACCATGTGGAGCGCGTTCCGCACCCGGTCGTTGACCTGCTGGCGGGGAATCTTCTGGGCGCCCTCGCGCAAGGGCAGGGCGACGTTGTCGAACACCGTCAGGTGCGGCCACACGGCGTAGGACTGGAACACCATGCCGAAGTTCCGGTCCTGGGGCGGCACCCACACCGGCGGGTCGTCGCCGAACACGGTGCGGTCGGCAATGCGGACCTCGCCGCTGTTGGGGGTCTCGAGTCCCGCCACGCAGCGCAGCAGCGTGGTCTTGCCCGAGCCGCTGGCGCCGACGATGACGAAGAACTCGCCTTCCTCCACGTCGAGGTCGAGCTTCTTGAGCGCCGCGACCTTGCCGTCGGTGACGATGAACTCCTTGCGCAGTGCCCTGATCGTGATCATGCGCCTTGTCCCTACCGCCGTGGGGCAGTGGTGTCAACTGGTAGACTCCCCATGTGCCTTTTGGTAATTAGACTGGATTCCCGCCCCCGATCAGGGGCGGTAAACGGGAGACCAACATTGCATCAAGACCTGAGAGAATTCCTTGACGTGCTGGAACGCGAGGGCCAGTTGCTGGAGGTGAACCGGGAGGTGGACACGCGCTTCGAGGTCGCCGCCGGCATCCGCAAGAGTTCGGACGTGGGCGGTCCGGCGCTGTTGTTCAACAACGTCAAGGACCATCCCGACTGGCGCGTGCTGGGGGCGCTTTACGCCACCCGGCGGTTGGTGGCGCTGGGGCTGGGGGTCACCGAGGACAAGCTGCTGGAGCGCTACCTGACGCTGGAGGACCAGCGCATCCCCTCCGAGATGGTGTCCACCGGTCCGGTCAAGGAGGTGCGCTGGACCGGCGACGACATCGACCTGGAAAAGCTTCCCATCTGCGTCCATTCGGAGAAGGACTGCGGCGCTTACGTCACCATCGGCGTCCAGATCGGCAAGGATCCGGACACGCGCATTCCCAACGTCTCCATCCACCGCATGTTGCGGCTGGGCAAGGACCGGCTGTCCCTGTGGGCGCCGCCGGACCACCACCTGGGGCGCATGATCCTCAAGGCCGAGGACCGGGGCGAGGGGCTGGAGGTGGCCACGGCCATCGGCGTGGACCCCGCCATCATCATCGGCTCCCAGTCCCGGGTTCCCTACGGCGTGGACGAGTTCGCGGTGGCGGGCGGCCTGCGCGGCGCGCCGGTGCAGTTAACCAGGTGCGACACCATCGACGTGGACGTTCCGGCCCACGCCGAAGTGGTGATCGAGGGCGTGACCGTCCCCGGCGAGCGGGTGTCGGACGGCCCCTACGGCGAGTACCCCGGCACCTACAGCGAGAGCAAGCAGGCACCGGTGGTCCAGGTCACCGCCATCACCATGCGTCGCAACCCCATCTACGAGACCTGCCTCACGGGCATGCCGGTGACCGAGAACCATACCCTCATCGAATGCGCCAACGCGGCGCTGGTCTACCGCACGGTGTCCGCCATCACCCCGGAGGTCAAGGACTTCAGCGTCAGCGCCGGCGGCACCTTCCGGCACCACGCCGTGGTGTCCATGCGCAAGCGCCACGACGCCGAGGCGCGCAACGTCATCCTGGCGCTGCTGGCCACCGGCGCGGGCTTCAAGCGCGTGGTGGTGGTGGACGAGGACATCAACGTGCACGACCCGGTGGACGTGGAGTGGGCGGTGAACACGCGGGTCCAGCCCGACAAGGACGTCATCATCGTCCCGAACCTGGCCATGTCCACCCTGGACCCCTCGGCCCCGGCGCCGCGCACCACCGCGGTGTGGGGCATCGACGCCACCATGCCGCTCAAGGACAACGAGTACTACCGGAAGGTCCAGGTGCCCGGCGTGGACAAGGTGGATTACATTTGAAGCACTTCGATTACCTGGAACCCGGCACCGTGGACGAAGCCTGCGGCCTGCTCAAGCAGTACAACGGCAACGCCCGCGTGTTTGCCGGCGGCAGCTCCCTCACGATCCTGCTCAAGCAGGGTTTCCTGCAGCCCGACGCGCTGATCAACATCAAGAAGATCGACGAGCTGCGGCGCATCGAGGAGTCCGGCGACGATTTGGTCATCGGCGCGCTGGTGACGCACCACGACATCGAGACGTCGAGCCTGCTGGCCGAGCGCCTGCCGGTGCTGTGCGAGCTGGAGCACGACGTGGCCAACATCCGGGTGCGCAACATGGCCACGGTGGGCGGCAACATCGCCTCGGGAGAGCCATTGACCGATCTGCCGTGTGTGTTCATCACCCTGGACGCCACGGTGCGCATCGCCAACACCTCGGGCGGCCGTACGCTGCCGCTGGAAGATGTCTTCCTGGACTACTACGAGACGCAGTTGGGAGAGGACGAGGTGCTGACCCACGTGGTGATCCCGGCGCTGCCGGCCCGCAGCGCCATCGACTACGTCCGCTTCTCCAGCAGCTCGGTGGTGGACAAGCCCTGCATCGGCGTGGCCGTTCGCATGTCTGTGGAACCGGACGGCGGCGCCTGCCGGGAGGTTCGAATCGGGCTGGGCTGCGTCGCCCCCACGCCCATGCGCGCTCGCAACGCCGAGGCGGCGCTGGAGGGACAACCGCTAAACGACGAGAACCTGCAGAAGGCGGCCCGCGCCGCCGCCGAAGAATGCGACCCCATGGACGACCTGCGTGGCTCGGAGCGCTACAAGCGCGAGATGGTGGCGGCGCTGGTGCGGCGGCTCGCGTCCAGGGTGTACGAACAGGCGCGGGACCACGGAAACTCGTAGGGGGCGGGTAGCTGGGACCGGAAACAGACGGAGAGGATTTCGCGGCATGAAGAAGGCCATCACCATGGAGGTCAACGGCGCGTCCTGCGAGGTGGAGGTGGAGCCTTGGCGCACGCTGCTGGACGTGGTGCGGGAAGAGCTGGACCTCACTGGCGCGAAGCTCGGCTGTGACATCCAGGTGTGCGGCGCCTGCACGCTCCTGGTGGACGGCAAGCCGGTGAGCGCCTGCTCTGTGCTGGCGGTGGACGCCGACGGCCGCAAGGTCACCACGGTGGAGGGGCTGGCGGACGGCGACCGTCTGCATCCGCTGCAGGAGTCGTTCATGAAGTTCGGGGCTTTGCAGTGCGGCTACTGCACTTCCGGGTTCCTGCTCACCGCCAAGGCCATGCTGGACGAGAATCCCCACCCCGACGACGAACAGATCAAGAGCTACATGGGCGGCAGCTTCTGCCGCTGCGGCTGCTACCAGGAGATCATGCAGGCCATCCGCGGCGTGGCCCAGGGTTAGAGCGCGGGGATGGCGTGATGTTCCAAAGGAGCGTGTCATGGCGATAAGCGAGAGGCCGCTGAGCGCCCAGGACGGACAACGGCTGGACTACCAAGCCAAGCTCACGGGGCGGGCCGCTTACCTGGCGGACATGAAGATGGCGGGGGTGTGCGAGGGAGCCATCCTGCGCAGCCCGGTGGCGCACGCGTGGATACGCTACGTGGACGCGTCCGAGGCTCTCAAGGTGCCGGGGGTGGTGGCGGTCTACACCAAGGACGACGTGGTCCAGGGGACCGGCATCGAGCCCTACTACGGGCCGGTGTTCAAGGACCAGACCATCGTGGCGGTGGACAAGGTGCGGCACGTGGGCGACCCGGTGGCCGCGGTGGCGGCGGAGACCCGGGAAGCAGCCGAGGAGGCTGCCAATCTCATCGTCGTGGAGTACGAGGACCTGCCGCCGGTGATGGACGTGCGCGACTCGGTGAAGGAGGACGCCACGCTGGTGCACGAGACCGTGCGCATACCGGAGCACGGCTTTGCCGACCTGGCGGAGTTGAAGCCCATCGAGAACACCAACGTCTGCACCCATTTCAAGCTGCGCAAGGGCGACATCGAGCAGGGCTTCGCGGAGTGCGCCCACGTCTTCGAGGACACCTTCATCCTGCCCACCACACAGCACGTGGCGCTGGAGCCCCACGGCTGTATCGCGGCGTTCCAGCCGGACGGGCGCGTGAACCTGTGGTCCACCACTCAGAACCCGTTCGTGGTGCGCACCCAGCTCGCCAACATCTTCAAGATGCCGGTGTCGAAGATACGCATCATGGTGCCGTATCTCGGCGGCGGCTACGGCAGCAAGGTCTATCCCAAGATCGAGCCCCTCACCATGGCGCTGGCGCAGAAGGCCAAGCGTCCGGTACGCATCCTGCTGAGCCGGGAAGAGGTGTTCTACACGGTGACCAAGCACGCCGCGTTCATCCGCATGAAGACCGGGGTCAGGGCCGACGGCAGCTTCCACGCGCGGGAGGCGGAGGTTTTCCTGGACACCGGCGCCTTCGCGGAGATCGGTCCGCGAGTGGCGAAGAAGTCCGCCTACACCGCGGCCGGGCCCTACAAGTTCAAGCACGTGAAGATCGACGCCAAGTCGGTGTACACCAACAAGCCGCCGGCCGGGGCGTTTAGGGGCTTCGGCGTGTCCCAGTCGGCGTGGGCCAGCGAGTCGCAGACCGACATCATCGCCAAGGCGCTGGGCCGGGACCCCTACGAGCTGCGGATGCAGAACATCTACGACGAGGGCGACGAGTTCGTCACCGGCGAGAAGCTCTGGAGCATCGGCGTCAAGGGATGCCTGGAGAAGGTCGCACAGGAGATGAAGTGGGGCGAGCCCATGCCGGCGCCGGACGACCCGTCCAAGGTGCGCGGCAGGGGGCTGGCGGCGCTCATCAAGGCCACCATTACCCCGTCCATCTCGTGCGCTGCCATCAAGCTCAACGAGGACGGCAGCGTCAACGTGTTCACCAGCACGGTGGAGATGGGCCAGGGCTCGGACACGGCCATGGCCGCCATCGTGGCGGACACGCTGGGCATACCCCTGGAGCAGGTCTCGGTGCTGGGAGTGGACACGGACGTGGTGCCCTACGACCTCACCACCTCGTCGAGCCGCTCCACTTTCCATATGGGCAAGGCCCTGGAGCTGGCGTCCCTGGACCTGTGCGAGCAGCTCCGCAGGTTCGTCTCCGAGGAGCACGGTGTGCCGTTCGAGGAGACGCGTATGGAGGGCGGCAGGGTCCTTTTCCGCGAGAACGCGCTGACCATCCGCGAGGTGCTGTTCAACCATTTCGGCATGCAGGGGGGCACGCTGGTGGGCCGGGGCGAGGTGAAGACCAGCACCGTGGACCCGGAGACCGGCGACAAGACCACCTCGTCCTTCTGGTTCGTGGGCGCCGGCGGCAGCGAAGTGGAGATCGACAAGGACACCGGCCGGCTGCGGGTGCTGAAGCACGCCACCGCGGTGGACGTGGGGCGGGTCATCACGCCCCTGGGCTGCCAGCAGCAACTCGTGGGCGGGGCCATCACCGGCCTGGGGCAGGCCTTGTTCGAGCAGATGGTGTGGGACAACGGGATACTGGTCAACCCCAACCTGGTGGACTACGTGCTGCCGGCCCTGGGCGACATGCCCGACGAGATTACGCCCATCGCGGTGGAGGTGCCGCACAAGAACGGGCCGTTCGGCGCCAAGGGCATCGGCGAGACCTCGCTCATCCCGGTGGCGCCATCCATCGCCAACGCGGTGGACGACGCCGTGGGCGTGCGCATCAACGACCTGCCCGTGACCGCGGAGAAGATATTCCTGGGGATGCTCGACAAGTCTTGATACACATTTGTACTAAACCAAACCGACCCTGAGACGAACCAATCGTAGTGGGGCAAGGAGGAACCAGCATGAAGCTCAAAGACCGTGTGGCGATCATTACCGGATCGGGCCGCAACATCGGCGAGGCCGCCGCCAAGCTGTTCGCCTCGGAAGGGGCCAAGATATGCATCGTGGACATGGACCCGGGGCGCGGCGAGAAGGTCGTCGGCGACCTCAAGGCCGCCGGCCACGAGGCCATCTACGCCAAGTGCAACGTCGCCGACACCGAAGACGTGAAGGCCATGGTGAATGCCACGGTGGACGCCTTCGGCGGCATCGACATCCTGGTCAACAACGCCGCCATCACCGACCACGAGACCATCTTCAGCATCTCCGAGGAGGAGTGGGACTTGGTCATCGACGTGACCCTCAAGGGGCCGTTCCTGGTGGGGCGGTACGTGGCCGAGCAGATGGTCAAGCAGGGCAGGGGTGGCGTCATCGTCAACGTGGCGTCGACGTCGGGCCTCTCCGGCCGCACCGACGCCATCGCCTACATGGCGGCCAAGGGCGGGGTGGTGAACCTCTCCCGCGGCATGGCGGTGCAGCTCTCTCAGTACAACATCCGGGTCAACTGCCTGACCCCTAACCGTTCGGGCTCGCCCGTGGGCCAGGACGAGGGCGCCGAGGGCCGGGAGTTCAAGAACCTGGCGGGACGGCTGGGCACGGCAGAGGACCAGGCCAAGGCCATGCTGTTCCTGGCCAGCGACGACTCCGGCTTCGTGTGGGGCGAGAACCTCATCTGCGACGGCGGCGTCACCGCGGCCTCGAACTTCCCCAAGGAGCGGCTGCCGGCCAACTGACCGGCCTCGCGGTGGATGTGGAGCGGCTGCCGGGGTCGGCGGAGCCGCGCGCGTATCGGCGAAAGTGCGCAGCTTCATTGCGACATCTCTTGACATCCGTTCGCGGCTTCGCATAGTGTCGGCGGCGAAACACTCACCGTGTCAGGGTACAGGCCACTGACAACAGAAGGGGGAGGCCATGAAAGCAATATTTGGATCGTTGACGATCTTTGTGATGGCGGCGTTCGTGCTCGTGACGGGAGCGGCAGTTCCGCAGGACGCCGAAGCCAAGATCATCCTCAAGATCCCGACCCAGTCCGCCCGCCCGGGAACCCCGCGCGCCGACTATCTCGTGCGCTTCGAGAAGGGCGTGGAGAAACGGACCAACGGCGCGATCGACGTCCAGATCTTCTGGGCCAACTCCCTAGTGCACGCCAAGGAAGCCCTGGAAGCGGTGCAGTTGGGGACGGCGGACATGGCCGATCTGGCGGTCGGGTATTTTTCCGACAAGATCCGGCTGCTTCAGGTTGCGGGCCTGCCCTTTTCCGTCGCTGATCCAGTGGAGTCATGGCAAGGCATAGAGCGCGTCCTCAAGCAGGTTCCGGAGGCGCGCGCCGAGTTGACGAAGTTCGGCCACGTCATCGTGGGCATGGCCGCCACGGCGAGCTACCAGCTCGTGGCCCACGATCCTATCACCAACCTGGCGGAGCTCAAGGGCAAGAAGGTCGGCACCTTCGGCCGCATCGCGCCAAAGGCCATCAAGGCAGGGGGCGGGATTCCGGTGAGCACCACCGGCGGCGAGATGTACGAGGCGTTGCAGCGCAAGACCATCGACGCGCGCATCCTCTCCTTCGAGGCGGCCCAGCGGTTCAAGACCTACGAGGTGGCCAAGTACATGAGCCGCATCGAGATGGGCTGCATCGCCGGCGTCACCATGTTCACCATCAACCAGAGAAAGTGGGACGGTCTCTCGAAGGAGCACCAGAAGATCATTCTGGACGAGGCCGACAAGGCCGGCAGGTGGGAAGCCCAGGCGATGAAGGACGACGACCTCAAGTTCCAGAAGTACCTGAAGGACAAGGGCGTCATCATCGTCGATTTCTCGGCTGAGGACCGGGAGAAGTGGAAGAACAGCCCGGGCGTCCAGAAGATCGCCGGTGACTGGGTGGCGAGCATGGACAAGCTGGGCCTGCCCGGCAAGAGGACCCTCGCGGCATTCCTGGGCAAGGAGTAAGTAGTCTGCGTGCGGGTTACACAAGCGGTACGGGAGGGACGCCGTGTCCTATGAGGACTATTCCGTAGTGGATTGCGACGGCCACGTGGTGGAGTGGATCCCCGACATGGCCGAGTACATGAGCGACCGCATCAGGATGCAGGCCACCAACCCGGCCCGGGACCGCCAGGGGGTGTTCCCCTCCATCGACGGAATGCATTTCGCTCTCCACGCTGGCACCACCGGCAACGAGCGGGTCACCGCCAGCGAATACATGCCGGGGAGCGGCGAGGACTGGGTCGCGTTCCTCGAGCAGGCCGGCATCGACAAAACCGTCCTGTTCACCACCGAAGGGCTCTCCGTGGGCCTCATCCAGATACCCCGTTACGCGGTGGAGGTCTGCCAGGCCTACAACGACTACATCCACGAGAAGTTCGCCAAGGTGAGCGACCGGCTGCGGCCGGTGGCGCTCCTGCCCATGCAGGACGTCCCGGAGGCCGTGAAGGAGCTGCGCCGGGCGGTGGAAAAGCTGGGCTTCGTCGGCGGCATGCTGCCGTCCACGGGACTGCCGCTGCACCTCGGCCACCAGAGCTACTGGCCGGTCTACGCGGAAGCCGAGCGCCTGGGGGTGCCCATCGCCATTCACGGCGGCTCCAACCTGGGCATGGGAATGGACACGTTCACGAACTTCACGGGTTCTCACGTCCTCCATCATTCCATTCCGTTGATGATCGCTCTCGTGTCGTTCATCTACCACGGCGTGTTCGACGCGCACCCGAAGCTTCGCGCCGCGTTCATGGAGGGAGGCTGCGGCTGGCTCGATTTCCTCATCGATCGCATGGTGCGCGACGAGAACTACTTCGACGCCGCGGACCAGCCCAAGATGCGGCCGGTGGAATATCTCAAGGGCGGCCGCATCCTGCTGGGCTGCGAGGGCAGCGAGGAGACCCTGGCGTACGTGGCGAGCCGGGTGGGCATCGAGGCCTTCGCCTACGCCTCCGACTACCCGCACGAGGTGGACCTGCCGGCGGCGAAGCACGAGATCGAGGAAGTCGTGGAACGCGACGACATGTCCCGTGAGGACAAGCAGGCGGTGTTGGGCGACAACGCGAAGCGGTTCTTCAACCTGTGAGTAGGCCGGGGTACGTGACCCGGATGACGTTGGGCCATGACGCATTGGCGCGTCACGGCAAGGTCTGTATGAAAGGTAAGAAAGGGGAAAGCATGAAGGCAGTATCGAAATCGTTGGTGGTCTTCCTCATGGCTGGCGTGCTGTGCGTTGCCGGGCTGGCGACGCCGCAAGACGCGCAATCCAAGATCATCCTCAAGGTAGCGACGCAGTCCGCGCGCCCGGGAACCCCGCGCGCCGACTACCTGGTGCATTTCAAGAACGGCGTGGCCAAGCGGACCAACGGCGAGATCGAGGTCCAGATATTCTGGGCCAACTCGCTGGTGCACGCCAAGGAGGCCCTGGAGGCCGTGCAGTTGGGCACCTCCGACATGGCCGACTTGGCCATCGGCTATTTTTCCGACAAGATCCGGCTGCTGCAGGTGGCCGGGCTGCCCTTCGCCGTGAGTGATCCGGTGCAGTCGCGCGACGGCGGCATGCGCGTGCTCGCGCAGATCCCGGAGGCCAGCGCGGAGTTGGCCAAGTTCGGCCACGTGGTGGTGGGCATGACCGCCACCGCGAGCTATCAGCTCGTGGCCCACTATCCCATCACCAACCTGGCGGAGCTCAAGGGCAAGAAGGTCGGCACCTTCGGCCGCATCGCCCCCAAGGCCATCAAGGCGGGCGGCGGGATCCCGGTGAGCACCACCGGCGGCGAGATGTACGAGGCGCTGCAGCGCAAGACCATCGACGCGCGCATCCTCTCCTTCGAGGCGGCCCAGCGGTTCAAGACCTACGAAGTGGCCAAGTACATGAGCAAGATCGAGATGGGCTGCATCGCCGGCGTCAACACCTTCACCATCAACAAGAGGAAGTGGGACTCCCTGTCGAAGGAGCACCAGAAGATCCTCCTGGAAGAGGGCGAGAAGGTCGGCAAGTGGGAAGCCCAGGCCATGAAGGACGACGACGTCAAGTTCCAGAAGTACCTGACGGGCAAGGGCGTCAAGATCGTCGACTTCTCGGCCGCGGATCGGGAGAAGTGGAAGAACAGCCCTGGCGTCCAGAAGATCGCCGGCGACTGGGTGGCCAGCATGGACAAGCTGGGCCTGCCCGGCAAGAAGACCCTGGCCGTTTTCCGCGGCGAATAGCATTGGTCATGGAACGGGGGTAAACCCCTTTCACAAAACGCGGCTGCGGGGGCGGCGGTGATGCCGTCCCCGCGCACCGTCACGGGGTCAGTCTGTCTTGGAAGAACCTAAGAAAACTCTTGAATCCGCCGTAACCCCGGGGTTTGCGGCGCCGGAAGGCGACCACACCTGGATGACCCGGTTCATGACCTTCCTGAACGAGATCAGCGGCTACGTCCTGTTCTTCATGATGCTGCTGATCACGGTGGACGTCACCGGGCGCTACGTGTTTTCGAGTCCCATCCCCGGGACGCTGGAGTTCACCGAGTTCCTCATCGTGTTCGTGGTGTTCTTCAGCTTGGCGTACGTCCAGCTCACCAAGCGGCACATCTGCGTGGAGTTGGTGACGCAGCGGCTGCCCGGGAAGGTCGGGGACGGACTCGCGGTGTTCGTCCTGCTGATCGCGGCGGTGTTTTTCGTGCTCATGGCCTGGCAGTCGTGGCATGCCGGTCTTTCCGCTCTGGAATATCGCGAGGCGTCCGACGGGCTGGTGCAGATTCCGGTCTACCCGCCCAAGCTGGCCATCCCCTTCGGCGCAGCCCTTATCGCCATTCAAATGTTGAGAGACGCCTGGAAGCGGTTTCGGAGTCTCATAACCCCGGGGTAGACATCACATGGACCCAACCTTCCTGGCGATCCTCAGCGTCTTTCTTCTGATCTTCCTGCTCCTGTGCGGCCTTCACGTGGCCGTCTCGCTGGGGCTGGTCGGGGTGTTGGGCTTCGTCATGCTCACCGACAGTTGGGCCGCCGGCATCGGGCTTTTACGGACGACCCCGTACAAGGTGGTGGCGAACTTCACGTTCTTCGCCATCCCCGTCTTCATCCTGATGGGGCAGTTCGCCAACTACGGCGGCTTGAGCGCGGACATCTACTCGGTGGTGCACAAGTGGCTGGGGCGGGTCCGCGGCGGCCTCGCCATGGCCACCACGGCCAGTTGCGCCGCGTTTGCCGCGGCCTGCGGCTCCAGCGTGGCCACCGCCGCCACCTTCACCCAGGTGGCCCTGCCGGAGATGACCAAGTACGGCTACGACAAGCGGCTTGCCACCGGCGCCATCGCGGCTTCCGGGACCCTGGGAGCGCTGATCCCTCCCAGCGGTCTCATGATCATCTACGGGATCATTACGGAGCAGTCCATCGGCAAGCTGCTGATCGCCGGCGCCATTCCGGGAGTCCTCTCGGCGCTCATCTACATGGGCATGATCTCCTGCTGGGTGCGGCTCCAGCCCGAAATCGCTCCCATCATCGAGGAAAGGCCGCCGTTGCGGGAGAAGCTCCTGTCCCTGTACAGGGTGTGGGGCATCGTCACGCTCTCCATCGTCGTCATGGGCGCCATCTACCTGGGCATCGCCACCCCCACCGAGGCGGGGGCCTTCGGCGCCTTCGGCGCGTTCGTGATCATGATCGCCAAGGGCGCTTTCTCGCGTGAGAAGCTCCGCAACACCGTGCTGGACACCGCCACCTCCACCACGATGCTCTTCACCATCATCATCGGCGCCTACATCTTCAGCCGCTTCCTGGCCATCACCAACGTCGGCCCGCGGTTGGCGGACTACTTGGTGAGCTCCGGCATGCCGCGCCACCTGGTCCTGACCGGCTTCCTGCTGCTCTACGTGTTCCTGGGCATGTTCATGGACCCGGCCGCGATGATGGCCATCACCCTGCCCATCGTCTTTCCCATCGTCATCCAGATGGGCTTCAGCGGCATCTGGTTCGGCGTGCTGGTGATCAAGACCTCCGAGATCGGCCTCATCACCCCGCCGGTGGGCATGAACGTCTACACCGTGAACGCCGCCGCCCACGGCATGGTGCGCCTCGAGGAGATATTCAAGGGCATCCTGCCGTTCTTCCTGATGGACGTGTTCACCCTGGTCATCCTGGTGGCCTTCCCGCAGATCTCGCTGTGGTTGCCGGACAGGATGCTGGGGTAAGAGCCACATAGTCGGGTCAACTCCAATCTGCGACGTGCTGTCCGACCGCTTTTTCGAGCGCCGTTTTTGCATCCCGAGGCAGCCGCCGGGTCCCCCTGTCCACAGCTTCTCGCCAGGAAGGTCCGCGCTCGCGTGCCTCGACGAGGGCGTCCTCGAGCTCATCGGGACGATCCTCCGCCAACACACGAATCAGGGCAGCGGACTGGTCGATGTCTTTCGTTGCCTTGGCGGCCGCCGAGGAACCTCGACGGGTTGAGACGATCAGCTTGTGGACTGCGTAGCGGGCTGGCTGGGGGACGTTGATCAGAATCCCCGACCGGTAAAGCGCTACCGCCTGCACCGGCCCATGGATCAGATAGTCCAGAAACCGAAGCGGAAGGGCATATGCTCCCAGCGCTGGCAATTCCAGTGGCTCGTCGCGATCCGGTCCCTCGTTGGGAGTGAGCAGCTCGACGAGGACGCCGCTCTCCTGGTTCCGCCAGCCGGTGGGCTGTTGATGGAGGCTAGGCCGAGGGACGAAAGGCCCGATCCGTTCCAGCGCCTCCGCCAGCGCCGGATCCAGTCGATCGTCGAGCGCTATTGAGACCGAATGAAACGCCGCGACATCAATGTCCTCGGTAACGGCATGGGCCTCCGAGACCTCGACTCCCAGGAGACCGGGATAGCACCGAAACGCATGCGTGCCAACGATGACTGCGCGGAGCCGAAAAATCCCCGCCTTCGAGAGCGCGAGCAACACTTTCCCGGTCTGGGCGTCGACACGCGGCAGGCCACCCTCGCGGCACATGCGGGTGAGGCGGCCGCGCTGCTTCTCACGCTGCCTCAGGTCCTCCCTCACTTTTTCGGCCTGCTCGACCCTTGCCCGCACCTCTTTCGTATCCGGCCCGAGATAGCGCTCGACGGTGTGGTCAGCTAGCCGCTGGACCGAATACCAGTACTTTCGCCCGCTCCGCTCACGAAGAACCGGGGTCCCCCCAAGTTCCAGAACCGTGTCCTCCTGGAGCCGGGACAGCAGGTCCGCGTAGGTCGTCTGTACCGTCAGAGGCAGTCGCCTGAGTTGAGCGCCTTCGGTCATTTGTGCCTTGCCCAACAAACATGTTTTCTGTTGGTCAATCTAATCCAGATCCGCGATACACCCGGCGCCGTCTACCGGGCCTCCGGCTGGACCCGTGTCCGGACCACCCAAGGGCGAGGCTACTCCACGACGTCGTTGTTTTCAATGATGTCGAGGACGCGGTCCTCGAACTCGGCCATTTCCGCGCGGGAGGCGTTGGTGGGGGTTTCCATGTCGGCCAGGACCCGGCCGGGCCTGCCGAGGATCACCAGGCGTGAGCCGATCTCCAGGGCCTCGTGAATGTTGTGGGTGATGAGGAGGCAGGTCTTGCGGGTTTCGGAGACAAGCTCCAGGAAGACTTCGCGCAGGCGTCTGGCTGTGGACTGGTCCAGGTGGCCGAAGGCCTCGTCGGCAAAGAAGATCTCCGGCGAGAGGCAGAAGGCCCGGGCCATGCCCACGCGCTGGCGCATGCCGCCGGACAGCTCGTGGGGGTAGGCGTCCTCGAACCCCTGCAGCTCCAGCTTGTGCAGCCACCGGGTGGCGATGTCGTTCTGTTCTTTTTCGCCGTATTCGAGAATCTCCAGGCCGACACGGGCATTCTCCAGCGCCGTGCGCCACGGCAGCAGGCGGTCGGTCTGGAAGATCACGCCCAGCTTGGAGCGGAACCAGTCGAACTCGGTGTAGGGGTCGTGCCCCAGCAGCTCGATGGATCCCGTGGTGGCCTGCTCCAGGCCGAGGAGAAGGTTGAACGTCGTTGACTTCCCGCACCCCGTCTTGCCCACGATGGCGACGATGTCGCCGCTGCCCACCTCGAGATCGAGGCTCTCCACCGCGGTGAAGCGGTCGCCGTCCACCGAAGTGAACACCTTGCTTACGTCCCGCATCCGGACGACGGGCTCGGCGGCGCTCACGTGGCCATCCCTCCCTGTTTCGCGGGGCGCCAGCGCAGCAGCTTGTGCTCCAGGAGGAGGATGACGAACTGGGTGATGAGCAGGAAGGTCACCAGCACCAGGGTCCAGGCGATGGCCTTGGGCATCTCGAACAGCTCCTGCGCCAGCAGCAGCTTGTTGCCTACGCCCCGGGTGGCTCCCACCAGCTCGGCGACGATGACCACGCGCGCGGCCAGCCCGAGGTTCACCTTCCAGGCGGTCAGCACCGCGGGGATCATCCCCGGCAGGATCAGCTTGGAGAAGAGCTGCTTCCGCGTCGGGCGCATGGCCCGCAGCATGTCCAGGTATTCCTTGGAGATGCTCTTGATGCCGTCGTGGATGATGAGCGCGTAGTTGGGCAGGCAGCCGGCCAGCAGGATGAAGGCGATGCGCGTCTCCACGTGGCTGAACCAGATGATGGCGAAGACCACCCAGGAGAGCGCCGGTATGCCCATGATGAAGTGGAGCACCGGCAGGGTGTGCTTTTCCACCGTCTGGGTGAAGCCCATGAACACGCCCAGGATGGTGCCGCTGATGAACGCCAGGACGAGCCCCAGGAAGATCCGGCCCATGGTGACCAGCACGTCCCCCAACAGGCCGATGTTGACGACGATCTCGATGAAGGCGGCGACGATGACGCCGACGCTGGGAATCAGGTACGGGGGCAGGAAGAAGGAGGCGATCTGCCACGACGCCAGGATCACGGCGAACGAGATGATCGGCTCCTTCCGGGCGGCCATGAGGCCCAGGAGGCGCGAGTGCCACGCCTCCCGGGCCTGCGCCGGAGGCAACGCGGTTTGGGGCGCGTCGGATTCCATTCGGGAAGCGGCGCGCTTAACGGACCTTGCCCCGGTAGATGATGCCGTCGTCCGGCATCTGTTTCATGTAGCCGCTGTCGATGCCGGCCTGGAACAGGGCCTTGATGTTGGTCTCGATCTCGGCCGCGGGCACCACGTCGAGCGGATAGCGGGCCGTGGCCAGCGCCATCAGGAATGCCTTCTTGGGCACGCCCGCCTCCTTCTCGATGATCGTCGCCGCCTCGTCATGGTGCGTGGGCAGCCATTTGGCCAGCTCCTCGAAGGCCTTGTAGATCTTCGGGATCAGCGCCTTGTTGCCGGCGATCCAGTCCTCGTGCGCCGCGATGCCGAGGAAGCCCCTCTGCGGCGCCCCCTGTATGGCCTGCCACTGGTGGAAGTATTCGATCATCTTGAGCTTGCCGGGATTACCCACCAGCATCTTCGAATAGTTGGGCTCCCAGAAGTGAACTGCGTCGGCGCGCTTGGCCATCAGCAGCGTCGCCAGACCCGCGGTGCTGGTGGACTGGACGTCCACCTTGCCGAGGTCGACTCCCGCCTTCTGGGCGAAGTAGCGGAACATGGCGTAGTTGGTGGTGACGGTGACCGCGCCGAGGCTCTTGCCTTCGAGGTCCGCGATGCTGTTGATGTTGGGGTCCATGGTCAGCAGCGCGCCGTGCCCGTTGAGCACGTTGAAGAGGTAGACGGACTTGACCCCCTTGAGGCGCCGGTTGGCTTCGGACAGGAGCGCCGAGGCGATGGTGACCTTGTCCCGGCCGGTTGCGAAGTCCGTGTTGGCCGCACGGGGTTTCTTGAAGGCCCACTGGATGTCGACGCCGTGCTTCTTGTCGAACTCGTTGGCCTCGATCAGGGAAGCCGTGGTGTGGCCGAACGACGGCTTGCCGAACGAACCGATGCTGACCGTGGGCATGCTCTGGGCCAGGACCGTGCCGGCGCCGGCTAGGGCGACCAGGGCGATCAGGAAACTCGAAATCAGTCGAAGCATGTCTTGCCCTCCTTGTGACGGGTGTCCCGTTGAACCGGAGGTTCAACGGGAAAGTCCTGCACACTAGGAATTTTTCGACGCCGTGTCAACGGAAGCGGCCGATTAACGTGAGATCAGTCTTGAACTGTGCCGTGCGTTTGGGCTACATCCAGAGGGATCGAGCCCATGAGAAAAGCGGGGCCGGCTTAGCACACGGAGGTGAACCCATGTACCTGGTCGATGCGGACGGACACGTCGAGGAAAGCGAAACCACGTTCAGCGACAAGTACTTCGATCCGGCATTCCGGGCCCAGCGCCCGCGGGTCGTGGCCATCGACCAGATGGTCTACTGGATGATCGAGGAGCAGATGTACCCGCGCCGGGTCGGACGCGGCGCCCACAACCTCGGCACCCCGGCCAGCTACAAGGGCAAGAAGACGCCCCACGCCCAGAAGAAGTCCGACACCATCGGCAGCATGGAGATCCACGGGGTCAAGGAGCGCATCGAGGCCATGGACAAGGAAGGGATCTCGCTCCAGGTCCTTTATCCGACGCTGTTCCTCGCCTATCCGTTGGCGGCGAGCCCGCCGCTCGTGACCGCCATGAGCACGGCCTACAACCGCTTCCTGGGCGATCAGATCGGGGCTCATGAGCGGCTCAAGTGGGCCGCAGTTGTGAACCTCGACGACGTCGAGGGGGCGGTGGAGCAGGTGAAGGAAGCCCACGACCTCGGCGCCGTGGCCGTCATGCTGCTGGGCACCATCGGCGACCGGCTGCTCGACGACCCCGCCTTCCTGCCTTTCTACGAAGCCCTGGTGGAGCGGGACCTGACGCTGGCGATCCACGTGGGCTGGGCGTGTCCGGCCTTGAGCGGCCTGTTCACCCACATCTATCCTTCGTCCGTCAACGCGTTCCTCATGCCGGTGCTGCTGGGCTTCTCGTCCATGATCAACAGCGGCCTGCTGGACCGTTTTCCGACCCTGCGCGTGGGGTTTCTGGAGGCCGGCTGCCAGTGGGTCCATTTCATGATCGACCGCCTGGATCACCGGTTCGGCCATTCGGGGAACTTCCTCGCCGACATCCTCCCGGACACGGTTCCCAAGGCCAAGCTGGCGCCCATGGAGTACATGCGTCAGGGCAACCTCTACCTGAGCGCGGAGGTGGAAGACACGCTGCTGCCCCAGGTGGTGGAGTTGGTGGGCGAGGGGCAGGTGGTCTACGGGTCGGACATGCCCCACGGCGACCGCGAGGTCCTGTCCAGCGACTACCTGAAGCAGCGGGAAGACCTGAGCGAGGCCGTGAAGACCAAGATTCTCCGGGACAACGGCGCCAGACTCTACAACCTGGACATCGGCGACGCGGTGAGGAAGGCGTCCTAGCCGGGGAGAGGCGGGCGCCTCAGGGGGCGTCGGGCTGCCGGAGAATGACGTCCGGGGAGCGGACGGTCACGAGACGATCGAGCCGGCGCAACATGACCGTCGCCGCTTCGGTCGAGATGGCTTGCCCGAAGATGTTGTAACGTTCTCCGTCCAGGCTCTGGTTGTTGGCCCAGGCGGCAAATTCGTCGGGGGTGGGGTTGTGGCCGAGTTCCCGGGCACAGCGTCGCACCACGAAGCCCAGCATGACCTTCTGGCTCCCGCCGTTGTCGAGCGCGGACGGCATACCGGGATTTCTTAGGCAATCCCCATGAGAGTTTCAACCCGATAGCGACCTGAGGAGGATCGGCTTGGCGACTCGAAGGCGTTCGAAACTGACCATGGCGCGTATCCGGGAGGCGGCGAAGCGGCTGCGCAACTGGGGCCGCTGGGGCGAGGATGACGAGGTCGGCACCCTCAACTTCACCACGCCGGAGGACATCGTCGCCGCGGCGCAACTCGTGCGCAGGGGCCGGGTCTTTTCCCTGGCCCTCGCTTTCGACGCCGACGGTCCGCAAGGCGGCAAGAGCAACTACCCGGCCATGGGCCGGTTCAATCCCATCCACCTCATGCTCCGCACCGGCACCGACGCCTATTCCGGTGTGCTCGACCACCGCGGCATCCGCGGCGCTGACGACGTGATCATCATGCCGCTCCAGGCCGGCACGCAATGGGACGGGCTGGCGCACATCTTCTACGAAGACCGCATGTACAACGGCTACGACTGCCGGCTGGTGACCACCGGCGGCGCCGCCCGGAACGGCATCGAGAAGACCCGTGACAGGATGGTGGGCCGCGGCGTGCTGCTGGACGTGGCCCGGGCCAAGGGCAGCGAGTGGCTGGAGGACGGCTACGCCATCACCAACCGCGACCTCGACCGCACCCTGAAGCAGCAGAAAGTGGAAGTGCGCCGGGGCGACTACCTGCTGGTGCGGACCGGCCAGATGAAGGCCAAGCTGGACGCCGGCTCCTGGGACGGCTATCCGGGCGGGGACGCGCCGGGGCTCGGCTTCGAGACCCTCGACTGGCTCCACGAAAAGGAGGTTGCCGCGGTGGCGACGGACACCTGGGGGGCGGAGGTGCGGCCCAACCAGACGCGGGACGCCAACCAGCCGTGGCACTGGGTCAGCATTCCCAACATGGGCCTCACGGTGGGCGAGATATTCTACCTGGAAGAGCTGGCGGAGGACTGCGCCGAGGACGGGCGCTACGAGTTCATGTTCGCGGCCCCGGCCCTCCCGGTCACCGGAGCCGTGGGTTCCCCGACGAATCCGCTGGCCATCAAATGATCGGAATACAAGACTGGAGGAGATGACAATGGCGGCGCAGCTCGGCTCGGTATGGCTTCAGGAACTGACGTGGGAGGACGTGGGGGACTATCTCGAGGACTCCGACATCATCATCTGTCCGGTGGGCAGCACCGAGGAGCACGGTCCGGCCGGACCCTTGGGGCTGGACTGCCTCATCGCCATCGCCCTGGCGGAGGACGTGGCCCGCGCCACCGGAACCCTGTGCACGCCGCCGCTGTGGTTCGGCGACTCGCCCCATCACTTGGCGTTCCCGGGGACCATCTCGCTCCGCACCGAGACGCTGATGGCCGTGATCCAGGACATGAGCCGGAGCCTGCACAAGCACGGCTTCCGCAAGATCCTCATCATTAACGGGCACAAGGGCGCCAACCTGCCCGGCCTCCTGGCGGCCACCAAGAACCTGCGCGAGTTCGAGATGCCGGAGGTCTTCTTCGCGGTCATCGACCCGGTGAAGATCGCCAAGAAGATCGCCAACGAGATCAAGGAAGCCAAGGAGCATCACAGCGGCGAGCTGGAGATCTCGGAGTGCTGGTACAAGTACCCCCATCTGATCAAGCAGGAGAAGCTCACCACGTCGCAGGTGGACTTCGACAAGAACTTCTCGCCGTGGTCCCACGGAGACCTCTTCTACGCGCCCCACGAGGTCATCGACATCCCCTGGACCAGCACCGAACAGCGCCGGATCGTCCCCACCGGCTCCTTCAGCCCCTCCATCAAGGCTTCTCCCGAAAAGGGCAAGGCGTACCACGACTACATGGTCGACCAGATCGTCCAGTTCATCGGCTGGCTCAGGAACTACGACGGACCGGTGGCCCAGGTCTGAAACGCGTGGAAATCGACGCTGCACAAGGCCGGGGCATTTTCGGGCTTCCGGCGCATACCGTGCGCCTGCTCGACCGGGGCCGGGAGGTTTATCTCGTCGCCACCGCCCACGTGTCCCGGGAGAGCGTCGACGACGTGCGGAAGACCGTCGAGATGGTGGAGCCCGACGCCATTTGTGTGGAGCTATGCCAGGGCCGGTACGAGGCGTTCACCCGGCCCGACGCGTGGCGGAAGATGGACGTCTTCAAGGTCATCAGGGAGGGCAAGGCGACCCTGATGGTGAGCCAGTTGATCATGTCCGCGTTTTACAAGCGCATCGGCGACCGGCTCGGCGTGCAGCCCGGGGCCGACATGCTGGAGGGCGTCAGGCTGGCCCGCGAGCGGGACGTGGAACTGGTGCTGGCGGACCGCGACGTCCAGGTGACGCTGAAGAGAACCTGGAGGGGCCTGAGCCTCTGGAACAAGCTGAAGCTGCTGTTCCTGCTTCTTGCCAGCGCCGTGGGGGAGCCGGAGGTCGACAAGGAGGCGGTGGAGGATCTCAAGCGGCAGGACCGCGCGGGGGACGTGCTGGTGGAGTTCGCCAAGGCCTTTCCCGCGGTCAAGCAGGTCATCATGGACGAGAGGGACGTCTACCTGGCGCAGAGGATCAGGGAGGCGGAGGGGGAGAGGGTCGTGGCCGTGGTCGGCGCGGGACACCTGCGGGGCGTCGCCCGCGAGATTCACCGGGACCACTCGCTCGCGCCGCTGGAGACGGTCCCCGATCGTTCCATCTGGTCCAGGAGCATCAAGTGGCTGGTGCCCTCGCTGGTCGTGGCGATCATCGCGTACGGGTTCTTCAGCGCCGGCGCCGCCCATTCCCTGGAGTCCGTCTCCATCTGGGTGCTGGTGAACGGCGTGCTGGCGGCCGCGGGCGCGGCCCTGGCCCTAGGCCATCCCATCACGGTGCTGGCGGCGTTCCTGGCCGCGCCTGTCACCAGCCTCAACCCCACCATCGCCGCCGGCTGGGTATCGGGACTGGTCCAGGCCTGGGTCAAGAAGCCCACCGTGGCCGACCTGGAGGGCATGGGAGAGGTGGTGACGGCATTTCCCAAGGGGCTCTGGCGCAATCCCGTCTCCCGCATCCTCCTCGTGGTGGTGTTCTCGAACCTCGGAAGCACCTTGGGCACTTTCATCGGCGGCAGTTGGATCGCGGCGCGTTCGTTCTAGAAGAGCAACGGGTCCGGAAACAGGAGGGGAGTCATGGCAGATCCGGTCAAGATTGGTTTCGTCACCCCGATATCGAGCTCCAGTCCCCACTTCGAGCCGTTCAAGGCGTTCATCCCCAGGGAAGTGGAGATGGAGTTCGAGGGGCTGGGCATCGTCCGCGGGTCGCTGGAGAGTCTGGCAGGCACGGGCGACATGGTGGTGGAGACCTCGACCCGGCTGGCGCAGGAGCGCGGCTGGCAGGGCGTCATCGTCAGCGGGGCGCCGGTGGAGGTGCTCAATCCGGGACTGCTGGCGAGACTGAAGGACGCCGTGGACGTGCCGGTGACCACGGCTCTGGAGTCCTGCGTGGAGGCCCTGAAGGCGCTCTCGACTCCCAGGGTGCTGCTGCTGACCCCGTTCGTCGAGGTCATGAACAAGCGGATTCGCGACTATCTCACGGATTGCGGCATCGAAGCGGTCTCGCCCGCGGACACCTTCGACGACTACCGCGACGCCATGACCGTCGAGCCCGAGGACGTCTACGCGCTCACGGAAAAGGCGCTGAAGGGGAACCCGGAAGTGGAGGCAATCTATTTCCAGGGGGCGGTGCTGGACCCCCTGCCGGTCCTGGACCGGATCGAGCGGGACCTCTCGCGGCCGGTGGTGGCAAGCAATCCCGCCATGCTCTGGTTCATGCTTTCGAGCGTGGGATTTTCGTGCAGCATCGCCGGTTACGGCAAGCTGTTGCAGGATTGGCCGGATATCAAGGGCTGAGAGACGCCGCTAGGCCTTGAACCATCGGGTTCCCCAACCGAGGGCGGCGAGACCCACCACGGCGCCGAAGATCCACTGCCAGTAACGCTCCAGGATCAGCTTTCCCTCGATCTGCTGCCTGAGAACGTCGCGTTCAGCCGTTGCCGCTGCCAACTCGGCCTTTGCCGAGGTCATCTGCTCGGTGAGTTGCCGCTTGTCGGCGCCCAGGGCCGCGACGGCCTTGTCCTTGTCGGCACGGGTCTGTTCCAGGGTGCGGTTGGTTGTGTCGAGCTGCTCGCGCAACTGCGCGGTGGCCTGTTCCCCGGCGGCCACGTCGGCGACGGCCTTGTCCTTGTCGGCGCGGGTCTGTTCCAGGGTGCTGTTGGCCGCGTCGAGGCGTTGCTGGAGTTGGGCCGCGAGCTGGTCCTTGGCGGTCAGGTCGGCCACGGCCTGTTCCTTCTCGGTCCGTATCTGTTCCAGAGAGGTGCTGGTTTCGTCAAGCTGCTGTTGCAGCTTGGCGGCGGCCTGGTCGTGGGCTGCGGTGAGCGCGGCGAGTTTCTCGGCCGCTTCCTGCTCCCTGGCGGCGAGGTCGGCGACGGCCTTGTCCTTGTCGGCACGGGTCCGCTCCAGGGAAGTGCTGGTTTCGTCGAGCTGCTGTTGCAGCTTGGCGGCGGCCTGGTCGTGGGCTGCGGTGAGCGTGGCGAGTTTCTCGGCCGCTTCCTGCTCCCTGGCGGCGAGGTCGGCGACGGCCTTGTCCTTGTCGGCGCGGGTCCGCTCCAGCGAGGTGCTCACGTCGGCCAGGCGTTTTTCCAGTTGTTCCACCGCGGTTTGATGGGCCGAGGTCAGCGTGGCCATCTGCAACGCGAGTTGTTGCTTGTCGGCCGTCAACGCGCTCATGAACTGCGCCCGTTCGGTTTCGGTCCTCTTCAGCGAACGTTCGGTGTCAGCCAGCCGCTGTTCCAGCTCCTCCTTGGCTTGGGCGTTGCCAGGGTCTTGCCGTTCCATCTCCTGCTTGAGGGCCGCCACCTCCGCCTGGGCCCGTTCCTTTTCCTCCTGGGCCTGCTTCAGCGCTGCCGTGGTGCCGGTCAGTTCGTTTTCCAGCTTCTGGATTTCGGCCGTGTGGGAGGCGTTCAATTCGGCCAGTTGGTCCGTCAGGGCTCGCTGATCCGAGGTCAGGGCGGCCAGCGCCTGTTCCTTTTCGATGCGTGTCCGTTCCAGCGACTTCGTGGCGTCCGCGAGCTGCTGCCGGAGTTCCTCGGTGGCCTGGTCCTGGCGCGACTTCAGGTCGCTCAACTGTCCGGCAAGGTCCTGCTGGTCGGTGGTGAGGGAGGAGATATCCCGATCCTTCTCCTGCCGGACCTGTTCCAGCGAAGCCGTCGCCTGAGTCAGTTGCGCCTGCAATTGCTTGACGGCCCGTTCATGGTCGGTGGTCAGGGCCGTCAGCCGCTGGGTGGCTTCCCGTTCCCTGGCGGCCAATTCCGCCAGAGCCTTCTCCTTGGCGGCGAGATCGGCGAGGGCTTTGTCCTTTTCGGCGCGGGTCTGGTCCAGCGAGCGAATGGTCTCGGCCAATTGCGTCTGGAGGTGCTGGACGGCCTGATCACGCGCAGCCGCAAGCGACGCGAGCTTCTGCGCGGCGTCCTTTTCGCCGGCGGCGAGATCGGCGAGGGCTTTGTCCTTTTCGGCGCGGGTCTGGTCCAGCGACCCTGACACCTCCGACAGTTGCTGCTGCAACTGTGTCAGCGCGGCTTTCTGGGAGGCGACTTCCGCTTCCAGGGACTGCTTCGCCGCCTTCAGATCGGCGGTTTCGGCGTTCAGGCCCGTGATGGCACGGTCCTGCTGCGCGACCTCATCCTCGAGCCCGCGTACTCGCGCGGTCAACTCGTCCCGCCTCCGTACGAGCGCGGTGAAGTTCTCTTCCAGCTCCGTCTTGGCCGCAGTGAGAAGCGCGTTCTGCTGCACCAGGGAGTCTCTGAGGCCGGCCAGTTCCCGAGCCTTCGCATCCAGTTCCCGCACCGTGGCGGCTCTCTGGTCGAGCCGGGCGGTAAGGTCGTCGACGGTCTTGAGCGTGTTGTCCCGTTCGGCCGTCAGGGCGGCCACTCTCCGGCGATAGCGGTCCACGGTCGCGCGCCGTTCGTCGATGGCGGTGCTCAATTCCTGCCGGACCTCGCCCAGGGAGTCGGTCAACTCCCCGACTTGCCGCCGGGTCTCCGCAAGCTGCCGGTCCCGCTGGTCGAGCATGCCCTGGCGCCGGCTCACGTCCTGCGTCAACTCGCTGACTCTCGCTTCAAGGGCGGCAACCTCCTGCCCGCGTTGCTCCAGGTTCTGCGTCAGAGCGGCGTTGTCCGCCTCCACGCGCTGCTTCTCGCTGTTCAGTTGCTCGTGTTCCTCGATGGAGACGCACGAGGCCAGCAGCACCAACAGTCCGGCCAGAAGGCCCAAGGGTTTCAGATATTGCATCATCGGTAAGTTCCCTATCAGACTTGGGCGGCAACAAGCAACGCAAAAAACGTCAGATGACCTGCCGGCTGCGCAACCCCTCGATGTCTTCCGCGCTGTATCCCATACCTTGCAGGATTTCGTCGGTGTCCTCGCCCAGCATGGGCGGCGGGGTAGGGGTCTCCGGCGGCGTGCGGCTCATGTTGACGCCGCTTCCCACCAGCTTCACCTTGCCCATCTTCGGGTGCTCCACCTCGATGGGAAAGCCGTACTGCTTCACCTGCGGATCGTTGAACATGTCCTCCAGGTTGTTCAGCGGGGTGGAGGGCACGTCGTGCTCCCGGAGCTTCTTGAGCCACACGTCGCGCGAGTCCTGCTCGAAGACGGCCTGCAGCTCCCGCTCCAGCATGTCGTGGTGCTCGGTGCGGCCCTCCTTTTCGGCGAAGCGGGGGTCTTTCCCCCACTCGGGTTTGCCGGCGACTTCCACGAGCCCCAGCCAGAACTTGTTGGGCGAGGACAGGTGCACGACGAAGGGCCGGCCGTCGCGGTCGACGAAGGCGAACACGCCGGCGGTGCGGGTGCGGTCGGCTCGGCTGGGCACGACGCCGGTCTCGAAGTAGCGCGCGCAGTTCTCCGCGGTGAAGGACACCGACGCCCGCAGCAGGGAGGTCTCGATGATCTGCCCCTCGCCGGTCATCATGCGGTTCACCAGCGCCGCCAGCACGCCGTAGCAGGCGTAAACGCCGGTGAGGTGGTCGGACAGGGAGATGCCCATGCCCTTGGGATCGTCGGGATCCGTGAGCAGGCTCAGAAGGCCGCTCATCCCTTGGCCCACCGTGTCGTAGCCGGGCCGGTCGCGATAGGGCCCCTCCTGGCCGAAGCCGGAGATGGAGCAGTAGATGAGCTTCGGTTTCAACTCGCGGAGGGTGTCGTAGCCGAGCCCGCGGCGGGCCATGACCCCCGGACGGTGGTTCTCGACGAGCACGTCCGACCCGGCGGCGAGTTGGCGGCAGATTTCCTGTCCCTCCTCGTTGCGGAGGTCCAGGGTGATGCTCTTCTTGTTCCGGTTCAGGCTGCAGAAGGTGGCCGAATACATCTTCCCGCCGCCCCAGCCGCGGAACGGGTCGCCGCGCTCCCGGTCCTCCACCTTGATCACCTCGGCGCCCAGGTCGGCCATGAGCATGGAAGCGAACGGGCCGGTGACGTAGCTGGACAGCTCCAGAATCCGGATGCCTTCGAGTGTTCCCGCCATCTGTTCAAGCCTCTATGTGGATGTCCCGGAGGTCCTCTTCGCCGATGGAAACCCTGGCAACTTTGCATGGATGGGTCCACATTGACGCGCCGGGGCCGTTGTGTGACGTTTCGAGTTCTATACCCAAAGACATCCCGAAACAAAACCGCCCATGAAATCCGAATCCATGCTGCGCCGGCTGTTCGCGGCCCTGAGCCACCGGAACTACCGTTTCTACTGGCTGGGCCAGCTTTCTTCGGTGCTGGCCCTGAACATGGAGATGGCCGCGCAGGCCTGGCTGGTGTTCCTGCTGACGGATTCGCCGCTGATGCTGGGGGTGGCCGGGATCGTCTACGCGGTGCCGCGGGTCTCTCTGGTCCTGGTGGGCGGCGCCATTGCCGACCGGGCCGACAAGCGCCGCATCATGGTGCTCACCCAGTCGCTGCTGGCCCTGGCCTACCTGGTGCTGGGGTTGCTGGTGCTCACCGAGCGCGTCGCCTTCTGGCACGTGCTGGTGTTCGCGTTCAACTCGGGTTTCCTGCGCGCCTTCGACCGGCCCAGCCGGTACGCGCTGCTGCCCGAGATGGTGCCGCGCGAGGAGCTGGCCAACGCCGTGGCGCTGGGAAGCTCGGTGTGGCAGGCGTGCCGGCTCGTGGGCCCCGGGCTCGCCGGCGTCCTGATCTACTGGCTCGGCATCGGGCCCACCTTCCTCGCCTGTTTCGCCAGCTCGGTGACCGCGGTGGTGTTGTGGGCGTTCATCCGCACCCGCGCCATCGTCGGACAGCCCCAGGGCGGCGTGTGGCGCAACATCGCCGCCGGGCTCGACTTCGTGCGCCGCACCCCGCTCTTCTACAGCCTGCTGGGGCTCACGTTCTTCAACAGCGTCTTCGGCATGTCCTACGTGATCTTGCTGCCGGTGTTCGCCCGGAGCATCCTTGAGGTGGGCTCGCGCGGGTTCGGGCTGCTCCAGTCGGTTTCCGGGGTCGGCGCGCTGCTGGGCACGCTGACCGTCGCCTATCTGGCCCAGGCCGGACGCAGGGGCTGGCAGGTGCTGGTGGGGTCGGCGGCCTTCGGGGCTCTGCTCATGATGTTCGCGTATTCGTCGTCGTTCCCGCTGTCGCTGGGCCTCATCTTCCTTCTCGGACTCTTCAACCAGATCTATCTGACCTCCATCAACACCATCCTCCAACTGAACCTCCCCAACGAACTGCGCGGCCGGGTGCTGGGGCTGTTCGGCCTTACCTGGGATCTCATGCCGCTGGGCGGCGCGGTCGCGGGAGCGGTGGCCGAATACGCCGGAGCCCCCGCGGCGGTGGCCCTGGGCGGGTTCCTGGTGGCGATGATGGGCTTCTACGGCATGGCGCGGCTGCCCACGGTGCGGGAGATCGAATAGGCGGGAACGCGGCGATCCCTTTACAAGCGGGGGCCGGTGATTAAATTATCCGAAATCCCTGGCGCCCGGCTAAATTGATTCGGCAGGGTCTGCATTGTAGAGTTGTTGAGGGCTGAACTTGGCGAGAGGAAGGGAACAGGTCCATGAAACGCGTTTTTCTTTTTCTGATCACCAACCTTGCGATACTTTTCGTGCTGGCCGTTGCGCTCCGTGTGCTCGGCCTTGACTGGTTGCTTTTTCAATACGGCATCGACTTCTGGCCGCTGCTGGCCTTCTCCTTCATCTTCGGCATGGGCGGCGCCTTCATCTCCCTGGCCATCTCCAAGTGGACGGCCAAGAGATGGATGGGGTTGACGGTCATCGAGCAGCCCCGCAATGACACCGAGAGATGGCTCCTCAATACCGTGCACAACCACGCTCAGGCCGCGAACATCGCCATGCCCGAGGTGGCCATCTACGATTCCCCCGAGCCCAACGCCTTCGCAACCGGTCCGAGCCGCAACAACTCCCTGGTGGCGGTGAGCACGGGCCTCTTGCGGGCCATGAACGCGGACCAAGCGTCGGCCGTGCTGGGCCACGAGGTTAGCCACGTGGCCAACGGCGACATGGTGACGCTGACCCTGCTCCAGGGCGTTCTCAACACATTCGTGATCTTCCTTTCCCGCGTGATCGGATACGTCGTTGACCGTGCGCTCCACCGGGACGGCGAAGGGGGTTACGGCATCGGCTACTTCGTCACGGTGATCGTCACGCAGATACTGCTCGGCATCCTGGCCAGCATCGTGGTCGCCTGGTACTCCCGCCGGCGCGAGTACCGGGCCGACGCCGGCGGCGCGTATCTGGCCGGCAGGGCCAACATGATCGGCGCCCTCGCGGCGCTCCAACGCAGCGTGGAGCCCGAGCACATGCCGGAACAGTTGGAGGCGATGGGGATTGCGGGCGTGCGCAAGGGCGGGCTGCGGATGCTTTTCGCCAGCCATCCCCCCATGGAGGACCGGATCGCCGCGCTCCGGGAAGAACGCCACGCCGCCGGCACCTAGGAGGGCGTCAGGGCGAAAGGGGAGGGGATGGCGATATTTTTGGGGGAGTTCGGGCTCCAGTTCGTGCTGCAGGCGGCTTCCTACTACACCACGCGGGAGCTGGTGGAGTTGGCCGAGTTGGGCGCGGAGCGGGGCTTCAAGCAAGTCTGGCTCAGCGATTCGCTCCGCTACCGCAACGTTTTGAGTGTGGCGACGGCTATTGCCGCCCGCGCGCCTCTGAAGGTCGGCACCGCCATCCTGGTGCCTTACTTCCGCAACCCCATCGACGTGGCCGATGCCGTGCTGGCCATATCCGAGCTGACCGACGGCCGCGAGATCAGCCTCGGCATCGCCAAGGGTAGCAAGGGCCAGGTCCCGCAGTACCTGGAGATGCGCAAGCCGTTCCGCGTGGTACGTGAGACCGTGGCCTTTCTCGGCGCGCTGTTCCGCGGCGAGGAAGTTCAGTTCGGCGAGTACCCCGCGCTGTGCGACTACTTCCACATGAACCCCCGCGGGCACATCGAACTCGTCCGTCCGCCCGCGGCGCCGGTGCGCTTCTACGGCGGCGGCGTGGGGCCGCGCTTTCTGGCCATCGCGGGCGAGACCATGGAAGGCGTGCTCATGGGCGGGTACTTCATCTCCATGCACAAGCTCGGGCGCCTGGAGCAGGCCATGGCGGGAGCCGACGACGCTGCGCGTGCGGTGGACCCGGACAAGAAGCTGCGCAAGGTGTGCGAGATCAACCTCGCCGTGTCCGAGGAGCCCGAGGAAGCCTTGGCTGAGGCCCGGAAGTATGCGGCCCACCACATGGTGAGCCTCCAGGCCCTGGGCTACAGTCCCGATGAGTTCGAGAGCATCGGCATTGACCCCGATCGGGTCAACAGCATCCGGGAGGCGCTCCATTCGGGCATGACCATCGAGCAGGCGTCGCGGGAACTGGTGACCGACGCGATGCCGCGCGCGTGCTTCGTCGCCGGCCGGCCGTCGGACTGCGTGGAGCCCATCCTGGAGCTGGCGGCCGAGGCCGAGCGCCTCGGGTTCGAGCAGATTTCGTTCGCCAAGCTCGGCAGGGATTACGCTTCGGTGATCCGGTTCCTGAGCGACGAGATCGTTCCCAGGTTGTCGTAAGGCCGTATCGGTCCCGGACAAGCACACATCAGTCTCTTGGCCACCTCGCCCACCGATTCCATTTCCCGGCCTGCGGCCAGGCTCAACCGGGTCTACCCGTGGGTGGTGCTGGGCATCTCGTTCATGACCGTCGCCGCCGCCTTCGGGTGCCGCGCGGCGTTCGCGCTCTTCTTCGTGGCGGTTCTGGAGGAGTTTCACTGGAGCCGCGGGTTGGCCGCCGGCGCGCTTACCCTGGGCTCGGTGGCGTGGACCGTTTCCGCGCCTGCGTGGGGGCAGATGCTGGACCGACTCGGCCCCAGGTTCGTGTTCCCGGCGGGCGCCGGCCTCATGGCGGCGGGATTTGCCGTCAGCGCCATGACCCATACCGTCTGGCACTACTACCTGGGCATGGGACTTCTGGTGGGACTCGGTTTCGCCGCCCTGCCCATGACCTCGCAGGCCACGGTCATCAGCAACTGGTTCGTTCGCAAGCGCGGCATGGCCATGGGCCTTGCGGCTTCGGGCATCGGCGTCGGGATCTTCCTGGTGGTGCCGGCCGCGGAGTGGCTGATCGACGCGTTGGGCTGGCGCAACGCCTATCTGGTGCTGGCCTGCGTGATGCTGGCCGCGGTGGTGCCGCTCAACCTGTTCCTCCAGCGGCGGCGGCCGCAGGACATGGGATTGCTGCCGGATTTCGGCGCCACTGCGCCTGCGGAGGGCGGAGGTCCGCGCCGGGCGCCGGAAGACGGCATGACTCTCGCCGCGGCGCTCCGCAACTACCGGTTCTGGGCGCTGTGCGGTGGGTTCGTGTTCGGCGCCATCCCCGTGCACATGGTGCTGGTGCACCAGGTGGCCGCCATGGTGGACGCGGGACTTTCGCGGGAGTTCGGCGCCTGGGTGCTGGGCCTCACCGGGTTCTTCACCACCTTCACCATGATCGGCATGGGGACGCTCTCGGACCGGATCGGCAGCGAGCGGGCCTACACCATCGGCAGCCTGGCCCTGGTGGGCGGCATCCTGATGATCCTGTATCTCGACGGGATGTCGGAGGTCCTGGTGGCGTCCCTGTACCCGCCGCTGTTCGCCGTGGGTTTCGGGTCGCGCCAGGGGCTCTATCCGACCATCGCCGCGGACATCTTTCATGGCGAGCATTTCGGCTCGATCATCGGCTTTTTGGCTTTCAGCATCGGAATGGGCGCGGGCGTCGGCCCTTGGCTGGCGGGCTACCTCCACGACGTTTCGGGCAGCTATGCCAGCTCGTGCTGGATCGGTATCGTCCTGTGTGTGCTATCGTTGGCGTGCATCTGGATCGTAGCCCCGAGCAAGGGGGCGGATGCCTGACGGGCCGTGACATGCAGATCGAGCCCCATAGTGTTTAGGGAGACCCCATGGCGAAGACGCTGATCATCGACGCGCACCATCACTGGATGCCCGAGGAACACTACCGGAACCCGGAACCGCTGATCCGCGCCGGCGAGACCGTGGTGCGGCGGCCGGACCGTCTCGCCATCCGCCGGGAAGGCGTGCAGCTTTTCGGACCGCCCGCCATGACCGCGGACATGGCCGCGCAGATCGACGAGATGGACCGGGTGGGGATCGACCGCGCCGTGCTCCACGTCGGCTGCTGGGTGGACTGGATCGACGTCCCCGCGGCGCGCTTCATCAACGACGAGATGGCCAGGCTCACCGAGCGGTTTCCCGGCCGCATCATCCCGCTGGCCCACGTGCCCGCGCTGGAGGCCGGAGGCCGCCGGGAGCTCAAGCGCGCGGTGCTGAAGCTCGGCTTCCGCGGCGTCGGCATCAACACGCACATTCAAGGCGCCCTGCTGGACGACAAACGTTACCATCCGTTCTACCGCCTGGTCTCCGACCTGGACATCCCCATCTTCGTGCACCCGTCCTCGGAGCTGCCGCTGGCCCACCCCCACGGCATGGAGCAGTTCAACCTGACTCGCAACCTCGGCCGCGCCATGGACAACACCATCAACATCGTGCGTCTCATGCTGAGCGGCACGCTGGAGAAGTTTCCGAAGCTCCGCTTCGTCTTCACCCACCTGGGCGGCGCCTGGTTCGCGCTCCGCAACCGCCTGAACCCGTCCTTCTGGGACAAGCGCGAGCAGGGCTACTTCGACAAGTTCCGCGACCGCATCTTCATCGACACCGCGCCCCCGTTCTGGCGTCCGGGCGAGATCCGTTTCGCCATGGACATGGTGGGTGAGGACCAGGTGCTCATGGGCAGCGATTTCCCCACCATCGACCGGCTCGGCGACGCGGTCGCCATCGTGAAGGCGGTCAAGGTCAACGCCGCGGTGAAGGGTAAGTTGTTGGGCGGGAACGTGGCCAGACTGTTCCCGGAGAACGGCTGCTGAGGGCAGGGGAGGGGAGCCCGCCGTGAAGGTACTGATGTGCCCGCCGCTCCACTACCAGCCCGCCGAGGGCGAGGACACATCCACGGTCATGGCTGAGTGGCGCGGCCTCTACCGCCTCCTGCGCGACGAGCTGGACGTGCAGGTGGATCTGCTGGAGCCCAGGCCCGACATGCCCACGCTCGTGCTGGCCGCGAGCGGCGGTTTCGTCTGGGAGGACTCCTTCATCGCAAGCCGGTTTCGGGAAAACTCAGGGCGACCCGAAGCCGAAGCGTGGGAGAACTTCTTTCTGGTGCGGGGCTACGCCACGCCCGGGCTCCCGGAAGGCTGTTGCTTCGAAGGCGAGCGGGATCTGGTGGTCGTGGGTGGGACGATGTTCGCGGGATATCGCTCCGACGACGACTTGGCCGCTTACGCAGCCGTCGCCAAGGTCCTCGGTGGCGAGGTCCACTCCCTTCGCCTGTCCGACGCCTGGGACTGGTCCCTCGACACGTGTCTGTGCCCCTTAGGCGACGGCAGTGCCCTGTTCCATCCGGACGCCTTCGACCCGAGCGCGCACAAGGCGCTCCACGACCACGTGCCCCGGCTCCATCCCGTCGATGCGGATGATGCGCGGCGTCTGGGATGCAACGCGCTGGTCACAGGCCGGAACGCAGTCCTGCCGGAGGGTTGCCCAGAGACCGCCGCCCACCTGGAGGAGGCTGGCTTCCAGGTCCACAGCACGCCGCTCCGCTCCTATGCCCGGCACGGAACCGGGCCGAAAGCCCTGGTCCTCAAGATCGCCGGCTGACCCGCCCGCTGCTTGCTCCGGCTCTTGCCCGCCTGCCGGGCCCCCGCAATACAACTTTGACTTGCGTTGGCACAACGCTATATACTTGCAATCGATCCTCACGATGTACTTGCAATTGCACAGCATTAAATACTTGTATTAGCACTACGCAATAAACTTGTGAAAGCGCGGACAAGAAGATGAGCACGCCACACGATAAACTTGCCGCCTCGCTCGCGCAACTCGAAGAACTACAGAGGGGAGGAAGACGCGTCTTCCGCTCCAACGAGTTGACGCGCGTTCATCGTGAGCGCCTGGTGCGGAACGGCTTTCTCCGCGAGGTCCTGAAAGGATGGCTGATTTCATCCAGCCCGGGCACCGACTCCGGAGATACGACGCCTTGGTTCGCCTCCTTCTGGGAGTTCTGCACCCGTTACTGCAACGCACGGTTTGCTGACCAGTGGCATCTCTCGCCGGAGGAATCGCTGCTCCTGCATGCCGAAAGCACCGTCATCCCCAATCAGCTCATCGTCTATGCGCCAAAAGGCGCCAACAACGCGGTCGAGCTTCTTTTCGGCGCCTCCCTTTACGACCTGAAGCAAAGGCAGATGCCGCCGGAGGCCGACCTTTGCGAAAAGGACGGGCTCCGGCTCTTCAAGCCGGAAGCGGCGCTGGTCAAGGTCTCGGAAGGCTTCTTTGCCCGCAACCCGGTTGAAGCGCAGGTGGTGCTCGCCGGCATTCGTGACGCATCCGACCTGCTTCGCCGGCTTCTGGAAGGCGGCCATTCGGCCATTGCCGGACGGCTTGCCGGAGCCTTCCGCCGAATCGGACGGGCCGAACCGGCCGACGACATTCTCCGGGTGATGAAGGCCGCCGGCTACGATGCGCGTGAGAGCGATCCGTTCGTGCCGCAACAGACATTCGGGGTGTTGAGCCATGTCGCGGCGCCCATCGTGGGGCGCCTGCAAGCCATGTGGGAAGCCTCCCGGCGGCCGGTGATCGCGGCATTCCCGGATCCCCCCGGCTTGCCGCGGGACCGGAACGCCTATCTGCGGGCGGTGGACGGAATCTATCGGAGCGATGCCTACCACTCCTTGTCGATTGAAGGCTATCGCGTGACCGCCGACTTGGTCGAACGGGTTCGTCTCGGCAACTGGAGCCCGGAAATCCACGAGGCCGACCGGCAGAGCCGCGACGCCCTGGCTGCGCGGGGCTACTGGCAGGCGTTCCAGCTTGTCAGGGAGACGGTCGGCGAAGTTGTCGCCGGCGGCGACCCGGGCCGACTTGTCCGCGCGGCGCACCGGAACTGGTACCTTGAACTATTCCAGCCCTTCGTGGCCGCCGGTCTGATCGCAACGTCGGCCCTCGCCGGTTACCGCGACAGCGCCTTGTTCCTGCGCAGGTCCGGTCACGTACCGCCCCGCTGGGAGACGGTCCGCGATGCCATGCCCGCCTTGTTCGAGTTGCTGGAAAACGAAACCGAGCCGTCAGCGCGCGCCGTGCTCGGCCACTGGCTGTTCGGCTACATCCATCCCTATCCGGATGGAAACGGCCGCATGGCCCGTTTCCTCATGAACGTCATGCTGGCGTCCGGCGGCTATCCGTGGACGGTAATCAGGGTCGAGGACAGGGACGATTATCTCGCGGCACTCGACGCGGCCAGCGTCAGGATGGATATCGAACCGTTCGCCGGCTTCGTGGCGCAGCGGGTCCGTATCGCGAGCAGGATCGCCGAGGTCGCGGGTTGATAGACGGTATCAGGCCGCGGGTGATAGCCGCTCGACCTTGATTTCGTCGGCATGCTTCATCGCTTGCGCCAAGTCGTAGGCAGCCTGGAGCCGCAGCCAAGTATCGGCGCCGCCCCCGAATGCCTTGTCGAGCCGGATTGCCATTTCAGGCGAGATGCCCGCGTGACAGTTCACGATGTCGGAAAGCTGCTTGCGGCTGACGCCCAAGCGCTTGGCCGCTTCCGTGACGTTCAGCCCCAAAGGCTCCAGGCAATCGTGCCGCACCGAGAGACCTGGATGCGGTGGGTTCTTCATCGGCATAGCTCATTCCTCCTAGTGGTAGTCGATCAGGTCCACGTCGCTGGCGTGTCCGCCTTCAAAGCGGAAGGTTACACGCCAATTGCCGGACACCGTGACCGACCAGAAACCTGCAAGATCTCCCTTGAGGGGGTGCAACCGGAAGCCTGGCAGGTCCATGTTGCCGATCTCGGACGCCTCTTCAAGGCGTGCGAGTATGCGTCCGATCTTGTCGGCGTAGTCCGATTGTACCTTCCGCCGGTCTCCCTTCTCGAACAGGAGCTTGAGACCCTTGTGGCGGAAGCTTCGTATCATTTGCCAAGTGTAACCACCCACCTATCATTTCTCAAGAGGCCGACAAGCCTTCTTTATCATCGTAGCCGGGTGGCGTGGCACAAGACAACATGAGTGGATAAATCTACTGTTATTCCGCGCGCAGCCGAGATCGGCACCCTCGCCAGGACCGGCGCCAAACGCATTGTCAGCAGGATCGCCGAGGTCAGGTTGATGGACAGCTCACAAGAGCCTGCTCACCATCTCGGCCGCCGGTCCCTGACTCGCATGCAGACAACACTTGCCCATTATTGCCAATGCCGGTAGCGTTGCACCATGACCACAATGAACATATCGCTGTCCGATGCCCTCAAGTCCTTCGTGGACGATCAGGTCCGGGCGGGCGGTTACAGCAGTTCGAGCGAATTCGTCCGGGAACTGATCCGCAAGGAACGGGCCCGCCAGCACCTTCGCGGCCTGCTCCTCGAAGGCCCGGCCTCGCCGCCCGCGGTCACGGCCGATGTCGACTATTTCGACGAGCTGCGCGGCCGGGTCCGCGATGTCGGCCGGCGGTGAACGCAAGCCGGTCGTCCTAATCGTTTTTCCGCAACGCGTTTCACATTGGCATGGTGGGCAGTCACGTCGGTCGCGATATACGCGTCCAATATTCTTGACAGGCGAACCTCAGCGACGGAGGTGAGGGTTCGCGTAGTCGTCTTTCCTGACACATCTTGACAAGAGACTCGACATGAAAGCGGCAATCGCGCTCGCGCTCAAGGCGAGGGTAGTTGCCTTTGTCTTCGTCTACGGTTTCGCCGTTCAAATATGCCAACCACGTCTCGATGTTCCAGGTCGGCACGAACACGGCAACATGATCGCCGTTGTCTCTTGGCGACTCCGACGCTTGGCCGCATGCATCATCGAGCGCCGTCAACCGGGCCCCAACGCCGGCTGCGTCGCCGTCCAGCATGACCACAAGCTTGCAGCCTACTCGGTTTCTGTTTCTGCGATATGCCTCAAGCTCCTTCGGGAATTCCTCTCGGACGAATTGTTCGGCCGAGCCCTTGGCCAACGGTGAACGCTTGACTCTGAATTGACGCCCTTTCCAGCCCATGGATGTGAAAAAACGTCTCAGAAAGGCTTCATGCTGTTGATCTTCACAAAGCAAGACGAGCTGGACTTGACGTCTCATCGATCCCACCCGCGTGCCACGATCTCCGACAATTTCAAACCCCCTTCAGTTGTCAGAGTCATGTCCGCGACCCTCGTTGCACTGGTTATGCCGGATGGTTCGCGAGACAATGAGATACCACTGGACAATCCCAGGTAGTCGATCAGTTCCGGGTGATGTGAACAGACAACCGCCTGGGGTATGGCGTCGCCACAGCGGACGGAAAGTTCGGCCAGCCAAGGCTCAATCTCGGACAGCGCCACATAGTTCTCCGGTTCGTCCAGAAAAAGGGTGTAGCCCATGCCGGCCGAGATATGGATCAGTGAATAGAGCGCCACTAGCGCACGCTGGCCGTCCGAAATTTCATCCAGTCCCAGCTCATATAGGCGGCCGTTCTCGTAGAAGTCCATTGTGAAGGCGCGGGTGTTCTGGCCGACTTTTTGCATGCGTATTCCATCGAACCCGTCGATAACGTCTTCCAAGGACTTTCGCAATTGTCCTACCTGTTCGGGGTCTTCCAGTTGGAAGTGCTGATACCACGAACTGAAGTTATGCCCGTCCCTAGCCAGCATAACGTCATGCCTTCTAGTCTCGTGCTCGAAACCCGCCGGATACAACCCGCAAACAAGGACGTAGCGCATGAAGTCGAGGAATTGAGTCAGCCTCGTGTTGTCGTCGTGGGGGACGACGCGGGCTAACGCGGACTCTGTCCTATCTGCGGGGAAAGTGGGGCCTGGCGAGTAATCGTCTCGATAAAGACGAACGTTGCCTCCTTTGAATTCGAACAACGGCCGCCCGTCGGAATCCGAAAGCGATTCGTTGGCAATTAGCGATAGATGGTTTGTCGTGTCTTGCTCGATCTCAAGTCTATAGAGCAGGGTGCCACCAAGGAGTTCGGCCTCGACTTCAAAAACCTGAAGCTCCTCTGTTTGCCAAGCGGTCAGGGTGCGTGTGGGAAATACGTCGGGATCGGCGATCCTGGCTTTGCCGCTCAATAGTTCGCGGAGTGCGTAGACAACCTCCAAAACGGACGTTTTGCCGGTGCCGTTCCGGCCGAGCAGCAGCGTCAGGTCCTGGAACGCCAAGTTGAAGTTTACGAGGCACTTGTAGTTGTTCACATAGAGGCGCTTGAACATAGTAGCCTCCGCGCAACCAAACTCGTGCAGAATCCCTCTGCGTCTTCTTCCTAGCCGCCCTTCCGCATCGCCCGCCACATCCGTTCCGGCGTGATCGGCAGGTCGCGTACGCGCACGCCCACGGCGTCCTCGATGGCGTTGCCGATGGCGGGGGAGACGGGCATGAGGCCGCCTTCGCCGAGGCCCTTGGAGCCGTAGGGGCCGGGGCCGTTGGCGTCTTCCACCATGATGGTGTGGAAGGTTTCGGGGATGTCCTTGAAGGAGGGCAGCCGGTAGTCGATGATGTTCGGGTTGAGCAGGTGGCCGTTGTCGTACTGCATCTCCTCCATCAGCGAGTGGCCGATGGCGAACATGACGCCGCCCTCGTCCTGGCCTTCGCACTGGAGCGGGTGGATGGCCTTGCCCACGTCCGCGGTGGAGATGTACTTGAGGAGCTTCACCACGCCGGTGTCCGGGTCCACTTCCACCTCGGCGCCGCCCCAGCTCGTTTCCCAGAAGGTGGTGGGCGAGCCCAGCACGGCCTTCTTGCTGTGCACGTCCTGGTAGGTCCCCTTGGCCAGCAACTCGCCGCCCTTGGCGCCGAAGGTGCGGTTGAGCACCTCCTCGTAGCTCATGCGCTTGCCCCTGCCCGCGTGAACGCAGCCGTTCCTGAAGGTGATCTTGTCGGCCTTGCACTTGAACAGTCTGGCCGCGGCCCGGCGCAACTGCCGCTTCAGCTCGGTGGCGGCGCGCTCCACGCACAGGCCCATGATGACCATGGAGCTGCTGGCGTTGGTGGCGGCGTCGTAGGGGGTCGAGTCGGTGTCGAGCTGGGCCACGGTGACCGCCTCGTAGGGCAGGGCCAGCTCTTCGGCCACCACCTGCGCCAGGGCGGTACGGCAACCCTGGCCCATCTCCACGGTGCCGGTGAACAGCACGGCGCTGCCGTCGGAGTTGAGCTTGATGGAAGCCGACGCCACCTTGTAGGTGCCGCCGCCGTCCTTCATGCAGCAGGCCAGGCCCATGCCGCGGTTCGGCTCTTTCCTGCTTTTGCCCCAGCCCAGGGCCTTGGCGGTGCGCCGCAGGCCCGCCTCCAGGTCGCAGTCCACCGGACTGTCGCCCTTGGTGTAGAGCGCGCCCTTCTTCATCAGGTTGCGGACGCGGAACTCCAGGGGGTCGATTTCGAGCCGGCGGGCGATCATGTCCATCTGGGACTCGTACGCCCAGGTGACCTGCAGGGTGCCGAAGCCCCGGAACGCTCCCGCGGGCACGGCGTTGGTGTACACGGTGTAGGCGTCCACCTTGACGTTGGGGATGCGGTACGGACCCGGCGCCCGGTAGCCGGCCTTCTGGGACACCCGCGGGCCGTAATCGGCGTAGGCGCCGGTGCCCATGTGCACCTCGCACTCCCGCGCCACGAGCTTGCCGTCGCGGGTGACGCCGGTTTTGATGCGGAACCGGGCGGGATGCCGGGTGATGGTGCGGAAGGTCTCTTCGGAGGTGTGGGTGATCTTCACCGTCCGGCCGGTCTTCCACGCCAGCGCCGCCACCAGGGGCTCGTTCTTCACCGACAGCTTGCCGCCGTAGGCGCCGCCGACGTGTGGCACGATGACGCGCACCCGGTTGATGGGGATGGAGAAGAACTCGGCGATGTGGCGCTGGAGCGTGAACGGGTCCTGGGTAGAGGACCACAGGGTCACGTGACCGTCCTCCATCGAGGCGATGGTGATATGGGGCTCCAGCGGGTAGTGCTGGACCTGCGGGAAGGTGAAGACGTCCTCGAAGACCTCATCGGCCTCGGCGAAGCCCTTGTCCACGTCGCCGCGGGAATAGTTGTACGCGTAGCAGACGTTGGTGCCGCGGAACTCCTCCGGCACGCGGTAGGCGTGGCCGTGCAGCTCGTCCGCGTCGGCCACGTGCTCGTGCACCAGCGGCGCGTCCGGGGCGATGGCGTCGGCGATGTCGGTGACCGCGGGAAGCTCTTCGTACTCCGTCTCGATGAGGGCCAGGGCCTCGTCCGCGGTGGCCTCGTCGTCCGCGGCCACCGCGGCCACCGGGTCGCCGTCGTAGCGCACCTTGTCCAGGGCGACGATGGTCTGGTCCTTGTAGGCCGAGCCGAAATACGGGTTCATCCCGTCCAGGGTCTCGCGGGTCAGCACCGTGACCACGCCCGGCAGCGCCGCGGCCTTCGAGGCGTCAATGCGCAGCAGGCGCGCGTGCGGGAAGGGGCTGCGCAGCACCTTGGCGTGGAGCATGCCCGGCAGCTCCAGGTCCATGGCGTAGACGGCCTTGCCGGTGGCCTTGACCACGCCGTCCACCCGGTGGTGGGACCTGCCGATGACCTGGTGTTTCGCGGCTTTCGCCATCCGTCGTTACCTCCGTGTGAATCGCTCAGCGGCACTAGCCGGCGTCCTTCGACTTCGCTCCGCTGGCGCTTCGCTACGCTCAGGACGAACGGGTTGGTTTTTTCGAGACCGTTCGTCCTGAGCGTAGCGAAGCGGAGTCGAAGGATGCCAGCTATCCGACAGGTCACCAGGATGCCGAGGCCGGAAAGGGTGACCGGGGCAGCCGCGCTACCCTGGCGGGTAGCGGCGCCGCACCCAATCGACAGCCTCTTCGGGTGTCCTCAACTCTCCTTCGAGTTGGGCCTCCTCGACGGCCCTGAGCATGGCCGAGAACGCAGGGCCGGGCGCGTACCCGAGCCGGATCAGGTCACGGCCGCGCAGCAGCGGTTCCGGCCTCACTTCCTCTTCGCCCAGCTCGGCGAGCTTCCGCTGACAGAACTCGTAGTAGCCCAGATCACCGTTGGATGAAAGCGCGTCGATGCGGCACAACTCCAGCAACTCGTCGATGCCGTCCTCGGCGAGGAAGCGTTTCAAGGTGCTGAGGCGCATCTTCGGCGCCTGGGTGTAGCGGAGGTGGTAGCGCACCAGCCAGGCCACCCCCTCGGCCACCGCGCGGCTGCGCTTGAGGCGCCGGAGGATCTCCGTGGCCATGTCCGCGCCCATCTCCGTGTGGCCGTAGAAGGTCACGCGCTCACCCGCGGGCTGCCGGCACGGCGGCTTGGCCACATCGTGCAGCAGGCAGCCGTAGGCCAGGGTTTCGGTGGGGTTGTCCAGGTGCCCGAGCAGGAGCAGCGTGTGCACGAACACGTCCCCCTCGGGATGGTAGTCCGGGGTCTGCTCGCACCCCTTCATGGCCGCGACCTCGGGCAGGATCACCTCCAGGAGGCCGGTCTCGTCCAGCAACTCGAAGCCGCGCCGCGCGCCGCCCTCGGTGAGCGTGCGGGTGATCTCCGCGCCGATGCGTTCCCAAGCCACCTCGGTCACGGCCGTGGCGTGGTCCCGGATGGCCTGGACCGTCGGCGGGTCGATGGCGAAGCCGAGACCGCAGGCCAGGCGGACGGCCCGGACCATCCGCAGACGGTCCTCGGCGAACCGCTCATGGGGGTCGCCGATGGCCCGCACCAGCCCGCGTCGCAGGTCTTCCCGGCCGTTCACGAGGTCGATCACCCGGTCGTCAGCCGGGTCGTACATCATCGCGTTGATGGTGAAGTCGCGGCGCCGGACGTCCTCCTCCAGGGTGCCGTAGCGGACCTGGACCGGGCGGCGGCCGTCGCCGTAAGGGCCGTCGAAGCGGAAGGTCGTGACCTCGAACGGATCGCCGTCCACCAGCACCACCACCGAGCCGAACTTCGATCCGACGGGGACCGTGTCGGGAAAGATGCGTTGAGTGTCTCGCGGCGTGGCGTCGGTGGCGATGTCGTAGTCCTTGGGCGGCCTGCCCAGGAGCCGGTCGCGCACGCAGCCGCCGGCGAGGTAGGCCTCATGCCCGGCCTCGCGGAGACGTTTGACGATCTGGATGGCCTTTTCCTGTTGTGACACGGCACCGGTCCTGCGAGGCGGGCCAGGGAGGGGCGACCGCGGGTCGCCCCTGCACATACCCAGCGATGAACCCCGTAGGGGCGACCCGCGGTCGCCCTAGTTGCCGAGGCGCGCCTTCTCGAGGTCTCCGACCACCACGACGATGAGCTTCTCCGGTTGCAGGTGGGTTCGGGCGGCCCGGAGAACGTCCTCCGCGGTGACCGCGCGGATCAGGTCGGGGTAACGATCGGCGTAGTCCAGCCCGAGCCCGAGATATTCGACCTGTCCCAGGAAGTCGGCGACGTCGTCGTTGGTTTCGAGCCCCAGGGGGAAACTCCCGATGAGGTAGCTCTTGGCGTCCCGGAGTTCCTCTTCGGTGACGCCGTCCCGCCGAATCCGCTCGATCTCGGCCCTGGCCACCGACATGGCCTCGCGGGCGCTCTCGTTGCGGGTCTGCATGGCCATCTGGAACCGTCCGGCGTTCCGGCCCGCGACGAAGTAGCTGTAGACGGAGTAGGCGAGGCCCCGCTCGTTCCGGATGCTGTCTCCCAGGCGCGATGAGAGACTGCCGCCGCCGAGGATCTGGTTCATCACCCGGATGGCGTAGTGGTCGGGGTCCGTACGGAGCGGACCCTCATGACCCATGACGATGGTGGACTGGGCGAGGTTGCGGTCCACCTTGACGGGCGCGCGCTTCGGGGGCCGCAGCGTCACCGCCGCGTCCGGCTTGCCGCCGGCCGGCTTCCAGGCCGCCAGAGCCTCGGTGAGTTTTTCGCGGATCTCCTCGTGGGTGATGTCGCCCACCGCCACCAGGATGGTCCGGTCGGGCCGGTAGTGGCGCCGGTGGAAGTCCACGACGCTGCTCCGGTCAAGTCCCTGGACCGTATCCTCCGACCCGTCCACCGGGCGTCCATAGAAGCTGTCGGGGTAGAGCGCCCCCCTGAACGCCTCCCGGGCCACCGCGTTGGGACGGTCCTGCCTGGCCCGGATCGAGGCTGCCAGGGACTGCTTCGTGCGGGACACCTCCTTCTCCGGGAACGACGCGGCCGTAAGCACCTCGCCCATGAGGGCCAGGCCGGTGTCCAGGTCCTTCTTCAGGATGTTCAGGTTCAGCGTGGCCAGCTCCCGGCCGCAGTCGGCCCAGAAGTGGGCGCCTATGCCCTCGACGAGGCCGCTGATGCCCATGGCGTCCCGGCCGGGCGTGCCCCGGGTCAGCAGCCGCGAGGTGAGGTTGGCTAGGCCGTGCCGGCTGCCGGGATCGTAGCGGGAGCCGGCGCGGATCAGCAGCCGCACCGAGACGATGGGGAGCGCGGGCTGCTCCGAGGTCACCAGCACCATCCCGTTGGGCAGCGTCTCTCGTTGGGCGTTCATGGCGGCGGAGGCGGCGGCGCAGGGCCCCAGGAGCAGGCACAGCAACAGGGGCAGCCAGCGTCTCATGAGCGTTTCCTCGCCTGTGGAACCAGTATTCCCACGGTGCGCCGGTCGCGGTCGAGGTACTGCCGCGCCACCCGCCGGACATCCTCCGCGGTCACGCCCTGGATACCCTGGAGATACTCGTTCATTCGGCGCCATCCTCCGGTGATCTCATAGAACCCGATCCTCATGGCCTGTCCCCGGTTGGATTCCTGGGCGAAGATGAAGGCGGCCGCCACTTGGTTCTTGGCCTTGTCGAGTTCCGCCTGCGTGACCCCCTTGTCCCGTACCCCGGCGATGACCTCGTCGATGGCGGCCTCCACTTGGGCGATGTCCTTGTCCGGCATGGCCTGGGCGCCGATGCTGAAGGTGGTGGGATCGACGGAGACCCGGTGGTAGCCGGCCCAGGCCGAGCGGGCGATGCGCCGGTCGTAGACCAGGTCCCGGTAGAGCCGCGAGGTGCGCCCTCTCGACAGGATCATCTCCAGCACGTCCAGCGCGTAGCTGTCCTCGTGGCCCACGTTGGGCACGTGGTAGTTCATCACCAGCGAGGGGAGCTGGGCCTCCCGCTTGAGCAGCACCCGCCGCTCACCGCGCTGCGGCGGCTCGGTGAGTCCCACCTCGGGGGGCTCGGCTCCACGGGGGATCGCGCCGAAGGTTTCGCGGATCTTCTTCAGGATCTCTTCGCTGTCGAAGTCACCGGCCACCACGATGAAGGCGTTGTTGGGCGAGTAGTAGGTCCGGTAGAAAGCCTTCATGTCCTCCAGGGTCATCCGGCGAATGTCCTCGGGCCAGCCGATGATGGGGCGGCGGTACGGGTGCACGGCGTAGGTCACCGCGTTGGTGATCTCCGCCAGCGCCGCCCTGGGCCGGTCCACCCGCATGCGCCTTTCTTCCTGCACCACTTTCTTCTCGGGCCGGAAGTGCTTCTCCTCGAAGCGGGTGTTCACCATGCGGTCGGCTTCGAGGCCGATGGCGATGCCGATGGTCTCCCGGCTCATGGTGGCGTGGTAGACGGTGGCGTCGTGGGAGGTGAACGCGTTGGATCGGCCGCCGTGCTTGCGGATGATGCGGGCGTATTCTTCGGGCGCCACCTTGTCGGTGCCCTTGAACAGCATGTGCTCCAGGAAGTGCGCCATGCCGGACTTGCCGTCCACCTCGTTCCGGGAGCCCACCCGGTACCACACCTGGAACGTGACCGCGGGGCTCCGGTGGGTCTCCAGCAGCAGCACCTTGAGGCCGTTGTCCAGCACCTCCTCCCGGACTTCCACCATGCCCTTGGGGGCCGAGGCTCCGGCAACCGCGGGAAGCAGGGTGGCAAGAGCCAGACCGGCGAGTGTGTGTGTCCAGTCCATGAGGTTGAAGATATCGGCCCGGAAGGGCTTGCGCAACAGGGTCCCCGGAAGGATCGTCCGCACCGTCCGCAACCGCTTTCGGCAGCCCAACTCAGGGTTCCCTGGGCGCCGTCCGCCGGCGCGGTATGAGCGAGCCGAGGTCGTGGCGCCGCATCCTTTCGATGAACGTGGTGCGGTTCAGACCCAGCAGACCGGCGGCCGCGGTCTTGTTCCCGTGGGTGCGCTTCAGCGCTTGGGTCATCATGCCGCGCTGGAAGCGCTGGATGCACAGGTCGATGTCGATGCCCTCGCTCGGCAGCGTGAACTCGTTCAGCGGGGTGTCGCGAAGGCATGGCTTCATGGAGCCTGCCAGCTTCGACAGGTCGTCCAGGCAAATCTCGTCGTTATCGGTGAGCGTCACCAGACGCTCGATCAGGTTCTCCATCTCCCTGACGTTGCCGGGCCAGTCGTAGGTCTGCAGCCTTTCCATGGCCGCATCGTCGATGGTGCGCCGGCGGTCTCCGCTCATGGTTTCCAGGAAATGCGTGACCAGGGGCGGGATGTCTTCCCGGCGCGCCCTCAGCGGGGGCACTTCCAGGGAAAGGATGGCGAGACGGTAGTAGAGGTCTTCACGGAACAGCCCCGCGGGTATCGCCTCGCGCAGGTCCCGGTTGGTGGCCGCAACGAAACGGGCATTGGTGCGCGTGGCGACATCGCTTCCCAACGGATTGAATTCGCGTTCCTGCAGCACCCGCAGCAGCTTGGCCTGGAGCCTGGGCGTCGTCTCGCCGATTTCATCCAGAAAGATGGTTCCATCCCTGGCGGTCATGAACCGTCCCTGGCGGGAGTGTTGCGCGCCGGTGAACGCTCCTCTGACGTGCCCGAACAACTCGTTCTCCAGCAGGTCCTCGGGTATCGCTCCACAGTTGACCGCAACGAACGGCTGCTCTGCGCGTCTGCTTCGGTCGTGGAGGGTCCGCGCGATGAGTTCCTTGCCTGTGCCGCTCTCGCCGGTTATCAGGACGGTCGAATCGCTTTCGGCGATCCTGAGGGTGAGCGCGAAGACGTTCCGCATGGCCTTGCTCTTCCCGATCATGGAACCCAACGTTTCGCAACACGGGCCGCCCGGCGGACTACTGTTCATATGACCCATTCGGTTACCTCCTTCGTCAATTCTTTATCGTTCAGGCTATAATCCTTTTGACGCAAGAGTAGGGCCATCGCCGTCTGGTCATGAAGTCGCGTGCAATTTTGACGCGGTATATGAATAAATTCCCAAGGGTGACGGACACCCCGCGCGCTGGCCGTCAGGGAAATGACCATCGGAGTTGGAGGAGCAGGCATCGTCGAGGACCAACGCGCCTTTTTCCGCCATGTTAGGAGCGTCGCTTCCATGACACGTCGTGTCAGCATTCTGGCATGTACGGTTCACGACCGGGCCGTTGCGGGAACAGCGTCTCAACTTGAAAATGGCCGGCGAAGGAAGTTAACTGAAAAGGTCGTGTCAGACGGTGAACCCAGGAACGACGGAGTCTCTGCCGGCGACGGCCGTTTTCCCCCCGCCCCCTTGACCCTTGAGGGCTGGAACGTCCTGCACCAGATGTTCCGCGTCCGCTGGCCGGAGTGGAACGCGCTGGGCTCGGGGCCGCGTCAGAGAGCCGTTGGCGAAGCGGTAGAGGCGCTGAAGGCGATGGAGCATACCGCCGGCGGCCGCACCGCCCTCACGTCACTGCTCGGCCACAAGGGCGACCTGATGCTCATCCATTTCCGCGACTCGTTCGACGCCCTGAACGAGGCCGAGCTGGCGCTGGCCCAGCTCAGGCTGGCGCCCTTCCTGGAGCAGACCACCTCCTACCTCTCGGTGGTCGAACTGGGGCTCTACAGCGCCTCGGGCCAGCTCTACGGCTCCCTGAACGAGAAGGGTATCGCCCCCGGCACGCCCGAGTGGAAGGAGCAGGTGGAGACCTACCTGGCCCAGGCCCGGAAGACCATGGAAAGCCGCCTCAGGCCCGACATCCCCGCTCGACGCTACGTCTGCTTCTATCCCATGGACAAGAAGCGCGGCGAGGAGAAGAACTGGTACGAAGCGCCCTTCGCCGAGCGCCAGCGCATGATGGCGGACCACGGCTTCATCGGCCGCGGCTACGCCGGCCAGGTGACCCAGATCATCTCGGGCTCCATCGGCTTCGACGACTGGGAGTGGGGCGTGGACCTCTTCGCCGACGACCCCGTGGTGTTCAAGAAGCTGGTCTACGAGATGCGCTTCGACGAGGCCAGCGCCCTCTACGGCCTGTTCGGGCCCTTCTACATGGGGTTGCAGTTCCGGGCAGGGGAGTTGGGGGAGTTGCTGGAGGGGCGGACGCCGGGGTTCGAGTGAGGCGGGCGTTAGTCTCTGGCGGCGTTCTTGACAAAATAGACAGAATAGACGATAGATGTAAGCCATGAGGCAAACGAGGGATCAGAATCTCCAGGAATTGGAAGGCGTCCTGCACGCTGCCACCGGCGACCTGAGCGCAGCCCATATTGCGGCGCTGGTGGAACACCCGGAGGCCGTTCGCTCTGCGTTGGCGGCGGCGGCGGAGGTGCTGTCATCGGAACGCGAGAGCACGCTTTTTCGCGAACAGTCGGATGTCGAAACGATCTCCGGCGCAGAGCCAGAGCGGGTAAATGCTCGGGAATCGGACAGGCAGATGTCGAGTCGATCACGACTCGGGGGAACGGAGGAAGTGCTCACTTCAGACGAGTTGGCGGTACGGGTCGGGCTCAAGACCCGCCAGTCCGTCCACGACTGGCGGAGAAAGGGCAGGATCGTTGGCTGGCAGGGCGTTAAACGGGGTTACGTCTTCCCGGCGGGTCAGTTCGATCAACGCGGCAGGCCGTTGGATGGACTCGACCGGATCATTCCACATTTCAGCGACGGGTACTCGGCCTGGATCTGGTTGACCACGCCGCGTCCGTCCCTCAACGGGGCGAAACCGATCGCTCTCCTCGGTCAGGGAGAGCGTGACCGCGTGGCGGCTGCCGCCAAAGGAGATGCCCAAGGCGACTTTGCGTGACCACCAGATACGATCCCGATCTCATTCGCGGGTCCCTTCGCACGGTACGGCTTGGTCGGGTCTATCGCCTGATCCATCGCAGCCACCTCTCCCGTCCGCTCAACGCTGTCCCCACGCCGAGCCGGTTCAGCGATCCGGCAGGACAATATGCTGTTCTCTATGTGACCGAATCTGTTCGTTGTGGATTTTGGGAGGCCCTCGCGCGTAACCGTTTCACACGGCGCAGGCGTCGCCAGATGCCACGCTCGGATGTTGAATCCAGGCTGGTCGTAGAGATTCGCTCGACCGGGACTCTCGATTTTGTTGACTTACGAGGGGACGGGCCGATTCGCATTGGCGCTCCAACGGCGGTAGCTCACGATGCCAACCACACGGCGGGGCGTTCGCTGTCGGCTGCTACCTACGCGGAGGTTCCAGAGGCTGACGGTTTCCTGTACCAGTCGAGGTTCACGGGGCATGCCTGCGCAGTTGTATTCGACAGGGCGTTCGGCAAGCTGGAGGTGCTGAGGCTTTCTCCGCTCGTCGAACACGTAGACTTGCTGCAGGCGCTGAGCGACTACGACATAACGCTGACGACTCCTCCAGACTAGTATCGTATCCCGTAAATTCCTGCAGTCTCGTTCAACGGCCAAGGCAGAGGACAGCCTCTTCGCAGCTTACAGCTCAGAACTCGATGCCGATCTCCCTTGAACTGGCCAAGTCGAAGATGCGGCTGGCGATGGCGATGTCGGCGACGCCCTGTCCGGCGTTGTTCTTGAACAGGGTGATCTGCTCCGGGGAAGTCCGGCCGGGGATGTCACCGGTCAGCAGGTCGCACAGGTCGCCGACCTGGTCCCACTGGAGAATACCCTTCTCAACGGGCTCGTAGAAGTCGCCCTGCTGATCCTGGATGGCCTGCTCGCGGGAGTTGGCGACGATGACGTCGGCGCGCTGGACGGTGTCGTCGTCGATCTCGCGGCGCCTTTGCTTGATGAGGCCGGCGTTCATGAGGCCGACGTTGCCGCCGACGATGGAGGTGACGTGCACGCCGGGCTCCAGCCAGGAGCCGTCGAACACCGGCACGTTGGAGTTGGTGGCGGTGAGGACCACGTCGGCGCCCTCCACTGCCTCACGGGCGCTGTCTACCGGGACCAACTCGCATGGCACCAGCGGCTGCATCTCTTCGCAGAAGGCCGCTCGGCTCTCGGGGGTGCGGCAGAAGAGCTTCACCTGCTTGAACGGGCGGACGGCGGCGAAGGCCAGCAGGTGGTACTGGGCTTCGGCGCCGGCGCCGAGGAGCCCCAGGACGTCGGCGTCCTCACGCGCCAGGTGGCGCGTGCCCACCGCGCTGGTGGCGGAGGTGCGCAGTTGGGTGGCGCGGGTGGCGGGCACGCCCTTGACGCCGAACCGGCCCACCAGCACTCCCTTGAGGGAAGAGTCCCGGGTGTCGAACAGCACCACGCACGGGCGTCCCGCGTGGTCGTAGGTCTGGTTCTCCGTGGACGTGGCCACGAACTCGGAGTGGGCCAGCACGCCGATGCCGCCCAGGCTGGGCACCCCGCCCGGATGCACGCTGACCCGGGCTCCCTCCCGGGTCATGACCCGGCGGCGCGGGGCGTTGAGTTCCGCGTTGCCGCCGAGTTCCCGGAACCCCGTTTCCACCGCGTCGATGGCCTCCTCCATGGTGATGATGTCGGCTGCGTCTTCCGCTCGAATCAGTAGCGCCACTGGTTGCCGTCCTTTCGCTGATTGTTCCGCCCGAGCGTGCGTGGTCACCCGGACGAGGCGCCGGCTGCCGCGGCCGGGACCGCTCTGGAGATTGCCCGTTCGTCGATGGGCCAATGGATGATCGCGGCCGCCACGCCCAGGCCGACGGCGGTCCACCAGATCAGGTCATAGGAGCCGGTGTAGTCGAACAGCACGCCGCCCAGCCAGATGCCGATGAAGCTGCCGATCTGGTGGTCCAGGAACACGATGCCGTAGAGCATGGCCATGTAGCGGGTGCCGAACACCTGCGCCACGATGCCGCTGGTGAGGGGGATGGTGCTCAGGAACAGCAGGCCGATGAGCGACGAGAACGCCACGACCGTGAAATGGGTCATGGGAAACAGGAAGAAGCCCGCCATGACCACCGCCCGCCCGAAGTAGATCAGGCTCAGCAGGTTCTTCTTGCTGTAGCGGTTGCCGAGCACGCCCGCGCCCAGGCAGCCGATGACGTTGAACAGGCCTATCAACGAGATGGCGGTGGCGCCCACGGCGGGAGACAGTCCGTTGTCCAGCAGCAGCGGGGGCAGGTGCTGGGCGATGAACAGGGTCTGGAAGCCGCAGACGAAGAACCCGGCGGTGAGCAGAAGGTATCCCTTGTGGCGCCGGGCCTCCGCCAGGGCCTGCCAGGGCGTCTGGTCCGCCTGCGCCGCGCCCGCCGCCGGCCGCTTCTCGGCCAGTGCCGCGGAAAGCGGGACGATGAGCCCGGCGGTGGCCGCCAGCAGCACCAGGGCGTCCACCCAGCCGTAGGTCGAGATGAGGATCTGACCGAAGGGCACCACCAGGGTCTGTCCCAAGGAGCCGCCGGCGCTGCCGATGCCGAGGTAGAGACCGCGCCGGTGGGGCGGCGCGGCGCGGCCGATGACCGCAAGGACCATGGAGAAGCTCGTGCCGCTCATGGCCACGCCGGTGAGGAACGCCGTGCTGAAGGTCATGCTCCACGGGTCCGTGGACACCGACATGAGGTAGAGGCCGACGACGTAGGACACCGCGCTCAGGGCCACCACCCGGCCGGAGCCGTAGCGGTCGGCCAACCCCCCCAGGAGGGGCTGCGCCAGCCCCCAGATGAGACTCTGAAGCGCCACGGCGAACGAGAAGACGCCGCGGGGCCAGTCCAGGGTTTCGCTGATGGGAGTGAGGAACAGGCCGTAGGTCTGGCGGATGCCGAAGGCCAGCATCATCACCAGGGTGCCGCAGATGAGAACCACGACGGGGGTGCGCCAGGAGCGTTGCATGGGTCTCATGAGTCATAGAGGCAGGAGGGAAGGGAGTCAAGGCGCGGGCGGGCCGGGGATGACAAGGGTCCCCGCATGGTGCATATAGTGCTCGAAACGCTACGGGCGGAAACGGCGGAACCAACCGCCGGAGGGTATGCGATGGTTTTCAGACTCGGCACCGCTGACACGGGCGGCACTTTCGACACCCAGGGGGCGGCGATAGCAGAGGTCTTCAATGCGTCCCGCCCGCCGGAGGAACGTTGCGAGCTTACCCGAAGCTCTGCGAGCATCGACAACGCCAACCGGCTGGACCGGGGCGAGATCGAGTTCGGCTTCATGGCCTCCAACTGGGCGCCCCGGGCCGGGCGGGGGACGGAGCCGTTCGATCACCCCATCGGCCTGCGCATGGTGTCGCCGGCCAACGCCGGCCCCATCTTCTTCGTCACGCTGGCCGACACGCCGGTGGAGAACGTCGCCGATCTCGCCGGCAAGCGGGTGGCGGTGGGCGCCAGGGACAGCGGCATGACCCAGCACGTCCACACCCTTTGCGACGCTCTGGGCATTCCTTTCTCGGAGTTCACTCCGGTCTACATGGGGTTTCCCGAGGGAGCGGACGCCCTGGTGGCGGGGGAGGTGGACGTCCAGTTCCAGTGCCCGATTCCCAATGCCGTAATGACCGACCTGAGCCAACGGGCGCGGGTCACGGTGGTCCCGTACCGCGAGGAGCAGATCGAGCACGTGTTGTCGCAGGTTTCCTTCTACAGGCGGGTGATCATGCGCCGGGGCGTCTTCCGGGGCGTGGACGAAGACACTCCCCAGCTCGCGGTGCTCAACGTTCTGGTGACGCACGAGCGAGTGGACGAGGATCTCGTCTACGCGTTCGTCTCCACGCTGGTGCAGAACACCGGACGGCTGGCGCGGATCAATCCGTTGTTCGAGGGTTTGGATGAACTCTACGAACCGCTACGCACACAAGGGTCCCGGGCGCTGGAGTTGGAGGACGTGCCGCTGCACCCGGGCGCTCTCAGGGCCTACCGGGATGCGGGCTATCTTTGATTGACGGGACGCGGCTGTTGGAGGCATCGTGGCTCGATTAGAGAAGCTCTCCGGCAGCCTTTGGGGAGGAGGACACGAAGATGCGAACGGGAACATTGCTCAACCGGACATCGCTGATGTTTGTCGGCGGCCTGCTCGTGCTGGCCGGCGTCTTTTCCGATGGGCACCGCGCATCGGCGCAGACGCAGGAAGCGTGTCCGCTTCCTGCCGGCGGGACTCCTGTCACGCCCCCGCGGGTGACGGCGCAGCAGGTGGAAAACGGCACCGGCAGCCTGAAGGACTATGCGCTGGACGCGAGGGAGCGGTCCAGAGAACATGCCCGGCAGGCCACGACCGTGGAACAAGGGCTGTATATCGCATGCCTCATAAGACAGGAGGGTGGGCCTTGGCGTTCCGGTTCCACCTACCTCGTGAGCCTGACGCCCGACGGCAGAGTGTTCCTTCACGCGAAGGACATGGCATTGTCCGGCAGGCTGCTCAACCCCTTGATTTATGCAGAGATACTTACTGCGCTGGGCGTCTCCCCAACCGACCTTGCCAACCTCGCGTCTGCCGATCCCGATACGCGCCGCAGCGCCTTCGCTGCGGTCATGGCCACGTTGTCGCAGGAACCGGATGCTCCGTTCGATGCCACCGCCCCCATACCAGGCCTGCGGCCGGGCATACCCGGCGCTTCCGGCTACGCCGGCGTCTATGTCTCACCCGAACTACGGGCGCCGATCCTGCTGCTCGCCGGATTCGATCTCAACGCATCTCACCTGGCTCAGGAAGAGATCGATTACGGCGACCCTGCCATTACTGCCAGGGACGTCGTGGACCGGGAAACACTGAAGTCCTTCGTCACGCAAGCAGGGAATTACTTTCTTGATATCCAGAAGACCGGCGACGTAGGCACTGCCGCCAAGGCCAGGATCGCCTTGCGTGATCCGAACGGGCCCTGGAGACATGGATCCGTGTATCTCTACGTCCTGGACCTCAACAGCAACATCATCACGTTTCACGCGGCGTTCCCGGACAGATTCGAGTATCGGCCTCTGACGCCTACCGTCCGCGACGCCGTGACCGGAGAGTTGATTCTGCCGCAAGTCATCGAGGCGGCGAAAAGCAGCCCGGAAGGCGGCTTCGTCCAGTACTACTTCGACGATCCCGGGGACGATACCGACAGTGCCGACATCCCCAAGCTGGGCTACGCCCGCGAGTTCGCCGGAAAAATCCAAAGGCCGGACGGAAGCACGATCCCGGTCGCCTTCATCGTCGGGTCGGGATTCTACCTTAGCTCACCTTCGGTGGTCGCCGCGCGCCAGAACGCGGTCGTCAAGTCGGTGCTGCCCCAGGTCATGCGGGCCATGACCGCCGGCACGGTGGATGCGGTCTCGGGCCGCATCGAGCAGGCTACCTCCGGCACGCCGCCGGCCAAGGGGTTCAGCTTCGGCGGCGCCTCCACGTTCTCCGATGCCTTGCTGGCGCACGGGCGGGCGCTGGCGAACGGCTCGTTCGACGCCAGCCGGCTGCTCCAGGGCTCGTCCTTCACCCTGCCCCTCGACGCGGCGGCTAAGGGGCGGGGTGGCCGGCTCGGAAACCTGACGTTCTGGGGAAGCGGCGACTACCGCAATCTGGCAGGCGGCAACGCTCAGACCGTGGACTACGACGGCAACGTGGTGAGCGCCAACCTCGGAATCGATACCCGGGTGGGCGAGAACCTGCTGGCCGGGGTGTCGGCGGGGTGGGCGCGGGGGACGGTGGACTATACGGACCCCAACGCGGTGACGGGCGAGTTGGCGACCAACGTGACCAGCGTCAACCCTTACGTGGGCGTGCAGATGCAGGGTGGCATGAATCTCTGGGCCACGGGCGGCTATGGCTGGGGCGAGGTGGAGATCGACGATGCGTCGGCCGAAACGGAAGCGAGCGACCTGACGCAGAAGATGGTGGCGGCGGGCGTGAGAGGGCCGCTGATGTCCAGCGATGAGCTGTTGAAAGGCGGCACCACGAGCCTGAACCTCAAGGGCGAGACCGCTTTCACGTGGGCCGACGTCGATGGCTCGGGGACCCTGGAGAGCATGTCGCTGGCGGCCAGTCGGCACCGGCTGATGCTGGAAGGGAGCCATGTACGGAAACTCGCCTCGGGCGGGACGTTCACCCCGTCGATCGAGGTCGGCATGCGGTACGACGGCGGAGACGGCGAGACCGGCAGCAGTGTCGAGACCGGGGCCGGCCTGCGCTACATGGATTCGGCGAGCGGGCTGACCATGGAGGGCCGCGCCCGCACCGTGCTGGCCCATGGCGGCGACTACGAGGAATGGGGCGTAAGCGGGCTTTTGCGGCTCGATCCGGGTGCGGCGGGTCTGGGGTTTTCCCTCAGCGTGCAGCCGGCGTGGGGCCGGACGGCCAGCGGTGTGCAGCGGTTGTGGGAGACCGGGGCGCTGCCCGGCCCGGCGGCCAACGATCAGGCCGCGCGCGTCAATGCGCGGGTCGGCTATGGCTTCGGCATCACGTGGGGCGGTCGGGGGGTGCTGACGCCCTATACCGACGTGTCGCTCTCCGGGAAGGGGTCCCGGCGGTTCAGCCTGGGCGGGCAATACAGGATGGGGTCGTCGGTCACGATGAGCCTGGAAGGCGTGCACAGCAATCCGGCGCACCGCGCCACCAGCCGGGGCGTCATGCTGCGCGCCGACCTCAACTGGTAGTCGTACCCGTGCTCCCTCTGCCGGCAAGGGCCGGAACGAAGTCGGCGGAGGCACACGTGAGCCGTGGCAGGATCGATGAAGAAACCCATTGACGCGGCAGAACTCCTCGTATCGAGAGCCGGCGAAGACGGCGACTTTCGCCAACGTCTTCTCGTGAAACCCAAAGAGACGATCGAAAAGGAATTCGGCGTGACGTTGGCCGAAGACCACGAGATTCACGTGCACGAGGAAACCTATGGCGCGACGCACGTGGTGCTTCCGCCGCGCAGCAAGTTCAGCAAGTCCGAACGGGAGGAGGCGAGAACCGGCGCCACCTCGCTAGAGTTTCTTCGCAAGACGCTCCACGACCCCGCGCCGCCCCTCCGTCCCCCCGCCAACAAGCGGGCAAGAGCCCGAAAAAACGGTGCTAACTCCGAGGCGCTTGGGAGAGCGGCCAGAAAAAGCATCCGCCGCGGTCTCGTTTTCCTGGAATCCACCGTCGACGAGCAGTGGGCTTGGCACTGCATCCGGTTCAATGTAGCCAAACCGGACATTCCACGGCATTTCGAAAGACCTCCTTTCGTGTCGGCTCTCTGCGTGCTTGCGCTGCAAAGCAGCGATGAAGCGCGGGCCAAGGCCATGTGCGCCGCCACCAGGGCGTATCTCGTCAACACCATCGAGTATCCCGGATTGTGGCGTTACTATCGCCATCTGCCCCAGGATCTGGACAGCAGCTCACTCTGTTCGCTTGTCATTGGAACTCACCCGTGGATCCTGCTGGGAAGGAATGTTCCGCAGATGTTGGCGAATCGCGACGAAGAAGGCCGTTTCATGACCTGGATGCTGGCGGAAGACCAACCCGATGTCGTGTCGCCCTTTCGAGTCGAAGCCGACCCGGTCGTCAATGCCAATGTCATCGCTTACCTGGGCGACCACGCCGAAACCAGGGATGCCCAACGATGGTTGGAAGCCCTGATCACCGAAGGCAGCCTCGAGGGCTCGTCGAAATGGTATCCCGACACGATCGCGATCTACTATGCGACCACACGCGCCATGATTTGCGCGCGGCCCGCTCTCGATTCACTACGCCCGATCCTTGCGGATCGTATCCTGGGCCTGCGCGACGGGAACGGAGCATTCGGCAACATCCTCCAGACCGCTCAGGCCGTGTCGGCGCTCTACAATATCGGAGGCCTTGAAAGCATCGACGCCAAACGCGAGGTGGAAAGGTTCATCGGTTCGCAACGTGAAGACGGTAGCTGGCCGGAGCTTCTCGCGTTCGGCGACCAAACGTTGAAGTGGGGCACGTTCGGGCAGATCGGGCATGGCTCCGAAGCCGTGACCTCCGCGTTTTGCATCGAAGCTCTGGAGCGTCTCGCCGAAGTCTTGAGGGCCTGAAGCCTTTGCGGGTTACTCTATGCGGTGGTAACATCGTACCTTGATGCCGGGGAGGAACAGTCCGTCAGGAAAGCTGCCATGTCGCAAGATACAGCCGTAGGTGGCGGCTTGGGCCCAGACAACGCTGACGTCACCCAGCCCATTGAGCCGTCGATACGTAACGCCCTGCCGCATTACCTGCCACTGGGCATTTTTCCGCTGCTGCTTGCTGCCGTGATGTACGGCGGCTGGTGGTTGTTGCCGCCTTTTCTCTTCATGAGCGTCGTGGGTCCGCTTGATCGGGCGCTCGGTCCCGACGGCCGCAACATGGATCCGGAGAACACGCCGGAACGCCGGTTGCTCTGGCACAATCTGCCGGTCTGGACCTGGGCGTTTCTGTGGCCGGCGACGCTTGTTTTCGGCATGTGGCAGATCCTTGTCGCGAATCAGTTCGCGATCTGGGAAGCCGTGATCCTGGTGATCCTTCTCACCATGGAAGCACAGGCTGTCTTCGTGGTCGGTCACGAGTTGATTCACCGGCGCTCTACCTGGGAACGGCGGCTCGGAGAATTCCTGCTCGCCTCCGCTTCCTATCCGCAATATTCGACGGAACATGTCTACATCCACCATGCCAAGGTCGGCACGCCCCTTGATGTGGGATCCGCTCCAAAGGGGGAAAGTTTCTGGAGATATTTCCCCAGGGAGATCGTAAGCAACGTCACCAACTCCTGGGACTTCGCCGGCGAACGCCTGGCGCGGCGCGGTCTGCCGCGGTGGCATTACAGCAATCAGTTCTGGCGCTACGGCATCGCCGTCCTGTTCTGGTACGGACTGGTGTGGTGGATGAGCGGGATCCTGGCGGTGCTGGTCTTTGCCTTCCTCGGTCTGAGCTGTGTCTTCTCGATGAAGATCAGCAACTACTTCCAGCACTACGGTCTGCGGCGGGTGCGTCAGCCCAACGGCCGTTGGGAAAAGGTGATGCCGCGCCATTCCTGGGACGCCGACTGGAAGTTCAGCAACTGGATGTTCTTCAACATGCAACGCCATTCGGACCATCATGCCGCGGCGTCCCGCCACTATCCGCTGCTCCAGGTTCGGAGCGCCGACGACGCGCCGGTCTTGCCGGGAACCTACGCCGACATGATGAACATCGTGCTGCGGCCGAAGCGATGGTTCGAGAAGATGGATCCGTTGGTGGATCAATGGCGTGCGCATTTCTATCCGGAGATCGATGACTGGAGCGCCTACGACAGCCCGATTTCCGCGGCGCGGCCGGAGGCCTTCGAGGCGATCGTCGAAATCTTCGGCACCGCCCCGCGGCTCGCCAAGTGGATCGAACGCAATCCCGAGCTCCTGGACTGTTTGCAGGAACGGGAATTCACCGACCTCGACCTGCCCAAGGGATTCGGGCCGGACCGGGAAACCGAGGCGATTGCGCGGCGCGGGCTTGCGAGGCTCTATTGGACGCTGGAAATGGGCGTGCAGGAGATGAAGGACCTGATCGCCGAAATCCCCACGGCGGATGCCAGGGAAACCGCCGAGATCGTGCGAAACTGGTCGAACGACAAGGCGTTTCAGATCGCCATGCACGTCTTGCGCGGAAACCTGTCGCCGGCCGAGGCGAAGACCGCCCTGTCTAATCTCGCGGAAGCGTCGATTTCGACCTTGCTCGGCGCGGTGGTGGCGGATGTGGTCGAACGGTCCGGACCGCTTGGCGCGGGTGGGGCCGCGGCGATATTCCTGGGCGATCTCGCCAGCCGGGAAGTTTATCCCGGCGTTGCCATCGACATGCTGTTCGTCCACGCCGGCGGCAGGATCGGCGACAATGAACGGCTTTGCCGGCAGTTCCGGGAGACCCTCGCCGACTTGGCCCGGGACAGTCTGTTGTTCTCGCCAATCGCGCCCGACCCGAATCCCCTTGCGGCGCTGCCCCTTTCCGAGCTGGCCGGGCATTGCGGGAGTCCTGCTTCCGGCACCATTCCCGTGCTCACCAGGGCGCGTTGCGTGTTCGAGTGCGGCGACTCCGACATCGGCCGCCGCTTCGACGAGGCACGGCGCGACGCCTTGGCCGACTGCGGACGGAACGAGTCCCTGACTGGCGAGCCGCTCGAGCCACGGAAAGACGCCGCCGAAACCGGCGTGTCTGCATACGCCGATATGCGCGGCGGGCTGAATGACGTCGAGAGGGCCGCGCGGTTCCTGCAGTTGACGAATGGCGGGGCGGGCCTGGACGATCCGGCTCCGCCCGCGGTGGGGGTGCTTCATGGCGCGGGGGCGGAGCCCCTGGCGCAAGCCGCGTCCCTGTGGCGGGATTTGCAGGGCATCACGCGCCTCATCGGTGAGGAGGGGTTTGACGTGACCGCGGCGGGGCCGAAGGTCCACTCCCTCGTCGCGAGCGCATGCGGACACGCGGATTTCGAAGCGCTCAAGGCGGCGGTCGCCGAAACCGCGTCCCGCGCCGCCGCCGAGATCGATACGCTTCTTTCCCGCGCATGACGCCTCCGCATCTTGCCATGCGAATGAACCGGACGGGACACTAGCCGATCCGGCGCGGAAAACCCAGATGCCAGCGCAAACGGACGCGAATCCCCGGCGCGGAATCCTGATCAGGACGACTCCCGCGGACCAGGGCCTTGTCGAGCTTCCCGCGCTTGCGCCGCACCTGCAATTCCACGATATCGGCGAAAAGCAGACGCTGCTGGTTTCCGAGTCGTTCAATACCCTGCTGCACGGCAAGCTGTATTGCGATCTTCTGCCGCTGCTCGACGGCCGGCGCCCGCCGGACGAGATTGTCGCCGCCCTCGATGGCGCCCATGCCGCCGCCGACGTTCTTGCGGCCATGGTTTCGCTCTCCGCCAAGGGCTATGTCGTCTCCGCCGATCACGGCATGGACCGACCACGGGCAGCCTACTGGTCGTCGCTTGGCGCATCGCCGCGCTGGGTCGAGCGACGGCTGGCGGAATCGCGCGTCGCGGTTGAAGGTGACGAGGGCCGGTTCATCCGGCATCTGGAAGAGGGCGGTGCCGGCGTGGGGACCGGCGGTCCCAAACTTACGGTCGTCGTCTGCGACGATTATCTTGAAGCACACCTTGCGGAAGTGAATCGGCGCCGGCTTGAGGCGGGAGCGCCGTGGACGCTGGTGCGGCCGCGCGGCATGGAGGCGCTGTTCGGCCCCGTCTTTCGCGCGGACAAGCGAGGACCCTGCTGGGACTGCCTGGCTTACCGCCTGCGCAGCCACCGGGAAGTCCACGGTTTTCTGCGCAACGTTGCCGGCGAGGAGGCTGCCTTCAAGCCGTTCGCGGCCCAGCCCGCGGTGCTGGAAGCGCTGTACGGGCTGATCGCCGCGGAGATGGTCAAATGGCTGGTGCTGGAGGAGGCCGCACCGATTCACGAGCACGCGATCACCATGAACGTCGGCGCCTTCGCAAGTTCGCAGCATCGGGTCATGCGCCGGCCGCAGTGCCCGGCCTGCGGCGACGAAGCGTTGCATCGGCCGGATCGACCGCCGGTCCCGCTGTGTCTGAAGGCGAGTCCCAAAGCCCATCTCAACAGCGGCGGCGCCCGCGCCGTGGCGCCGGAAGTGACCCTGGCGAAGTACCGCCACCTAGTGAGCCCTATCAGTGGTGTCGTGACCTGGCTTTCGCGCACCACCGATGAGGCCGATCCCTGGCTGCATGTCTACTGGGCCGGAAGCAATCTCGGCATGAGAAGCCGGAGCCTGAGTTCGCTCCGGCGCAGCCTGCGCAGCAAGAGCGCCGGCAAGGGCAGCACGCGAGAGCAGTCCGAGGCCAGCGCGCTGTGCGAGGCCGTCGAGCGCTATTCGGGCGCCTTTCATGGCGACGAGATCCGCGTCCGCAAGCGATTCGTCGAATTCGCCGGAGAGGAGGCGATCCATCCCAACGATGCGCAGTTGTTCAGCGACCGTCAGCTCGACAACGCGAAGAGCATCAACGCGAAGGGCCACCCCTACAACATCGTCCCGCCGCGTCTCGACCCCGACGCCGAAATCGACTGGACGCCGGTGTGGTCACTCACGCAGGAGCGGCCTCGCTACCTGCCGACGTCCATGCTCTACAGCATGCCGGCCGAGCAGCGCGGCTCCTCGGACCTGATCGCCGATTCCAACGGCTGCGCCGCCGGCAATACCCTGGAAGAGGCCATCCTGCAGGGCTTCTATGAACTGGCCGAGCGCGATGCGTTCGCCATCTGGTGGTATAATTGTCTGCGCGTGCCCGCGGTCGATCTTTCGAGCTTCGACGACGAGTACCTGGCCTCGGCCTCGGACCATTACGCCCGCTACGAGCGGGACCTTTGGATGCTGGACGTCACCTCCGATATCGGCGTTCCCGCGTTCGTTGCGCTCTCACGCCGGCCGGACGCCCAGACCGAGGACATCATTTACGGCGCCGGAGCCCACGCCGACCCGCGCATAGCGGCCCTGCGCGCGGTTTGCGAGTTGAACCAGTGCCTTACCTGGCTGCCGCGTCCCGGAAGCGGGGACGGCCGGCCCATGATCGATGATCCGCTGGCGCTTTGGTGGTGGAAGACGGCAAGACTCGCGGACTGCTCCTGGCTGGCGCCCGCGGCGGACGTTTCTCCGCGCAAGGCCGGGAGCTATCCGGTGATCGAATCGACGGACGCGCGCGAAGACGTGGAGCACTGCCGCGCGCTTGTCGAAGCCGGGGGGATGGAGTTCCTGGTGCTGGACCAGACCCGGCCCGACATCGGCATGCCCGTGGTACGGGTCATCGTGCCGGGCCTGCGCCACTTCTGGGCAAGATTCGCGCCCGGGCGCCTGTACGACGCGCCGGTCAGCATGGGCCGCCGCGAGCGCCCCCTCGCCGAGGCCGATTTGAATCCCGCGCCTGTCATCGCGTGAGGAGACGACATGGAAATTGACGAGGCGGTCACGCTGACCCAGGGGCGGCTCGCCCAGGAGGGCGCCACTATGGCGGACTTGCTTGGGCACTTCCGCAAAAAGGTTTCGCCGGTGCTTGTGGGCGATCCGCAATGGCAGCGCATACTCCAATGCGCCGGGCAACTCCCGATCACCATGGGCGCTCTTCCGTTCGGCTTCGAGCTGCCGCTGCATGAACCCGGGCCGGAGGCCGATTTCGGCGCCTCCCTCGCGAGCGGCACCAGAACCGCGGCGTTCTTCCGGGAGCGCGCGCGGACTGATGAAACGGATGAGACCGCGAGAGCCATCACGCGGTTGTTCGGACAAATGGATGCCGAAAATTCACCTTTGCAGGAAATCGTCGGCCGCAAGTTGATGCTGGAATATGACATCGGCTCGGCGCGGGACAGGGAGCGTTCGCATCCGGGAATGTTCCTGCGGCCCGGCGAGCGCCCGATTGTCGGAGCCCGTGGTCAGGTGGACGATGTCGCTACGGTGGTTGACGCGCTCGTTTCCTGCGTAGGTTGGGAGGGGAGTGACGCCGAGCGCGAGAACGTCGAAAGGGTTTACCTGGCGCAGCCGGGAGATACCCGCCTGGATTCGTTCGGTGTGTTCCCGTCCCGCTCACGGTCCATCCGCCTGGCGATCATGGGCTTCAAGGCGCAGCAGGAACTGCGTGCCTATCTTGAAAACACGGGTTGGCCCGGTCGGGTCTCGGCCGTGGAGGCCGTGATTTCACGCTTCAGGGAACGTGCGAACGTCGTCAGGACCGGGGTGAACGTGGACGTGCGGGAAGAGGGTCTCGGTCCGACGCTCGGCCTGACGCTCATCGTCAAGCAGAGGTATACAAAGGATTCACGTTACTGGCTTGACGGCCTGACCGACTGGGATCCGTTCCTGGAAGCCCTGGGCCAGGAGGATGTGGTCGTTCCGGAGAAGCTTGCGGCGCTGGCCGGCTGGGTTTCGAAAGCGACGCCGCTATTCGGGAAGTCCGGGCGTTTTGTGCTGATGCGCGGCATTCACCACATCAAGCTGGTCATTTCCGGCGATCAGCTTCGCCAGGCCAAGGCCTACGTGTTCATGGTGCTCTCGGCCGCGGTCTCCCCTTGACACCGGCCTGGAACGGGAAAAACAAACCCCCGCCACCCCGCGATGGCGGGTGACGGGGGCTGTTTCAAGCTGTGTACGGATGCGGATTCGGATTGTTCCGGATCTTGACCGGCTACACGCCGGTTATGGGCCTACCAGCAGCAGCAAAGGCCGGCCGAGATGGCCTCGAGCTGCTCCTCGGTGATGTTCGGATCCGGCGGCAACGCGAGATGCACCGTCTGCATGTCGCTCTCATGGACCACGACGTTCATCGAGTCGGGAATCGTGATGCCCAATTCCCCACTGATGGTGGCCTTCGGATCCGCGAGAAGCTGTTGCCTGAACTCCGGGTCCAGGGCCGACTTCTCAACAATCTGGTTCAGCATTTCGTCACCACTTCTCATGGCAGTCCTCCTTTATTCTCATCCATGTTCAAAACGGTAGCACACAATTTCGCAATGTCAAGCCCTTTGATATCGCAACTGACATGGACCGTTCACCTGGCGTCAATTCGTTCCACTGCCGTCAACAGCGCCGGCAGGAGCGTCAGGTCGGCAATGAGCGCGGAGCCGATGATGATCGCGGTCAAGACGCCGACCTGCGCGGTTGGAACGAACGGAGAAAACAGCAATATCAGGAAACCGGCCACCAGCACGACCGTGGTCGTGAACATGGCTTCGCCGGCCGTGTCGAAGGCGTGACGCACCGCTTCTTCCGGGCCTTGGCCGTCTTCCCGCCGCGCACGGCGGTACTTGCTGAGGAAATGCACGGTATCGTCCACGACGATGCCTACGGTCATGGCCACCACGACGGATAGCGAGAGTCCCACCTGTCCGACCGTCAATCCCCAGACGCCGAAACCCAGCACCGCGGGAACCAGGTTGGGAACGATGCTTATCAGACCCAGCCGCAGTGACCGCAAGGCGAAGAGGAGGATGGCGGAGATGGCCAGCAGCACCACCATTGTCCCGACCACCATGGCGCGGATGTTGCGCTGTCCGATGTAGGCGAACAGCGCCGCGGGCCCGGTGCTGTTGACGCCGCCCACATGCGGCGCGTTCTCCCTCAGCCAGGCCTCGGCACGCGCGTTCAGTTCGAGCAGCTCCCGCGAAGAAAGCGTCTCCGCCGATATGGTCACGCGCGTGGCCGATCTGGATCGGTCGATCTGATTATTCAGGTTCAGACCCTGCGGGAGCGACAGCTCGTAGAGCACCAGGTATTGCGCCGCCAGCTCCTTACTCTCCGGAATCCGGTAGGCGGCCGGGTCGTTGCCGTGCATGCTCTGGTTGAGTTGCCGAAAGGTATCGGTGATGACCGCCACGTGGCGTACGCGGGGCTGCTCGCGGTACCAGGCGGCGAAGTTCGCAACGTCGGCGAGGAAACGGGGGTCGGTGACACCGCCCTCGGCGGCCGCCTGCAGCGAGTATTCGAGCACGGTGTTGCCGCTCAGGCGCTCGTCCATGAAATCCGTATCCTGCCGAAACTGAACGCTCTTGTCGAAGAAATGAACCAGGACGTCATTCAACTCGTTGCGCGGAATGGCCAGAATCATGGCGGCCACGATCACCACCCATCCCCAGGTGATCATCTTCCTGTAGCGCAGCACGGCATCCGCCAGGAGGTTCATCGCGGGTCCGCGAAGCCGGCGGTCCCTTGCGGCACGGACCGGGAGAAGCGAAAGCACGGCCGGCAGAAAGGTGACGGAGAGAAGGAAGGAGGCGACGACACCGAAAGCGACGAAGTTGCCGAGATGACGGTAGGGAGGCACTTCGGAAAAGTTCATGCTCAGGAATCCGAGCGCCGTCGTGAGGCTCGCCAGAAACACCGGATGCAGGTTGAGCCCGACGGATTCGACGATGGCGTCGTGCGTGGAATCCCCGGCGCGCAGACGCTGCTGCAAAGCCACCAGCAGGTGCACGCAGTTTGCCACGACGATCATCAGCACGATGGTCGGCGCCGGGGAGATGGGTGGGGAAAAAGGCAGACCGGCCCATGCGCCCAGACCCATCGACGCGAGAACGGAAAAGACGATGACCATCCCGGTCGCCGCCACCCCGGCCCAACCCCGGGTGAGGATGCCGAGGATCAAGGCCATGAGCAGAAGGCTTGCGGGCAGGAAGATCATCTGGCTTCTGATCGAGGCTTCCACGAAGGTCTGGTTGACCATGACCGTGCCGACGACGCGAAGGTCCATGCCGGGAAACCGTTCTTCCGCCTGCGCGGCCACCGATCTCGCGTATTCCGCAACTTCGCCCACGGCCTCCAGCAGGCCTTCCTGCGGCAGTTCGATGGTGACGCTGACGACGCTGACGTCACCGTTGCGGGCCAGCATGCTGCCTGCGAGACGAGGGTCGGACAAGGCGATGGCGCGGATTCGTGAGCGCGCTTCGGCCCGGGTCAGCTCCTGCGGGTCCACAAGATCCCGCACATACAGATCGTCGCCGTCGGCGGTGGTGTATTGAAAGTTGGCGAGGGAGTCGACGCGCCTCGTATAGGGTGTCCGCCAAGCGGCCTCCGTGAGCCAGACGGCGGCCGAGAGTGCGTCTTGCGACATTGCGTCGCCGTCGTCCGGAACGATCAGGAACGCGACGTTCTCGTTCTTCCCGTAGGTATTCTCCAGCGCTTCCAGCGCCAGAAGCTGCGGATTGTCCTCGTCGAAGAAGATGCGGTAGTTGGCGGAGAACTCGAGGCGGGCAATGCCGCTTGCCGCCACCGCCACCAGGAACAGCGTGGTCAGGATGACCGGCCAGCGGTGCGCGAGCACCCATTCGGCAAATCGGGTCAAGCGATCTGCCTTTTCACGAGGTCCCGGAATACCCCTTCGACCTCCATGAGTTCCTCGAAGGAGCCGCTCTGCACGACTTTTCCGGCCTGCAACACGTAGATGCGGTCGGCCTGTTCCAGCGTGGACAGGCGGTGGGCGATCACGATCCGGGTCGAGGTCAGGAGGCCCAGGTTCTGCATGACCTCGGCTTGGCTCTCGTTGTCGAGCCAGTTGGTGGCCTCGTCGAGCAGCATGATCCGCGGGCTGCCGAGCAGTGCCCGGGCGATGGTGACGCGCTGGCTCTCGCCGCCAGACAGGACACCTCCGATGGCTCCGACCATGGTCATCATGCCCATGGGCATGGCCTTGACTTCGCTTTCGATTCCGGCGGCCCGGGCCGCTTGCCATACTTCCTCGACGCCCGGTCCCTCGTGGTGCGTGACGATATTGTCCCAGAGATCCTGGGGATGGAGTCGCACCGACTGGGGAACCGCGCCGATTTTCCGTCGCACCTGCTTCAGGTTCAGGTGCCGCAGATCGCGTCCGTCGTAGTACACCGCGCCCGCGGTCGGCCGGTCGATTCCGAGCGCCAGCCGGAACAGGGTGCTCTTGCCGGCGCCGGACTCGCCGGCAATTGCGACGAATTCGCCGGGACGGGCGCGAATCGTGACATCGTCGAGAATCAACGGCCCGTCGGGATCGTAGCGGAAGGAAATGCGGTCGAACAGGACTTCACCGCCCAGGCGTTCGACCGGCTCTCCTTCGACTTCGGATTCGGGAACCGCGGCGAGCAGCGGGCGCATCTGATCGAACGCGGGCAGCATGGCGGCGATGGCGCCGAAGGATTCGCCGAGCCGGGCGATGGCGGACTGGAAAGCGATGAAGACGATGTACACGACGAGAAAATCGCCGACCGGGACGTTCCGGTCGCCCACCGTGACCACCGCGAGAAGCAGTATTCCGCCGGCGAGGAAGGGAAGCGCGGCGCCGAATGCCCGCGAGTGTCCCTCTAGCGCGCCCAGTTCGAGCTCCGCGCGTTTCTGCTCGCGATAATCCCGCGCCCACATGGCGAAAGCCGACCCTTCCGCGTTTTCCACACGCAGCTTGGCGATACCGCCCATGATCTGGAAGAGCCGCCCGGCAACGCGGCGTACCGCGCTGATCATCCGCCCGTAAGGTGAGATCTGGCACAACCCGAGGGTTACGACGACCAGCAGTGAAGCCGCGCTGAAGACGAGGGTAATGACCCCGAGGGTGGCGTCGTAGAAGAAGATGACGCCAAAGACCGGGAGCAGGAAGATGATCGACAGCAGGCTGTCGGCGACGACTCCCTGCAAGCCGTCGCGAAGGTTCTGGAACGTCATTCCCGACATGGCCAGATCGCCCGCCGGATGGCGGTGCAGAATGGTTGGCGGGAGGCGCATGAGGCGGTCCCAGAAGGCGGCTTCGAGCCGCGATGCCGAGCGCCCCTCCAGCCGCATCATCGCCGAGCTTTGAAAAAGGTGCAGCAGGGCGCCGAGCAGGCCGAAGCCGGCAAGAGTCACGGCCGCGGCATAGAGCGCGCCGGCGCTCCCGCCTGCCACGATGTGATTCGCAACGAATCCAAGCGCCAGTGCCGGCAGCAGCTTGATCAGGCCGCCCGGGAGCCCGGCAATCACCAGCCGTGCCAAGTCCGCGGCTGATCCATGCAGGGCGATTCCCAGCAGGTCCGCGGGTTTCACGTCCCCCGGCGGCAACGGCGGATAGAAAACCCAGGCTTCGTTCTCGAGCGCCCCGGCGCGGTCCGCCGTAAGCCGGACACTGTGCTTGCTGACGGGGTCTATTTCCCGGTAGCGCCCGAACCTTCCCGGCAGCAACGCAACGGGCCGGCCGTCCTCGCTGCGGAACGCCAGCATCGCGTTGCTGTCGCCGCGCCACCAGTCGCCCTCGTCCTTGAATCGCACGCGCCGGGCGCGAACGCCTGACGCATCCAGCACGTCAACGAGGCCGACGGGAGAATCGGAAGATCCCGAGCGTGCCGGAATCCTGAAGTCGATTCCTTGATGGCGCCCGATGATTTCCAGGGCGTCCGCCAGAGCCGTGTCCTCGACACCGGCATCCCGGTCCACCGGCAGGTCGTAGATGTTGAAAAGCCGCTGTCGGGCCGCTCTTTCGGCCGTGCGGCGGCTGGCTGTCCGCTCGCGTTCGAGATTCGCATCATCGACCACGGCCAGCCGGCGGTTGAGGCGTTCCAGGGCGAAGGCAACCGTGTAGAACGAGGCGAGCGCCGGCCGCAGCAGGCCTTGCTGCGCCAGTGCTTCGGTGGATTGGCCCGAAAGGGTCGCCTCGTCGAACAGGTCGAGCCAGCCTGTCCGCGTCAGCGGTATCAAGGGTTCGTGCGCGCCGCTCGCCTGGGCAAGTTCCGCGGGGTCGATCATGTCCATGAACAGGCTCGCCCCGCGCGGCGGGGATACCCATACGACGCCGCGCCGCACGGACAGCGTGCAGGGGGTCAGGGTTTGCGTCCGACCGGGTTCGGCCAGCGCGGTCGCGCGCGGGAGGCGGCTTACAAGACGCGAAAGCGTGTCGGTAGTGGCGATCAGCGCGGCATCGGTCTGTTCCGCCAGTTCCGCTGGATGGACCTCGGCCAGCAACGATGCCGGAAGGCGTTTCAGAAGGGTGCCCGGCAGTCCTTTGGCGACCACCTTGAGCGTGGTGTGCTTGTCATGGCCGTCCTGTTCGTCCGGCGCGACACCCGGCAGCAGCCCTCCCTGTTCGAAGCGCAGCAGATGCTGGGGCGCCGCCTGCTGCACCCCGTCCTTGAATTCGACCAGGAACATATCGACGGTACCCTGATCAACGAACCAGACGCTATCCGCGTCGTCGAGGTCTACCGGCAGGTTGCCGGCGCAGGGCACGGATGTGCCGGAGCGAGCGGCGAGTTGGCCTATGGATGTGTATTCCGGCATTGCGTCCTGTATCAGCCTGACTTGACGAGCTTGAAATACGCGCCGTCCTCGTCCGCCATCAACTCGTCGTGGGTGCCGCGCTGCACTTCGACGCCCTTGTCGAGCACGATGATCTGGTCGCAGTCCCTCACGGTGCTCAGCCGGTGCGCCACGATCAGGCAGGTGACGCCGCGGCGCCGCAGGGCGTCATCGACGTATTCCTCCGTCGCGGCATCCAGAGAGCTGGTCGCCTCATCCAGGACGAGCACCGTCGGATGGCCCACCAGCGCACGGGCGATTTCCAGCCTTTGCCGCTGGCCGCCGCTGAAGTTGACGCCGCCTTCCTCGACGAGGGTCGCGTATCCGTGCGGCCTCAGGAGGATTTCCTCATGGATGGAGGCATCCCGCGTTGCGGCGATGATGACTTCATTCGGAACGGCCGGGTTCCACAAGGTGATGTTGTCGCGCACGGACGCGGAAAAGAGCATCGCCTCCTGATCCACCATGGAAACGGACCGCCGCAGCACTTCCTCGGGAATCTCGTCCCGCGGGTGGCCGTCGAACAGAATTTCGCCCGACCAGGGCTGGCAGATACCCGAAACCAGACGCGCCAGTGTCGACTTCCCGGAGCCGCTGGGACCGACCACGGCAACCCGCTCCCCCGCCCTGATCACGAGGTTGAAGTCCTTGATCAGGGGCGGCCGGCTCTTGTTGTAACCGAAGGTGACGTCGCGCAGCTCGAGCCGGCCTGCAAGCTGAAGCCGGCCGTTGAACGTGGGGATGGACTCGGATTCGGGACTTCGGCGGCTGAAAGCGGAGTCCTCGGCGGTCTCGGAGACGTCTTCCAGTCGTTGCAAATCGGTTTCGAGCGCGTGGCGTTTGTCGGCGAACTCCAGAAAGCGTCCGACAGGCGCCAGGAACATCTCCGCCAGGATGTAGAACCCGACCAGCGTCCCCAGGGTCATGGCTCCGGTCATGACCAGACTTCCCCCGATGCCCACGACCGCGGCGCCGCGAAGCGCGGCGACCAGGCCCGGAAGCGCGGTATTGACGGAGGCCAGCTCGGAATAGAGCTGCCGCGCGCGCAGTTCGCGCGCCTGCTGACCGCTCCAGCGCGAAAAGAACTTGTCATCCGACCCCGTCATGCGCAGGTTGTCCGCATGACTCAACATCTGCATGCCGGAGCTGATCAGCAATCCCTGCTCGCGCCTCATCGCGTGGCTTCGGACGTCCCGGAGCGCGTTGAGGAAGTGGGCCAGCATTCCGTGCAGGAGGGCCAGCAACAGCACGATTACCGTGAGCAGGACGTCGCAGGCCAACATGGCGACGAGCAGCACCGCGCTCATCGCCATGTCGATGAGGAGCACAAGAAACTGCTCCGTCAGGTTCTTCGCGATCCTGTCGATGGATGAGACTCGGTCCGTCAGGTCGCCGACCAGCCGGTGTTCGAAGAACTCCACCGGCAAACGCAGCAGCCGCGACAGGCCCCGGTTGGAGCCGACCACCGAAATCCGCACTGCGAGCCGCTTGAGGAATCGGTGCTTGAGCAGGGACAGCACGTAGACCAGGACGCCGCCGCCAAGCAGGGCCGCCACCAATCCGCTCCAGGGCCCGTGGTTTTCCAGGACGTCGTCCACGAAAACACCGAGGGACGCGGGAACGAGAAGCGCCAGCAACGTCAACATGAGCCCGCAGGCAAACACCCCGGCAAGCACGTTCCATGACCCGGCGAGCAAGGTGCGCAATCGGCTGAACAAGCCGGGCCGCTCGCCGCCCGGCCTGAAGTCGGCGCCGCGCTTGAATTGCAGCGCAATGCCGCTGTAGCTCTTGGTGAACTCTTCCGCGGAAAGCGTGCGCCGCCCCGTGGCCGGGTCATTGAGATGGAAATTGCCGGCGTCGAACCCTTCGAGGACGACGAAATGGCTGAATTGCCAGAACAGGATCAGAGGCAGCGGCAGCTTTTTCAGTGATTCGGCGCGTACGCTGAGCCCTCGGCATTCGAGACCGTAGTGTCTGGAGGCGCGCGAGAGGCTCGCTGCGCTGCTGCCGTCCCGGCTCACCTCGCATCTTTCGCGCAGTTCGGTAAGCGGCACCCAGCGCCCGAAGTAGGCCAGGATGCTGCCGAGGCAGGCGGCGCCGCATTCCGTCGCGTGCATCTGCAACAGAAGCGGCGTGGTGACCCGTCGTTTCGACGGCTCCGACGCGGTCCTGTCGCTTGCCCCTGTAGAGGCGGCCGGCGGCATCCTATGATCGCCTCATTCCGAAAAGCGCGGCCGGGGACTGCCTGCCGAGTTCGATGACGATCCGGCATTGCCGATCCGCGAGGGCACCAAAATCGATGCCTTTGTCGAGCGCGATATCAAGGCGGTACACGGACACCGGCGCCGCGGACTTCAACGCCGCCAACCCCTCGGACAGGGGTAACGCGGAAACGGTCGTGACCTCTCCGTCGAGCGTGTCTGCCTTGCCGGCCGCCCTGCCCAACTCTATCGCCGCCGGCATCCCGGCCTTGATGTGCGGTGCGAGGTCGTTTTCGATCCAGACGAGCGCCTGGACGGACCGGTTGCCCTCGGGCAGGCTTTCGCCAGGCTTTACCAGTGCGCCCTCCACCGCAATGCTGCGAGGCACGTTGCCGAAGAAGAGCCATGCCGCGAGGATGAGCAACAACAGTCCGATGACGGCCACGAGCAGACGCTCCCGCGGCGTGGAGACCGTCAGCAGCCGGTCGAGTTGTTCGCGTTCTTCCTTTCCTTCGGCAACAGTATTGTGAAATGAGTCAAATGGATTGTTGAACACGACCGTCTGCACCCTCCTCACAGAGATACAGCAACGGGAAGGAAAATCTCATGCGGCGTGAGTGGAAGTCTGGGGGATATCTGGAGGATAATATGCAATCTCGACCCGGCAAGGTCAAGTCCTTTAACCTTGCAGGGGAATCGAGGTACAATGCGGTATCTCCATCACGGGACCTGCGCATGACCCCTCACAATCAAACCGGCAGGAGACGCTTCCTCGGCCAGGGCCGGACGAAGGGTTTCCCACGCCTCCAGGGTGCTTCGTTCGGTGTCTGGCTCCTGGCGCTGGCGGGCTTCTGCCTGCCACATGTGCAGGCCCTTGCTCAGGAAGAAACGCCGGAGGAAAAGGGTCTCAGGATTGCGCGTGAAGCAAGCGCCCGCGACGACGGCTTCGGGGATTTCACCGCCGGAATGACGATGGTGCTGCGCGACCGGCACGGTCGGGAAAGCGTCCGGCGGATGCGCTTCAAGGTGCTGGAGGTGCCGGGGGACGGCGACAAGAGCCTGTTCGTGTTCGATCAGCCGCGGGACGTGCGGGGAACCGCCCTCCTGACTCACGCTCACGTCAATACTCAGGACGACCAGTGGCTGTACCTCCCGGCCCTGAAAAGGGTGAAGCGCATCAACGCCGCGAAGCGTTCAGGGTCGTTCATGGGAAGCGAGTTTTCCTATGAAGACATGAGCGCCCAGGAGGTGGAGGAATACACCTACAAGTATCTTCGCGACGAGCCCTGCGGCGAACTCACTTGCACGGTGACCGAGCAGGTCCCCCTGGACAGGAAGTCCGGATACAGCCGCAAGGTCATCTGGCAGGATACAGGTGAGCTTCGGACCTGGAAAATGGAGCTTTACGACCGGAGGGGCTCGCACCTGAAGACCCTCACTTTCGTGAACTATCAGCAATATCTGGACCGGTACTGGCGGGCAGGAGAACAGACGATGGTGAATCACCTGACCGGTGCGAGCACGGTGCTCAAGTGGACCGATTTCCGGTTTCGCGCCAATCTTGAAGAGAGCGAATTCAACCACTTGTCACTTCGACGCATCCGCTGATGCGATTCTGCGGCGCAATTGCGGCCCTCGTGCTCCTGGTTGCCGCGGGCGCCGGGGCGCAGCCTCTCGAGTTTTCGGGCGACCTGAGCCTGCAGGGGCGGTGGTATCCGGAATCGCCGGCCTTCGCGGGTCAGCGTTCAGGCACCGCTGGTCTGGTGGCGAAGCCGGCGCTTTACGGGGAGGTCGCAAGAAACGCCAGCTTCACCCTCACCGGGCTCTATCGATACGACAGCGCCGATTCGCAGCGCACCCATGCGGACCTGCGCGAGGCCTACCTGTTGGTGCACGGAGACTGGGATGGGAATTCCTGGGAGCTAAGGCTGGGACTCGATCAGGTTTTCTGGGGCGTGGCCGAAGCGCACAACCTCGTGGATATCGTCAACTCGGTGGACCTCGTCGAGCACCCGCGCAATCGACCCAAGCTGGGTCAGCCCATGGTGCGCCTGACGGTCTCGGGCGACTGGGGCCTCGCCGAGTCATTCCTGCTGCCGTATCATCGCAAGCTCACATTTCCGGGGCGTTCCGGGCGCCACCGATCGGGCCATCCGATCGACGAGGACGCCTTGTACGAGAGTGACGCCGAAGAACGCCACGTGGATTTTGCATTTCGCTACGGCAACGCCGTGGGCTCGCTGGATTTCGGCCTGAGCACCTTTGTAGGAACAAGCCGTGAACCCTCGTTTCTTGCCGGCCGTCCATCCGGGCCGTTGCCGGTGACTGGCGCGCCGTTGATCCCGTACTACGGGCAGATTCGGCAGTTCGGCGTCGACGCGCAACTCACCACCGAGCCCTGGCTTTACAAGATGGAAGCCATTCGTCGTAGCGGAGCACGCAATCTCCTGGGTGAGGAGGAGGATTACAGCGCCGTCATCTTCGGCCTGGAGCGCACCCTCTACGCGCTGTTCGGTTCCCGAGCGGACTTGACCTTTTTCGCCGAGTGGCTCTACGACGGTCGCGGACGCCGCGCGACAAGCGTCTGGGCGAACGACTTTTTCATCGCGGGCCTGCTTGCGTTCAACGACGTTCAGGGCACCGAGCTGATGGCCAGCATCCTGGGCGACCTCCGCCATGATTCTCGTTCGTTGAACCTGGAACTGAAACGCCGCCTGTCGGATAGCTGGACGATGCGCCTGGAAGCGATCGCCAACCTGGGGGTGGACAGGCGGGACTTGACTTACGATGGAAGGCGCGACAGCTTTTTGGGCCTGGACTTCACGTTCAGCTTCTGATGGCGTCCGTGGCGGGTGCTTGACCCGTGGTGATTGGATACCCGTGGTGATTGGATTCAGGTCGGGGTGATGCAGCCGGGCGGTAAATCCTTACGGAAGATCGCGGTTGTGGGGCGAGGAACCGCTGGGTCCCTGGCGGCCGCCAGCGTAACCCGTCTTCACCCCGACGGCGACCACGAGCTGCACCACATCTATGACTCGCGCATCCCGGTCATCGGAGTGGGTGAAGGCAGTTGGCCGAGCCTGGTCCAGCAACTGCAGCAACTGACCAATCTGCCCCATGAAACCGTCCAGCAGCGCTTGAACGGTACTCGCAAGTACGGTGTTGCATTCGAGGGATGGGGCCGGCGGAATCGGGACTTTACCCACTACTTCACGCCGCAACAGGTGTCCTATGCCTATCACCTTTCCGCCGACTTGATGGCGGAGTTGCTGGAAGAAGGCACAAGCGCGCGCCACATCGACGCGAAAGTGCTCGATATCACCAGGGTGGAGGGCGGCGCGCAGGTGGATTTCGAGGACCGGGCGCCGGAACGTTACGACTTGGTTTTCGATGCCCGCGGGTTCCCCAAAGAACTCCATCCCGACCGGCACATCGACATTTCCTTCATCCCCACCAATACCGCCGTCATCCGCCGCTGCCCGGCGACCATCAAGGAAGAGGGGGATGGCCCGGTTCTGCAACCTACCTATACCCGTGCGGTTGCGCGTCCGCACGGCTGGGTATTCGTCATTCCGCTAACGGTGCACACATCCTACGGGTACATCTTCAACCGCGACGTCACCAGCCTTGCCGAAGTCGAATCGGATTTCGACGCGTTCCTCGAAACCGACGGCGTATCTGAATTCGAGCAACGCGCGGTCATTCCGTTTCCCAACTTCGTCCACCGTCAGATTTACGATGGCGCGGTGGCCCGCATCGGCAACGCCGCGGCCTTCATGGAGCCCCTGGAAGCGACGGCGATCGTATCCGCCCAGTTGCAGATCGGGATGGTCCTCCACATACGCCTCAACCGTTCGCCGGAGAATCTTGAGCGCGACGCCCCGGTGGTCAATCGATTCCTCATCAACAACATGCTCTGCTACGGCCTGTTCGTCGGCTGGCACTATTCCTGCGGCTCCAGGTACGACAGCGAGTTCTGGCGTCACGCTCGCGACCACGTCTGGCCACAACGCCGCAAGGCGGCGGACCCCGCGGTGGTGGATTGCGCCGCGCTCGGCAAATTCGACGAGATGATCGAGGTGTTGAATCAGCCGGTGATCGACAAGGCGGACTGGGACCGGATGTGCGCGGTCCCCCTCACCAGCTACGCCCAGATGTCTCAGGGTCTTGGCTGTTAGGCGGTAGCGGTAGCCGGCTCCTGCCCCCGCCGCTCGAAGTAGTCCTTGGCGACGTCCGGGAACAGCGTGTAGGAGAGCACGTCTTCCTCGCTGGCGGCGAGGTCGCCGATCTCCTTGCGGGCATCTTCCATCCGGGGCTTCAGCAGGTCGGCGGGGCGGCAGGTGATGGGTTCCTTCTTGCCCAGGACCATGGCCTTCATCTCGTCGCTGACCGAGCCCGGCGGCTCGCCGTAGTGCCCCATGACGTAGTTGCGCACTTCCATGGTCACCACGCCGTAACGCTTGCCGGTGAGCACGTTCAGGGTGGCCTGGGAGCCGACGATCTGGCTGGTGGGGGTCACCAGCGGCGGATAACCCAGGTCCTTCCGCACCGCCTGGACTTCCTGGAGCACCTCGTCCAGGCGGTTCTCGGCGTTCTGCTGGCGCAACTGGGTCACCAGGTTCGAGAGCATCCCGCCCGGGATCTGCGACTCGACGATGTCGGCGTTGACCCGGTTGCTGATGGGACTCTCGAAGTCGCTGTACTTGCTGCGCACCTCGGTGAAGTAGTGCGCGATGCCGTTCAACTGCTGGAGGTCCAGGCCGGTGTCGTAGGGGGTTCCCTTGAGCGAGACCACCACCGCCTCCGTGGCGGGCTGGGAGGTGCCGTGGGACAGCGTGGAGATGGCCGTGTCGACGATGTCTACGCCCGCCTCCACCGCCATGATATAGGCCATCTGCGCCATGCCCGTGGTGCAGTGGGAGTGCAGGTGGACGGGGATGTCGAAACGCTCCTTCAACGCGCCGATGAGGTCGCGGGCCACGTAGGGCGACAGCAGGCCGGCCATGTCCTTGACCGCCAGCACGTCGGTGCCGGCGTCCACGAGCTGGTCGGCGAAGTCCACGAAGTATTGCAGCGAGTGGACCGGACTGATGGTGTACGACACCGCGGCCTCCAGGGTCTTGCCGGTGCGTTTCACCGCTTCCATGGAGGTCTTCATGTTGCGGACGTCGTTCATGGCGTCGAATATCCTGAACACGTCGATGCCGTTCTCAGCGGACTTCTCGACGAAGGACTCGACGGCGTCGTCCGGGTAGTTGCGGTATCCGACGATGTTCTGCCCCCGCAGCAGCATCTGGAGCCGGGTGTTGGGCATGGCCTCCCGGATCAGCCGGAGGCGTTCCCAGGGGTCCTCGTTCAGGTACCGCAGGCAGGCGTCGAACGTGGCCCCGCCCCACATCTCCACCGACCAGAAGCCGATCTTGTCGAGATCCTGGGCGATGGGGAGCATGTCCTCGGTGCGCATGCGCGTGGCCAGTAGCGACTGGTGCGCGTCTCTGAGCACGGTTTCGGTGATCCCGACCTTCTTGCCTTCCATCGTTGTCTCCTGGTGAGGTGGCCGATGGCAGCGTGCGCGGCTGCCTCGGGTTAACGGCGTTAACCCCTTACGTTATGGGAACTGGGGCGCATTTGCAAGCAAAATCGCACGTCTGCGCGTGTTCGGCAGCGATCCGGGGGCGTTTCAGGCGACCACGCGCGTCGCCGGAGCGTCCCGGGCCGGCAGCGCGGCGCTTTGCAGGTAGATCGAGACCCGGGTGCCTTTGCCCAACTGGCTCTCGATCTTCAGGTCGCCGCCGTGGGCCTGGGTGATGTGCTTGACGATGGCGAGGCCCAAGCCGGTGCCGCCAAGCTCCCGCGAACGAGCCTTGTCCACGCGGTAGAACCGTTCGGTGAGCCGGGGCAGGTCCTTTTCCGGGATGCCGCAGCCGGTGTCGGACACGGTCAGCGCCAGCCGTCGCCCGCCGTCGCCGTCGGGAGCCGGCTCCAGGCCCGCGCGGACCACCACCGCGCCGCGGTCGGGGGTGTACTTGAGGGCGTTGTCGACCAGGTTGATGAGCAACTGCTGCAAGCGGTCTTCATCTCCCAGTATGTCCGGGATGTCGGCGTCGGCGTCGGCGCGGATGCGGATGTTTTTTTCGCCCGCCTGCTGGCGGAACAGCTCCAGCACGCGTTCCAGCAGGGGTCTCGCGGCCACGCGCTGCATCCTCACGTTGACGTTGCCCATCTCCAGGTCCGACAAAGCCAGCAGGTCGTCGATGAGGCGGCCGAGGCGCTCGGAGTGGCGCGTCACCACGTTCAGGAACTGCCTGGCCATCGCCGGGTCGCCGGGCGGGTTGTGCAGCAACGTCTCGGCGTAGCCCTGTATGGCCGTCAGGGGCGTGCGCATCTCGTGGGAGACGTTGGCGACGAAATCGGCGCGGATCTGCTCCAGCCGCTTCAACTCGGTGACCTCGTGGAACACCAGCACGTAGCCGAGCAGTTCCTGCCGCGAGTGTTCCAGGCGCGCCGCGTTGACCGCGAACCAGCGGTCGTCCCCGAGGGTCAGCTCCCGGTGGAGCGAGCCGCGGCTGCCGTCTCCTTCCACGACGTCGTGGATCAGGGCCTGCATCTCCGGATGGCGTGAGACCTCGACGCTGGACAGGCGCCGCGCGCCGGTGTCCGCCGGCAGGTCGAACATGGTCCGGGCCTTCTCGTTCACCAGCATCACCTTGCCGCCGGTGTCCAGCACGATAACCCCTTCCATCATGCAGCTCAGGATGGACTGGAGCTTCTCGCTTTCCGCGGTCATGTCCTGAAGGCGGCGGGTCAGCGTCTGGGCCAGCTCGTTGAGGCCCTCCTCCAACGCCCCCAGCTCATCCCGGCGTTGCACCGGAAGGGTCTCGCCGGAAGGCGTGTCGAGGACGGCCCGGCGGCAGAAAGCCACCATGTCGGCCACGCGGTTGCGTCCCCGCAGGGAGATGTAGCCAGGATACCACATGGCTAAGCGCTAAGTATCGAGGGCTCTCTCATCCAGCTTGTAGCCCACGCCGCGCACGGTGACGATCCACCCGGAACTACGGTCGTCGTGTTCCAGCGCCTCCCGGATCCGCCGGATGTGGACGTCCACCGTGCGGGACGTCACATAGACGTCGGAGCGCCAGACGCCGTCCAGTATCTGGTCGCGGCTCAGCACCCGGTTGCGATTCTGGATCAGAAAGCGCAGAACTTCAAACCCCTTGAGGGTGAGCTTGACCGGACTGCCGGCGACCTGCACCTCGTAGGTCGTGAAGTTGACCTTCAGGGGACCCTTCTCGTAGATGTCGGCCAGATCGGGCGAAGCCGGAGACTCGGTCCGCCGCAGCACGGCCTTGACCCGGGCCACCATCTCCCGGGGACTGAAGGGTTTCGTGATGTAGTCGTCCGCCCCCAGCTCCAGGCCCACCACCCGGTCGGCTTCCCCCGCTTTGGCGGTGAGCATGAGGATCGGCGTCTGGGAGGTTTCGGGAGTTTGCCGGATGATCTTGCAGAACTCCAGGCCGGAGAGGCTCGGCAGCATCAGGTCCAGCACGATGAGCCGCGGGGGCTCCTTCCGCACCAGTTCCAACGCGTTTTCGCCGTTCTCGGCCTCGACCACCGCAAAGCGCTCCTGCTGGAGGTGGTACGAGATCAGCTTGCGAATGTCCGCTTCGTCTTCGACGACGAGGATGTGGTCCGCCATGAGCTTCCCGCACAGACTCGCGCACGTCGCTCAGATGGACCGGGGCACTTCCTTGACGTGGCGAATGCTGGTCCCCTTGACCAGGAAGATGACCATTTCGGCGATGTTGGTGGCATGGTCCGCAATGCGTTCCAGGTACTTCGAGACGAACGTGATCTTCATGGCGCGGTTGATGGTCCTGGGGTCGGAGATCATGTACGAGACCGTTTCGCGGAAGATCTGCTCGTTCAGGTCGTCGATCTCCTGGTCGTCCTGGCACACCTTGAGGGCCAGCGAGGTGTCCTCGTGCACGAAGGCGTTCAGGCTCTCCGATATCATCCGCCGGGAGATTTCGGCCATGCGCGGTATGTCGATGTAGGGTTTGAGCGGGGCCTCGCGGATCAATTCGAGAGAGCGCTCGGAAATGTTCACCGAGATGTCGCCGATGCGTTCCAGGTCCGTGGTGATCTTGAGCGCCGTGGTCACGAACCGGAGGTCCTTTCCCGCCGGCTGGTGCAGGGCGATCAGGCGCACGCACAACTCGTCGATGTCGGCGTCCATCCGGTTGACCTCGGCGTCTCTCTCGATGACGCTCTCGGCGAGGGTCGCTTCGCGGTCCACCAGCGCCTTGATGGAGCGGTCGATCTGGTCCTCCACCAGGCCGCCCATCTTGATGATCCTGTCGCGGAGGGACTTCAGCTCTTCTTCGTATTTTCGATCGGTGTGCTCGGGACGCATGGGCGACCTCGCAGGTACGGCAACGCCGGTGAATACGCTAGCCCACTTCGATCTCGTAGGCTTCCTGGTGCAGGCTGGAGTCGGCCTTGATGACCACCTGACGGTCGATCTCGCGCTCCAGGGCCTCCAGGCCTTCGTTGGCGTCGTCGTACAGGAAGTTGGCGATACCGGGGTGGACGTGCACGGTGACGCGCCCGCCGTTGTCGAGTTGCGCGCTCTCGCGCTTGATGCCGCGGAGGATCTCGTAGGCGATGGTGGGTTGGGACTTGATGCGGCCGCGTCCGACGCAGTAGGGACACGGACTCAGCAGGACGTTGCCGAGGTTCTCCCGGGTGCGCTGCCGGGTCATTTCCACCAGCCCGAGCCGGGAGATGGGCAGTACGCGGGTCTTGGCCTTGTCCTGCTTCACCGCTTCCTTCAAGGCGTCGTAGACCTTCTTCCGGTTGGCGGCCTGCTCCATGTCGATGAAGTCGATGATGATGATGCCGCCGACGTTGCGCAGGCGGAGTTGATGCACGACCTCGCGCGTCGCCTCCAGGTTGATCTTGAGAACGGTGGCTTCCAGGTCCTTCTTTCCGACGTAGCGGCCGGTGTTGACGTCCACCGCGGTCAGCGCCTCGGTCTGCTCGATGTTGATGTATCCGCCGGAGTTCAGCCATATCTTGGGCTCCAGCGCTTTACGGACCTTGCGCTCGATCTCGTAGCGGTCGAGCAGCGGCTCCGGCTCGTCGTACAGCGCCACCCGCCGCCTGAGGCGCGGCATGAACTGATCGACGAACTCCACGACGCGTCGGTACTCGCCGGCGTGATCCACCACCACCTCCTCGGTGTTGGCATTGAAGAAGTCGCGGATGGTGCGCGGCACGAGGTCCAGGTCCTGGTGGATCAGCTCGGGGGCCGCCGCCGACTCCCGCCGTTTTCGGATCCGCTCCCAGAGCTTCGTCAGAAACCGCACGTCGCTCTGAATGTCCCTCTTGTTGCGCCCCTCGCACGCGGTGCGGATGATGAAGCCGTCATCCTCCCGTGCAAGCCCCTGCACGATCTCCTTCAGGCGCTGCCGTTCCTTGTCGTCCTCGATCTTGCGGGAGACGGCCACGTGGCCGGTGTTGGGCATGAATACGAGGAACCGGCCGGGCAGGGACACGTGGGTGGTGATGCGGGCGCCCTTCATTCCCAGCGGGTCCTTGGCGACCTGCACCAGGATCTCCTGATCCGGGCTGAGTAGCTGCTCGATGCGGAGCCGGCCCTGCTCCGGAGCGGGTTCGAGCAGCACCTCGTCGCCGTTCCCGTTCACCGTCGCCGGCAAAGTCGCCGGGGTGCAGTCCGAGGCATGGAGGAACGCGGCCTTCTCCAGGCCGATGTCCACGAAGGCCGCCTGCATTCCGGGGAGCACGCGTCCGACCCGCCCCTTGTAGACGTTGCCGACGCAGCCTCTTTCCTGGTTGCGCTCGATGAGGAACTCGGCCAAGCCGTTGTCCTCCATCACGGCGATACGGGTTTCCTGGGGAGTGGTGTTGATGAGGATCCGTCTCATGCGTCAGCGCCCCGGACCGGACGGCACGTGGAGCATGTGTGATACGTTGTCCGGGAGACCAAGGTTCAGGATAGGCCAGTCCGGGTGAAATGGCAAGCTGCGCGCCGCCGGCGCGAGGGCTCGGCCCGCCTCCCCGGCCCGGTTTGACAAGGCGCGCAGGGGGCGATAGATTCCGTCATGATTCAATCAGGGGCCTTGGTGGATACTGGTACACGTCACGCAGGGAGTCCTGGGAGCGTCGCCCTGGACCGTTCTCCGATGCACACGAAGGTGCTGATGTTGAATCGTTCGTATCTCCCGATACACGTCACGTCGGTACGCCGGGCCTTCACCCTCCTCTACCTGGGCATCGCCAGGGTCGTCAACGAGAAGTACCAGACCTTCGACTTCGAGGGCTGGAGCGACCTCGCGGTGTCGGTCCACGAGGAATCGGTCGGGTTGGTGAACCACGTGGTGCGGGTGCCCCGGGTCATACTCCTGGTGCGGTACGACCGGGTGCCCAAGCGGCAGGTGCGGTTCAGCCGCTACAACATCTATGCCCGCGACCGGTCCACCTGCCAGTACTGCGGCCGAAGGCTGCCGCGCCACCAGCTCAACCTCGATCACGTGATCCCCCGTTCCCTGGGCGGCACCTCCCGCTGGGAGAACGTGGTCTGCTCCTGCGTGCCGTGCAACCGCAGGAAGGGCGGGCGCACTCCCCAGGAAGCGCGCATGAAGCTGTTGCGCGAGCCGTACAAGCCGACGTGGACTCCCTTCATCCAGGAGGGCGGCGGGAACGTCCGCTACCGTGAGTGGCTCCCGTTCCTCTCCACCGTTGATGCCTCCTACTGGAACACCACGCTGCTGGAGGCGTAGACGGTTTCACCGCTTCAACATGTTGTGGTATGCGGCCCGTTCCATCACTTCATGTTGTGAAATCCGCTTGACACCAACCCCCCGCCTGTGAAACAAACATACGATGGAGGGCCCCGTTTCGGAGGCTCCCCGAATCGCGCGGGATTCATCGTATGCGGTTGAAGGCTCTGGAAATCTCCGGGTTCAAGTCTTTCGCGGACAAGACCGTCCTGAATTTCACTTCCGACGTCACGGCCATCGTGGGACCCAACGGTTGCGGCAAGTCCAACGTCGTGGACGCGTTGCGATGGGCCATGGGCGAGCAGAGCGCCCGTTATCTCCGCGGCCAGACCATGGAGGACGTGATCTTCAACGGCAGCGAGCGGCTCGCGCCCATCGGCATGGCGGAAGTCACTGCGCTGCTCGACAACTCCGACCACAGCGCCTCCGGCGACTACCGGCACTTCAGCGAGATCGCGGTGACGCGGCGGCTCTTCCGCTCGGGGGAGTCGGAGTATTCCATCAACCGGGCGCCCTGCCGTCTGCGCGACATCGTCGATCTCTTTCTGGGGACGGGCGTCGGCAACAAGTCCTACTCCATCATCGGGCAGGGGCGGGTCGAGGAGCTGGTGAACGCGAAGCCCGAGGACCGCCGCCGCATCATCGAAGAGGCCGCCGGCACGAGCGGGTTCAAGAGCCGCAGGCAGGCGGCGGAAAGGAAGATGGAGCGGACGCGGCAAAACCTTCTGCGCGTCAACGACATCGTCCGCGAGGTGGAGCGGCAGCTTCACAAGATCGAGCTTCAGGCCCGGAAGGCCGAGCGCTACCGGAAACTCCAGGAACAGTTGAAGGACAGGGAGCTTCGTTGGGCGGCCATCCGCAGGCAGGGGTTGGAGCGGGAAGTCGCCGGGCGCGGCGCCGAGGTGGACGCGGTGGAAGACCGGCTCACCGAGCTGACGGCCGCGGTGCGGGCGAGAGAGGCGGAGTGCGAACGCGACCGCGTGGCGTTGCTGGAGCTGGACGACGGCATCGGGTCGTCGCAGGAACGGCTCTACCAGCTCAAGCTGGAAGTCAAGGGCGAGGAGCAGAGGATCGGGTTCTTCGAGCGTGAAGAGCGCGAGCTGCAGGATTCCGTCCGCAGGGCCGAGGCCGACGCGGTCGGCACCGGCGCCCGCCTGGAGACGGTGGCCGGCGAGATCGCCGAGTTGGGCAAGGCCAGCGAAGACTTCGCGCAGCTCTCTCTTTTCGAGGAAGAGCGCGTGACGCGCATGGAATCGGACGTGTCGGACCTGCGGGCTCGCATCGAGGCCCTTCAGGCCGGGGTCGAGCGCGAGAGGGAGCTTCTGGTGGACCGCGTCGGAGCGCACTCGCAGCTCACCAACACCCGGCGGGCCCATGAAGAGCGTCTGGAGAGGCTGAGGGAGGAGTCGGCCGGTAACGAGCGCGAGCGCGGGGGCGTCGAGAAGGCGCTCGAGGACCTGGATGGCCGGCGTGCGAGGGAGGCGGCGGAACTCCGGCAGTGCGAGGCGCGCGCGTCCGAGACGGATGAGCGCCTGCGGGGGGCCGGCGCGGCAGTGGAGAGAGCCGGGGTGGCCCTGGCCGGGCACGAGGAGGCGCTGGCCCGGCTCAAGGAGGAGCTGCAGGACGCGCGTTCCGGCCTCAATTCCCTGGAGGTCTTGCAAAAGAACTTCGAGGGCTATCAGGAGGGTGTGCGCGCCGTCATGTTCAAGCACCAGAGCAACGGCGGATCGGATGGGATTTGCGGCGTGGTCGCCGATTTCATCGAGGCCCCCGCGGACGTGGAGAAGGCCTTGGCCGCGGTGCTGGGCGAACGGCTTCAGTACGTGATCGTTCAGGGACACGACGAGGGCGTGGAGGCCATCGAGTACCTCAAGCGGGAATCCGCCGGCCGGGGCGGTTTCATCCCGCGCCGGTTCGAGCGCAGAAACGGCGTCGCGCCGGTCACGTTGTCGGGTCCGGACGTCATCGCCCCGCTGCTCGGGCTCGTGAAGGTGAAGGAGGGGTACGGGGAAGTCGCCGACTACCTGCTGGGCGACGTTGCCGTGGTCAGGGACCTGGACGCGGGACTGGGGCTGTGGCGCTCCAACGGTTTCAGCCATTCGTTGGTGACCCTCGACGGCGAGGTCATCGATCCCATGGGGGTGGTCACCGGAGGGAGCGCGGAGAGCCTGGAAGGCAACCCGATCTCGCGGCGCCGCAGGATCGGGGAGTTGGAGCAGCAGGTCGCCGCCGGCGAGGAGAGGGTCCGGGGCCAGGAGGAATGCGTCGTCGAGGCAAGGCGCGAGTTGCAGCGGACGGAGTCCGAACGCCAGCGCTTGACGGAGGAGGCCCGCGACCTGGCGGTCGCCAGGGTGCAACTGGAGCACGGATTGCTGGGCACGGATCAGGCCATTGCCCGTTCGCGCCAGGATCTGGCGACCATCGACCGGGAGCTGCAAACCCTGTCGGACGAGATGGAAGCCCTCGCCGCGTCGATCACGGGGTGCGACGCGGCCATTGCCGAGAGCGCGCGTGAACGGGCGGAGCTGGATTGCCGGTTGCGCGAGTTGCAGGACTCCTGCCGCCGGAGCGAGGAAGAGTTGCGTGACTCGGACTCGCGGCTTACCGACTCCCGCGTGCGGGCCGCCGCGGCCAAGGAGAAGGAGGAGAACTCCAGGTCGAACCTCGAGAACCGGGTGGGCCTGCGCGCGGACCTGGCCGCGCAGCTCCGCGAGCGCGAGGCCCAGATCGAGCAGATGACCCGCAGGGGTCAGGAGATGCGGGCGGCCCGGGAGCAGGCGGAGTCGCGGGTCGAGACCTTGCGGGTCCGGCTGCGGGAGGCGGAGGACGAGGTGGCGTCGCGACAGCAGGAGTATCGCGGCCTTTCGAACCGGATCCGCGAGGTGGAGGAGGCCATCCACCTGATCCGTCCCGACATCGACGCACGGCAGGAAGACAAGGCCCGGCTCCAGGTGCTGCAGAGCGAGAAGGCCATGGAACTGCGCCATCTGTGCGACGACATGCGCGAAAAGTACGGGGTGGACCTGGCGGCGTACGCACCCGGAGCCGGGGACGATGCTTCCACCGCCGACGACCTTCAGGAAGAGGTGGCGGAGTTGCGAGCCCGGCTCGGACGGATGGGCGAGGTCAACTTGGCGGCCATCGGCGAGTTCGAGGAGCTCACCGAACGAAACCAGTACCTCACCGGGCAACGAGACGACCTGGAACGCTCCATGGCCGACCTGCAGCAGACCATCGCCAAGCTCAACCGGATCTGCCGGCTGCGGTTCAGGGAGAGCTTCGAGAAGATCGACCAGGAGTTCCGGGCGATCTTCCCGAGACTGTTCGACGGCGGCAAGGCGTCGCTGACGCTCACGGATGAGAACGACTACCTGGAGACCGGGGTCGACATCGTCGCGCAGCCGCCGGGCAAGAAGCTCCAGTCCGTCAGCCTGCTTTCCGGGGGCGAGAAAGCACTGACCGCGGTGAGCCTGCTCTTCGCCATCTTCCTGACCAAGCCGAGCCCGTTCTGCTTCCTCGACGAGGTGGACGCGCCGCTCGACGACGTGAACCTGGAGCGGTTCATCGATATCGTCAAGGAGATGACCCGCCTGTCGCAGTTCATGATCATCACCCACAACAAGAAGACGATGCAGGAGGCGGACGTACTTTACGGCGTCACCATGGAGGACCCGGGAGTCTCCAGGATCGTCTCCGTGGAGATGGTGTAGCCTGCCCCGCAATCTCCGGCGTCACGGCTCGAGGGAACGGATCGATGGATCGAGGAGAAGGGTTCCTGGCCCGTCTCCGGCAGGGCCTGTCGCGGACGAGGGCGGCGTGGTCCGGGCGTCTGGAGAGGGTCCTGGCGGGCGCCGACCCGTCGGAAGACGACTGGGACGCGCTGGAGGAGTTGCTCCTGGGCGCCGATTTCGGGGCGCAGGCCACCCAGAGGCTGCTGGATTCCGTGCGTGGATCGAAAGGCGCCGGCAACGGCGACGGGATCGCTCTGTTGCGCCAGGAACTCGCAGGCCTGTTGAGGGAGAGCCACGGCATCGGGCCGCGCCGGTATTCGGAGTCTCCGTGGGTGATGCTGGTGGTGGGAGTCAACGGGGTCGGCAAGACCACCACCATCGGCAAGCTCGCCCACCAACTGGAACGGAGCGGGAAGAAGGTGCTGCTGGCCGCCGGCGATACGTTCCGGGCAGGGGCCATCGAGCAACTGGAGATATGGGCGGACCGGGCCGGTGCGGCAATCGTCAAGCACGGTCCGGGCCAGGACCCTTCGGGAGTCGTTTTCGACGCCGCGCACGCGGCCCAGAAGCGGCGGGCGGACGTCCTGCTCATCGACACCGCAGGCAGACTCCACAACAAGGTCAACCTCGTGGAGGAACTCAAGAAGATGCGCCGCGTCCTTGGAAGGGTGCAGGAAGGGGCGCCGCACGAGACCCTGCTGGTGGTCGATGCGAGCACGGGTCAGAACGCCGTCGCGCAGGCGAGGATCTTCCAGGAGGCGGTGGGCGTCAGCGGAATCGTCCTGACCAAGCTGGACGGCACGGCCAAGGGCGGCGTGGTGCTGAGGATCCAGCAGGAGCTGGCCATCCCGATGGAGTTCGTCGGCGTGGGGGAAGGCATCGACGACCTCCAGGAGTTCGATACGGAAGCGTTCGTGGAGGCAATCTTCGCGTAAGTCCCGATGGCCTTCGTGCGGCTTGACACGGGTGCCCGGCGAATCTTAAACTATCAAATTAAGATTTGTTCGTTACTTGTGTCATGGATCTTGACAAACTCGAACAGTTGGAACTCCGGGTCGAGCGTCTTGTCGAGCAGAATCAGAGGATGAGGCAGGCCAAGGCCAAAGCGGAAACCCGCCTTCAGGAGCGGGACGAGCAGTGCAAGGGCCTGAGCGACCGGATCCAGCGGTACGAGCGCGAACGGACCGCGTTGCGAGAGCGGCTGACGAAGATCATCGGCCAGTTCGAGCATCTTGACCTTTCGTGACGGCGCTGAGGAGTCATGCAGAAGGCTGTCGAAGTCAAGATCCTGGGTCAGAAGGTCACTCTCCGAAGCGACGACGAGGAGCAGCACATCCGGAGGGTGGCGGAGTACGTCGATGAGAAGATGCACGAGGTGAGCAGGTCGGCGGGTCCAAGGGGCAAATTCAGCGTGGCCATGCTCGTGGCTCTCAACATAGCTGACGAATACCACCGTCTCAAAGACAGCCACGAAGTGGTGACGAGTCGGGTAGACCGGTTGATCGAAAGGTTGGAGACGGCTTTGTCCGAGGAGGCTTGAGGCAGGTCTCCCGGGCAGATTTTTTGTGAACCGAGGTCGTTTCTCTCCCACCCTCACCACGCATCGCCCTCGACGCCCTTGCTCAGGACTCGATAGTGAGGTCCTCGATGAGGGACAGGAAGCGGGCACTCAGGGGCGCGATTCTAGCGAAAAGGGAGTCTCTTTCGTCTACCCTGGTTCGCGCCTGGGGGGAAAGGATTCAGCGCCTTGCGCTGGCTCTTCCCGTCTACCGGGCCGCGGAGGCCGTCGCCCTCTACAGTCCGCTGGGCAACGAAGTCGAGACATCGGAGATAGGACGCGCGGCCCTGGAGACAGGGAAGCGGCTGTACTATCCCAAGGTTGCCGGCGGGTGTTCACGCGTGGTCCGGGTGCGCTCCAAGGCCGAGTTGGTTCCCGGCCGGTACGGAATTCTCGAGCCGGCCGGAAGCCTGAGCCTGCCTCGCCGCGGGGAAGGCGGGCTCGTCGTGTTCGTACCGGGCGTTGCCTTTGACCGCAACGGAAACCGGCTGGGTCGTGGGACGGGCTGGTACGACCGCTTGCTGGGCGGTATGGACCTCCACGTGCCAAAGGTCGCCCTGGCCTATGAAATCCAGTTGGTGGACAAAGTGCCCGTGGAGCGGGGGGATCTTCCCGTCGACGCCATCGTGACGGAGAAGAGGGTCATCGCATGCGGTGCGGCGTATGAGGGCGTGGAAGCGCCCGGCGTGGCGTCGCAACAATAGCGACGGACCTTCACACGGTTTGCATGCTTCCGGGAGGTAGCTTTGTTTTGGTTACATGGTCTTCACTGGTTTTACTAGTTTTGGGTCTCGTCGTGGGCTGCCTGTTGCCCGTCGCCGTGCTCCTGTTCCGAAGGAAGCAGCTCCGGCGCCAGAGCGACCTCGACCGGACCACGGCCGCGCGTATCCTGGAAGAGGCGCGAAGGGAAGCCGATACCATCCGCAAGGAGGCGGAGATAAGCGCCAAGGACGGGATCCTGCATGCGCGCGACGACTTCGAGAACGAGGTCCGGGAGACTCGAAAGGACCTCCAGTCCCTGGAAAGGCGGCTGTTGACGAGGGAGGAGGTGCTCGACAAGAGGCTGGACGGCCTGGATAAGCGGGAGACCGGCCTGTCGAATCGGGAAGGAGTCATCGAGCGGAAGGAGCAGGTCCTCGGCGAGAAGGAGGCGGAGTCGCAGCGTCTCGTCGACGAGGCCAAGCGGCAACTCGAGATCGTCGCCGGCATCAGCCGCGAGGAGGCGAAGAAGAGCCTCATGGAGGAGATGTTCGAGGAGGCGAGGTACGATTCCGCCCGGCGCATCCGGCTCATGGAAGAGCAGGCCGCCGCGGAGGCTGACCGTGAGGCGAAGAAGGTCATCGCTCTCGCCATCGCGCGCCTGGCCGGAGATTTCGTGACGGAGCGGACGGTCTCGGTGGTCTCTCTCCCCACCGACGAGATGAAGGGGCGGATCATCGGCCGCGAGGGACGCAACATCCGGGCGCTGGAGGCGGCCACCGGCATCGATCTCATCGTGGACGATACGCCGGAATCCGTGATCATCTCGGGGCACAACCCCATCCGCCGCGAAATCGCCCGATTGTCCCTGGAAACGCTGATCTCCGACGGCCGCATCCATCCCGGACGGATCGAAGAGGTGGTCCGCCGGTCCGAACGGGAAATCGACGACGTCATCAAGGAAGCCGGACAGAAGGCGATCTTCGACGTCGGCGTCCACGGGGTTCATCCCGA